>JAZNQO010000033.1:0-16648 GCA_045590215.1 Clostridia bacterium | reverse complement strand
TTTGGTTTGTCTTCCTAAGACCGCTTGGCCTCCGACTTGGCTGCATAAGCCCCGATATTCGTTTCTCACAGTTTCAGGCGCACATGGTTTTTACTCCCCTGCTTCCTGTTCGCCAATCGGAGCCCAGAGGCACGGACTCTGGTGCAGGGGGGCGGGGGCTGCATAAGCCCCGATATTCGTTTCTCACAGTTTCAGGCGCACATGGTTTTTACTCCCCTGCTTCCTGTTCGCCAATCGGAGTCCAGAGGCACGGCCTCTGGTGCAGGGGTTCGGGGGCTGCATAAGCCCCCGTATCTTCCTCTCCTTAAATCCTGACATTCACGCCATTCACTTCCACGCCTTCTTCGGCACGGATGAGGATGTAAGGATGGCCGTCGATAATCCGGGTTTCCACCAGATCGCTGCGGCTGGGGGACACGCGGATCACCACATCCGGGGTTTTCAGCTGGAACTGCTTGGGGCTGGAAACGGCAACGGCGTTCACCATGCCGGAAAGCCCAAATTCCTCATCGAATTTCTGCTCAAAGGCCGCCCGTTTTTCATCCGTCACGCCGCATTCTGTGAGCACGGCGGCCACTTCCCGTTTTTCCATCTTGGGCGGCAGTGGATTTTCCTTGTCAGCCTTTTGCTCCTCAATGCGCTCCATTACCTGCTCATGAATGGACTGCACCAGCTCATAGCTGCATTCATTGCCCAGCGTTTCCGAAAGCAGCATCTGGAAATTTTCCTTCTGCACGGCACTGGGCACAGGCGGCTGTGCGCCGAAGACGGTTTCGATGAAAGCATCCTGGGTGCCATCGGCTTTGTGGGTATAGCAAAGGGCATTATAGATATTGGGTGCGCCGTCCTCCAAGGCCGGGAACAGAAAACCCTCTTCCGGCATGCCCACCACCCATTCGCCATCCCGGCTGGTGAAGGCATTTTCCCCGGCATCATAGCACAGAGCCTCTTTGTTCCGCTTCACGGGGCACACAGCGCACAGGATGTAATGGAAAATGGTATCGGAAAGCCCCTCGTCATCGCTGCCATCGCTGTTATGATGGCGAATATCGCAGGCGTCGTGCATCAATAAAATCAAATGATGTTGATCCTGTACCTGCGGCAGGCAAGAGCGCACCCGTTCAAAGAAAGCGTCGGTTAGCTCGTCGTTATGAATGGCGCAGTCCTTGAGCTCGGTCAAAAGGCCGTATTCCTGGCCGTGAATCACCTGTTCCGGGGTGAAATCAATGGTCAAGAGGTTCTGCTCCGTTTCGCCGGAAAGAATACGCCGGAAAATGGCGCAATATTTCTCCATATCCTCCTTGGAAGTGCGCACGGGCACCTGCTCAAAGGCGGCGATGGGCTCATTCTGGCTGTTCACATACAGGCCGAGGATGCTGGTGATATGGTTCTTTTCCGCATGCAGGCGGCGTTTCAGCTGGGCAATATCCTTTTTGTTCAAAACGTTATTCCTCCGTTAAGTGGATCAGGGGTTCCGCATCGCCAAGGAGCCGGGCGGCACTGTGCTCGTCCAGGGCCTCCACCTGCCGCAACTTCCGCTCGATCGTGCGTGTTTTCCTCGTGGCAGATTCAATGGACTCCGTCACGGCGTGCATGCGCTTTTGCGTTGCTTCCAAAAGCCCGGCAAAATTGCCGAATTCCGTCTTCACGGCACTGAGCAATTGCCAGACCTCATCCGTCCGCTTTTCAATGGCCAGCGTGCGGAAGCCCACCTGCAGGCTGGAAAGCAGGGCGTTGAGCGTTGTCGGGCCGGCAATGATGATGCGATACTGCTGCTGCACCTGCTCTGCCAAGCCCCGGATGCGCAAAGCCTCGGCATATAAGCCCTCAATGGGCAAAAACATCACAGCAAAATCCGTGGTATGGGGCGGCGCAATATACTTGGATGCAATGCGCTTGGCCTCCGTTTTCAAGGCGGTATGCAGGGCATTGGAAGCCGCTGCCACCGCTTCCGGCTCCGCCGTATCATAGGCAGCAAGCAGCCGCTCATAATCTTCCAAGGGGAACTTGGAATCAATGGGCAGGTAAAGCGTTCCATCTCCCTGCCCCGGCAGCTTCACCGCAAATTCCACCCGCTGCTGGCTGCCCGGCACAACGGCCACGTTTTCCTCATACTGGGACGGGGACAGCACTTGAGACAGCAGTGTTCCCAGCTGCATTTCCCCCCAGACGCCCCTTGTTTTCACGTTGGTGAGCACCTTTTTCAAATCGCCCACGCCGCTGGCCAGCGTCTGCATTTCGCCAAGCCCCTTATACACCTGCTCCAGCCGCTGGGACACCATCTGAAAGCTCTCCCCCAGCCGCTTATCCAGCGTGGCATGCAGCTTTTCGTCCACAGTGATGCGCATTTCCTCCAGCTTTTTGCTGTTTTCCTGCTGCAGTTCCGTGACGGATTTTTGCAGCGTATCCCGCATACGCTCCATCCGCTGTTCGTTCTGGGACAGCTTTTCGTCCAATTGCCGCTGCATATGCTGCAGCCTTGCTTCCTGCCCCTGACTGATGTTTTCAATCTGCTGGGACACGCTTTGCAGGCGAAGAGCCTCGTCCTGGCTGCGCTGATCCAGGCTCTGCACAAGGCGCAGGGACTGCATTTCGCTCATCTGCATAAAATCACTTTGCCGCAGGGTTTCCCGGGCAATGCGCTCCTGCTCATGCGTCAGATGCTCGATGCGCCTTTTTTGCTTTCCGTTCAGCACCAGCATCACCACAAACACGCAAATGAGCGCAAAAAACGCCAGCAAAGCCAGCGTTCCCGTATAATCATTCAGATTCAGCATTTCAGGCATGGGATTTCCCCTCTCTCCAGTGCTTATAACAAAGACCGATGTATTTAATCTCGTTCTGATTATCAATGAGCACCTGTTCGCCCTCTTTGATCACATCGCCCCGGCCATTGATACGGGTGTTCATGGTGGCCTTTTTGCCGCACCAGCAAAGGGCCCCGTACACTTCCTGAATATCCTCTGCCAAGCGAAGCAGTGCCGCCGAGCCGGGGAAGAAATTGCCCTGAAAATCCGTTTTCAGGCCATAGCAGAATATCTGCCGGTCGTCGGCCAGATCCGCCAGCTCCTGCACCTGTTCTTCGGTCAAAAACTGGGCTTCGTCCACAAAAATGTATTCAAAGTCAGAGTGCGCATGCTGCACCGCCAGCCAGTTCAATTGTTCCCTGACGCTGTAGCCCTTTTCCAGCACGATTTCCGCTTCCGCCTGCAGCCCCACCCTGGAATACACCGTTTCCACCGAAATGCGGGTATCCACCGCCGGCTTCACCAACGCCACTTTCAGCCCCAATTCCAAGCAATTATGCCGCTGCATCAGCAGCATGGCCGTTTTGCTGGAACCCATTACCCCATGAAAAAAGTGCAGCATTATAATTCACGCCTGCCTTCCATGGCCTTGGCCAATGTTACTTCGTCCGCATATTCCAAGTCGCTGCCCACCGGCACGCCGTGGGCAATCCGGGTCACTTTCACGCCCATGGGCTTGATAAGCCGTGCGATATAGGTGGCCGTGGCTTCGCCTTCGATATCCGGGTTGGTGGCCAGAATCACTTCCTGAATATCCTCCGAGCCCAGCCGGGACAGCAGTTCCCTGATGCGTATATCCTCCGGCCCGATGCCGTTCATGGGGGAAAGCGTGCCCCCCAGCACATGATACAGCCCCTTATAATCCCGGATGCGCTCCATCGCCGCCACATCCCTCGCATCCCGGACAACACAAAGCTGACCGTTCATGCGCTGGTCGTTTGCGCAAACGGAACACAATTCCCCTTGGGTATAATTGCCGCAGCGGCTGCAAAAACGCAGTGCTTTCCGGCCCTGCCAAAGGGCAGCCGCCAGTTCCCTTACATCATCTTCCGGCATGGCGGCGATATGATACGCCAATCGCTGTGCGCTTTTTTGCCCAATGCCCGGCAGCCTTGCCAATTGCAGCGCAATCCGGGCGATAGGATCTATTCCTTCCTGCATAGAAATCAGAACAGGCCGCCCATGCCGGCAGGAGCCATGGCACCCATGGTGTCTTCACGGGTCTTTTCGCCTTCACGCAGGGCTTCGTTCACCGCCGCCATAATCAGATCCTGCAGCATTTCCACGTCATCAGGGTCCACAGCTTCGGGCTTAATATTGATTTCCAGCAGTTCTCTCTTGCCGCTGACCTTCACATTCACCATGCCGCCGCCTGCAGATGCTTCGTATACCTTGGCGTCCAGTTCTTCCTGGGCCTTCTGCATCTGTTCCTGCATTTTCTGCGCCTGCCTCATCAGCTGCTGCATGTTGGGGCCGCCAAAACCGCCGAATTGATTGCGAGCCATAAATAAATTTCCTCCTTCATATTGAACGGATGTAAATCCATACATTTTCATATTATTATACCACGAAACGCCGCCTTCTGTAAAGGATGAAAGTTCCCGTCCCCCTTGCCAAACAGCACGGGAAAAGCTATAATAAAATCACATAAAAACCGCATAGGGAAAGGAGACATGCACCATGTCCCAACGCAAAATAACCACCCCCGGCCCGCTTCTGGACAAGCAGGGAAAACTGATCGAAACAGGCTATGCCACCTCCCTTGTGAAAACATATAACCGTGAGCAGATTGCCGCCAGCAAGCTGCGCATCAAGGAATGGGATTATTATCTCATTACCTCCGATTGCTTTGCCCTCGCCCTCACCATTGCCGATAACGGCTATATGAGCATGGATAGCATCTCTTTCATGTGGTTTGAAGGGGCCAAGGGCTCCAATACCCAATCGAGAATTGAGCCCTTCCCCATGGGCAAACGAAACCTGCCTGCCTCCAGTGCACAGGGCGATGTTTCCATTTCCGGCAAGGGCTGGCAGATGGCCTTTGAAAACAACGGCAAAGAACGCAGGCTCTATGGGCATGTGGACAATTTTTCCAAGGGAAAACCCCTCCTCTTTGACGTGACCCTGACCGATGCACCGAGGGACAGCATGGTCATTGCCACCCCCTTTCCCGGCAACGATAAGGCCTTTTACTATAACCAGAAAATCAACTGTATGAAGGCTGAAGGCCGGGTGGAATACGAGGGCGAAGAGTATCTCTTTGCCCCGGCCCATTCCTTCGCCGTACTGGATTGGGGCAGAGGTGTGTGGACTTATAAAAATACTTGGTATTGGGGCAGCGCATCCGGCCTCGTGCAGGGCGTGCCCTTCGGCTTCAATATCGGCTATGGTTTTGGCGATACCTCCGCCGCTACCGAAAATATGCTCTTCTATAACGGCGTCGCTCACAAGCTGGACCACGTCACCTTCCATATCCCCGAAAAAGACGGCCAGTACGATTTCCTCGCTCCGTGGACATTTTCTTCCAGCGATGGCCGCTTTGAAATGGACTTCCAACCCATAATCGACCGCAACGCCCTGATCGACCTGAAACTGCTCTGCTCCGATCAGCATCAGGTGTTCGGCCGCTTCACCGGCAAGGCTGTGCTGGATGACGGCACCGTTCTGAACATCCAGAATTTCCTGGGCTTTGCGGAAAAGGTGTTCAATAAGTGGTGATGGACGAGGTTTTCGGAGGCCCCACCCCCGAACTCCGGGCAGAGACATTGTCCCTGCACCCAGTAGCGGTTGAAGGGGAGCGTATTCTGTCGGCAATCTGCCGCTAAAACAACGTAGACGCATCGCCGCCAAACCGGATGCAAAGCATCCAGGGAAAACAAAAAGGCGCACGAGGGAGAGTTATTTCCCATCGTGACGCCTTTTCTGTTTTCATTGTGTGCGGTTAATGATCCTTGAACGCAATAGGCGCACTCAAATTTGCAAGCCTTCACAACCCCATTGCCGGCCTCAATTCAAAGGCTGAACTCCTTGGGTTCGGTGGTGCAGAGGCTGCATAAGCCTCCGCTTTACGCCAGATCCGCCTTCATCTTCGCCCGGAAAACGGCCACGGCGATTGCGCTCAAAACAGCTGCCGACGCAATCACCACCGCAAGAGGCACAAGGAACGCATCGGCAGACAAGGTCAGGTGCAGGGCAGCCCGGACGGACTTTGTGCAGTAATAGAAGGGCGTGCAGCGGCTGATGGAAAGGAGCACACCGCCGGTAGCCTCGGCATCGAACCAGATGGAGCCAAGGAAAGATCCCAGCGAAATGACAATGGAGCAAATACCGGGAGCCGCTTTTTCGCTAAAGAGCGTGCCAAAGAGCAGGCCGAAAGCAATGAACAGCACAGCGGAGGGAATCAGCGCAGTGAAAGAAAGCAGCAGGCCGACTATATTGAGCGCAGTTCCCGTGAAAAGGGAGATAATCCCTGCGCAAAGGCCAATGAGCAGCCCCTGCGCCAAGGAAATCGCCAGCATGGGCAGCATATACCCGGCGGCAAAATCCATAGCGTTCATGGGCGTTGCATACATGCGCACGAGGAAGGCACCGCTGCGGTCTTTGGCCACGGTAATGGCGGTAAAAAGCATCACAAAGGTTTGGCCGAAAATGAGAATACCGCCGGTCAGGTTATCAATGCGAAAGATGGTCATACCGACTTCCTTGGGGATGCTCTTGTCTACCAGCGTCATGATGGCCAGCATCACAAGGGGAAAACCAAGGCAGAAAATGTAGCTCAGCGTGTCCCGTAAAATTTCCTTGCCATTACGAAGGGCAAAGGCCTTGATTTTATACATTTTACACCATCCCTCTTTCCGCAATTTCCACAAAGGCGGCTTCCAGACCCTGCTTGCCCGTCAGGGATTCCAATTCCTGCAGTGTGCCGCAGGCAGCAATTTTTCCCTCCATCATCACGGCAATGCGATCGGCCAGATGCTCGGCCTCCTCCATGTAATGGGTGGTGAGCAGGATGGTGATGTTCCCTTTCAGGGCGGCAATGGCACGCCAAAGCTCCCTGCGAGCCAGCACATCCAGCCCCAAAGTGGGCTCATCCAAAAACAGCACTTCCGGCCCGCTGATTAACGCCATAGCGATGGACAGCTTGCGCTTCCAACCGCCGGAAAGGGTTTTCGCCCGTGCGTCTTTCACATCCTGCATGCGAAAAAGCGCAATCATTTCTTCCACTTTGGCCAATACTTGCTTTTTTTCAAAGCCATACACCTGCGCCATAAAATACAGGTTTTCAAACACGGTCAAGTTCTCCGCCACGGCTGTATCCTGGGGCGAAATGCCAATGCGTTTTTTCACCTGCGCAGGCTCCGTCCGGCAGCTGCAACCGCTGATAAAGGCCTCCCCTTCCGTGGGTGCGGACAGGCAGGAGAGCATGCGGATGGCCGTGGTTTTCCCGGCTCCGTTCACCCCCAGCAGGGCGAAAAGCTCTCCTTGCCCCACAGTCAGGTTCATATGATCCACCGCCGTTTTATGGCCGAAACGTTTGGTAAGCCCCTTGGCTTCAATGGCATTCATGGTTCATGTTCCTCTTTTCAAAATTAATACGAAAATTTTTCGTCCCCCGGCATGCTGCCCATATTCACCAGCGCAATGCCCTTTTCCGTGTCCGCCAGCACCAGAATCTGATCTCCCGGCTTCATCTGGAACGCCTCCCGAACAGAAACCGGCAGGGTAATCTGTCCCTTGTCGTTCATCTTCACGCAGCCCATCAGCCGATGACCGTCCACCCTCGTATCCTCTTTCATCCCTCTCACCAGCATATCCAGCGACATGCCGAATAAATCCGCCAGCTTCACGCAGCTGTTAATATCCGGCTGGGTTTCGCCCTTCTCCCATTTGGCAACGGCCTGCCGGGACACGCCCACCTTTTCAGCCACTTCCTCCTGGGTCATCCCTATCTTCGAGCGAAATACCTTCAATTGGTTCATCATCACTGCCATTTTCCTCACCTCATTCCCATCATACAACGCCGAAAATGTTACGTCAACCAATCAAAATATACATTCATGTTTGTTTTGGTTGCATTTTCCGAATTTTCTATGGTGAAATCGGGAAAATTTTGCATGGAAAAGCCGGCATGCGTTTTGCATACCGGCTTGGTTTATTGGATTATTCAGGCTTTCTTCCGCTTCTTCAACAGAATTACCAGCCCGGCCATGGAGACAGCCGCCGTCATCGTCCACAGGGCGATATGGCTGTTGTCGTCCGTCTTAGGAATCTTCCGGTTGGTGATCGTTTCACCGTTCTTGGCACTGGTAGCCTCGGCATCATCGCCGTAGGTCACGGTGTAGCCGTCAAGGGGCGTTTCCACAACCGTGTATTCCGCTTTCACTTCGCCCTTGAACAGGGGCAGGTTGTAATAGCGATACCAGCCGTTTTCGTCGGCCTTGGGCGTTGCCTTGTCCATGGCCTCGCCGTTGCAATACAAGGTCAGCTCAATCTGCGGTGCTTCTTCGTCCTCCGCAAGGCCTTCCCAGACCTTCTTCACCGCGAACTCCGTCACAGCCCGGTTCACGATCTTACCACCGTCATAGACCATATCGCTTTCCTGCTCATAGGGAGCCTTGTTCAGGTACATTGTCATGTAGCCATCCATGAATTTTTCCTTGGCGGCATAGACGATGCCCTTGCCGTCTTCCGTGTATTGGGGCAAGTCGCTGTAGGTGTACACGTTTTCATTCCGGCTCACGCTGGGCTGCGGATCCATCTTTTCACCGTTGGCATACAGCGTCAGGTGAATCGCATCGCCTTCCAAGCCCTGCCATTGCTTCGTTACCTGGAAGCTCACCGTCTTCAGCGTGTTCACGAAGTCCACTCTGTTTTCGTCCTTGGTGATTTCGCCTCTGGCAAAGACGGTTTCTGCGCCGTCCACCGTGGTGGTGTAGCCCTTCACGGCCTTTTCTTCCACGGTATACTTGGTACCGATGGGCAGGTCGGCAATCATCGCTTCTTCGCCGTTCTTCAGCAGGATGGAACCGCCGTTTTCAATGCTGTTCACGCCACCGCCCGTCACCGGGTAGCTGCCCGTCAATGCTTTTCCATTCCTATCCGTCAGGGTGATTTCAAAGGCAAAGGCCTTTTCCGTCTCGCTGCCCACCACCGTCTTGCCAATGGTCAAGCCGCTCAAGGAAATATTGTTGAACAGGATGCGATCAGCCTTTGCGCCGTCCTTCGTCACCTCGCCTGTCACCGCCATGCCGCCCTTGCCATCGTCCTGCAAGGTCACAGCCAGCGTGTACACGCTGTCGTCCGTCTGATAGCCATCGGCTTCCGCTTCTTCGATTGTATAGGTATAGGTCTTTCCGGCGTCATCCAGCGTGAACGCAATGGGCGCAAAGGTAATAACACCCTTCTCGTTCTGTACTGTCTGCAACGTCTTGCCACTTGCATCCTTCAGGATGAAGCTGAACACTTCGTCCACTGTCGGCACCTTGCCATCCACCGTCTTTTCAGCATAGATGGTGAAGCTGCCCGCCGCCGTGTAAATATTTGTGAAGGTGGTGTTTCCTTCATATTGCACATCCGCTTTCAGCTGACCCTTACCGTCGTCGGTAATAGCCACAGTCACCTTCACTTCGTGGTCGTCGTACTTCACGCCGCCAAGATCGCCCACTTCTTCCCGGATGGTGTAGGTGTGTACACCCACATCCTTCGCTTCAAATGTGATGAGCGAGAAGGTCACATTGCCTTCACCGTCATTGGTCACGGTTTCAATCTCGTCGCCCTTCGCATCTACCAGCGTGAACGTGAATTCACCGGCGGCCAGTTCACGGCCTTCCAGCACTTTCTTCACAGGGAAGCTCACGCTTGTTGCTTCAGTGCTATAGGTGTTCACAAAGCTGATTTCTGCCGTTTTGCCTTTTTCGATGGTTCCTTCTGCCCCGGTGATATCGGCGGCGAAGCCAGCTGCCGGTGTTTCCTCAACGACGTATTCCACGCCCACAGGCAGGCCGGAAGCCTCGATACTCTGATTATGCTTCAGGGTAAATGTAGCTTCACCGTTGACAAAAGTCATATTACCATAGGTGCCATTGATGCCGGCATCGCTCAAGGTGACGGTGAAAGTAAATTCCTTTTCAGCATGCTCATCAAGCGCGTTTTTCACTGTCTTTGTGATCTTCAGGCCGCCCACATCCTGGGTGTTGGTGATGGTGCCGCCATGCACAGCAGCCTTCAGGGCTTCGCCGGCTTCATTCGTTCCGTAGGTCATTGTATAGCCGGGATAGCCATCGATTTCCTGCACGGTGTAGACGATGAGCTCTTTGCGAACGCCGTCTTCCGTATTTTGGTCCAGAACGGTTTTATATTTCGGCAGGTTCGTGAACGTGGCCGTCCATGGTGCGCTCTCATAGCCGCCGATGGGCCGAGTCGTATCCTGTTCGCCATCCAGGACGACGAAATAATCCGTCTTTTCACCGTCGGCAAACACAGTGAATGTAACCGCAGCACCTTCCGGCGCAGAACGGCCGTCTGCCGTCACCCACCGCTTTGTGACCACAATATTTTCCGCAACAGCCACTTCATTGAAGAAGGGCAGCGGCGACAGGACATAAACACCATCCTCATTTTTCGTGATGGTGTGTGTCATCTCATTACCGCCTTCAACGGAAAAATGAAGTTTCGTTTCATCTTCCCAACTGGGCGCAAAGATAAGCACACCGTTTTCATCAATTTTGAAATTGGCGTTCACCAGATATAAAGTGGAGTCATAGATAATATTGGGGTTAGATCCCTCTTGTTCATAGACTTTCCAAGAATAACTCATTTCATAATAATTGGGACTATCCGCCATTAACTTTTCGGCTGTAATTTCGATAATTTCAAAAGTAGCCGTAACGCCATTCTTGCTGCCTTGCGTGGAAACAGTGGGATTGACGGGCAGGGGGGCAGGCGGATGAGACTGCGTCGCCATCACCATGGTGAATTCTTCATCCGTTTCGCCGCCCGTCAGTATCTTCTGTACGGGAATTTGCAGCCGCAATACCTGATTCGGGTCGATATAGGTATTGGTGATGGTAATCGCCACATCGCCGTTATCAGCCGTATCTTCGTCCACAGAACAAGCGTATCCCTGCATCCAGATTTCCGATACGTCATAATCAATCAAAGCATAGGTATTTTTCGTGCTGTCATAGCTGTACTTGGGCAGGTTATCCCAAGTGCAAGACCAGTTATTATTGTCATTCAGCGTTTGCTGATAGGGATAATTCATTTGTTTCTGACCATCAATCACTAAATAAACCGTAGCGTTTGCAGGCCGATCGATTGTCGTCGCATCGTTCTTATGATCCCATACCTTCTTCACGCTGACGGAAACAACAGGCTCGTTCACGAAAACAACATCTTCCATCGTTTCGGTGATGGTGCCGTTATCATTCTTCTTGCTCGCAACAGCATAGCCTTCCGGCACAGCTTCCGTCACGGTGTAGGTAATGCCCGTGGGCAGGCCGGTGGCCTTCTTGCTTTGGCCGGCTTTCAGCATAAAGGTTGCCACGCCATCAGTAAATGTCATATCGCCGTAAGTGCCGTTGATGGTGGTGTCGTTCAGCATCACCATGAAGGAAAATTCCTTCGTCTTATCTTCCGCAGCGTCGCTGACAACGATTTTCTCGACCGTCAAGTCACCCGTCTTCCGGGTGTTGGTAAAGGAAGCCGTAGCAGCTTCTGTTTCGCTGATTGTTCCAGAATCGCCTGTTTTTTGGGTGTCGAAGCCATCGGCGGTCGTTTCCGTCACGGTATAGGTAATACCCGTGGGCAGGCCGGTGGCCGTTTTGCTTTCGCCGTCTTTCAGCGTAAAGGTTGCCACGCCGTTCGTAAAGGTCATATCGTCATAAGTGCCGTTGATGGCGGTATCGCTCAACGTGACTGTGAAAGTGAATTCCTTTGCCTTATCTGCCGCAGCGTCGCTGACAACAGTCTTATTGACAATCAAACCATCCATGATTTGGGTGTTTTTGAACGTGGGCGTCGCTTCGCTGTACACGGTGGACGCCGTGAGCATGCCGTTCTGCGCAATGGTCACGGTCACAGTGGCGGTGATTGTATCGGTATCGTAAATAACGCCGGGTTTGCCGTCGTTTATTTCGGAAATGGTATAGGTGAATACAGAGTAGCCTGCTTCCGTGTTCACGTTATCCCGGGTATAGGTAATGGCATCGAAAACGATCTTGCCATCCGCATCGTTTTCAACCGTCTGCAAAACAGTGCCATCCGCTTCCTTCAGCACAAAGCTGAATGCGCCTGCTTCCAACGTGCCGCCTTCCAGAACCTTCCGTACCTCCAGCTTATTTGTAATCCGGGGCAGCAGGTTAAACGAAATATCGCAGTTGGATCTGTCGCCACCACGTTCCAGATAATAAATCTGCATGGTGTGATTGCCGGCTGCAAAGCCGTCCTTCTTCGCTTTCGTTTCGCTGCCAACCGTTACAGTGCCGGTATCAAAATTAATCGTTCCATGTACAGGGTCATGAATACCGCCGATATCCAGCACCACTTCACCGTCAATCAGTACCCACATATCATCATCGCCGGTGAATTCAAAAATCATGGGATTCCCATCGATTTTATTTTCACTGGTGCCGTCTGTTTTGCTGTTGTCCGGCAGCCAGAAATCCACCTTGGTGCTCAAGCCGAACCAGAAATTAGTCACACCGTTTTCTTTGCCCAGATTCTGGCCTACGCTATTCAGCGGGAAAAAGCTGTTGTTTCCATTATATTTTGTGCCATCTTGCAGCACATAGAAGCGTTGCTCGCTTTGATTAAAGACAGCGCCGTTATCGCCGCTTTCATAATGATACATGCTGGTTTTTTTATCATATTGGTACAGGTAATTGGCCGTACCCAGATGGTTAATCCCCGGAATATAGCTGTTGGCACCGGGCACGCTGGATGTGTCAAAGAGATTTGAAATAATATTTCTTCCATTTCCGTTCAAAATGCCGGGATTTGCATTTTGATTATATCCATTAGGATTATTATATTTATTGGCTTCGCCACGATCTTTGGGGAAGCCGATAGAACCTTCTGTTTGATAGGTTCCCCAGTCAGAGAAAACCAGATAGCCATCGCTGCTCTTATCCACCGCTGACCAGGATTCACTGTTGATATTATTTTGCTGAACGTTCATGCTAATGACGTTCACCAAATCCGAATAGTCAAAAAGATGCACGTCAATAAAGGCGTTGGTGTCCACTGTTTCAACGGTAGCCGCTGAATCATCGTAGAAATCATAGCTTTCCGCAACCCAGTCCGCATAGAAAACATTGAGGATGTCCTTATTGTTATCATCCTTCAGCTCAACCGTCACATTCACCGGGCCATCAAATACGCTATAGTATCTTTTTGTAGCAATATTATACCAGCCAATTAGCTTTCGGGGATTGCCACCCGCTGCTTCCGTAACAGAATAAGTGGAACCGCCTGCCACCGGCGTAAAGCCGCTCATAATGGCAGCGTCATCGGGAAGAGTTACTGTCGCCTTATCGCCATTGAAAATCGGTATCACAATGCGTTCAAGGGGCGCATCATTTCCCTCTGCCTTCAGCGTCATGTGGTTATACAGGTTAGGGCGATCATTGCCTGGATTATTAAAGGGGTTCAGGGCAATAGGCGTGGGTTTTGGCTTTTTGGAAATGCCGATCTTTAAATTGTCGATATATCCGACAAAATCTTTATCTGCCGTTGAACCCGTTGCAAGATAAAAAACAGGGCTTTCTCCCAGTATGGTTTTTAGGTCACATTCCGTATTGCTCAATAAAGTTCTTGTTCCATTATTAACAGTATAATAAATTCCTGAGAATGTATATTCAAGCCGAATTTTATGCCATGACTTTGCTTGCAAATTGTAGATTTCGTTGGAAGTATTACCATAAAAAACCTTAAAAGGGGTATATGTATTTACGTTGGCACCAATAAATTGATTATCCGCACCGGATACATAGAATAAATCCTTTTCCCCTTGATTCTGCCAATCAGTATCATCGTAATATTCAAAACTGATTTCAAATTCAGTTACGCCGGACAAATCCACGGGAATCTGCAATGCGCTGTTTCCATCAAAATAAAGCGCACCATTCACAACCCCGTTTCCATCCACTTCCCGAATGGTAAAGGTGGGTTCGCCTCTCGTCACAACGGCGGTCACCCCTCCGCTGGAGAGATAATTCTCCTTATCATCAAATGTAAAGCTGACCAGTGGTGTGTATTCGCTTGCACCGGCACTTGCCTGCACGCAAATAAGAAGGCTGAACAGGATGAGCATGAAGACAAAAATCTTTTTCATGGGGTGCGACCTCCCTCGTTTGTATTGAAATCCGCAAACGGACAGAATTCCAGTATTCTAACCATTGAATTTTACCATATATCGGAAAGAATGTAAAGTTTATTTAGAAAAAAATAAATATTTTTGTCATGAATACATTAGCTTTTTTCAACTCTATTAAGTACTTCAAAACCTAATATTATCAGGATAAATCCCTCTTTTTCGTGCTATCCTGATTTACATTTTTGTCCGATTAGCCCCAAAACAACCGTTCATTACATTCGCTTCTTTTTTATTTAATATGTATACATATTTTTGCAATATTTATGTAACTTTTTCGTCGGTTTTTGACGACAAAAAAACCGTCCTTTCAGACGGTTCTTCTGGAGCTGATGGCCGGATTTGAACCGGCGACCTCATCCTTACCAAGGATGCGCTCTACCTACTGAGCTATAGCAGCAAATGGCGACCCGGAACGGGCTCGAACCGTCGACCTCTAGCGTGACAGGCTAGCGTTCTAACCAGCTGAACTACCGGGCCACATCATCAACATGCCGTGACACGGTGTTGGCGACGCTGTTTATTATATCTTTTGTAAAGAGTTTTGTCAACTGTTTTTTTCAAAATCCTACTTTTTTTCATTTTCTTTCATATCTTGCACGTGACGAAATGCCGCACAGCGTTGTACAGCCGCTTTTCCAAACCGCTGATTGAGTGTGTCTACCGCGCTGTCTATGGTACGACGCTGTTCGTGACGAGTATTGTTTTCTTCGTCAAACAGACAAAGTTGCGTTATCGGTTCATCTTCACTTAAATTTGCCGCGGTGACGGTGATACTGCGTAGTGGCGTGCCGATTTTCCAACAGTCATACAGCAGCGAAAGCAAACCGGCATACAACTCGCTGGTGACGGCGGTGGGTGTCGGCAGAGTGCGACTGCGCGTAATGGTTTGCAGAGAAGGATATTTCAGCGTGAGGTGTACAGTAGAGCAAAATTGGTGAGCGGCACGCAAACGCGCTGCCACCGGCTCGGTTAAAAACAACACGGCATTTTTAACATCTTCTTCGCCCGATAAATCGTGACGAAAGGTCATGCCGTTACCCATGGATTTGGCGGTGCGTTTATCGGTGAATAAATGCACAGGGGAGGGGTCAATGCCGTTGGCATAATCGTGTAACAGTACACCGGATTTGCCGAGCGCCGCTTTAATATAGGTCTTATCGGCTGTCGCCAAATCACCGATAGTGACGATGCCCATGCGCTTTAAGGTTTCGGTAGTACTTTTGCCGGCGAAGAGCAATTGCGATACCGGCAGCGGATAGAGTACTTGCTGAAAAGTTTCACGCGAGAGAACGGTAGTGGCATCCGGTTTTTTATAGTCGCTTCCCATTTTGGCTAACGATTTATTGAATGAAACTCCAACCGAAATCGTAATACCGAGTTCATCTTTCACGCGTTTTCGCAAGGTGTCGGCAATGGTTTTACCGTCGCCGAACAACCGCTTACTGCCCGTCACATCCAACCACGATTCGTCAATGCTGAACGGCTCGACACGGTCGGTATATTCGCAATAAATAGCGTTGATACGGCGATAATATTCCTCGTACCGGTCATAGTGCGGCGGTACTAACACGAGTTCGGGGCATTTGCGTTTCGCTTGCCACACAGTTTCCGCAGTGACAATGCCATATCGTTTGGCTTTTTCATTTTTGGCAAGAACAATACCGTGACGGTTTTTCGGGTCACCGCATACCGCCATGGGAACTTCCCACAATTCCGGTTGATGGGCACACTCCACCGAAGCAAAAAACGAATTCCCGTCGCAATGCAAAATCGTGCGTTCCATCACCGCTACTCCTTTCGAACAAATGTTCTTGATTTATTATATAATCTTTGCAACTACTTGTCAATAAATTTGCTTGTATAAACGGTGGAAACATTTCCTAAACTGAGAGTAAGAAAGGGGAATAAATTATGTCAATCGATTTCAAAATCAGCGAAACACGGAACAATTTGATGAAAGCCTTTGCGGGTGAAAGCCAAGCGCGCAATCGCTACACCTTTGCCGCCGCAGCGGCAAAAAAGCAAAACTTGCCTGTCATTGAAGCAGTATTTCGTTTCACCGCGGACCAAGAAAAAGAACATGCCGAAATTTTTTATAATCACCTTAAAGACTGTACGGGTGATACCATCACGGTAGAGGGCGGCTACCCTGTGGATATCCACGATTCCGTATGGCAACTGCTTCGCTGCGCCGTACACAATGAATATGAGGAATACGAGCCGATTTACAAAAGTTTTGGTGACAAAGCAAAAGAAGAAGGATTTTCGGCGATTGCGCAGTCGTTTTATATGATAGCCGAGATTGAAAAAACGCACGGCGACCGTTTTAAAAAATTCGCCGATTGGATGGAACAAAACAAATTGTTTGTGGAAGATTACGAATGCGGCTGGATGTGCCTGAATTGCGGTCATGTCCACAACGGCAAAGAAGCCCCCAAAGTTTGTCCGGTTTGTCAGCATAACCAAG
>JAZNQO010000032.1:0-75683 GCA_045590215.1 Clostridia bacterium | reverse complement strand
GCGAATGTTTTCCTGTCTTTGGAAAGGGCGGTGCCGCCGTCGCAATGCAAAGCAATTTTCCGGATGGGAATTTCGCTGCATTCCGGGCTTTCCGGGCAGCGGTACGTGCAGGACACACCGGGGATTTTTTCCGCTTCCGATGCCTGCAGTACCAGGCTTTCCGGCTGCATGCCCGGGCTTGTAACGGTGATGGTCACGGTGCCCGTTTCTTCCGTTGCGGCAATCATGGCCAGCAGTTTGCCGCTGAACAACCTGCGGCTGGTGCCCTTCCAGGGATCAATGTCCGTGGAATCGCCATTATCCAGCCCCACCAGCCGGCCGGGGCCGTCCACCGTTACCCGCACCCGGTTGTTGGCATTTTCCACCGGATGGCCGTCCTGATCTTCCATGGAAATCGTAATAAACGCCATATCCTGCCCATTGGCATGCAGAACAGATTTATCGGCTTCCAGACAGATTTTTGCCGCATCACCAAAGGAAGAAACAGACTGGGAAGCAATCACGTTTCCATCCCCATCCAGCCCTTCCGCCGTGAGCACGCCCTTTTCATAGGGCACCTGCCATTTGGCGATCAGCTCCAGCCCCTTTTCCCGATCGAAATACTGGGTGCCGATCTCTTTACCATTCAGGGACAGCCGCACGGCCGGGGCGTTGGACGCCACCTGCACGTCGATCCGCTGGCCGTCGTTGAAATCCCAGTAGGGGTAAATGTGCACAAAAGGCGCGGCATCATGATCCCAGGCGCTTTTGAACACCCAAAAGGCATCCTTGGCAAAGCCGGCAGTATCCACCGTACCGAAATAGGAATTCTTGGTGTGGTACGGCGTGGGTTCGCCGATGTAGTCCATGCCCGTCCAGATGAACTGACCCATGCAGAAAGCGGCATCCCGGTCATCGGTGATGCACTTTTCGTAGGTTTTGGCCCCCCAGCTGGTGCAGCTGTTGCCAAGAGCGGAGCATTGCAGATCGTCCTCCGCCAGAATGGGGGTATCCAGAGGGAAATGATAAATGCCCCGGCTTTGCACAATGGAGAAGGTTTCGCTGCCGTAAATCACCCAATCCGGGTGCTGGGCATGGTGATTTTCATAATGGCGTTCCGAATAGTTATAGCCGGCCATTTTCACAATATCGGCGCACTTCTGGCCGCCTTCCCAGGGCATATAATTGCTGCCGATGGTGCAGGGGGCATGATGCCGCCAGTCGGAATTTTCCACCGCTTCTTTCAGCATCCGGGTCACTTCCTGACCCCGATCAGATGCGTGGGTATCATAAATTTCGTTGCCGATGCTCCACATAATCACGCTGGGATGATTGCGATCCCGGCGCACCCATGCAGTCACATCCTGCTTATACCATTCGGGGAAGAAACGGGCATAGTCAAAGTCCGTCTTGGGCCGCTCCCACATATCGAAGGCTTCGGAATCCACCAGAATGCCCAGCTCATCGCACACTTCCATCATTTCCACGGAGGGCATGTTATGGGAGGTTCGCAGGGCGTTGACGCCCATGCCCTGCATGATGCGCATCTGGCGCAGGGTGGCCTCTTTATTGACGGCTGCACCCAGCGCACCCAAATCATGATGCAGGCATACACCGTGGAGCTTTACAGGCCGCCCGTTCAGGAAAAAGCCCTTTTCCGTATCGAATGTTACCGTGCGGAAGCCGATTTTCTGGCACACGGTATGCTGCGCCTTCTCCGTTTTCAGGGAGGAATGGATGGTATACAAATAGGGGCTTTCAATGTCCCACAGATGAGGGTGAATGCCCTGCATTTCAAGGGTCAGCGTGCCGCAAGCGGAGGCCGTGCCCTTACAGGAAGCCACTTCATTCCCCTTGGCATCCAAGAGGGTATGGGTGATTTCCGCTTCAAAAGCATCCTCTGCCACAACTTCGCTGTCGATGATGACCTTCCAAGCCGTCTCTTCCTGCACGGGGGTCACATAAATACCGTCGGAAGCAAAGCGAACGCTGCCTACCGTCTTGAAATACACATTGCGGTAAATGCCTGCGCCGGAATACCAGCGGCTGTTGGGGCTTTGATGCACCGCACGCACCACCAGCAGGTTATCCCCATCCACAGCGGCGTCGGTGATATCTGCTTCAAAGGTGGAATAGCCGTATTTCCATTCCTTCACGGGCGTGCCGTTGAGGAAGATGGTGCTGTCCTGATAAACGCCCTCAAAGCGCAGCAGATAGCGTTCACCTTCCTTCTTATCAATAGCCAGCTGCCGCTGATACCAGCCCGTTTGGGTTTTGTAGAGATTTTTTGTATCGTGAATCAAAAAATCGTGGGGAACATCCACCCTCTGCCAGCCGCCCGAAGAAAGAGCGTCTTCATAGGATACGCCCACCTGCGTGGAGAGAAATTTCCATTCATCGTTTATTAACCGGATGCGGTGCATAGCAAAGCCTCCATACATTCATTTTTATCTATTATAAGATATCTTTGTCCCTTTGGGCAAGGGAAAAATGCAGAAAGATGTTTTCTTTTCATAGAAACCATGCTATGATATATGTGGAGGGATGAAAATGAAGAAATTTTGTACATTGATGTTGGTGTGCTGCCTGATGGGCGGCCTGCTTTCCTGCTTTGCCGAAGAAACCATGCCTGATTTCTCCTGCATCCGGCTGAATGAAATCATGGCGTCCAATAAGCGTTCCCTGAAAACCGAGGACGGCAAAAGCCCGGACTGGATTGAAATTTATAACAATTCAGATGAAGATGTGAACCTGAAAGGGTTGTGCTTGTCTGATGGAAAAAAGACGCTGGATAAATTCGTATTCCCGGATTGGATCATCCCTGCCAGAGGGTATGTGATTATCTTTGCATCGGATGAAGAAAAAATCACCGAAACGGAACTGTTTACATCCTTTAAGCTCAGCGCGGATGGGGAAAAGGTGGTATTGAGCTTCGACGGCAAAATTCTGGACATCATCAATTTTGACAAACAGGAAAAGGATATTGCCTATGCCCGGTTCGACGATACCATCTGGAAAAAGACGGATATCGTCACCCCCGGCGCAGAAAATCAGTTCCCGGAAATGGAATAACAATAAAAGCCGCCAAAATGGCGGTTTTTTATTGGGTGTTTTTGCGGAAAAAGGAACGGCCATCCATCCGTCACGGCTGCGTCGCTCCCCCCCTTTTACACAAAGAAGGCATTTTTCGCAGCATTTTTATACGAAACAGGCATTTGTTTTATTTCTATGCTTATCCCCCATTCATTCACGGAAAACCCATGCTTGTGCGGGGAAATTGTTTGCTTTTATTTCCCCATCCCGAACAGGTTTTCTTTTAGAGCGTGCGAAAGGGGCTTTCTTTTCCCGAAAAGAAAGCCCCTCCCGCATAATAATTCCTATTCTCTTTACCTTTCCACGCTGTCGATGATGCCGCCGCCGAGGCAGTAGGGACCGTCGTACAGGACGGCACTCTGGCCGGGGGTGATGGCACGCTGGGGCTCATCAAAGACAAAATGCAGTTGATCGCCGATACGAGTGACGGTGGTACCCTGATCGGGCTGACGATAACGGAAGCGTGCGGTAAGATGCACAGGCGTATTTTCCGGCAATGCGTCGGCCACAAAGGTGGCCTGATCGGCCATGGCGGCACGGCTGTAAAGCAAGGGGTGATCCTCGCCCTGCGCCACGATGAGGCGGTTGTTTTTCAAATCCTTGTCCACCACAAAGAAGCTGCGCCCGTCGCCACGGCCACCGATGCCAAGGCCACGACGCTGGCCGAGGGTGTAGTACATCAGGCCGTCATGCTTGCCCACGGTTTCGCCGTCCGGGGTAACCATGGGGCCGGGCTGCGCCGGCAAAAAGCCCTGCAGGAAGGCCTTGAAATCACGCTCGCCAATGAAGCAGACGCCGGTAGAATCCTTCTTTTTGCAAACGGGCAGGTTGTATTTTTCGGCAAGGGAACGCACTTCCTGCTTGGTTTTGCCACCGACAGGAAAAATGGCCTTTTGCAGCTGGGGCTGATGGAGCATATAGAGGAAATAGCTTTGGTCTTTGTTGGTGTCCACACCCCGAAGGAGATGGCCTTCATTGTCCGTCTGCACGAAATGGCCGGTGGCCATTTTTTCGGCACCCAGCTGCATGGCAAAGTCCAGGAACGCCTTGAACTTGATTTCCCGGTTGCAGAGCACATCGGGGTTGGGGGTGCGGCCTTTCTGATATTCGCTGAGGAAGAGGGAAAAAACTCTGTCCCGGTATTCCTTGGCAAAGTTTACGGAATAATAAGGGATACCGATGAGCTCGCACACATCCTGCACATCCCGCCAGTCATTTTCCGCAGTGCAGACGCCGTTTTCATCCTGTTCCTCCCAGTTTTTCATGAAAACGCCCACCACATCATAGCCCTGCTCCTTGAGAAGCAAGGCCGAAACGGCACTATCCACGCCGCCAGACATCCCAACCACAACACGCATTACAGGATTCCCTCCTTGGTGAGCCTGTCAAAAATCTTTTCAAAGGCTTCCTGCGCCACTTCTTCCGGGGCTTTGGTGGCATCCACGGCCACATAGCGTTCCGGAAATTCACGCATCAATTGCTCATAGCCCTGCTCAATTTTCTGCTGGAAGGAAAGCCCCATCTGCTCAATGCGATCAGGCTCCGATACGGCCAGCCGGCGGCGGAAAGCAGCCTCTGCGCTCATGCGAAGGTAGAGCGTGGCAGAGGGCATGCCTTGGGTCAAGGCCACCCGGTTGATTTCCATAATCCAGCCTCTGTCCAGCCCTCTGGCATCCCCCTGATAGGCAATGGAGGAATCCACAAAGCGGTCGCAGAGCACGATATCCCCAGCCGAAACTTTGGGCAAAATCACCTGATAAATATGCTGCGCACGGGCAGCGGCAAACAGCAACGCTTCCGTTTCCGAGCACATGCCGCCGTCTTCCTTGGCAAGCAAAAGCCCCCGAATCTGCTCCGCTAAAGGGCAGCCGCCGGGCTCACGGGTGCGATGGACGGTATAGCCAAATTGCTCTAACTTCTCTTTCAGGGCAGCGGCTTGCGTACTCTTGCCGCAGCCATCCACCCCTTCCAGCGTGATGAAATAGCCCTTGCCCTGCGTCATGCTGGGGCAGAGCAACTGGCAAAGTTCTTCCGTGGTGTCCACATGATGGGTGGGGTTAGCCGCTAAAATCTCGTCGTTTTCGCCGTAGCCGTAAAGCACGGCAATGGAATCAATGCCGCAATCCCGTGCGCCGATCACGTCGCTTACCGTATCCCCCACCATCACGCTCTTGCCGGGTTTTTCCGGCATGGAACGGCGGATCAGGTCTGCCTTATTGGCGTGCAGTTCGCCCATCATGGGGCCGACAATGCAATCAAAATACTGGGAAAGGCCAAAATAAGAAAGGATTTTTTCGGCTGATGTCTGGGGCTTGCCCGTTGCCACGGCCACATAAGCACCACGCTTTTTCAGCTCTGCCAGCAGCGCACGAATGCAGGGAAAAACCTTATTTTCCTTCCAGCCGATAGGGGTATAGCGTTCCCGGTAAAGGGCGGTGGCTTCGATGGCCTTTTCTTCCGTCATGCCGCAATAGCGCATGAAGGATTCAGCCAGCGGCGGCCCCATAAAACGGCGCAGGGTGGTTGCATCCGGCACGGGGCAATTCATTTTTTCCAGCGCATAGGTGGCGCAGTTAAAAATGCCGGGCTGGGAATCCGTCAGCGTTCCATCCAAATCGAAATATACCGTCTGGTAAGGCAGCATACAAAAAACACCCTTCCGAAAAAATCAGTCAGGTGTATTGTAATATTTTGGGCCGAAAAAATCAACCCTCCAGATGGGTGGAAGCATAAATCCGCTTCAATTTCCTGCATGTTTGATGCCCGGCCATGCCGTGCAGCAGCCGTTTTTCACAGGGAAAGCAGATCAGGCAGCCCATCACCTGCAACCCCGTCGGGTATGGCTGGCCACAAAGAATACATTTTTCCATTTCCTGCACCTCCCTTCACCCCCAGTATGCCCGGAATGGCAGGAAATATGCATATTTTTTCCAGAATTTATCGGCTGCTTTCCATGGCGTAAAGCAGCTCCATTTCAGGGGGATAGAGGCGCATTTTTTCATCCCAGGAAAGCAAATATTGCTTGGTTAAGAGCCCTTGCGCCCCCTCTCCCCGAAGGAAGGAGAGCATCCCCTCCCCCTCTTTTGTCAACGCCCTTCCGCACAGCGGTTCAAATAAATCGCCACGGGGATAGAACACATAACCGGTTTTTATTTGCTGTATCTGGGGAAAGGTCAAAACCGCCGCCGCGGCATCCCCTTGCAAAAGTGCCTTGAGCGGATTTTGGGAAACCATGCCGCCGTTTATTTTTCCCTGCATGGAGGAAGGCACGGCAATCACTGTCAGATTGTCCGGGAAGGGGGCAGGCGTCGGCGTTTGTTTCGGGGGCGGCAAGGTGGGGCGAGTGAAGAGAAGGGGCTTTGGCGGCAAGGTTTCCTTGGCCTCTCCTTCCTGCAGCAAAACAAGGCCATACCCCCGGAAGGCAAGGGGCACGCCCTCCCCCGGCAGGATGAGCACATCCGGCGAGGGGATGTTTTCCCCTATCATCGCCTGCTGCATTTCCTCCTTGGACGCCGTGCGGATATAAACCCTGTGCGCATGGCTTTTTTCGTATAAAGCCGCTGCCTGTTTCAGCCATGCGTTTATATCCCCCTGCCCTTCCGCTGCCCAGATGCGCAGTACATACGCCCCTTTTTCCGTCTGCGCTTCCTCCCTTTGGCCGCTTGGAAACAGGGCGCAAAGCAATACCGTCAACAAAATCGCCAGCCCGAACATCAGCCCCTTTTTCATGCTTTCACCTCTGTTTTTCATATGCAAAGGGAAAAGAAAAAATACCGAGGGCGTTCCCCCGGTATATCGCTTATTGTTCCATCTGTCTGCCCACGATGCTGGCCGCCGTTTCTGCTACTTTCACTTCCGTGTCCCCCATCCGGGCGTTTTGTTCACGGGAAAGCAGCACCACAGCCCCAATGGCTTCCCCATCCGCAATGATGGGCGAAACAACTTGCGCCGTATAGCCGGACACATCTTCTTCGTTGGTGACGGGCATCAATTTACCGCCACCGGTGCGATTGAGCGTCATGGTCTGCCGCCCCTGAATGGCACTTTCCAAATCCGGGCTGATGGGCTTATCCCACAGCTCCTTCTTGCTCACGCCGCTGGCTGCCACCACCTGATCCCTATCCACAATGCAGGCTATATGCCCCATGGAACGAAACAGGCTCTCCGTATAATCTTTGGCAAAAGAGCTCATTTCCCCAATGGGCGAATATTTCTTCAAAATCACTTCCCCATCCCGATCCGTATAAATCTCCAGCGGGTCGCCGTCACTGATAACATGGACATCGAAAACTTTGTCCTTCTGGTTTCTGGCCGTCTGGACAATACGGCAATTCAAGTTTTCGATGCCCTGATTAAAATTTACGGTGTCCTCCATCTTTTCCGTGCGGATCAGGGCGTCGATATCGCTTTGCAGGTGCAGTTCCAGATGATCTTCAAAGACATAAATGCGGCTGATGATCAACTCCAGATCAGTGCGGTCCAGCTTGTCTTTTTCAAGAATGTCCCGGAACACATCGATGGCGGTTTTGGCCGTACGGTTCACCTGAATGATGGTGTTGCGCTTATCGGAAAGCAACTGAATCTGGTTTTCAAGCCCGTCAATTTTCCGCTGCAGGTCGGCTTCCATTTCATCATAGGTTTCCTCCAGCAGCTTTTCCTGCTCCGGATGCTTCATGATGTCCCGGATGCGCTGGCGTTTGGTTGCCTTCAGTTCTTCCTTCAGTTCCACCTGAAGCTTAGCCAGATTATCCGCCGTGACTTCCGTTTCAGAAATATCGTCCGTTTCGCTGGCCAGATCAGCATTGAGCCTGTCCAGCATAGAAGCGGAAGAATCCATCACCTTCCGCACATAGATTTTCAGCAGTTCATCCAGCTTATCCACCCGGATGTGATGGCTGGAACAGCCCTTCTTCCCCCGGCGATGATAGGTGCCGCAGGTGTAAGCCGGCTGCAGGTCGCTGCGGCTCATGGCGAACATGGGGCTGCCGCAATCGCCGCAGGTGAGAAAACCGGAGTAGAAGTTGTCGTTTTTCTTCACGCCCCGGTAGTGGCTGGTGGAACGCTTTTCCCGCAGGGCTTTTGCCATGGCGAAAGTGCGGTAATCCAGGATGGGCTGATGGTGATTTTCAATCACAATGTGCTCGCCCTCATCCAGCTTCACATCCTTGCCATTGATCTTGGCACGGGTGTACTTGCGTTGGCGGAAGGTGCCGATGTAGAAGTCGTTTTCCAGAATGCCCTGGATGGACACGATAGCCCAGTCCCGCTTGGCTTCCCGTTTGCTCTCGCCGCCCTCGGCTTCCTTGCGCATTTGCTCACTCATGCGTGGCGTGGGAATGCCTTCGTCCGTCAGATGGTTGGCAATCTTCTTGTAGCCCCAGCCGTCCTCGATATACAGCTTGTAAATCAGCCGCACAATTTCCGCTTCCGTAGGGACGATTTCAAATTCTTTGTGCTTATTGACCCTGTAGCCATAAGGGGCGGCACAGATCCATTCCCCCTCCTGCTGGCGATGCTTGATGACGTTCTTCACCTTCCGGGAGGTATCGGTAACCGGCATTTCGTTGATGAGGAACTGAAACTGGATCTTCAGCCATTCGTCATCGTTGGGATAGTCCACATTGTCCCCGATGGAAATGATGCGTATTCTGTTATCACGCAGATCTTCCAGCTCCACCAGGCCACGGCTGTTCCGGCGGGAGAAGCGGGAGAAGTCCTTGACGATCAGGATATCGTACTTGTGGCTCATCAGTTCCTTGCGCATCTGCTGGTACCCTTCCCGCTGCTCAAAAGTATAGCCGGAGCGGTCACGGTCTTCAAAGAAGGTCAGCGTGCTGCCGGGGAAACGTTCTTTTACGTATTCTTCGATGATTGCCTTCTGGTTCTCAATAGATATGTTCTCCCGGTCCAGCTCGTCATCCACGGAAATCCGGGTATAACCGGCAATGTCAAAAGTCTCAATCAATGGTTTCACCTCCTAATTCCGACAAAATTCACCATTGTTTGCTTTCGAATTTTATATTACAGATAATATTGTATATTATCTTTTGTTCTTTTTCAAGTCTTTCTTTACGAAGAATATCTTTAGCATTAAGGCATATTTCTGTATGCTGTGAAATTTTCAGGAAAAATGATTAACATCTTGATCTGACACTGAATATCGAGCAATTACCACTTGATGATTCAAAATGAATGTGGTATATTTATATGCGTATAATATTTTATCTATAAACAAACAATATAGAAGAAATAGATCGCATTTTATCCATCGGAGGGAATTATGAGTTTTGTATGGGAAACCCCGGAAGAAATCAATTTGGCATTGGCTCAGCGTTTGAGTCGCATCCGCAAACGGAGAAAGCTATCACAGCAGGAACTCAGTGAAAAAAGCAATGTGAGCTATGGCAGTATCAAACGCTTTGAAACCAGCGGACAGATCTCGCTGATCTCGTTGACCAAGCTGTGCGTTGCGCTGGATTGCGCTGATGAAATCCGTAATCTGTTCACCAATGTGGAGTACAGCAGTATTGAGGAGGTTCTCCGTGAACGAACATAAAGTGGAAGTGTACCTGCACGACCGTCATGTGGGCACACTGGCTGAAACTGCCGATCACCGGGTCGCTTTCGCCTATTCCGACACATGGCTGGAAAACGGATTCGCTATCAGTCCCTTCTCTCTGCCTGTTGAACAAAAAGTCTTCGTTCCCACCTCCACTACTTTCCAGGGCTTGTGGGGTGTTTTTGCCGACAGCTTACCGGATGCCTGGGGCCGTCTGCTGGTGGATCGGATACTGAAGAGCAGGGGTCTTGACTCGTCGCGCATTACGCCATTAGAGCGGCTGGCAATCGTAGGCGAATCCGGCATGGGTGCGCTGACGTATCGTCCTGCATGGGATGTTCATCAGGATGTACAGCTTGCCGATTTGGACGAACTCTCCGCCAAATGCCATGCTATTCTGAATCGAGAAGATATCAGTGATCTGGACGATGTGTTCCAGATGGGCGGCAACTCCGGCGGTGCCCGTCCCAAGGTGATGACCGACGAATGGGTGATCAAGTTTCCTGCATCCGGCGACATGCCGGACACCGGCATGATGGAAAAAGAGTACATGGATTGTGCTGCCGATTGCGGCATCATTGTTCCCGAAACAAAGCTGATGCCCTCCAAACGGTGCAGCGGTTACTTCGCTGTGCGGCGTTTTGACCGAGAAGGTTCTGTTCGTCGTCATATGCTCACTGCCACTGCCATTCTGGAAGCTGACTGGCGCACAGCGTCCATGGACTATCACACGCTGATGAAGCTAACTCGCATTCTTTCCCGCAGCAACGATGCTGATACGGAGCAAATGTTCCGCCGGATGTGCTTCAATGTATTTGCTCATAACCGCGATGACCATGCGAAAAACTTCACCTGGATTTATGATAACTCACAGGATTGCTGGCATCCCTCCCCGGCATATGACCTGACTTGGAGTACCACATATTTCGGTGAGCATACCACAACTGTGAACGGAAATGGCAAAGAACCCAGCCAGCAAGATCTGCTGGCAGTAGGCAAAACCGCCGGTATTCCCTTGCGCAATTGCAAACAGATTGCAGAGGAAATCTGGGAAAAAGCACGAATAATAGAACATAAGTATCATGCTATGCGTTCATAAACAAACCGATCAATCAGGAGGTACACCATGGATCTCGAACATGCAAAACACATTCTCACCGTTCTTTCCAACGGCATCCATCCCATAACCGGTGAAATCCTGCCGGATAGCGACAGCAGTAATCAGCTGGTTGTTGTCCGTGCAATCAATACCGTTCTGCGAGCATTGGAAACCACACCTTGCAGCAACAAAAGAACATTGCCCGAAAACAGCGGTAAACCTTGGACAGAAGAAGATGATGTTGAACTGTGCCGTATGTTTGATTCTGGCTGCTCCCGAAAAGAACTATCTGTTCATTTCAAACGAACAGTCGGATCTATTTCCGCACGGTTGGAAAAATTAGGACGGATTCTTTAATTTCCACAATAGAGCACTTTGGTAAACATATGGCATAAAAATGTTTATTGAATACAACACCTAATGTTTAACAAAATTATTTAATGAGCTTGGCTGCAAGAAGAAATAATTGATGCACCCAATAAAAATACTGGGTCTGCATTTTCCTGATCTATTTCTGCTTTTTTCTTGGTAAAAAAGGAAGACAACAAAAAAGGGAGCTATTACTCCCTTTTTTGTTACCTATCCATCCCCACCGCTTTTCTCGGGTTTTGTGTTCGCTGTGCTGTAGCCTCGGCACACTTTCGCTTGTTGTAGGCCAGCAGATCCAGGATGCTGGGGTACAGTTCGTTTTTACCAGAATAGAAGACGGCCACCAGGTACTTTTTTTCTTTGTACTGGGCGCACAGTTCCTTCATTTTAGCCTGGGCCCGGGGATCATCTTTCTCATCATTGGTCATCCAGATCTGGACGATCTTGGTCTGTTCATTTACTTTCAGCTGCATGCATCCACGCTCCTTTTCCAATAGTTTTTACCGATTTTTGGTTATTTATCCGCTTCATTTGCCGTGCAGCTTCCATAATTTCCGGCGGTACGTAATGCACCGTCCGCTGCAATTCCTCATACTCATTCAGTTTCTTCAGAATCGCCATTTTCTCCACCGTGCTTTCCTTACTGTCTTCCAGTTTTTGCAGCAAGGCTTCCTGCTCCTGTTTCATTTCCCGGAACGCCCCTTCGTACTTTTTCAGCCGGGTGCGCATCTGCTCCACACCGGGAATGTACCGGGACAAAAGCTTTTCAATTTCCACCGTCTTTTTGCCCTTATTGAAGGGCGTCACTTCTGAAAGAAGCTCCATCAGCTGATCCCGCAATTGGTTCAGGTGCACTGCTTCTTTGAAAAGCCGGGTGGGGATATGGGTACGGCCGGTAAGGCTTGCACTTTCGCCCCTTTCCAGTTCCGAAAATTTCGTGGCCATGTGCTTCCAGAAATCATCCTGCCATGCAATCAATTGCTTGCGATTGCCGATGATATCTCTGGCACAAAGCCGATGATCGTCGGTCAGCGGCACAAACACCAAATGCATGTACGGCGTCTTTTCATCCATGTGAACCACCGCTGAAATAATATTCTGCCGCCCGATGCGTGCCTCCATGAAGCGGCTGGCGTGGGTAAAGTAAGCAAGGACTTCTTTCCCCATTATCCCTTCAAAAAACTCCGGGCTGGCTGACAGCAGCGTGTCCACAAATCGTACGCTGTCCTTGCGTGTGCGGCATTTCGCATCATTGATCCGGTGCTGAATTTCGGTGTAATACTTGCCCTGCGGCCTGATGATGTGAAAGTTCAGCCCTGTTTTTCCATGGTCTATGTCCGAATTGCTGGCATAAATCTCTTTGTTGCGTTCATGATGATCTTCGATCTTCTTGGCCGGATAGCCCTGATGTTTCTCAAACTGAAGAATCGAATACATACCTTTAGCCATTTCTTTCTCCTTTCGCTGTTAATATCGGATGCAGCCTGCATCCCGAAAACAGATTGATGTGCGCTCATCGAGGCTCATTGTAAAATAGGTGTAGAATCTATGCTTGAATTCCGGCTGATTTGCAAGCAGAATCAAAAAAGTCCATCCCGACTTGCAAAAATGCAAGAAGGATGGAACAAATTTACATGCCGATTCGTTATGTTACCGAAGAAACGAGGTGATTTTTTAATGGATAAGATTCATGAATACTTACCAGGCGATTGCCGAAACCGTATTCACGACCTGCTACAGGAAAAAGGAATGACGCAGGCTCAACTTGCAGAAAAAATCGGCCTGTCCAAAGGGGCTTTCAGCCGATATATGAACGGAGAAACAGAAAAGTTTTCAACAGATAATGTTATCAAGTCAGCCAGAGCCTTGGGCGTATCCATCGATTTTATTCTCGGCGAAACGGATATCCCCTACCGAACAAACTATAATATCGAAACCTTGGGTCTGAGTGCCAGGGCGGCTGAGCTTCTGTATACCAGGGAAGTTGATCCGGTTATCGTCAGTCAGCTGATCGAGCATCCCGAGTTCGCCACATTGGTCAAACAGATTGCTCAATTCAAGGATGCAACCATTGCCGCCGGTATCGCAGGGGTCAACACAATGATCGATAATATGGGAAAGCTGCTTCAGAATATCGGAAACAAAAATCCTTGCCATTCACAAGCAGCCCAATTTGTGGAACAGAATATTGCCGCACTCAAAATGCCGGAAGGTCAGACAGACACCGCAGCCATGGCGGCAACTTTCCTGCGCCTTGTCAAAGATCTGCGTGATGGTGCTGATACTTATATTGCGCAGACACAGAAACTAACCACCAACACGATGCGAACACTGATCAAGAATCTGCAAAAGCGCGGTACAAGAAGTATCACGAAAATCACACCGGAGCAGATGGTGGAAGCAATGCTGGACACGGCAGATTCCCGGGTTATCGAAGAGCATCACAAAGAAGCTTTACGAGCTGCCATGCTTCCGCTGATTACGAAACCTGCGAAGTGACAACGCCTAGCCGTCGCTGCGGCGAGTGATATACCCTTTTGTGCCCACGGCGACATTGTCGCCTACATGCGAAGAGGGAAAGCATGCGATCTTTCATCACATACTCTCCCTCTTCTGCTTCAGCCAACGCAGCCACAAGGACTGCGCCGGCTACACTTGTCCATTGCAGGCAATGGACTGCGTCGTCGTGCCTTGCCCGACCTCAGCTGCCGCCGGAAAGTGCTGCCCCGCACCACGCGCACCCCTTTCTGCCGTCAGCGGGCACAAAAGGTATAACACACTACACTTTCCTGTACCGGTCATCAAGCGGCAAAGCTGCTCGCTGACTACGCTCGGCAAACGCAAGCAATTGCTCTCGCTAATCCAGCAAGCCGGATCTCATGCAAAGTCGTGTGCCAACAGGACGCTCACGCCCCTATTGGATAACCCAGTGCAAATCCAACAACACCTCCTTTGGAAGCGTTCCCTACGAAGAGCCGCGCTTCTTTTGCCGGTCAGCCCACTCACTCGAATGTACGTTTCGTCCCGGCTTGTGGTCCTACTCGGTATTCCCATCACCACCAGCCCTTTTTCCATGGCTGGACTGATGTAGAGTTTCCGCAGGTTTTCTTTGGGTTTGAATCCAAAGGCACATATAATTTCTGCAGTAGTATTGCGCATCGGAAAACGGAGATAATTTATTTATGAATGCATCTCCCTGTTAGTTTTATACTGTTGACCAATCTTGTTCTATTCTGTCTGCGTTTATTCTTCATTACCACATGCTTTCTTTAACCGCCGTCCTAGACGGTGATTTCTTTATACAATCAAAAAAGGCCGCACAATGCGGCCCTTCTTGACAGGCTGAAGCATGGAATTATTGCTCTTTACCTGATTTGCTATTTACTTGATTGAAAACCCTAATTACTTGATATAGGCATCATAGGAAGCCTGAACCATATCAGTCATTTCTTCAATGCCCAGCTTCTTCAGCTTGTTCTGGAAATTATCCCATTCGGCATCCACATCCAGCTTGCCGGTGACAAACTGTGCGCGATATTCAGCCAGCGTGGTGCTGACGTCAGTCTGCATGAAAGCAAAGTCATCAATGTATTCGGGTAGAATGGCGCAGCGCGGCCAGATATTGTTGTTGGGATTCCAGATGCCGTTTTCTACGAACAACTGAGAACCCAAAACGCTGGTTCTTCCTTCATACAGAGAATCCAGATCATAATACTTGCTGGTGATATCCAGAGTCTGAATACCCATACCCCAGATGAAATCGTAGATGGGACGATCTTCATCGGCAATTTCGGAAGAACCCTTGGCATGAGCGGTGGCGGGAACATTAAACACGATCTTACCATCATCGCCATAGGTCAGTTTGCCGTTGCTCCAAGCCTGCGTGCCGTAACGGATAGACAAGCTATTTTCCATATCATACATCAGATCCAGGAAAGCAGCCAGCACTTCGGGATTTTCACAAGTATCCATGATAACGCCGTAAGGCTGTCCATCAACGCCCTTGCGAGCAGCAGGATGCATATGATAGCGAGCCTGATAGCCTTCAATGGCAGGAGGCAGAATCGTCACAAAGCCGGAAATTTCATTGCAGCAATTGATAACACCAATCTTGTTGGAAGCTTCGGCAAGAATGGCATTAACAGTTTCGGCATTACCGGTGAAGATTTCATCCCAAACCAGGTCCTTGGCATACCAGTCAGCAAAGGTCTTCAGACCTTCCTTGTACATATCAGTCGTATGAACAAAGAAGCATTTGCCATTATCGTCGATCATGATGTTCATGTCCAGAGCGCTATCCTTGGTGGCAATGCCATACATACCCATGGCATGTTCCAGCGTGGCGCAGCCCTGATAACCGATCTGAGCAATGAAGTAGGGAATTTCATCCTGAACGCCATTTGCATTCAGATCAGTGTTTCTGAAATAGGTCAGCATGTCTTCAAATTCAGCCAGCGTAGCGGGGCTGTGATCCAGACCACGAGCGGTTTTCCAAGCATCAAGCCAAGCAGCGTTGACCTGCAAAAGAGCTTCGCCAGAAGTATACACAGCCAGATCGCCAACACCATACAAAGAATAGATATTGCCGTCAGAAGACCGCATGCTGCGAAGAATATTGCTGTTATACTGAACAACATTCTTGTTCATGAAAGGCATGATTGTGGGATCATTGACATAGGGGGTCAGATTCTTGAGCTTTTTGCTCATAGCCAGTTCATCAATATCGGCAACGGTCAAATTGTCCAGATATACACTGAAAATGGCATCAGCATAATCATTGGAGAACAAACGATTCTGCAGATTGGTTCTTACTTCGGAAGCAGTATAATCACCGAGGAACTCGAAATCGATGTATACATTCGTTGCTTCCTGAAGATTCTGCCAATCTTTGTTATTGACGATATCTTTCAGGTCAGTAAAATAGTAGCCGCTGGAAAGCACGCTGAATCTCATCGGTTCAGCCAGGGGGAACATGGTGCCTTCAAGATTCCAGCCATCCCATTCAGCAGAAGCAGCAGGAATCAAACCGCAAAACATGATAGCAACCAGTACGAGTGCAAGAATTTTACGCATGAGAACTCCTCTTTTCTATTTTATATTTCGTAACGAATCCGGTCAGCTTAATCCTTAACCTTCTTCTGTACGATCATGGAATTGATGGCACATACTTCGGGATGTGCCTTGAGATAAGCAATAATTTCTTCCAAAGTAAATGTATTGCCGGGCTGATACAGTGCTTCATATACATGCTTGATCACTTCGTAATCTTCAGGCGTATCCAACGTAATACGGAACATGGAAGCATCTTCTTTATAAGGAATACCGCCAATAGAATCCTGTTTCCAATACATATAGGGGGTTACATGCTCGTGTTCATAACCCTCTGTGGACTTTTCCATGGCTTCATCAAGCAAATCTGCCGTGAACACTTCGCCACCAATGCCACCAGGCAGCGTGCAAGGATATTTTCCACCGGCAGTAGCGCTGACATAACGATAATCATTATCCAGGAAGTACTGGATTTCAGTATCAATCGTCACGGGATCAAGCAAAGGACAATCGGATGTCAGCCGTACATACACTTCAGCAGGATACATCTTGGCAGCACCATGATAACGGGACAGCACATCGCTGTCGCTGCCACGGAAGGTGTGAACACCCCACTTTTCGCAAGCTTCAATGATCACATCATCGCAAGGCAAAGTAGAAGTGGCAATAACAATATCCGTAAGAAGTTTGCTCTGCCGCACGCGCTCAATCATACGATACAATGCAGGTTCACCGCACAGATCTTTCATCACCTTACCGGGCAGACGAGTAGAACTCATGTGTGCCTGAATAATGGCGATAATGGAATTTGCTTTCATTCGTTTTCCCTCTTTTCAATATAGTAGATACTGAGAAATCCTCAGCTCTTAACAGAACCTAACATGATTCCCTGAATGAAATGCCGCTGAATCAGCGGATACAGAAGAATCATCGGAACAGAAGAAACCACAACAACGGCATATTTAAGCAATTGTGTTTTCCGCATCTGTTCAACCACATCTTCCAACCGGATGCTGCCTGCGCTGCTATCCAGCGTTGAAGTGGCTTGCATCGTGATTCGTTTAATGAATACCTGCAGGGTTTGCAGAGAGTCATCATTGATATAGATCATGGCTTCGAAATACTTATTCCAATGACCAAGGGCAAAGTTCAGAACCATTACGGCAAGCACGGGTTTTGCCAAAGGAATGGCAAACTGCCAGAAGCAACGGAACATATTGGCGCCATCCATCATGGCAGATTCATAAATATCCCCCGGAATGGAGTGCTCAAAATAGTTTCTGGCAATAATCAGGTTATAAGGACCCACCAGCACGGGGATAATCAGCGCCCAGATTGTATTGATCATGCCTGCCTGCTGAACAACCAGATATGTGGGAATCAAGCCGGCGGTAAAATACATGGAGCAAACAATCATGGCACTCAACCACCGTCTGCCGGGAAGCATCTTCCATGAAAGAGCGAAGGCAGCGGCAGTGGTCACAATCATTTGTAAAACTGTGCCAAGAACTGTGTAAAACAATGAGTTTCGATAACCCACCCAAATATCCTTAGTGTCCAGCAAAATCTTATACGCTTCCAGATTCATTCCTCTTGGGAATAGCCAAACCTTACCTGCGCTAATGTAGGAAGGATCTGAGATGGAAGAAATCAGAACGATATATAACGGATAAAACGCTAGAATGGAGATAATCACCAATGAAATGATGATGATTGCATCCAGTACCCGGTCCCCTTTCGTGGGTCTGATAAACGTTTTACCCCTTTCTAAATCCATGTTTTCTTGCATATTTTCTCTCCTGACATATTACACTTTGTTCTTCATCAGAACAAAGACGAATCGGAAACCTTTCTTGCAATCATATTCGCAGTAATCAGCATAATCAGGTTTACCAAATTCGTAAACAGGTCAACCGCAGCCGAATAACCATATTGCCTGTTTGTAAAACCAAGTTTGTAGGTATAAGTACCAATGGTTTCCGAAGCAGAAAGGTTCAGGTCCGTCTGCAACAACAGCATTTTTTCTGTGGAAGCTGTGAAAAAAGTACCGATATTCATAATCAACAGAACGACAATGGTTGGCGCGATTGTTGGCAAATCTATATACCAGATTCGCTTGATTTTCGAGCAACCATCAATCATTGATGCTTCAATCAAATCAGGACTTACCGAAGCCAATGCTGCCAAATACACCACGGAATTATACCCTGTTTTAGACCATATTTCGGATATCAGATACAGCGGCCTGACATAGCTTGCTTCACCCATGAAATAAATGGTTTCCTGGCCTAATGCTTTTAGGAAAATGTTGATAAATCCGGTGCTGCCGCCGCAGAACAAATGCACAATGCTCATGGTAACAGCGATCGAAACCAGATTGGGAATATAGGTTACAGTCTGCGCAACTTTTTTTGTAGGTTTGCTGACACAGTTATTCAGCATGAGAGCCAGAATAATCGGAAGCGGAAACGTCATGACTACTGAGATACCGATTACCAATGTGTTTACAACAGTGCGTTCAAACATTCCCGTGGTAAAGAACCGTTCGAAATTCTTAAACCCGACCCATTTTGCCTGCTCTATGGTTTGCCCCAGTTTCATGCTCTTGAATGCAAGCTGCACACCATAAAGAGGATAATACTTGAAATATAAAATAATCAGGAACGCCGGCAAAAGCAAAAGATAAAGTTCCCAATGCCGCACAATGCTTTTCCACTTCAGCTTTGCACGCGATGAGATTGAACCTTTGCTTGCCATCAGTACCTGCTGCGACATTGAAATCCTCCCTTGATACGAAAACACTCTATTAGCTACTGAAAACAGTACATATGAATTATAACACATTTCCAAACATAAAATTTCTTACTTTTTTGTTTTGCTGTCGCACTTTTTTGCATGAAAAAGAGAAAAGATATATGTAGGAGATTCTTGTCCATTTACATTCATGGCAACAAACTTAAGCCTGCCCCAGTTAGCAACTTGAGCACAGCAAAAAAGGCATATAACGCGTTGTATATGTTTTTCAGCATCGTTTGTCTAAAAGATAAATATCCAAAGATGCGCTGAATCACAATGATTTTTTATCATAACAGTGCATTTTTCCACAAATCGCAAATCAAATTATCCATTCTATCATTCTGCTTGAGTAAATACATGTGCTCCGCAAAAATTGCGCAACCAAACCAACGAAGTTAAGCACAAATTCTGTTCACTCTGAATATACCGTACAAATTACTTTTCAATTATGAACCAAGCGACAGACACGATAAAGAAAAGCACTGATTTTTTTCAAATAACAGAAAAAATCAAGCCAGAGATTATTGAAACAAATAATGCAACGAAACAATAAATTATTGACGAAATGACCAAATTGGGAATAATCGCATTGAGAATACTGTAAATCTTCTGCCCAACCCAAAAGAACATCATTTGCGTATACATAATGTAATAGGTAGAACGCCCGATCGCAGAAATAACTTTATCTATTCGAGAAAGCAGCTGCTTATCTTTAAAACTATGCACCAAAACATAAAGAATAGAAAACACATAGAATGCCGTCATCATAGAAGTAGTTGACCATCTTTAAAACAATATAGGAGTAATCCGTTATTAACGGCAAAATAATATAAGCACCGCCTAACAGAAACGACAATGCTATAATAGACAAATTGATTTTAGAATTATACATTCTGTGCAATATCATTTCAAACACACGTGCACCGTATAGCGAAAAAACAACGGTCGATAGAAAATGCTTTCACTATCAACACTTGTCCAGCCACATACTAATTCATACATTATTGTAAAAACCACAAATACAAAGAAAAACAGCAACGGTTTTTTTGATATGCACGCATACATAAGTGGAATAATCAAAACAAATTGCACCATAATTGAACAATAGTAACTGCCCGCACCATACCTTCCGAAAATAAAATCAGAAATCAAGTTCAGCGGCGCAAAAGCAGCTTCACTTTTCAAAATGTTGAAAATAATATAAATAAAATACGTGATTATTGCAGGCGTTAAAAGCTGTTCAAATTTTCGAAACAAAATATTCCCTGAATATGCTTTATAAACACTATAAGACCTTGATTTGCTGGCAGAAACAGAAAACATGAAACCACTTATTGTAATAAAGAAAGGAACAGCAAGTTGCAAAATACCATTATATAAAATGATTGACTCTGAGAATATAAAGGTATGCAACAAAATAAAAAACATAATACATACAGCTTTCATGTAATCAAATATGGCTATTCTTTCATTATTTCACTCCTGTCGCTTCAAACGATAAGCATTAGGTGTCAAGCCGGTTAATTTCTTAAATTGCTTTCCCAAATAGCTGGAAGAAGAAAAGCCTGAAGACTGTGCTATTTCGTCAATCGACATCTGTGTATTCCGCAGCTTATCTTTTACCATCTCTATTCTCTGTTGCACAATATATTGAGTAAAGCCAACATCCTTTTTCTTTGGAAATAATCTTGAAAGATAGGAAGAAGAAATGCTCACTTCTGCACTGACGGAGGACAGGGATAAGTCATATTCCGACAAATGGTTATCAATATAAGCGCAAACACTTGCGATCAGTATGTCTTCTTTATTTTCTCTTTTGCTGTTTATCTCTTTTCTCAGCTTTTCACACAATGCCACAAACCAATTAATAATGGCCGGCGTACCGCCTCCCACATGCATCAAATGCGTATAGGGATCAATTCCGTCCAGCAAAGCATCCACATTGATACCCATATCCGAAGCAATATGCAGCACATATACCGTCAGTTCAATGAACATTCGCCTGATACTGGTCGGATGATGGGGTTCACTGTTATAGCCGGAAATATTGCGCACCTTTTCAGCATATTCAGTTACCAATATGCGCATTTGCTCAATTTCGTCATCACGGAAAGCTTGTAATATCCGGTCCAAATTCACAGTACTTTCAAGATAATTGGCATTCAGCACATTTTGAAGATCCTCATTATAAAGCACTGTATTTCCCATATACAAATAAGCATTCTGCATAACGGATACAGCATTTTCATAAGATTGAGAAATATCCTGTACTCGTTTCACCGATTTGCCCACAGCAATAACCCATTGGTTGTATTTGTTCATCTCGATATGTTTTTGCAGCATCTGCATGGCTGATTCCAATTCAAGCCGACTGCGTTTTCCGGAAAGGATAATAATAATTCTTCCAACATAATCTGCCATTACCGTGGCATGCAGCTTTTGTTTGTTAAAAAAGCTACTGCAAAGCCGCGGCAAATGCACACAATTCTTTTCATATTCTTCAATGCTGCCGATTTCTTGCGGTTTGCTCAAAATCAGCACACGAAAAGAACCTTCTTCCGATGAAATACCTTCTTTTTGAAACACTTCTTGCATTTGCGTCACCGGAAGAATTATTCTGTTTTCCATAACAGCCAACAATAAATTTGACATACTTACTCCGTTTTCTTCTCAGCAAGCGAAAAATGCTTTCTTCTTTTTCGCTGGACTTCTAACGTTCACCATCCACTCCGTATGATTTCAATTAAGTCAAAACGCCACCTGCCGTCAGAATAAACTACGCCGTTTTTTGATACGCATAAATTCTATTAACCCGATTGCGGCACCCAAAGCCCAGCGGATATACCAGAAATCTGCCAGCCAGTAAAACATGGAAAAAACCAACAGGCTCAACACCAGCCAAGGTAAGTATTCCCTGAAATACACATGAAATTTTTGTTCCTTCATGCGGTGTGCCACGCAATAATGAACAATGAACAGAAGCAAATACGCCAGAACTGTTGCAATTGCAGCACCAAACATTCCCCACTGCTTGATACCGAAATAGTTCAGCAGAATATTTCCTGCCGCTGCACCGATTGTACCAATGGCAACAATCCTTGTTTTTTTGTGAAACATTTCAAAGTTGACCGGGAACTGATACATAAAAATGAAGAAGGTAGCAATGGTAATAATCGGTAAAATATTGATGCCCACTGCATATTCTCGCCCGGCATATGCCAACGCCACCTCACGCGAAAGCAAAATAAACCCACAAGTGAGCACTGTAAAAAATTCAAGATACCGCCTTGTTTTCGTTTTCAAGCCATCCCAGTTTTCGTTCTTCAAATCATCGTAATAATACGGACACCAAGAAGTATTGAGCGCAGAAAGAACGGAAGTGAGAATGGATGCCAGGCTATAATATGCTGTGTATATACCAATATCTGAACTGGATACCTGCATATGCTGCATCATTATCCTGTCCGACTGAATCAATACTGTATTGGACAATGTATGAAAAATCATCGGAAAACCGATTCTGAGAGAATACTTGTTAAATTTCATATTCAGCCATGTAGGCTTCTTCAGAAAAACAATCAACCACAGCACAAGCGCAACAAGTATGTGAGACAAGGCGTAGCCCAGAATTCTGGCTGTGTACCGTTCGCTTTCGTCCAACAACCAAATGAAAAGAAAAGAAATACCGATATTCAGTACAGCAACCGACAAAGAGCTGACCAAATTGCTGATCGGCTTCTTTTCATAGACAAAAGCACCGGAAGCAAAGCTGCAGATAAAGAGGCTGAATGCAGTGAGAAACACCAATAACGAAAATGTCTTTGATAATTTAAACAAATTGGAAAGGGGCTGAATAAATATCGCCGCAATCAAAACAATACCCAAAGACAGAAACGTACCAAGCAACAGGTTGCTGCTGCGGAATTCATAATACTGATCCGGAAAATCATATTTGGAAACAGCAATGCCGCCGGAAGCACCGAGCCCCATAAAGCAGGAAAGAATAGAAACATGAGAACTGAATACGGCAAAAACACCATACTGCTCCGAGCCCAGCATTCGCAAAAAAATGGGGGCAGTAAAAAAAGATATACCTTGCAGTAAGATTAGACTGAAAAAATTGATACCGACTGTTTTGTTAATGGTAATATTTTTTGATGCCATATTTCAACTCTCTGTTTCACTGTTCGTTTTTTCGTTATTTTCTCCAGATCATCTGATTGGTAATGCCTACATAGCTTTGAATAATCTTGATAACTTTTGTGCTGACATTGCCATCCGTGTAAGCAGGAACTTCTTCCGGCATATCACCGTTGGCATTCATATTCACTGCCAAATCCACAGCCTGAAGTACCTGTTCAGTTGAAATGCTGCCAATGGTAAACACACCCTTATCTATTGCTTCAGGGCGTTCCGTACTCGTGCGGACAGATACTGCCGGGAAATGAAAATAGGCTGCTTCTTCCGGAATGGTTCCGCTGTCGGAAACAACACAAAACGCATTCTGCTGAAGTTTATTATAATCAAAGAATCCCAGCGGTTTATGCTGGATAACACGAACATCAAATTTGAAATCATGTGCTTCGATGTATTTCTTGCTTCTGGGATGGCAGGAATAAAGAATCGGAATATTATAGGTTTCTGCCATGGCATTGACAGCATTCATCAAACTGAAAAAATTCTTTTCAATATCAATATTTTCTTCTCTGTGAGCAGAAAGAAGGATATATTTTCCGGCTTCCAGTCCCAATTTATCAAGAACATTGCTCTTTTGAATTTTTTCTTTACAACTATTCAGTACTTCAGCCATGGGAGAACCGACAACATAGGTATACTCAGGCTTTACACCCGTTTCCAGGATATAGCGACGCGCATGCTCGGAATAGCAGAGATTGATATCGCTGGTAACGTCCACAATACGCCGGATTACTTCTTCCGGCAGATTTTCATCCTTGCAGCGATTCCCGGCTTCCATATGGAATACGGGAATTTTCAGTCGCTTGGCAGAAATAACGCACAAGCAGGAATTGGTATCGCCCAACACAATAACGGCGTCCGGCTTCACCTGAACCATGAGATCGTAAGATTTTGAGATGACATTCCCCATCGTTTTTCCCAAATTTTCGCCGACCACATTCAGAAAATAATCCGGTTCACGAAGGTTCAGATCTTCAAAAAAAACTTTGTTGAGCTCATAATCGTAATTCTGGCCGGTATGCACGAGAATCTGATCAAAATAGATGTCCGCCTTTTTGATGATTTCAGACATCTTGATAATCTCCGGCCGAGTTCCCACAATGGTCATCAAACGCAGTTTTCTAATTCCCATGCGAATATTTCCTCCCTGTTTTCCAGAAATAAATTATATCCCGATCCGCTGTGTTGTTCAACAGTTGCCAAACCTGCTCCAATGCGGCAAAAAAACTTTCCGTTTCTTTTTGCCGCACGCAAGCTAACAGCACTTACAAATCATAATGCGGATAAAGTTGCTTATGTGCTCTCATCCAATCTGCCAGTTCCATAATCATCTGTTCATAGTCCGGAATGGGATAACTGAACTCCCACCTTGTACGCTTCAGGGATTTATCTGCAATCACTTTATTAACCGGCACAATTGAAACTTTGTCTTTTCTGATATATTTGTTGAACAGCTTCAACAATTCATATTTTGAAATGTTGGTATCCGGTACAGTATTATACAAACCATGAGCTTTCTCTTTAGCTGCCACTTCCATTGTTTTAGCCAGCTGAAGTGTTGTTTGGCCCGTCCACAACGCACCCGTAAAGCCGGAAACTTCGCCCTTTTGCTGCATAAACCAATTCAGAAGACCGATGCCGCCCTGATTGATATCCGGACCCACGATAGAATTGCGAAGCGTAATGTTTTTATTATCCTCTAATTCTCCCAATGCCTTAGAGCGATCATAAAACGTAGCACCGTCTCGTAAGTCATCTTCGGTATAGCCGCCCCTTGAGCCGCTGAACACGCAATCGGTGCTCATATGGATAACCTGTGTATCCGTGCCTTCCGTCAGCTGTGCCAGATAGTGCGGCAAATAAGAGTTCAGATAAACAGAAGCGGCTTTATTGCTTTCCGCAAACTGATTCAGCAGCCCAATACAGTTAATAACACTGTTATATTTGTTTACGCCAACCAATTCCTTCATGAAATCTGCGTTCATTGCATCTCCGGCTACGGAATCAACCAGGTCAGACTTCGTCAAGGCAAAGCCTAGCACATCATGCCCGCGTTCTTTCAAAAACAGGCTGATCATATGCCCGGCCATACCATTACAACCAAGAACCAAAAATTTCATTTCATTCACCCTTATTGAATCTGTTTTAACTGTTCCTGCACATAATCGGTGGTCAGAAGCTTTTTCACAACACCGTCAACATCCAACCGCACGGTATTATGACTTGTATACGCTTCTTCTGCCTGTGTCTGAACGCGGCCTGTGATAAAATATTTATCATAATTCAGGTCTCTGTTATCTGCAGCCACACGGAAATACTGACCCAAATCCTCCGCTCTGACTCTCTCTTCCTGTGTCAACAAATGCTCATACAGTTTTTCTCCATGCCGTGTGCCGATAATCTTAATGCCGGTATCGCCAAAGAGACGCTGTACCCCTTTGGCCAAATCTTCAATCGTGCACGCATCTGCCTTCTGTACAAACAAATCGCCGGGCTTACCATTTTCAAAAGCAAACTTTACCAGTTCAACCGCTTCGTCCAGATTCATTAAGAATCTGGTCATTTCAGGATTGGTGATTGTAATGGGAGCACCGGAGCGAATCTGATCAATGAACAGCGGAATCACAGAACCGCGGGAACACATAACATTGCCATATCTCGTTGTGCAAATCACGGTTTCTCCGCGTTCTGCAGCTGTACGGGCATTGGCATAGATAACATGTTCCATCATAGCTTTGGAAATACCCATAGCATTGATGGGATAAGCAGCCTTATCCGTTGAAAGGCATACCACGCGTTTCACACCGGCATCAATAGCAGCATGCAGTACGTTATCTGTTCCTTCAACATTCGTTTTCACAGCTTGCATGGGAAAAAATTCGCAGGAAGGTACTTGCTTGAGTGCTGCAGCATGAAATATATAGTCCACACCGGGCATCACATCTGCAACAGAACGCGGATCGCGTACATCGCCAACAAAAAACTTCACTTTTTTCGCATATTCGGGATGCTTTGCCTGCAATTCGTGCCGCATATCGTCCTGTTTCTTCTCGTCACGGCTGAAAATGCGGATCTGGCCAATATCTGTGTTCAGAAAATGCTTTAACACCGTATGACCAAAGCTACCCGTTCCACCAGTAATCAACAGTGTTTTATTGCTATATACGCCCATTATGCTTTCTCCTTCTTTCTCTGTCTTCTTATTGGGAAATTATAATACCTTATCTTCAGCCTTCAACTGTTCATAATGCTCTTGATCTCTGTATTTAAACACTTTAGCCGGATTTCCGCCGGCAATCCCGCATGCAGGAACATCCTTTGACACCACGGCACCGGCCTGAATAATGCATCCTTCGCCCAAAGTAACGCCGCCCAGAATCATCACATGATCGCCAATCCATACATTATCGCCGATGACAACTTTTTTGCAAATCATTTCGCTATCATACGGAATTCTGGTTCCTTCATAATTATGATTGCTGGTAAGAATAACGCAATCCACACCGGAATGGAAATTATCACCGATTTCAACCGTGCCTTGACCACGAATACTCATCCCGTTGAAATTGACATTGTTGCCAAGCGTCACATGACCGTAAATGCTGCTTTTCCCATTGACTTTCAGGCCTTCGCCCACCTTTGCAGCTGCTTTGACAACTTTGCTTTTATAATACTTTCTACGGAAATCGGAAACGAATTTTCTGATTGACATTTGTTATTTCTCCTCTGAAAAAAGACGATTAGCATGGGCTGTGTATGATTGTGCCATATGATCAATATCACCTACGAGTCTCGTTATGATCTGATCATCGACAGCAGAATTGCAATTGCTGTACAACCGCTCAAGTTCTTCAACATTGCAGAAGGTTCCTTCATCACCCATCATGGAATACATACTCTGCTTGGAGGAAGAACGGTAACGATATACCATTTTCCCATGACACATCAAATCCAGATAAGCCGTGGAACAGAAACTGATGGAAAATGTGACATTACAAGCATATTGCAGAATAGGCTCACGGCTGACACGAACATGATGCTCTTCTTCCAATAGATTGAATGCCTTAACATAATCCTTGAAATCATGCGGATGCGGCTTGAGCACCACATCAAAATGATATTTCTGTGCAAACTCGACTGCAATTCGAGCCATGATTTCATTTTCCGGAAATGCGCTTTCTCCGCCATCCAAAATCACACCGATTGTTTTTTGTTCCGGTTCTACATCGCTCAATTTTTCAATTTTTTTCGGATAACCGACTGCAATCACTTGCTCTTCCTTCAAGCCGCCGGCAAAAACATTCTCCCGAATTGCTTCGCCCCATGCCCAGAATTCGTCACTGACAAACCCCAGACTGGGCATAGCCAAGCAGTAATCCTTGCTGCCGGAATAATAAGGCGGCGGAAAAAAACCGTGTTCAATTGTTGCTGAGCGGATTCCAAGTTTCGAACATACTTGCGTGAGGATATTTTCATATTCTCTTGCATCGAAAATGGTAATCAGACCTCTGCACTTTTTTAATGCATTTTCATTTGCGTTCAAAATCAGTTTCCATCTGTAGGCAAGTGCCAACTTTGACAACAGAAACGCTCTTGCATCACGATGCGGCTCAACTTCCTTCAGCTGTTTGTTCCATGTTTTCAGCAAAAGCAAATTCTTCCAGGCGGTTTTGCTGACAACAATCGAACGTGGGCAATCTTTCCCCGTAAAGCAATATGAGCCGGGAATCATTGCCTGTACATCGTTCATCAATTTCACATAGTCTTCGCGTCTGCCATGTTCATGGGAATAGAAAACCATGATTTCATCATCTTTTATTGCCTGAAAGTCGTAAGAAAAGTCACGGATAAAACACCGAAGAATATTCTTTGCTGTTTGCTTCCATGCAGGCTGTAAATTGCCACCCGCTGCTTCATAATAACTCACAGCCAGAAAACTGCCCATTCTGAATCCGGGAAATTCTTTGAAATCAATCCGATTCAACCGATCAATCTTGGCAAAAACATTATCGTAGCTTGCTCTGTCTGTAATTTTGTACGATGTATTCATAATACTCTCCTGCTGTGTTCTTTAATGTGCGCTTTCGAGAGTCAACATGCGCTTTATCTCTCAACGCCATTTGCAATGACACATCATTGATCACTGTTTCAACAGCTTCCACAAGGGTTTCAGGTTTTCTGACGCTAAAATACAACCCTGCGTCGCCCACCATTTCGCGATTAAAGCCTACATCATTTGCAATAACAACAGCACCTCTGGCCATCCCTTCTTCGGCTGCTGTTCCGCAGGTGTCTGTTTCGCTGGAATTGACATAGATATCACAATTGTCAATTGCCGCGGGAATTTCATCAAAGGGAACACTGCAGACATGTTCCACATAATCGGACATGCCGTTTTGCTGAATATATCGGCAGCATTTTTTATAATAACGCTTGGAAATTACGCCGCCAACCAGCTTTAGTTTGACTCCATATCCCTTATCATGCAGCATATGAGCTGCCTGAATAACACTCAACTGATTCTTATACGGAATAATGGAACCAATGCAAAGCATGTTGAAATCATCACGCTGAATGGCCGCATTTTTTACCATGGCATCCCGAAAGAATATACTGTTGCAAGCGAAGGGAACCACCTTTGCATCCGAGATTTTTAACTTCTCTTCAGCTTCCTTTTGAGAAAACGCTGAAGAGAAAAAGAAATGGTCAATCTTCCGGCTGGCACTTCTGATCTTTAAAGCCAGAATGCTCATATAGCCGACTAATTTCAAATTCTGCTGTTTGAACAGCAGAGGAAAATCGGTATACAGCTGATTGTTCAGTACAAAATAGGATTCATATCTTTCGAGACCCTTCTTATACGAACCCATAATGTAAAAGACCGCATCGGGAGCATAACTGTCCACAAGCCGGATCAATTCGAGAGAATAGGCATTGCCAAAGATTGCTTTTACTTTTGATTCGACAGCGTATTCGGTTTCCACTACTTCAATCTTCTTGCTGATAGCCGGAAGTTTTTTCGTAAAGCCCGGCGAGCAGAACAAAAGGAGATTGATATCTGCATCCGTTTCATAATCCAATAAGTCCCTTAAAACAGATACAAGCCCACCACTGCTGATACCAATACCCATCAAAGCAATCTTCACATTCATACTCCCCTCTGAATGATACGTTTTTAATCTGTTAATCCGTATTTCTACATCGTGTACACAGATTGATTATCAACATCCTGTCGTTTTATCCTTGAACAGCTCTTCATCATTCGGCATGCATGTATACACAACAAAGAAGATTGTCGCTATTTCCGGTGCTGCAGTAACTGTGTTGATAAACAGAAATACCAGTACTGCAATGATTGAAATACACAGATAGGGAAAACAGCTTTTTTGCCGCAGCTGAGTATACCAATTCTTGCAGCGTAACCAAAGAACACTGATGACAACCGTTACACCGATAAGACCCATGCCCCCCAACCAATCCGAAAATTCGGAGTGCAGTCCCAGTTGATTGGGAGAATTATTCAACAAATTACCCAATAGCGGAGATTTGAAAAAGGCCTCCCAACTATAGCCGGACAAAGTATTCCGGTACCCGGCATCGCCGGTCATCATACCTGTTAAAAATACAACAGAAATGTTTTTAATACGCTCAGCCAGAATGTGTTGATTGTTATTCAACAGATACAGATAAACGCTATTCAGCAATTCACCAACCTGCATACGGAAAAGGAAAATCAGCAATGCTATAAACAAAATAACCCCAATGATCTGCCTTCTTATCCGCGAATTCAACACCAAACACAGAACGATAATCACACCGGAAAACAAAATTGCGGTCATATATGCCGAACTCAAAATCGTTGCTTCCATCAACAAAATGGAAAAGAGAAACTTCTTCTCCCGACATATCTTATATCGATAAAAACAATAGGGCAGTAAAAATACCAATGCATAAATAAAACCATATCCCCCAATATTCAGGCCCTGATAAATACGGTTCTGCTCCACATCCAATGCAGAAGCCAATTGCCTGCTGGCATAGGGAAAACGAATATTACCAATGATTGTTGTCAGGCATTCAATATGAACCAAAGCCAAACACAATGCGGTAATCATGGCTTTGGATTCACTGTCATAGCTTTTAATGCTATATACATATAAGATGGGTATCCAGAAGACAAACAACATCATGTTTTTACTGAACGGTTCAACACCGTTCATTTTCCAAACACCCTGATAAATCAATATGTCGGCAATCACAAGCCCAGCCACGAAAAGCAAATCTTTAAACAAACGATTTATATTTTTACAATCATTCAAAAGGAAAAAGAACATCGAAATACCAATCAGCATCATTTTAGCAAATGTTGGCAACGTTCTCGTTAGAGGTAAAAATACAAAAAGCGAATAAAAGAAGATCGAGAATGTCAGCCATTTATCTTTCTTCTTAATTCTGATCATAAACTATCTCTCCACTTATCTTATATCTTTATCTGCAGAGCACAGAACACTCGTTAAAATCTGCAGTACTTCTGAAGATATATAATCTTCCTCAAAATGAATTTTTGCATATTCATAAGCTTTTTCTGCCGCCGCATTGCGTACATCCTCATGAAAAACAAATCGATTGACTTGCTCCATTAACAGAGCCTTGCCAAAGCAGCAAACAGCAAAATGATTACTGTGTAAAAAGTCCATCGAAGAAATATCGGAAGGACCATAAGCAAAAATCGGAAGTCCACGAGACATATACTCAAAAATCTTCGTAGACATAGACAACCGAGTAGACTTTTTGCTCTTTTCATCAAAAGCTTCAATATGCACCAACGCATCCGAAGCTTCCTGTACTGTCTTTACCTGTTGAGGCGGAATAGCCCCTTTCATCCTTATGGCAGAAACCGCAGTAATCTGTGCTTTGATATCATCCGGCAAATCTGATGCCGAATAAATATCAAGAACGATATGCTGATGGCAGCTTTCGTTCAAAATTCCGATACATTCCCCTAATTCAATCAGGCTCTTCCAACGATTACTGTGTAGATTTCCGACGTAGGAAAACACAATCTGTTCTGCTGTTTTCCAATCCTTTTTTTGAATTTCCAGTGAAATTTCAACACAATTTCCGATAACTTTTGATTCAACACCCAAGATTTCGCGATATTCTTCCTGCATCCGTTGGCTTGCCGTAAATACAGAAGCAGAGTCTGAGGCAATCCTCCTGCCAATTTTCCGGAGCCTGTTTCTGCGAATTCTGTCAATACCGCTGATCTTCTGACCAAAGTAAAAAGCATCATCAGTAAAGAATGTAATCACGGGAGCCTTAGTTGCTGCCTTTACATATTCAGTCACTTCAAAAGCAAGCACATAATCATTGGGAACAAATAATATCAAATCCGGATTAACCTGACGAAGCCATTGATCCATGCCTTCCGTCTTCCAACGCTTTAAATGCCACAAATCGTCCCGAATCAGGCTCACGATCGGATAGCGCTTATTGCCAAAGCGATAAGCAGCCATATCCTCATTCACATCCTGCGTACCTTCCTGCCTGTCCACAACCTGACCGCAGCATGCTTTTCCTTTATACAAAGACTTAATAATATCTTTATCAGTTATCATATAAGAAGACGCAGGAAGCATTGTCTGCCTAACTTCATTGCGGAAATACAAAGAATAAATATTCTCGTGCGGCCATTTCTTCAACATGGAAATGAGCGTCTTTCCAACATTGTTGGACGCATCGATAATGTTATGACTTATAATCAAAAGTCTTTTATTCATATATTCCGCCTCTTCTCATATTCGGGCTCTGTTGCTATTTCCATTGCCCGCTCAGCCCAATTTTTCCATAATCCGATCAACAATCGCAGCACTGTCCATTCCATACTGCTGACGTAAATAATTCTGACTGCCGACTCGAATGCTGTACTCATCATTCAGACCGATTCTGATCAATTGGGCTCGTTTTTCCGGCATTTCCGCCATTACCTCTGCCACTGCACTCCCAAAGCCAGCAACAATATTATGTTCTTCCACGGTTACGACCAGGTCAAATTCCTTGCTCGCATTCTCGATTGTTTCACGATCGATGGGCTTCACCGTCGGGAATGTATATACAGCAGGCTGATAGTCTTTTTCTTTCAGCGTTTCATAAGCCGCTGTCACTTCTTCGAAAATCGCACCGGTAGAAAAAATAGCTACGTTCTTTCCGTCGTGCACCTTGATTGCTTTTCCGATTTCAAAATCGGGAATGGCGTTATGAATTCTCTTTTCTCCACCGCGGCCAAGGCGAAGATAAGCTGTGCCCTTATACCGGGCCAATGCTTTTGTGCATTCTTCCGCTTCCACCAAATCTGCCGGTGCCATTACCACCACACCGGGAAGCGAGCGAAGAATCGCAATATCTTCCGTCGCATGATGGCTCATGCCGAGACTGCCATACACAAAACCACCGCCGATGCAAACAATTTTTACATTGGTATGATGATAAGCGCAATCGTTTCTGATCTGCTCCAGGCATCTGAGCGTGGGGAAATTTCCGATGCTGTATGTAAATACGTTTTTGCCTTCCAATGCCATGCCGGCAGCCACAGAAGTCATATTCTGTTCCGCAATACCGGCGTTTGTAAACTGATTCGGACACTGTTCCCAGTAAGGTTTCAACACACCAAAGCCTAGATCACCCGTCACCAGTTCAATATCTTTATCATTCTTTGCCAGTTCAATCAGTGTTCGAACAAATGTGTCTCTCATTTTTGCTGTTCCTCCTTCACGCTATGAACCGATTCATTGCTCCCGGATGCAGCCGTAACTCTTCTCATCTGTTCCGGATAGGATGTATTCCACGTAAAGGAGAACGTGTGATCATTACCCACATCATAGCCACTCTCAATGGGTTCCGGATTTGCTATGCCGTTCGGCGTATACGGATCTTCTACACCTTCCGGCTTATTCTTATGCAATTCGCTGACAGCATTATCATATTCCCAGCCACTATGAGGAAAGCGATAATGCCACAAAATATCATTCTGCATAAAGGACACACCGCATCCTTTGATTGTATCTGAAATTATTACCGTAGGTTTATGCGGTTCTTGATGACGGTATTCTTCAGCTTTTTGGAAAGCCGCCCGCAATTGTTCGTGGTCATTCCCATCGATTTCAATCACATGCCAGCCAAAGGCTTGCCATTTGGAACCGAAATCTTCTATTTCCAAAGTGTTTTCATTGAAATCGAGGCTCTGCATACGATTGTGATCCACAATGGCCACAAGATTATTGAGACGGAAATGGTTTGCAAACAATGCTGCCTCCCATACCGAGCCTTCATTGCACTCGCCGTCACCAAGGACAACGTACACGCCGTGCGTATCGTCCCCGTCTTTTTTGGCAGCATAAGCCATACCGCAGGCGGCGGATAACCCATGACCCAAAGACCCTGTTGAAAAATCAACCCCGGGAAGATGATGAGACACATGGCCGGACAATCTGCTGGCATTCTGATAATGTGTTTTTAATTCCTCAACAGGAAAGAAGCCGCACTCAGCCAGTGCAGCATATATACTTGCTCCCGCATGACCTTTGGAAAGAATAAATCTGTCTCTGCCACGCCATTTGGGCTCATCCGCTTTATATTTTAAAACTTCCGTATACAAAACAGCCACTACATCCGCAACGGAAAGAATCGCCCCGATATGGCTTCCGCCGGATAAATGTGTCATTTCAATACCATGTCTGCGAATTAACCATGCCAATTGTTCACTCGTCACACTCATAGCTCTGTTCCTCATTCCATCGACACTTCATCAAGCTTCTTTAATTCATCCGAAGACAAATGCCAATCCATGCTTTCCAGATTGCCCATCATTTGCCCTGGCCGTTTTACGCCAACCAATACCACGGAATTTTCCAGCCAGTCCAGAATAAAGCGGATAGCTACTGCACTTACCGGCTTATTGTGAGCAGAAGCCATTTCCTTCATTACTTCCACAATTTCCAGGTTCTTTAACAGCTTGTCCCCATGAAAATTAACGTAAATTTCCCTGCTTCTGCGATCATTTGAATCAAAAGTAACCGTTTTATCATATTTGCCGGTCAGAATCCCCTGACCTAAGCTTCCCCATGTGAGCAAACTGATCCGGAAATCAGCATCAAGCGTTCTGAGCGTCTTTTCGTTCTTTCTGCAAGCCAAGCTATACTCATCCTGTACGCTGACGATTTTTCCGATGTGGGGTTTAAGTTCATCATAATCCGCTTCATGAATATTGGATAATCCATAATAGCGAATTTTTCCTGCCTGCTTTAAGTTCTCCAATTCGCCAATTACATCGCTCAACGGTGTTTTACCGTCACGATAATGAACCTGATACAAATCAATATAGTCGGTTCCCAAATTCTTCAGCGATGTTTCCAACGCCTGCCGAATATAAGACGGACTATTGTCATAATAGGTAGCACCGTTTCCTGCACGTACACCGAATTTATCGGCAATGACAACTTCATTTCGTCTGCCGGCCAGCGCTTTACTTAATGTTCTTTCGCTTTGTCCAAGGCCATACGTATCAGCCGTATCAAAAATGTTTACACCGTTATCCAATGCCGCATGGACAGCAGCAATCAAGTCCTTTTCCTGTACTTCTCCCCAACCATAGCCGCCCATCGGGCAACCACCCATGCACAAACGCGATACCTTCAGATCGGAATTTTTAAGTGTTACATACTCCATGGAACGATTTCTCCTTATTTCGGTCATTCTCATCGATGTTCCTTCTTCACAAGAAGCTGAAGCACTTTCTCAATCACTTTCCATACCGTTTTGGCGAAAATCATACAGTCTGTTTTAAAGCTGACTGATTCCGCATATTGAATCCTCAATGCATTCTTCTTTTCCAAAACGTATTTCTCATACATTTCATCAGCATTTTCAGCACCGACAATCTCGTCCAGGTTTATATATTGAATGGAACTAAAATCCGTTACACCCGGTCGCACCTGCAAAATCTTCCTTTCATCGCCGGTATATTTCTCTGTATATTGCAGCAATTCAGGTCGCGGCCCGACAAAGCTCATTGTACCGATCAAAACATTGATCAGATTCGCCGTTTCATCCAGTTTTGTCTTTCTCAAAAACCAGCCGACTTTGGTAATTCGGGGATCGTTCTTCGCTGTGGTACCGCCGCCTATCTTATCGGCATTCCTTACCATCGTTCTGAACTTAAATATTCTGAACGGCTTTTCTTTATATCCGCCGCGTAACGGTCGATAGAAAATCGGCCTGCCATCCTCTACCAGAATAGCAATCCCAATGATGAAATACAACGGTAAAGCGATGCCCAGTAAAGGAAGCGCAATGATAATGCCAAGGCATCTTTTCACGCATCGATTATAGAAACCATCATACCGGTTTGTTTTTGGATTTTTCATGAACAATCCCAACTTTTCCAAATATTTCGAGAGATTCTTTCGGAATGTCGTTATTCCAAAATAAATACATTCTTCAGTTTCTTCCAAACAGCAATTCCGAGTATAATTTTTCGCCGCATTCATCCTACAATGCGCAGCTCATAAATCCATCAAAAAACACCCGCAGACTGCTTCAGCTCACCTTTTCCTCTTCTTCATCGGCCATACGCATTTCTTCCGCCTGAACCGCCGTAGCATTCACTTCGCTGGGGTCATGGAAGGTGCTGACACATTTTTTCAAGGCTTCCTTCACCAGCTGGTCATCCTGGGTTTTCAGAGCATCCCGCAAAATGGAAAGCTTTTTTTGGATGGCCTCTGCCGTTTTGGGCTTGTCCCTTTCGATGAAGATCATACTGTTTTCCGTCTTGTCCAGATCCTCGGTTTTGATAAGCAGCTCTTCGTACAGCTTTTCGCCGGGACGCAGCCCTGTTTCGATAATCTGAATATCTTTATACGGTTCCAGACCGCTGAGACGGATCATATTTTCGGCAAGCTCCAAGATCTTCACGGGCTTGCCCATGTCCAGCGCATACAGTTCGCCGTCCTTAGCCATGGCACCGGAGGTAAGCACCAGCTGGCTGGCTTCCGGGATGGTCATAAAATAACGGATGATGCGCTTATCGGTGAGGGTGATGGGGCCGCCGTTCATAATCTGCCGGCGGAACAGGGGAATCACGCTACCGTTGGAGCCCAGCACATTGCCAAAACGGGTAGCGGAGAACATGGTTTTACTGTCCGTCCGGCTCTGGACGATCATTTCGCACATGCGCTTGGTGGCCCCCATGACGTTGGTGGGGTTCACGGCCTTGTCGGTGGAGATCATAATGAACTTTTCCACGCCGTACTTTTCGGAAACTTCCACGATGTTCAGCGTACCGAACACGTTATTGCGCACAGCCTCGGCACAGTTGCGTTCCATCAGGGGCACATGCTTATGGGCTGCCGCGTGGAGCACAATCTGGGGCTGGTTCCGTTCAAAGACTTTATCCAGCTGCTCCTTATCGCAGATGGAGAGAATCTCCACCACCAGATCCAGTTGATTGCCGTAAGCGATTTTCAGCTCCTGCTGAATGTCGTAAGCACCGTTTTCGTATACATCCAGGATAATCAGCCGCTTGGGCTGCATCTTGGCAATCTGCCGGCACAGCTCGCTGCCGATGGAGCCGCCGCCGCCGGAAATCAGCACCGTTTTATTGTGGTAAAAGGCCTTTGTCTTTTCGTCAGTGAATTGCAGGGCTTTTCTAAACAGTAATTCTTCGATATCGAAGGCGCGCAGCTGACGCTTGCTGCCCGGCTCCGCCTGCTTCATGGGATAATCATATACCTTCAGGCGGCAGCCCGTCTGGCGGTAATGCTCATAAAGGCTTTGCATATCTTCCACCGGCTTTTCCGGCAGGGCAAAGATGATTTCCTGAATGGGGTAAGTGTCCAGCTTTTCCGGGGTGGCCTCTTCCTTGGAATAAACGGGAAGGCTCATAATCTCCCGGCCGATTTTGTTTCTGTCGATATCAATGAAGCAGCAGGGTTCATAAGAGGAATGGGGGTTCTTTTTCAGCTCCTCCGCAAGCATCACGCCGATGCGCCCGGCACCCACGATGGCCACCTTGATTTTCTTGGTAGCCTGGCCAGGGATACTGCCCTGCTGCAGATGCTTCACTTCCAGCCCGGCAATATTCTTCGCTACCCAGCGCAGGAAGGAACCCAATTTCGTCTGTCGGCTGGCGTTTTCGTACATGTACTGGTACAAGTGACGGATCAAAAGCGTCAAAAGGAGATTCACCGCAATGACGGAAAAAGCGTGGGTGAAGGACACCCGGAAAGAGAACATAGGCAGCTGCAAAAGGGTGAACAACACGCCGGCTGTAGCATCGGACAAAATCAGGTGCAGATAGGCACTGGAGCCGCCGTAACGCCACACCTGCTTATACACATTCCACAAATAGCGGCAGGCAAACACAAGCACAACGGAAAATACCATCTGGATAAAGGCCGCCACATAATCTGCCTTCTGCAAAAGCCCCACATTCAGGAGAGCCAGCACCGCATTGGAAAAAAGCAGCAGCAGCAGATCATAGAATACTAATTTTATGCGGCGATACGGCTTATTGGACGCCTTGTCTTCCAAGAATAACTTGCTCATCGTTTCGTATCGTTCCCTTTCTTTAAAAGCCTCATAAGGGGACTATCTATATTGTGCTTGCTTCCCCATCAATAAACAGCAAAAACAGACCACAGGGGGCTCTTTTTCCGTCAATCAGACATCATAAGCCAAGCCCACAGCGCATTTCCTTTACCGCTGCCGGCACCCCGCAGCCAAGCCGGTTGCTACCTCGCGATCTGACTTTGCTCAAATAGCATCATCACAATCCTGCCACCTTTTTGCTGCATCAAACTTCAGTTTTTCCTTTCCAACAGCCTGCATACATTGCGGATGTTTCCATTCCGTTTTTTCATATTATACATCCTGTTGTGTATAGCTGATAACTATACGCCAATATTTTACATCAATACGACTTTTCTGTCAATGGAATATTTTTACGGAATGCTGAATTTGTGGTAATAAATCCCTATTGATCAAACCATATTTTTACATTTTTCCTCTTTATCTGATCTCCAAAAAACAGATACAGGGGCATCTCCTTGCCGAAACGCCCCTATATCTGTCTAATTTGGTACTTTTTTGTCATAATTTATACGGTTTATTCCGTCTTTTCCACTGCCAAACGCAGCCTTCACAACGCCACCATCACCAGCCGTTTCTCTTTCCCAGATCATTCATAGCGGCGCAGAAATTTTGCCACGGTAACCATGTCATCTGTGACGGGTCGCCCTCCCGAATACGAAGGGTTCGGCGGATTTCTTTGGGAATAACAACTCTGCCAAGCTCATCAATTCTGCGAACAATACCGGTTGCTCTCAATTTTCCTGCGCCTCCTTTTCTTTTCAGCCATAGGTTTTCCATCCCTCTGCCTTTTATGCGAACAGGGCGCAGGCATCATTTTCCATGCGGCATCCGAGGCGATTTTGGCATTTTGCTATGCGCAGCACAAAAAGCTGCACCAAATCGTTCAGTGCAGCTTTTGATTTTCATCCGTTTTTATGTTATTTTTGCAATCCGATGGGCGGCTCTTCCTTCTTGGAGCGAAGCCATGCGGGCATCATCTTTTTCAAGCCGCCCTTGCCTCTCCTTGACAACACCACGCTTTGCAACACGATGAAGAAGCACAGCATAGCCCCGGTGGTGATGGACTGCCACCAAGGATCACGCAAGCCGGAGACGGTAACGATGGATTTGATGGTGGTAAGGGTCATGACCCCAAAGAGGGTGCCGATCACATTGCCCACGCCGCCGGTGAGCAGCGTGCCGCCGATGATAGAAGACGCAATGGCGTTCATTTCTGCCCCAGACGCATTGGTAGCGTTTCCGGCCCCGGTGTGCATCATGAACACAAAACCAGCAATGCCGGAGAGGGTGCCGCAGATAAGGTAAGAGATGAACCGGGAACGCTTCACATTCACGCCCAGCATCAGTGCGCTCTGGGCATTGCCGCCCATGGCGTAGAAATTGCGGCCCAGCCGGGTTTTCTTCAGCAGGAAGAACACAATCACAACCAGTACCAAGGCCACCACCACACCGATTTCCATCCGGGCCGGAATCAGATTGCCGTTCTTGGCCACATAGCCCAATTGAGGAATTTCGATCTTGGTTTTCATCAGGGCTTTGAACCCTTCATGGGCAACCTTCTGGGGCTCAAGACTGACAATGGTGGTCATCCCACGGGCAAAGAACATGCCGGCCAGGGTGATGATGAAGGGCTGAATATCCAGATACGATATCAGATACCCCTGCACCAGCCCGAAAGCCACGCCAATGCCCAGAGCCAGCAAAGCAGCCGTAAAGATGCTCCCGCCGTTATTCATATGCACAATGCAGCTCATGACTACCAGTGCCGTCACGCCGCCAACGGAAATATCAATGCCGCCGCCGATCATTACGATGGTGAGGCCGCAAGCCACGATAATCAGGGCAGCGTTATTGTTCAGCATATCAAACACCTGCTGCCAGCGCAAAAAGCCGCCGCCCCAGATGGCCATCGCCAAGAAATACATACCAAAGAAGATACAGACGGTGATGGTAAGCAGCAATTGGGTATCGGTCAAGGGTTCACGTTTTTTCAGGGTACGGTTCTGTTTCATAACGCTGCCTCCTTCCCCAGATTGCGGCCACGGATGCGATCCATCAGCTGCTGAAGCTTCATTTTCACCACGGGAGAGCCCATCACCACAATCAGGATGATGACAATGGCCTTATAGGCCTTCACCGCCGTGGAGGGAACCTTCATGGCATAGAGTGTCACGGTCAATGCCTGAATGGCGTATGCGCCCAGCACCGAGCCGATCAGCTTGAACTTACCGCCGCCAAGGGCGTTACCGCCGATGGCCACGGCCAAAATGGCGTCCATTTCAATTTCCAGGAGGATGGTTTCGTGGTTGATAAGGCTGAGCCGGCTCACGCTGATGCAGCCTGCAATGGCGCAGCAAACGCCCAGAATCATGAATGTCAACAGCTTAATCCCGGTGGCATTGATGCCGTTCAGCCGGGCAGCACGCTGATTGATGCCCACCGCCTGGGTATACAAGCCCAGATTGGTAAACCGCAGCATCAGCGCAAAGAGGATGCCGGTGACAATCACAATCAAAATGGGCGTCGGCACGGGCACGCCGGGGATGAAGCTGCCGATATACGTAATCAGCGGGCTTTCCACTGTGGGTGTGGCTCCGCCATTGATCCAATAGGCAACGGAGCGGCCGCAGGTAAACAAAACCAGCGTGGCAATCATGGGCTGAATCTTGAATACCGAAACCAACGTGCCGTTCAGAGAGCCGAAAATCACCGCTGCAATACAGCAGGCGAAGAATGCAATCAGGATAGTGCCGATGGTAATTTCACCGCCGCGCAGGATTTTCACAAACACGCTGCCGGCAATAGCCGCCAATGCACCCACGGAAATATCCTGCCCGCCGCAGGCCGCCGTCACCAGCGTCATGCCCATAGCCAGCACAGCCAATTCCGATGCGCCGTTCAGGATGCTGACAAGGTTGCCCGTGAGCACGGTGTTGCCTGCGTTATTGGCCGTTACGGTGATGGAGAAGAAGCCGGGATCCCGGAAGAGATTGAAAATCACCAAGGCCAGAATGGAGATCAAGGGAATAATCAGCTGGGCATTCCTGCCGAAAAAGCTGCTTTTCTTTTTTTCTTTCCCGGCCATCAGTTTTCACCTCCCGCAATGGTGCGCATCACATGTTCCTGAGTCAGTTCATTGCCGGTGAGCTCGCCCACAATATGGCGGTCACGCATCACGATCAGCCGGGAACAGATGCGCAGCATTTCTTCAATTTCGGAAGAGATAAAGGTAACGCTCATGCCCTCGGAGGCCAATTTCCGCACCAAACGCTGAATTTCCGTCTTGGTGCCCACGTCGATGCCACGGGTAGGCTCGTCCAGAATCAGGTATTTGGGGTGGGTCAAAAGCCACCGGGCAAGAATCACCTTCTGCTGATTGCCGCCGGAAAGAGATTTGATGGGCGTTTCGGAAGAGGCCGTTTTGATATCCAGTGCCTTGATATATTCATCGGCAAATTTTTCCGCCTCCGCCTGGGAGAAGGGATGGAAAAAGCCCTTCATCACCTGCAAAGCCAGAATAATATTATCCCGGACGGACAAATCCGCAATGATGCCGTCATCTTTACGGTCTTCCGGCAAATAGCCGATGCCCTGCTTCATGGCATCAATGGGTTTATTCACCTTCACGCCTTTGCCGTCCATTTTCTTTTTGCCACCGGTCACCCGGTCTGCCCCGAAAATGGCTCGGACGCTTTCGCTGCGGCCGGAGCCCAACAGCCCCGTAAAGCCGTTCACTTCGCCCTTGCGGATGGCAAAATCAAAGGCATTGGGGCAGGCTGCGCTGGACAGGCCTTCCGCTTCAAAAACAGGCGTATCCGTGCGTTCTTCGCCAGAGCCGGAACGATCCAACTCTGCCAGCCCTTCCAGCTCCTTGCCCATCATCTTGGCCACCAGCTCCACCTGCGGCAGCTTTTCCACCTCATATTCCCCAACCAGCTCGCCGTTGCGTAAAACGGTAATCCGGTCAGAGACGGCGTAGACCTGCTCCAGAAAATGGGTTACGAAAATGATGCCCACGCCCCGGCCTTTCAGGTCTCGCATGAGGGAAAAGAGCATTTCCACTTCTTTGTCATCCAGAGAGGAGGTGGGTTCATCCAGAATCAGCACCTTGCAATCCATATCCACTGCCCTTGCAATGGCCACCATCTGCTGCACTGCCAGAGAGCAGCTGCCCAATTGCTGCTTGGGCCGGGCCGGGATGCCGAGGGTGGTCAGGATCTCCTCTGCCCGCTTTTCCCGTGCCTTCCAATTGACGAGGGATGCCTTGTCCCGGCCAATGAACATATTTTCCGCCACGGTCAGATTGGGGCAAAGGGTAATCTCCTGATACACGGTGCTGATGCCTAAATTCTGCGCATCCTGCGGCGAATGGATGTTCACTGCACCCTCCACACCGTCAATATGAATGGTGCCCGTATCTTTGATATGCACACCGGTCAAAACCTTGATCAGGGTGGATTTTCCAGCACCGTTTTCCCCCATCAGCGCATGAACCTCGCCCTTGCGCAGGGTAAAATCCACCTGATGCAGTGCCCGAACACCCGGAAATGTTTTGCCGATATTTCGCATAGACAAAACGACGTCGTTTTGCATATACGCTTCCTCCTTCTCTGCCAGAAATACCACGAAAGCGCAGTGCGGTTATGCGGAGAACAATTCCACACAGGCCGCACTGCGCAATTTACCTAAATGTTAGTACTTAAGATTGGCTTATTCGCCCAGACCGTAGGTAGCGATATCTTCTTCGGTGATGGTGGTGGCGTCAAAGCCCTTTTCTTCGGAGATAACCTTCTTCACTTCGATGGTTTCGCCGGCTTCCAGCTTCTGGATCATGTCGGAGATCACCTGAGCCTGGAAGGGGGAGCACTGACCGTCATAGTTCCAGTTGCCGGCCAGCAGTTCGCGCAGAGCCCAGCGGTTGCAGTCAAAGCCCATCACGATGACGTCCTTGCCAACGCCGTGGGTGATACCGGCTTCGTCCAGAGCAGCCACAGCACCCTTGGCCATGCCGTCGTTTTCAGCATAGATGATGTTGAAGGGGGTCTTGGCGTTGATTACGGATTCCACGATGGTCTTGGCTTCTGCTTCGTCCCAGGTAGCGGTCTGCTGCAGAACGATGTTCCAGTTCGCTTCGGCATTAACCTTCTCCACCAGAGGATCGGTGCGGCCCAGCTGAGCGGCGGAGCCCATGGCACCCTGAATGTGGATGATGTTGTATTCGGGGAGATTCTGAGCAATCAGCCATTCAACAGCCAGCTTGCCCTGGTTAGCCATGTCGGAAACAACGGCAGCCACATACATGCTTTCGTCGCAATCGATCATGCGGTCAAACAGGAACACGCCAATGCCGTTTTGCTGAGCAGACTGCAGCACTTCGTCCCAGCCGGTGGTTTCAGCGGCGGAGATCAGCAGATAGTCCACACCTTCGGTGATAAACTGCTGAGCAGCGTTCATCTGTTCGTCGTTCTTGATGGAGTAGAAGGTCAGAGCCTTGTAGCCGTTTTCTTCGTTGAACACAGCTTCAAAGTCCTTCACGTTGGCTTCACGATAGCCGGATTCAGAGGGGGGATTGTTCACGATACCAATGGTGATTTCGGCCAGAGCGCAGCTTGCACCCAGCGTCAGAATCAGCAGCATCGCAACCAGCAGACGAGCAAACTTCTTCATAGATGTAACCTCCTGTTTTTATCCCATTTCGCATGGGCTTTGTTACTATCATTATAGAAAATATCAGAAAAAAATACATTCAAATTCTTTTTCATCTTTCAATAACTTTTTTAGTGATTTATTTTTCTTTTCTTCCTAAAAAGGAAATTTTTTAGAAAAATGATACTTTCTTTCGATTCTTTTCCATTCCTGATAAAATCATGCTATAATATTTGCAGATTGTGCTCCACAGAGGGGAAGGAAACGCATGTTTGAAAGGAACCTGAAAAACCAAAGCATTGAGCAGCAGATCAGAAAGCTGCTTTTAACTGTGCTGCCCATCACCTGCATCATCATTGTGGTTTTGATTGTGGTGCTTTTATCGGTGAACCGGCTGTACACCAATGTTTTACAAAACGCCAATACCGCCGCCGATTTCAATCAGGAATTCAAAATACAGCTGGATTCCAGCATGTATAATCATGTAATCCGCCCCCGCAGCGAAAATTCCATCCACGAGCTGCCGACAGCCGTATTGGACGACGCCGAAGCAGTGCTGCGCCGTCTGGAAACCACCACCACCCTCCACGATAACCGCTGGCGCATTCAAAGCATGCTGGATATGTGCAAAAACCTGCGGGGCTATATGGAAGAAATTGCGCTGGAAGAATCCTACGACCTGCGGATGGACATGCTGGAGAGAAACATCCGGGGCGAAACGGGGCTAACAAAGCTGATCGAAACCTACATGAACGATTTTATCAACGATGAAGTGCGAGAGCTGGCCCGGCTGCAAAAATGGACCCAGCAGCAAACCACCACCGTCATTTTCTGCACGGCACTGGGCGTTGCGATTCTGGCCATCATGATGATTTTTTACGCCGTCCGGGTCACCCGGCGCATCACCGGCCCCATCAGTGCCCTCAGCCGGAAAGCCCGGCAGTTCGGCGAAGGAAATTTCGAAGCTTCGCCCGTGGAAACCCACATTACCGAGCTGCAAACGCTGGATAACGGCTTTGACGAAATGGCCCAGCGCATCCAGACCCTGCTTTCCAGCCGGATTGAAGACCAGCGTTCCCTGCACCGGGCGGAGCTGGAGCTTTTGCAAGCCCAGATCAACCCCCATTTCCTCTATAACACGCTGGACTCCATCGCCATTCTGGCCGAAAGCCAACGGGAGGAAGACGTGGTCAATATGGTGACCAGCCTTTCCTCCTTCTTCCGCAATTCCCTGAACAAGGGCGAAGACATCATCAGCCTGGAAGCGGAGTGCACACAGGTGAAAAGCTATCTGGAAATTCAGCAAATCCGCTACAGTGATATTCTGCAATATGAAATCTGCATGCCGGAAGCATTGATGGACTGCCGGGTGCCCAAATTGATTTTACAGCCGCTGGTGGAAAACGCCCTGTATCACGGCATCAAAAACAGAAGAGGCATGGGCAAAATCACCGTCACCGGCAAAGCGGAAGGCACCGATATTCTCCTGCAGGTGATGGATAACGGTGCCGGCATGGATGAAGAACAGGTGAAAATCCTGCAGGCAGGCATTTATGAAGACCGGCATACCGGCCTTGGCCTTGTGAATGTGCACAAGCGTATCCGCCTCTATTGCGGCGAACCCTACGGCCTGCTTTTTGAAAGCGAACCGGGCAAGGGTTCTGTGGTATCTATTCGCCTGCCCCAGAACCGAAACACCGGAAAGGATGGATTGTAATGAAAAAATGGATGCTCCTTTTGTGCCTTGTGCTTGCTGTTTCTCTGGCAGGCTGCGTGCCGCCGCCCTCTGCCCAGAAAGAAAGCTCCGAAAATGATATTGTGGTGGGGTTTTCGCAGGTGGGGGCCGAAAGCGACTGGCGAAACGCCAATACCGTCAGCATGCAAAACGCCCTGTCCACAGAGAACGGCTATCGCCTCATCATTGACGATGCCCAGCAAAAACAGGAAAAGCAGATTACCGCCATCCGCAATTTCATCCATCAGGGTGTGGATTATATCGTGCTGGCTCCAACCACAGAAAAGGGCTGGGAAACGGTGCTTGGAGAAGCCAAGGCTGCCGGGATTCCCGTGATTATTGTGGACAGGATGATCGAAATTGAGGACGACAGCCTGTTCACCTGCTGGATCGGGTCGGACTTCAGAAGAGAAGGCGACGTAGCCGTTGAATGGCTGGAAAACCAATTTGGCAGTCAACCGCTGCGCATTGTGCATTTGCAGGGCAATCTGGGCTCCTCAGCCCAGTTGGGACGCACAGCCGGGCTGGACGCCGGGCTGGAACGCCACGAAGAGTGGCAGCTGGTCTATCGCAATAACGGCGATTTCACCCAAGCCAAAGGGCAGGAACTGGTGGAAGCTATCTTGGCAGAAGGCACTGCCTTTGACGTCATCTATTCCGAAAACGACAATATGGCCTACGGTGCCATCAACGCACTGAAAAAGACCGGGAAAGAACCCGGCCGGGATGTGACGATTATTTCTTTCGATGCTGCCCATGCGGCACTGGAAATGGTACAAAAAGGGCAGATCAGCTATGACGTGGAGTGCAATCCCCTGCACGGCCCCCGTGTTCAGGCCATCATTGAGCAATTGCAGGCAGGCAAAGAACCGCCTAAATTCACCTTCGTGGAGGAAACTGCCTTTGATGCTGCCGCCGTCACTGACGACGTGCTGAAAGACAGGGGTTACTGACCGGAAAGGGACATGCGGTTTCGGAATTCCTTGGGGGTGATGCCCTCCAGTTTTCGGAACACATGGCTGAAATAATTGGGTTCATTATAGCCGATTTCCATGGCAATGGCAGAGAGCTTCATGCCCGTTTGGCACAGAAGCTCTTTTGCTTTTTCAATGCGCATAACGGTGAGATAATTGATGAAAGAGCGGCCGGTGCTCTGGGAAAAAACGGTGCTGAAATGGGCGGAAGACAGCCCCACATATTTGGCCACGCTGATGAGGGAAATATTGGGGTCACAGAAATTTTCGGCAATGTATTTTTCCGCCCGATTAATCACATGGCTGTATTTGATGGAGCCGATATTTTCCTGCTTCATCATCACTGCCTGCAGAAAAAGGGCAACGGCGGTATCCCGGAAAGTTTCTTTCTTGCCGGAGGCGGCAAACACGTCATATCGGCGGCTGAGCTCCGTAGCCACATCCTTGGCATCCGTGCCGGGGGTAGCCTTCACAATATGCTGCACCGTCATTTTCAAAATATCAAGCAGCGTGTAATACCGCATCAGCGCACTGCTGAACCGGGTCCCTTCCGGCCCCTCCAGCACTTCATCCACCAGTACCGGCACATCCGCTTCCTGGGCATACTGCAATTTCTTCTGAAAAGCCTCTCCGAAAGGATCGCTGATTTCAATCACTTCAGCAGCCAGCTGGGCGGCATCATTGACGTCCACCACCTGCCCGATGCACATGCTGTAGGCTTTGATCAAAAGATCCCCTGCCGCCTTATAGGCTTGGCAAAGATTGCTTAGCCGCTGCACCACATTCCCCACAATCACCGTCACCGTGGGGCAGATTTCCTTCATCTCATGGCGCAAAATGGCGATAAACTGATACACCTGCTGGCTGAGCGATTCCGTATCCTGCCCTTGGCACAGAACTGTCAATTGATTGGTTTCGTTGAAATAGTAAAGGGGCATGTTCATCTGCTCCATCAGATTGTGCAGGGCAATCCGGGAAACAGGCTCTGCCGCCTCATCCTGCCCGAAATGGAAAAGCACCAATTGATAATAGGGCTTCACCATATCCAATTGCAGCTTTCTGGCACGCTCTAAAAGCGTTGCGGTGTTCAGGCCGCCGTACAGCAATTGCTGCATAAAATGCTGCATCAACGCCCGCTGCACTTCGTCCTTGTCATAGCCGCTTGGCAATACATGCCTTGCCTTATCGTCTTCAATCTTCCGTGCCATCTGCTCGATCACTTTGGTCAATTCCGCCGGGCGCACGGGCTTGAGCAGATATTGATCCACCCCAAGGGAGATGGCCTTCTGGGCCGATTCAAAATCCCCAAAGCCGCTGATAATCACAATCTTCAGCCACGGCATCATGGCCTTGGCATGGCGGATCAATTCAAAGCCGTCCAAAAACGGCATCCGAATATCCGTCAATACAATATCCGGCATCATTTCCTGCATCATGGACAGGGCCATTTCCCCATCCGATGCCTCTCCGCAAAAGGAATAAGGCCCCGGCATATTTTCGATGATATTGCGTATGCTTTGCCGAATCAGCAGTTCATCTTCCACCACAAAAATCTGATACACCTGGCCGCCTCCTTTTCTGCAAAAAATTCAATTTATGCTTGTGAACCAAAAAAATATCATTCATTTTTTCTTTATTATACCCTTCTCATGCCCGTTTGTCAATTTTTCGCCCCTTTAACGCTTCACCGGCATCCCTTTGAACAACGGAAAAGGTATTCTTTCCAACCCAGTCCCTTTAACCATAAAACAAGCACATCCGCCGGTCGATCCGTCGATGTGCTTGTATCTATATCTTATTTCCCGGAAGCCTCCGAAGACGCTTGATTTTTTTCAAACCACGCAACCGCTCTTCCCGGCCAGCCTTCCATGCACATGCCTACACCATCGGCAAAGCCATGGCCGCCGGTGGGGCCAACTTCCAGACGGCAAGGGATACCGATAGCGGAAAGGGCCGCCGCCAGTTTCCGTGAATGATCGGGATCCACCAGCTCATCCTCCGCCGTAACGAAAATGGCCGTGGGGGGAAAGCCCTCCGCATGCAGGGGAATTTCAAAGCAGCTGTTGCAAGCTTCCTGCATGGCGCAGCCAACGCCACTTTTTGCAAAGGCGTCCTTGTCTTCCCCTTCCTCCCATTCATCCGCATCTATCATTCGATAGGAGGTGAAGGGATAAATGGGGAAGCAGCCCTTGGGCTTGGGCAACTCAAAGGCAGGATAGCCTTTTTCCGTATTCCAAAGGCACACGATATACCCCCCGGCGGAAAAGCCGCAAGTGATATAGCGTTCGGGATTCACATGGAACACATCCTTATTTTGTGCGATAATCTGCATGGCTCTCGCCATATCCTCCATGGCGCACACAGCTGCACCCTCCACGCAAACCCGATACGTCAGGATAAACACATGATAGCCCAGATCGTTGAAATGCCGGGCCACAGGCCACCCTTCCGTCAGGTTCCATACGTTCACAAAACCGCCGCCCGGCACCAGCATGATAAAGGGCTTATCATCCGCCGCTCCATCGTCCGACGGGAAGCAGACAAGGCTGGCACTTTCCTTGGCAGGGTTTGCTTTACGCTCGCCATCCGAGTATAATTTGAAATAATAGTTCCCGCGGGACGCCATTTCAAACAGCCGGGTGAAACCCCATTCCAAATTGCGCCAGCCCATTTTATCGGCAATTTCCTGCAAGGTCCAGTGGTAAAACGCTTCCTTGGATAAGTTCCGCTTGCTGATGGCATCCGGCGCAATATCCGCAATGAGGGGATGCTCCAAGAGGGATTTCAGCGTTTTTCCGGCAAGGGATTGATTCTGAAAGGGGTTTGACATATGGATTCCTCCTTCATTTTTCCATAAATCCCAGCAAAAAGCAAAGGGATCACTTCTTACAGGCGGCAGCCGTTTCGCTTCTTCTATCAGAACGTCAGCGAATCCACTTTTTCAATCAGTTCACACAGGCGTGCTTTATAATGCGTAATGGACTGCTTGCCCAGCTCCGTATCTGCTTCCCGGCGCAGGGTGCGGCGAAGGAGACGCGTATAGCCGATCACCATGGCCTTTTCAGCCACGGCCTGAATCACATTTTCATCCTGCGTGTTCAGATACAGGGGCAGGATTTTCTGCCAGATGGTCCTGGCCGTTTTCACATCCAGCTTCATGAACCGCTGAACGTTTTCCGGATCCACTTCGCTGAAACCCACATAGGCATTGAAAGTGGACGCCAGTTCAAACACGGGATGCCCCACGCACAGCGTGTCCATATCAATGAGCAGCGGCTCGCCGTTTTGCACCATCACGTTATTGCTGTGATAATCACCATGCAGCATATAAGGATGTTCCGCAATGCCGGCAATCATGCCATACAATTTCTTTTGCAGTTCATCCGGCAGATGGCCTTTCAGATAATCCGCCCAGTTAAGTGCCGTTTCCTTCATGCTGGGCAGTTCGCCGGGCTTCACCGCCGTTTCGTGAATCATTTTCACCAAATCCACAAACATGGCAATAAATTCATCCATTTTTTCCGGTTCTGCCAGAATCAGCTTGGTAATGGAGCGGGCATTGAGCAGCTCAAACACCGTGCCGAACTTCTCTCCAACCTGCACCACATCATAAGGAATGGCTGTAGGAATGCCCAGCACAAAGGCTTTTCTGGAAATTTCACGCTCCCGCTGCATTTCATCCAGCGCATCGGCATTGCGATAAACCTTGACGATGGTTTCGGCGTCCAGCCGGTAAACGATGCCGTTGGAACCCTGGCCGATCACTTCACAGCCATCCACGCTCACCTTGCGGAAAGCCTTTTCCACAGGCATCATTTCGGAAAAGCCCGTCACTTCCAACACTTCATACACTTCCGGGCTGACATTCACCAGCCTTGGATTTCGCTTGGCCTTAATCAGCCGCAGAATCACCCGGAGCCCGGCACTGGAAATATATTGCAAATTAGCCGCATCCAGCACAAGTTCCTCCACCTCCTGGCCGTCCAGCAGTTTCAAAATGGCTTCCTCCACCGCCGGCGCATTAACGGAGCTAATGTGTCCTTCTATCGCAAGGGCAAACTTTCCCTTGTACTCAATCTTTTTTACCTGTTCCATTTTGCCGCCTTCTTTTTTTTCTTTAAGTTCAACGCAAAAGTCATTACAGCTTCTTTTTGATGGACAAAATATTTTTGCCCTCTTCATAGCGATAGGTCATTTCATCCATGCTCTTTTTCACCATGAAGATGCCAAGCCCGCCAATGCTGCGCTCCTCTGCGGAAAGGGTGGTATCCGGATCGTCCGCATTCAAGGGGTTATAGGGAACGCCGCTGTCGATGAACGTGAGGATGACGGCTAAAGGCTCTTCTTCCACCTCCAGCCGAACTGTGGCTTCCCCCTTCTCCTGATAGGCGTAATGGGCAATATTGCCGAACAATTCATCAATGGCGATATTGAACTGCAACTGCACTTTCATGGGGCAATCCAGCATTTTCAGTTCCGTTCCCACAAACGCTATCACTTTTTCGATGTTTTCCACTGTGGCGTTAAGGGTGATTTCTTTCATAGCTCCCCCTCCTGTGCAGGCTGCACGCCGCTATAATGCAGATACAGCATGGTGATATCGTCAAACTGTTCCGTATCCCCAACGAACAAATCCACATCCTTTTTCACAGCCTCGCATACGCCCTGGGCGGAAAGGCCATGGCTATTGTTCATCAGCTTCAGCAGCCGCTCTTCCCCATACAGCTTTTCGCCGGCATCGGTAGCCTCGGTTACGCCGTCCGTGTAAAGATAAATGGCGTCGCCAGGCTGCAGCTGTATTTCATTTTTGCGATAACGGATGCCCTCCATACCGGCCAGCACAAAGCCTGGCTTGGACTTGAGATAGGCAAATTCGCCATTGCCCTGCCGCAGCAGCGGCGGATTATGCCCGGCATTGGCAAAGGTGAGCACGCCCGTTTTCACGTTCAAAAGCCCCATCCACGCCGTCACAAACATCCCGGCATCATTGGCTTCGCACAGCTTTTCGTTGGCTGTGGTGAACACCTGCTCCACGCTCATGCCGGACTCGGCACAGCTTTTCAGCAGCATTTTGGACTGCATCATGAACATGGCCGCCGGAATCCCCTTGCCGGAAACATCGGCCACGAGAATGGCCAACGTATCTTCATCCACGAAATAGAAATCATAGAAATCGCCGCCCACTTCCTTGGCGGTAAACATGGAAGCGTGAATATCAACTTCCTTCCTGGCCGGATAAGGGGGGAAAACGGAAGGCATAGCTGAATGCTGAATAGCCTTGGCAAAGGCCAATTCCGCATCAATCCGGGCAGCAGCATCGGCTATATAGCGTTTGAGCGTATCCACGGTGGAATTGATATCGTTGGATAAATCGTCAAACTCCATATAGGAGCGGACGTTGACCACCGTATCCAGGTTTCCCTCCGTGATGGCGGAAAGGGAGTCGTTAATCTGGTAAATGTTATTAACCACCAGCTTTTTAACCAGCAGGAAAATCATAAGAAACAACGCAGCAAACACCGCAATCTGCATAGCCGTGGTCACACCCACAGATACATTCCGAGAGAGAGCCGCTTCGCTCCTGGGCATCACTGCCACGGCCAGATAACCTTCTGTTCGCTTGTACAGGCAATAGCTGCTCTGGCCGTACACATCCGCAAGAAACATCCGGCCTTCCGGCATCGTAGCTTCATCAATCCAGATGCCGGTTACGTCCAGGTTTTTGCCTTCATTGCCCATACGGTCGCTGACGATGTTCCAGTTTTCATCCACGATGATGATGCAGCCACCTTCGCCCACATGGCGATTCTTCGTTACGCCCACCACAAATTCATCAATATCCCGCTGGAAACGCTCTGCCCCATAGCCAACCTGCACAAAACCACCGTTTTCCAGCACCACACCGCCATATTTCCGGGAGATGGAAACGTCGTAGGAAACGGGCTGATAGCTTTGCACATATTCCGTTTCGCCGGAAAGCAGCACCATAAACTCGGCAGACTGTGCGCCGCTTCGCATATCATAATGAAGAAAATCCGGATATGTACTGGCAGTGATGATCCCGTCGTCGTCAATCACATTGATCTCCGTCACATCATATTGGGCAGCCAATGCTTTCAGATAAACCGGATACACCATTTCCGCCGCATCAATATCCCCGGCAATTTCACGGGTCAGCTTCAAAAGGTTGGCATCCGATGCGTCAATGATATCTTCCCGAACGTCCGAAAGGTTCAGGTTCATTAGATCAATGGCATTGTTTTCGGAAAGCTTGGTTTGAATCAGCCACAAAAACGCTGTGGTGGTAAGGAAAGCAATGGCTACCAAAATCAGCAGCCACCGCTGAAAGGAATGGGAGAGCTTTGTTTTTTTGCCGCTCATAACTTCACTTCCTCATCGGGATATCGTGGGATTAGAGATCATCGCTGGCGTCAATTGTCAATACGCCCTTCATCGTGCGAACACGCACATCGTCAAACATGTTTTTCAGAATCGGGGCTTCTTTCTTTTTGGGTTCTGTTGTGTTTTGGCGGAAGGAGAAAAACGCACTTTATTCGATGGTCAGAATGTCGCTGAAGCCCGTCACGTCAAAAATTTCCGCAATGGTTTCGTTCACGTTGCAGAGGGTCATTTTGCCCTGCTTGTTCATGGTCTTCTGGGCAGCAAGCAGCACACGCAGCCCGGCGGAAGAAAGATAATCCAGCCCGACAAAATCCAAAACCAGGCTTTCAATACCGGCAAGGCTTTCATTCAGCTCTTTTTCCAATTGAGGAGCAGTGGTGGTATCCAGGCGGCCGGAAACGGAAAGGATCAGCGCAGTGCCGTTCAAAGTCTTTTCAATGGTCATGGTTTTCTCTCCTTTTATTTGATGGTGATGTCAATCTGATTGGTAAATTCGTCTTTTTCGATGGGCGAATAGACGATGCTCTCCGCCACGTGCTGCGCCATCTTCAAAGACAGGATGTTATCGGAATCATGGGGGTCAAAGCGTTCCCCGGAATAGAGAATTTGCATGGTGGCCTGATTATCCTTCTGGGAATAGGTGGTGGTCACAAGCAGGGTAAATTCATCCGGCAATTGGGGCAGGATCATCTGCACGCACATCTCTTCAAACGCCGTCTGCATTCTGTAAATAGTTTTCTGGGAAATCTGGTTTTTGCGGCCAAATTCCTCCAGCTCGGAAATCAGGCCGATGAAGTCGAAATCCTTGGAGGTGATGTGTGTTTCATGCACTTTCAGCCTGCGGATGAAGCGAATGGTTCTTTCCTTCTGGGGGTTGTCGAAAATCTGCTCCGGAGGGCCGTCCTCATAGATGCCGCCATCGTCCATATAGAACACCCGGTTGGCAATTTCTCTTGCGAAGGACATTTCGTGGGTCACGATCATCATGGTGAGCCCTTTGCGTGCCAATTCCCGGATAACCGCCTGCACTTCGCCCACCATCGTGGGGTCAAGGGCGGAGGTGGGCTCGTCAAAGAGGATGATTTCCGGCTCCATGGCCAGCGTTCTTGCAATGGCCACACGCTGCTTCTGACCGCCGGACAGCATATCGGGATAATTGAACGCCTTATCCGCAAGGCCCACCATGCGCAAAAGCTTAATGCCGTCATCATAGGCCTGCTGCTTCTCCTTGCCAAGGATATCCATGGGGGCTTTCATAATGTTTTCAATCACTGTCAGATGGGGAAAGAGGTTGAAGGACTGAAACACCATGCCCATCTTCTGGCGGATTTTGCTGATATCGCATTTCTTGTCGGTGATACACTGACCCTTTACCCAGATTTCGCCACTGGTGGGCGCATCCAGCATATTGATGCAGCGAATCAGCGTGGATTTGCCCGTGCCGGAAGGGCCGATAATGGAAATCACGTCCCCTGGATGGATGACCGTGTTCACATCCTTCAAAGGGGTGGCATTGGGATAAACCTTCTGCAAATGCTTGATCTGTATCATTTGACGACCCCCTTCAGAATATTCTTTCTCTTGCGCTTATGGGTGTCCAGCTTCTTTTGCACCAAGCCCAGCAGGGCCGCCGCACCCCATGTGATGATGAAATAGATGACCGCCACCGCAATCAGCGGGAAGAAAGCTTCGTAAGTATTGCTGCGGATGATATCGCCCATCTTAGTCAGATCGCTCACCGAAATATAGCCCACAACGGAGGTTGCCTTAATAAGTCCGATCACTTCGCCGGTATAGGTGGGCAAAAATGCTTTCATGGACTGGGGCAGGATAATCTTGAAGAAGGTCTGATTTCTGTTATAGCCAAGGGCGTAGGCAGCTTCCGTCTGTCCCTTATCCACCGCATCCACGCACAGGGCCAGATGGCTGTAAACGAAGGAGCCAAACGTCAGCGCAAAGCCGATGATGCCCACCGTCATGCCACTGATATCCGATTTGCCGAAGATGATATAGTACAGAATCATCAATACAACCAGCGTGGGCGTACCGGCAATAAGCCTTGCATACACCTTCGCAATGGCGCCGACCACCGCCGCCACCGGCCGATATTTGCAGCGCACCAGCATGTAAATGCCAAAACCGAGCATCGTGCCCAGCACCACAGAAAATACGCTGAGAATCAGGGTGTTGATAATGCCCTCCACGATCAGCTTCCAGCGGTCCTCCCGGATGAAGGTCTTTTCAAAGCTGGATTGCAAAGAAGCCCAGAAGCTATTGCTTGCTTCGCCCTCATTGTAGATGACCATCACCACATCGGCAATGGAATAAGGATCGCAGAAGTTTACGCTTTCCTTGCGTTCTTCTGTCATATAGATGCCGCAGGAAACCACGTCATATTTGCCCTCTTTCAGCCCTGCCACACCGGATGTCCACTGGGCAGATTCAAAATTGGGCTTATAGCCGTTGGCTTCGCAGAACAGATACATCAGTTCCACTTCAAAGCCGGCATACTGATTATTCAGCAGATACACAAAAGGCTTTCTGGACAAATCCAATACAACGTTCAGTTCTTCCGCATCGGCTGCCCATGCAGGCTCTGCAGGCGGATCCATAGGCTCCGTTTCGCCGCACCACTTGGTCCACAAGGCATCATAGGTGCCGTCGGAATTGATTTTGTTCAGGAAAGCGTTCATTTCCTTTTGCAGTTTTTCGCCGGTTTCGTTCTTGCCAAAGGCAATACCGATTTCCACGCTGTAACCCGGCACGGGGATATAGGAAAGGTTTTTATCCGTACGCTGCACGGCACTCAAATTGGGAATATCCAAAAGGAAGCCGTCAATTTTCTTCTGCTTGACGCACTGGAACAAATCGTTGAAAGAAGGATAGGAGTCAATCTGCGCATTGGGAAACAGCTTACGGGAAAAGCCGTCGTACAAAGAGCCGTCAATTACGCCCAGCGTGGCATTTTCAAAGTCTGCAAGGGTTCTCTTGATGGTTCCGTCGCCCTGCACCACCACCACGATATCTTCGGTATGATAGGGGTCAGAAAAGGTCATGGTTTCCTTGCGTTCTTCCGTAATGGTAACGCCGGAGCCGCCCATATCGTACTTGCCCTGCTCAATGCCCGTCAAAAGACCGGCGAAAGAGGTATCGGCAATTTCCAGCTGATAGCCGTAGGCCTTGGCAAAGAGAATCAAAAGCTCCACATCAAAGCCGGTAAACTGACCATCCATAATAAAGGCGAAAGGCCGCTGTGCCGGCTCAATGGCGAACAGAAGCTTGCCCTTCTCCCCCGTCATTCCATCAAGCGACAGGATATCCGCAGGATCATTCAGGCCGAACCATTTTTCTTCCTGCTTTTTCAGCGTTCCGTCTTCCTTGCATTTAGCAAGGAAAGCATTGAAATCTTCAATCAGCTGCGGATCCACATCCTTGCCAAACAGCATGCCATATTCGCTCACGAGGAGCGGCTCGTCAATCCGCTTGATGTTCTGCCCCTGACGCAGCATCACCTGATAAACAGAATCCTCCACCGAAAATGCGTCAATCTTCCCCATGGCCAGTGCCATAGCCGCATCGGCGGTCATGTTATATTCCGTATAGGTTGCCTCGGGCAGCATCTGGGGCAGCAATGTGCTTTGCAATTGCCCCGTCACAAGGCCGATTCTGGCATGGTTCAAATCCGCAATACGGCTTTCCCACGCCGCTTCGCCCTTTTCCTGTGCCAAACCCGTGCCTGCCAAGCAAGACAGCAGTATCATCAGGCACATCAGAAATACCATCATTCTTTTTCGCATCTTTTCTTTCATCTCCCTAACAAATCCATGGCCTTTCCGCACCTTCCATTGCGTTCCTTTGATATTTCCGTTTTCTCTTTTTGGAAGCAGAGCATATTGGTTCTCCAAAAACACCGATATCCCTTTGCCACGGTTTCGCTTATAAATCCATATTCTTTCTGAAAGCCCATTGGGAATGCCTCGTTTCTCATCGCACATAAGACTTCCCATGCGCAGGCATATCAAATTCAATATATTTTAGCACAATACACCTTTCGTTGCAAGAAAATCCCAAAGGATGCGCCATTTTCTCCATTTGGTTCGTTGTCCGGGCAGCGCATGAAAAAAGCCGTTTTTCTGCCTTTTCCTGCCTCAAGAAGCATTTGTCATGGCAAAGGCGCAAACTGTCATTGAAGCGAGAAGGCTTTCATGATACAATAAAAATATAAAGACAAAGCCTGCCAATACACACCAAACAGGAAAAGAGGGATATTGATGAAAAAGACCATTCCTGCTCCTTTTACCAAGGGCGTTAATTTCACCAACTGGCTGGAGCATCGTCCGACAGAGGCCGTCAAAGAAGATTTATTCACCAAACAGGATTTTGAAAACGCCAAAGCTCTGGGCTGCGATGTGATTCGCCTGCCCATTCATTTCGAGCGTTTCTGCATGGAAGAGAACGGCTATCAGATTCCCGAAAAAATCTGGCGCATTTTGGATAATGTGGTGGCATGGGTCGGGGATTTGCAGCTGTATCTGATTTTCGATTTCCACAACAACTGCGCTGCGGACACCAGAACGCAGGATGATATCGACAAGATTCTCTTCCCCGTCTGGACGCAGCTGGCCACCCGCTATATGAATGCCACCCCCTATCTCGTTTACGAGCTGATGAACGAGCCCCACGGCATCGCCATTGAGCTTTGGAATGAGATTGTGGAAAAATTGTTCCATCATGTGCGCAGCATTGATAAGCAGCATTACATCATCGTCGGCGGTGCGGACTGGAACAGCACTGCCGCCATGAAAACCCTGCCCGATTTCAAAGACGATAAGGTGATTTACAATTTTCACTACTATGACCCCCATACCTTCACCCATCAGGGTGCCAGCTGGTGCCACATGGAACGGGTGATCGGCATTCCCTTCCCCTATGACCCCGAAAGAATGCCGCCACTGCCCGAAAACCCCACCCAAACGGAGCTGAACTGCTTTACCAATTACCCGAAAAACGGCGTACTGCAGGCTGTAACGGATTGCTTCGATCAATATGTGGCGTTTAGCGAAGAACGCAATGCGCCCGTCTTCTGCGGTGAATTCGGCTGCTTCATGACCGTGCCGCAGGAAGAGAGAGTGAACTGGTATCGCATCGTAACCAGCCTGCTGGCAGAGCGCGGCATCGCACGCACCAGCTGGGATTATTACGGAGCCTTCGGCGTTTTCCATTATCGTCAGCGTGGCGTGCGCCCCAGCTTCCCGCAAGATCTGAACATCGAATTGCTGGAGGCTATGGGGCTGAACACGAAATTTTAATGCGGAACATCAGAAATGTTTTCGTGCAATAATATCGCCCATAATAACAGCAAATAAATAAGCCGGAGCAATCGCTCCGGCATTGAAGAGCGCAGGCTGCATGGAACAAGTGCATCCATTGCGCTTTTTGTTTTAGTCTTTCCAGACGAATCGCCGCATGATGGATTCGCCGCCGTCCACGATGATGCTCTGGCCGGTGCAGAAGGTGTTTGTGACGGTAAGGAAATACGCCCACTGGGCTATTTCTTCGGGCGTGGCCCATTTTTTCAGGGGCGTTTCGTCCATAATCTGCTGCCAGAGCTCCGCATCCGTCATCACGCATTCATTGAGGGGCGTCAGTACGCCGCCGGGGTCCAGGCTATTGCAGGTAGCTCCATAAGGCGCAATGCGCATGGCCACATTTTTCGTATAGGCAATCACGCCGCCCTTGCTGGCGCAATATTCCGGAAATTCCGAGCCGGTATGGCCGCTGGCAGACCCGATATTCAAAACAGAGCGGATGGACGGCTGCACGCCGTATTTTTCTGTCACATGAATCAGAGCCTTCAAATTGGTATCAATATCGTTTTCGTTCTGGGTGCCGGCATTGTTGATGAGGATTTCCACGTTGTTCAGTTCGGGTAAGCGGTTTTTCTCCCGAATGTCCAATTGAAAATGGGTGTAATTTTTATGGATAATGGAAGGCTCCTGCCTGTCTATCCCTAAAACTTCATGCCCCTTTTGCAGAAACAAATCCGCAATCGCTTTCCCAATGCCCTGGGCCGTACCCGTAATCAAAACCTTCATCTCGCTTCCTCCTCCCCGAACATCAAATGCAGATAATCTTGCCCGATCCGCTGCCGTTTCCATTTTTGAACAATGCGAAAGCCGATGGGCGAAAAGAAAATTTCCATGATAAGCTCTGCCACAGCCCCTGTCAGGGCGCACATGCTGCATTGCAGCACCGTCCAATGGAACCCGTCCCAGAAAATCGGCGCAAACCCCACAAACACAATCAGCGAGAAAATAAAATTATCCAAAAATTGGCCGATAAACGTGGAAATATAGGTTTGGGCGGCGTAGGCCATTTGTCCGTCCGGGTGCTTGCGGAAGGCCTTGCCGATGGTCCAGTTAAGGCAATTATTGATGACAGCCGAGCTCAAAAACGCCACCGTGCTGCCAAGCAATATAAACCATGTGCCGCCCAGAATGCGGTTCAGGGCGGTATAGTCATCCGCACGGGACGGGATGATGCTGGCTCCGTAAAAAATCAGGCAGGTGAGCAGATTGATGCCGCAGGCCAGCAATGCAATTTTATTGGACGCCTTGGGGCCGAAATATTTGGTGATGATATCCATGCACAAAAAGGACAGCCACGAAATCAGAATACCACCGTCCAAGGCAATCCATTCGTTCTGCAAAAGCGTCTTATTCGCCAGCAGATTCATGCAAATCACGCTCACCACAAAGAGCGTCACCACCGTAGCTGGAATACACCGAAGCAGCAACGCTGTTTCTTCCTTCTCCCGATAAAGCCACGCTTTGAAACGGGCAAAACTGCCCATTTTTTCCTTGCCGGACATTTCAAAATCCTCCAATCAAAAAGGCCGTTTCGCAAACGCAAAACCGCCCCTTTCCGAAAAAAACGGCCTTGCAAAACGCAAAGCCGCAATTGTTCTGAAAAACTGCAGTCCTGGTTTTGATTAACGACAGGATGGTACAAACGAACTGTCGGCATCCCTTGGATGCGCATTTATTATACCGCCGGATGGGAATGATGTCAATAGGCGTGGTTCAGGGCGTTGATTCCGCCGGCTTTCTCTGGCAGGAAAAGGTAATACGCTCGCCGCCGGGCGGCTGCATTACAGATAAAATAACGGTGGTATCTTCATTGTCAAATTGCAGGCTGATGCGGCAGTATTTCTCCGAAAAGCTGTTGCTTTGGCTTGTGCATCCAGCCTCTGTCATGGCCTTTGTCAGCACATTCCAAACGCTTTCCAGCTGCCAAATCACGCCGCTTTCGATGTACAGATAGCCGTCCACATAACCGGGCTGCACCTTCCCCAGCACCAAGCGATAAGAAACGGATGCCGTTTCGCTGATCGCAATTTTCTGATGCACGGGCTGCATTTCCCGGCAGGCGGCGGCATCGGTTTCAATATCCTGCCAATCAAAGCACAAAAAGGGCGCAAGGCCTGCTGTTTCTTCTGTTTCTTCGGCGCAAGCAGCGAAAAACAGGCAGCAAAAAATCAGTATCATCGCCGTCAAAAACGAAAGCATTTTCTGCATGCACACCCCTCCTTTTTTTCTATCCTATCACACCTTTTGCCGTTTTGCAATCCAATGGTTTTTGTGTCTTCCTGCTCATTTGACAAATACCAATAGACAACTTACAATAGAAAAGAAAGAAAGGTGTTATAGATGAGCGAGCAAAAGGAAAACCGCATTCTATGGGAAAATTTATCCCCTGCCGAAAAGAAACAGGCGTTATTTTATCAGCAAAAGCAGCTCTTGGATCAGTTCCTGCAAACCGGTGCCATTTCCCAGCGGCAATACGACAAAAGCCTTGGCGATTTGATAGAAAAAATGGGCATTTCGCCGGATGCCGTACCGCCGCATCATCAATGAACAGGATGGACAAAGCCTTGGAACAATATGAAATCATCCGCTCCAAGCGAAAAACGACGGCCATTGAAATTACAGCGGAAGGAAGCGTTCGGGTGCGTGCGCCGCTGCATATGCCGCTGAAAGAAATTCAGAAAATTGTTGCCGGAAAATCAGCATGGATAGAAGCACACTTGCAAAAAATGGCCACCCGAAAAGCCGCCGCCCTGCCGCCCTTCACAGCATCGGAAAAAGATGCCTTTTTGCAGGCGGCAAAGCAGGATCTTCCGTTTCGTGTGGCTGAATTTGCAACGCAAATGGGCGTTTCCTATGGCCGCATCACCCTCCGCTGCCAGAAGACCCGGTGGGGTTCCTGCTCTTCAAAAGGGAACCTAAATTTCAACTATCTTTTGATGTGCTGCCCTGAAGAAATCCGGGATTATGTTGTAGTGCACGAACTGTGTCACCTGACGGAAATGAACCACTCCAAACGCTTCTGGCAAGCGGTTGCGCAGGTAATGCCAGATTATGCAAAACGCAGAAAATGGCTGAAGGAGCACGGCAATGCTGTCATCCAAAGGGTAAAATAAGCATCTGAAAAGGGATAGCGGAACAGCCGTTATCCCTTTATTCTAATCCTTGTAAATATTATTTTGAATCACCTGATTGGCCTCCACTTTCATGCACCGGGGCAGATGATTATCTCCTTTCACCACAGCCCCAAGGCACACATGCACCCCTTCTTTCAGAACGCAACCGTGGTCGACGATGGCACCGCAGTTGATGATGCAGCCCCTGTGAATCTCGCAGCCTGTATTGATGACGGCACTGGGCAAAACAACAACGCCTTCGTGCAGGATGGCTTTGGGGCTAACATAGGCCGTCGGGTGAATCAGGGTTAAAATACAACAGCCTGCCTCTTCCAGCCGGTCAAGCCACTGTATACGCATGTCATTATTGCCAAAGGCCGGATAAAAGCAGGTGTCCGAGGCTTTGTATTTCTCAAAATGAGCACAGCAATCCATGGCCTTTTTACTTTTGTCATCCAGAAAGACGGTTTCATATCCTGCCTGTTCTGCCATATCTGCGATGGTTTGTCCAAAGCCGCCTGCTCCAAGGATGATTAGCTTTTTCATGTTTTTCTCCTTTATACAGTTTCACTGAACGTATCCGGCCTCTTTAGGTCAAAATTTTCGTTGCAGGTCATCACGGTCACAAGCTCTTCAGTTTCGCTTAAATTGATGATGTTATGCGTCCAGCCGGGAATCATGTAAACAGCTTCGATTTTTTCGCCGGACACCTCAAATTCCACCATTTCGCCCGTCACCATGTTGCGCTCCTGAATGAGCCCGTGCCCATGCACCACGATGAATTGCTCCCACTTACTGTTGTGCCAGTGCTGGCCTTTGGTGATGCCGGGCTTGGAAATGTTAATGGAAACCTGGCCGCAGTCAGCGGTGTGCATCAGCTCCGTGAAACTGCCCCGGTTATCGCAGTTCATTTTCATGGCATACTTGAAATTGTCCGCAGGCAGGTAAGTCAGGTACAGGGAAAACAGTTTCTTGGCAAAGGAACCCTCTGGCATTTTCGGCATCATGAGGGACACAGGCTGCGCCTTAAACTCCTGCAGCAAATCCACAATTTCGCCCAGCGTCACTTTGTGGGTCACAGGCACGATGCAATAGCGGCCGTTTTTCTGCATCACAGGCTCCAGCCCGTCATATTCGCAGTGCAATTCCTTGCCTTCCAGCAGGTCAAACATGCCCTCAACAAGATCATCGATATAGATCAGCTCCACCACGGCGTTGCGGTCAGTGACAGTGAAAGGCTCGTCATTGGCAACCGCCCAGCAAAATGTAGACACAGCAGAATTGTATTTCGGGCGGCTGTGCCCCATCAGGTTCGGGAAGCGATACACCGCCACCTTTGCGCCCGTTTCCTCGCCGTAAGCGAAGAACAATTCTTCCCCGGCTTTCTTGCTCCTGCCGTAATCGTTGTCATAGCGGCCAATCAGCGTGGATTGAATGGAAGAAGACAGCATGACAGGGGCTTTATTGTTGTGCTTCTTCAAATTGTCCAGCAGCTTCGACGCAAAGCCAAAATTCCCCTTTTGAAAATCCGCAGGGTCGCCAGGGCGATTCACACCGGCCAAATTGAACACAAAATCACAATCCCGGCAGAAGGCGTCCAATTCTTCTGCGGTGTTCTGAATGTCATATTCGTAAATATTTTCAATATGGATATTGAGCCGGGTGCAGTTCTTGCCGTCCCGGATATTTTTCAGGTTGTTCACAAGGGCGGTGCCCACCATGCCCTTGGCTCCCGTTACAAGAATATTCATTCCTTTTGCCCCTTTGTCAGTACTTTCGCCATACCATCTTATTGACCACGTTCACATAGCCTTGAATGATGCGTACTACCTTCATGGACACCTTTTCATCCGTGTAATCCGGGCAGGGCTTGCCCAGAACGCCGTTTTGCTTCATGCGAATCGCCATGTCGGTGGCCTGCAACAATTCCTTTGTGGAAATACCGGCAAGGATGAAGTCGCCTGCTTCCATGGCTTCAGGACGCTCCGTACTGGTGCGGATGCACACGGCGGCGATTGGGTGGCCGATGGACAGATAGAAGCTGCTTTCCTCCGGCAACGTGCCGCTATCCGAAACAATGGCCAGTGCATTCATTTGCAGCTTATTATAATCATTGAATCCCAACGGCTCACTCAAGCGCACACGCTTGTCCAGCTGAAAGCCGCTGCTTTCCAGCTTTTTGCGGCTACGAGGATGGCAGGAATACAAAATGGGCATATCGTATTTTTCCGCCAGCGCATTGATGGCCGTGAACAGGGAGTAAAAATTCTCGTCTGTGTCGATGTTTTCTTCCCGGTGGGCAGAGAGCAAAATATATTTGTCAGATTCCAATCCCAGCCGTTCCAGCACATCGCTTTTTTGAATCTTCTCCAGATTCCCACGCAGAACCTCCGTCGTGGGCGAGCCCGTCACAAAAGTGCGTTCCTTGGGCATGCCCATTTCGTGGAGATATTTCCGGGCGGCCTCCGAATAGGGCAAATTCACATCGGAAATCACGTCCACAATACGGCGGTTGGTTTCCTCCGGCAGACACTCATCCTTGCAGCGGTTGCCCGCCTCCATGTGAAAAATTGGGATGTGCAGCCGCTTGGCAGAGATAGCCGACAGGCAAGAGTTTGTGTCGCCCAGCACCAGCAGTGCATCCGGCTTAATTTCCGCCATCAGCTCGAAAGACCGGGCAATCACATTGCCGCAGGTCTGCCCAAGGTTGTCGCCCACCACGTTCAAATACACATCAGGACCATCAAGATCAAAGTCCGCCCAGAACACATCGTTCAGATTCTTGTCCCAGTTCTGGCCGGTATGTGCCACGATACAATCGAAATACTCCCGGCAGCGTTTAATGGTTGCCGACAGGCGAATAATTTCCGGCCGGGTACCCACAATAATCAACAGCTTGATTTTATCATTATGCTGCCATTGCACACGTTCATAAGTCATAAACTTCCCTCCTGCAATCAACTGGCGGAACGCTCCTCCTTCGGCTGCACATCATTCAATCTGTTTTTTCTTTTCTGCCCCAGAAGCACCGAAGGGATGGTATACAAAAGCAGCTTCCAATCCAAACGAAGCGACCTTTCCGCCATGTATTTCAAATCCATCTCCAGCTTTTCCTCTGGCGGCGTGTCGTATTCGCCATAAACCTGGGCATAGCCCGTCAGCCCTGCCTTCACCTGCAGCCTTTGCCGAAAGGCCGGCAACGTTTTTTCGTAAGCCGCAGCCAGCTCCGGGCGTTCCGGCCTTGGCCCAACCAACGCCATATCCCCGGCCAGGATATTCAAAAGCTGGGGCAGCTCGTCCAGATGATAACGCCGCAAAAACCGCCCCACCTTTGTTATTCTTTTGTCATTTTCCACTGCCATCCGGGCCACGCCGTCCTGCTCCGCATCCATCCGCATGGAGCGAAGTTTCCACATCCTGAACATTTTTCCGTTCTTGGTCAGCCGCATTTGCCCATAAAAAACAGGCCGCCCGTCCTCAATCAATATAGCCGCTGCTGCCAGCAAAAAGACCGGGCTTGCTGCCGCCAGAAATAAGATGGACAGCACCACATCCATCCACCGTTTAATAAACAGATACATTTTTTCCCTTTTCTTTTGTATCTCCATTTCCTTTTTCTCCCAGTTTCTCTTCTCCCCTACAGAATACCCTTTTCATCGCCCATTCGCAAGTACTTTTTAGTTTTTCTTTCCTGTAAAAACTCATGAAAACTGCCCTCTTTTCATTTATTTCTGATAAAATATAAAAAGCATTGGAAAAATGACCCCTTTTCATCGTCTATTCCAGTGAAGGAGGCGATACACATGAGCGGATATTCCGTAACCGATGCGCAAAAGGCGCAAAGGCTGGAATCCATGATGAATCAATACGGCACAAGCCTGACACGCATTTGCTATCTTTATTTGCAGGACGCCGGGCTGGCACAGGATGCCGTGCAGGACACATTTGTGAAAGTATGGAAGAAAATGGACACCTTTGAAGGCCGCAGCAGCGAAAAAACATGGCTGACCCACATCGCCATCAACACCTGCCGGGACTATAAAAGAAGCCGCCGGCTTCGCATGATGGATATGCGGCGCAGCATCGACGAGCTGCCGCTGCCCATCCAGTCGGTAGACTCCATGGAAAGGGATGTGTACGAAAGCGTGATGAACCTGCCGGAAAAATACCGGGTGTGCGTGGTACTGTATTATTATCAGCAAATGACGCTGGAAGAAACGGCACAGGTGATTTCCATCAGCAAATCTGCCGTGCATCATCGTTTGGAAAAGGCAAGAGCCCTGCTGAAATTGGAACTGGAAGGGAGTGAAATGGAATGCGTGAAGCTATGATTCAAAAGGCCATTGATGCCAATTTGTCCGGCCTGTATATGACGGATGAGCAAAAGCAGGCTGTTTATCGCCGCCTGGCCGGGACGGAAGAAAAGGAGGCTCCCCACATCCGTTTTTCTGCCGTGATGGTGTTTGCGCTGATTCTGCTGCTCATGACGGCAGGAGCCGTTGCTGCCGTTTTGCTTGGCGGCAAGGATTTCACCAAGCAGGTGGTAGCCCCCATGGCAATGGAAACGGAAAGCGAATCTTTTACCGCCGATGAAGTGGGCGAAATTATCCGTTTGGCCGAGGAAAACGGCCTATCCGTACCCCAGCAGCTGAAGGAGCACTGGGCCAGATGGGGCAGCGAATATAAAGAAGAACTGATGCGTGCCTTGGTGAAGACGGAGCTGGGCTTCTATCCCGGTAGCTGGTCTTTGGAAGACCAGCACTGGTATAACGAAATGCTGGTGGAGTGCGGCCTTTCCAAAGGTATCACCAATCTTTTACCCGGAGAAAATGATTTCACGGAAGAAAAGGTATTGTACATGGCCAACACCCTTTTCCGGGAAAAATTAGGGCTGACGGGCGATATAAATGACCCCGCGCAGTTTCAGCGTTATCTCACCTTCGGCCTGGATTTGCTGCCCGAAGGGAGACAACTGAAGCAATGGTCAGTCGGCTATGAGGATTTGAAAACGGGAACACAATACGATTTTTTGATGCTGGATAACGGCTTGATTACCCGTGCCAGCCGCTATGACGCCGTATCGGGCGATGTGTATCAAAGCGCATTGACGGAAGAAGATATCGTTGCTTCCTTCCGGCAGCATTTCGGCAAAAGTCCCCTGCAATGGCATATGGAAGTGCTGGAACAGTTTTACCATAGCTTTGCCATGTGCGATCATGCCCTTCAGGCTTCCGACCCCGGCATCCGCTACGTCGGCCAGACCCCTTACCTGATGCCGGGCAGCCATTACACCTACATGACGGAAGAAGAAGCCGTTCAATTGGCTCGAAAAGCCTGTAAGCTGGACGAAAGCCTTCCTGCCTATGTGATTTATTTCGGGGACGATCCCGGCAACATGCACTGGAAAATCAGCTTCTATACGGGCACGGAAGAAAACAGGCAGTTCTGCCATTACGCCCAGATAAATGGCAAAACCGGGGAAACGGAGTATGCCGGAAATTATCAGGACGCCCCGTGGTTTGCGCCGCTGGTCAATGCTTCCCATCACGCAACCGAGAGGGAATATAAGCTTTTCCGCACTTGGGAAACCCCGGAGCACTGGGGCAGCGAGCTTTTCAGTGAGGATTACTGGCAGGCCTTGAATGCCCTGCACTACAACGCTGAAACAAGGGAAACACTGCTGAAGGAATGGCATGAAACCTACGGTGAACATTCCTATCAATGGCCCTATGCCCATCAGGCGGCGTACTGGTGGTGGGAAATGAACCCAAAATTTGAGCTGCACAATTATCATGTGCCGGGCATTCCCGTGGAAGGAGAGCATCTTTCCTCGGAAGAAGCGCAGAAAATTGCTTTAGACGCCTTTATGGCCGAAGCTCCTGCCCTCTTTTCTCAAGAAGAGCTCTCCAATATGCTGGTGCTGACGCCCGATTTCCATTATCAGGTGACAGACGGGCAAATCCAGCACCACGTTTGGTATTTCGATATCCAAATTCCCTTCCCCGACGGTACATACAGCGATAGCCTCATCTACATTGATGCGCATACCGGAGACATCCTTCATTCGGATATTTCAGCTGCGCCCGGGAACGGATAAAAAATAATTCCCGATACGCTGCATCCCCAAGCATATAACACCCTTTTGCCGCATAGGCTTTCCGGAAAGGAGAGAAGCCATGCGGCGATTTTTATTTTGGTGCGGTTTTATGTGCATGGGGCTAGGATTATGCCTTTTGCCTTTTACTGAAAAGACACAGCCTGTTTTTGCCCCATCGGAGCGGCTCATCTGGGTGGAACTGGACAGAATGCGCCTGACTGTCTATGAAAGCGGCCGGGAAATCCTTCGCTTTCCCATTGCTGCCGGAGCTTTGGATAGCCCCACCCCTGTGGGCATTTTTCACATCAACCGCCGCTACCAAACGGAACTTTCCGGCTTTGGTACCCGGTTCATGGGGCTCAATGCGGCCTTTGGGGATTACGGCATCCACGGCACCAATCGGCCATCCTCCATCGGCGGCCATTTCAGCCACGGCTGCATCCGTATGTATATCCGGGATGCGGAAACGCTCTATGACAAAACAGCTTGGGGCACGAAGGTGGTCATCGATGGTGGCCCTTATGGCCCCTACACCAACGGCCTGCGCTCCCTTTCCCCCGGCGACCGGGGCAGCGACGTAATGGAAATGCAAAAGCGGCTCATCAATCACGGCTTTTTGCAGGGATGGCCGGACGGCATCTTTGGGGAAAACACAAAGAAGGCGGTCATCGCTGCCCGTCAGTATTTTCGCCTTCCTCCCAGCGACCGTGCGGATTTGGCCCTTTTAACAGCCCTTGGCATTATGCAGTTTGAATAAAAAGAAAGGCTGCGGATTTTTCTTCCGCAGCTTCTCCATTTTTTCGTTATTCAGTATTTCAATTTCCGAATTTCAAATTCCCCGTTCTCAATACATCACCGCATCGGCTCCGTAGGGCATCACGGCCACAATTTCATCCTCGATGTAGATGACGGTATACAGCGTGCTGCCATACACCCGGTAATAGGATGCAAATTCCTGCACGGTGTTCACCCGATAGAGATTGGTGGGCGTGCCGTAATAGAACAGGCAGTTGGGCGACACCACATAATCGTAATTGTCATAGCCGTTGTTTTTGAAAGTGGAACGGCTGCCGGTGGAATAATCATCGGTCAGATAGGTGATGGTGCCAAGGTCTGCCGCAATGCGCCAATCGCTGTTTTTCTGATAGACATTGGTGATATATCCGGCAGAAATCCGGGTGCGCTTTTCGCTGGGACGACGCTGGAGATAGATGGTATAGGTGGTAGAGGAAGAGCCGCTTTGCACCTTGATGGTAACGGCCTGGGGCTTATCGGTCATGGAAATAGCCTTGGAGGTCTGCCCGCTTTTCACAACCTGCCCGTTCACGGTAATCACCGCATTGGGGTCATAAGCCGTGGGGGTAAAGGTGGGCTTGGAAACCCAATCCGCCACCGTGAGAAGATACGTGGTCTGATAGGGGTTAAAGGCGGCAGGCAGCATAATGCCAGTATTGGGGCAATTGTGCTTCAGGGAAGAAAGCAGCGCATTGCCGCTGTAAGCAGGATACTGCGGTACAGCGGTGGCCTGCGGCCGCTGGGTGGGCGTGGGATAGAAGGGAGCCGCCGTCACAATGGGAATGATGGGCTGCGCCGTCATCTGGGGCAGCACGCTGCCAGCTTCGTCCACCAGATTATTAGCCCGCACAAAGCCTCTCATCAGCTGGGAACCGTTCTGATATTCCACAAACGCCCAATCCGCCATGGTGGCCAGAGCCGTCACCTGGGCATTCACAGGGATGGTGGTCACAGTCTTCGTTTTCACAATGGGGTCATCCGTCAGCGGAGCGGCATACCGGGCATACATCACCTTTTTATCAAAGTTCAGTACCCGATTGATGTTCCCTGTCACGCCGTTGGTATAGTTCAGGGCGTCCTTGGTCACATAGCCGATGCGATAATCGCCGTTGCTCAGGCCATAGCCCATCAGCACCCAGTCCCCTTCAATGCCGTACACACGCACAGCACCGGCGCCGCCGTACAAGGCCTTGCCGTTATTGGCACGATAATAATGCTCACCGGGGCCGGAATAAACGGGGAAGGACTTGGTAAAGCGGGTGGAAGCATATTGGTCAATGCTCACCAAAGCCTGTGCCGGCAGGGCCAGCGTCAAAATCAATGCCATTGCAAGCAGGGAAACCAGCATTTTTTTCATCGTTCTCTCTCCTCTTTGCTGTTCTACTTATTAGACGAATGAAATCGCCATTTTATTGCATATTTTCCAGAAAAATTTTTATATGGATAATTGATCCAGTTTTTCCTGCTGTTCCATGATGGTCAAAGCGTCGATGATTTCGTCCAGTTCCCCATCCATCACAGCGTCGATTTTATAAAGAGTCAAATTCGCCCGATGATCCGTCACCCTGCCTTGGGGGAAATTATAGGTACGGATGCGCTCATTTCTCTCCCCCGTGCCCACTTGGGCTTTTCTGTTTTGGGCGTAGGCGGCATCCTGCTGGGAGCGATAGAGCTCATACAGGCGGCTCCGCAGCACTTTCATGGCCTTTTCTTTGTTTTTCAGCTGGCTCTTTTCGTCCTGACAGGTGACCACCAGGCCGCTTGGCATATGGGTGATGCGCACGGCGGAGTCCGTCCGGTTGATATACTGGCCGCCGTGGCCGCTGGCACGGTACGTATCGATACGGATATCCTCCTGCCGGATCTCCACTTCCACATCCTCCGCTTCCGGCAGCACGGCCACCGTGGCGGTGGAGGTATGGATTCTGCCCCCGGCTTCCGTGACAGGCACACGCTGAATGCGGTGCACGCCCGATTCAAACTTCATGCGGCTGAATGCACCGCCGCCGTTCAGCGTAAACACCGCTTCTTTCACGCCGCCAAGCTCCGTTTCGGAAATATCCACCGCCTCAAAGCGATAGCCCTTTCTTTCTGCATACCGCTGATACATGCGAAGGAGCAATGCCGCAAACAAGGCCGCTTCTTCTCCCCCAGCCCCCGGGCGAATTTCCATCACCACGCTTCTGTCATCATTGGGGTCATGGGGAATGAGGAATAATTTCAGCTTTTCCCTTTCCGCATCCTGCCGGGGCAAAAGCTCTTTCAGCTCCGTTTCCGCCATTTCTTTCAAGTCAGCATCAGAAAGCATTTCCTTTGCCTGTGCAATTTCCGAAAGCAGCCCCTTATACTGCCGAAAGGCCGTCACCGCAGGCTCCAGCCTTGCAATCTCCTTCAAAATGTGCTGCCATCTGGGCACATCAGCAATGATCTCCGGCTGGGCAGAGGCTTCCTGCATTTCTTCATACATGCCCTCCAGCGATTCAAACCGGGCTTCTATCAATGTTTCTTCCCCTCCATGGTCATTTCAGCCGGGCACTGATACCCCGGTCATGGCCGTCCATATCATGAATAACCAAAATATCTTCAAAATGTGCTTCCAGAAGAGCCGCCACCTGCGCCGCCTGATCATCTCCGCATTCCAGCACCAGCCGTCCCTTTTCCTGCAAATGAAGCGGTGCTTCCTTGGCGATGCGCCGATAAAAATCCAGCCCGTCAGCCCCTGCAAACAGGGCCATCTCCGGCTCCCTTTCCACTTCCTTTTGCAGTTTCCCCTGCAAATTTTCCGGGATATAGGGCGGATTGGACACAATCACATGGAATTTTCTTTCTTGCACCGGGAAAAACAAATCCCCCTGCAAAATCTCTACATCCGCTGCCAGATGCTTTGCATTTTCCCGCGCCAGAGACAAGGCTTCTTCGCTCAAATCAGAAAGGGTCACTTGCGCCGTGGGGCGCATTTTTTTGATGGCAATGCCAATCGCCCCCGTGCCCGTGCATACGTCCAACACCTGCGCCTGCCCTTTCACATGGCGAAGGGCTTCCTCGCAGACGCTCTCCGTATCGTTCCTTGGAATCAATGCCCGTTTATCCGTGCGGAAGGAAAAGCCCATGAAGCTCTGCTCTTCCAAAATATACTGCAAAGGCTCTCTGCCCGCTCTCCGTTCCACAAAAGCAGCATACGCCGCCTGTTCTTTTTCCGTCAAGGGCCGCTGCTTCTCCAATAATAAAGAAAGCCGGGGCATCTTCAGCACCCCGGCCAGCAGATATTCCGCATCCAGGCGTGCATCGGGCACCTCATGGGAAAGGAGCTTTTGTTCCGCTTCCTTCAATGCCTGAAATACGGTCATCATCACGCTTGTGTTTCCTCTTTGTTTTCTTCTGTTTCTTCGGCCTTTTCTTCTTTGCCGTAAATCAGCCGGTCAATATCCGCTTTATGCAGCACCACCCAGCCTTCATCCGTCTTTTCCCCTTCCGGCAGGCCGTGAAGGGCAGCGTTCATGGAAATGATGGCCACTTCGCACATATCATCCGTGGGCTGCTTGGTGGTGAGCCGCTGCATCTGCATGCCCGGCCAGCGCAGGATATTCACAAGCTTGCCTTCATGATGGGCAAGCCCTTTGAGCACTTCATAGCCGATGCCCATAATACAGGGCAGCAGCAGGATACGGGTCAAAATCCGCAGGACGTAATTGGAGCCAAGGTCAAAGCCTGTGGCCGCCAATACCAGCACGTCAATCACCGAGAAAAACAGAATGCTCATCACAAACGTCAGCACCAGAAAAGACGTGCCGCACCGGGGATGGAGCGTGGAAAACTGCTGGGCATTCTGAGGGGTCAGGGGCAAATCATGCTCATTGCAGTAAACGGTTTTGTGCTCACTGCCGTGATATTGAAAAGTTCTGCGCATTTCAGGAATCCGGCCGCAGAAGGAAATATAGCCAATCAGAATGGCAATCCTCACAAGACCGGAAACCAAGTTTTTCAGCACCAGCATCCAGCCGCTGGCATCCTTGGGGAAGGCAAATACGGCAAGGTTCGGCAGCAGCACAAACAGCCCAAGGCTCAATAAAACCGCCATCACAGCCGCAATGCCCATCACCACTTTATCCACGTTTTTGCCCAGCTTTTCTGCCAGCCATTTTTCAAACTTCGTGGGTTCTTCTTCCGCTTCGCCCACCATGGAAGCGCTGGCAGACAGCGTATTCATCCCTACCTTCAGCATATCCACCATGTTCACCGTGCCCCGAATGAAGGGAAGCCCCATCCATTTATGCTTTTTCGCCGGGGAAACATATTTTTCTCTTTTCACCACGATATCGCCGTCCGGCCTGCGCACCGCCACTGCAATGGCGTCCGGTGCTTTCATCATCACGCCGTCCAATACCGCCTGACCACCGATATCTACGCGGGGGCAGGCGTTCTTTTCTTTCTTTGCCATAAATAACCTCACAAAAAATAAATAATAAGCAAAAAGCAGCACACACCAACAAAGGCCATGCTGCTTTTATGGGCATTAGATGCCAAAGCGTTTCTTGAAGCGGTCTACGCGTCCGCCGCTGTCAACCAGCTTCTGCTTACCGGTGTAGAAGGGGTGACACTTGGAGCAAATTTCAACCTTCAGTTCCTTCTTGGTGGAACCGGTTTCCCAAGTTTCGCCGCACACGCAACGCACAGTTGCCTTCTGATAATTCGGATGGATCTTTTCCTTCATGCCAATTTCACCTCTTTTTCCGTTACGGATGGCAGATTCATGGGTGGCTGCCCATGAGCCGCAGGGATGATTATACCACGTTTTCCCCCCCATTGCAAGGCTTTTTGGAAATTTCAGCAGAGAAATCTTTGCTTTTTTTACATTTTCTCTGCTTTATTTCAAATTGCCCAGATCATAAGGCGTGGTCTGATAAACGAAATAGTTCAGCCAGTTGCAATAAAGCAAATTGGCTCCGCTGCGCCAGGACACGATGGGCTCCTTTTCCGGGTCATCGCCGGGATAATAATTCTTCGGCACTTCAATGGGTTTTCCGGCGGCCACATCCCGTCTGTATTCCTTGTCCAAGGTCAGGCTATCATATTCCGAATGGCCGGTGATAAAAATCTGTCGGCCGTTCTTGGTGGCGATGGCGTAAATCCCGGCTTCCTCGGAAGAGGCCAGAATTTTCAGCTCCGGCACCTTTTCCACATCCTCCCGGAGGATGGATGTATGGCGGCTGTGGGGCACCATGAACACGTCATCAAACCCCCGGAACAAAATGGAACGCTTATAATCCAGCGTGTGGGGAAAAACACCGAACATTTTCTTTTCCAGAGGCACTTTCTTGACCCCGAAATGATAATACAGCCCGGCCTGTGCCCCCCAGCAGATATGGAACGTGGAATGGACATGGGTTTTGCTCCATTCCATGATATCGCAAAGCTCTGTCCAATAATCCACTTCTTCAAAGTCCATCTGCTCCACGGGAGCCCCTGTAATCACAAGGCCGTCGAATTTCCTGTGCCGCACTTCGTCAAAGGTGTGATAGAAGGCCAGCATATGCTCTTCGGAGGTATTTTTGCTCTGATGGGATGCGGTTTTCACCAGCGTCAATTCCACCTGCAAAGGGGTATTCCCCAGCAGCCGGGAAAGCTGGGTTTCCGTATCAATCTTTGTGGGCATCAGGTTGAGTAGCATGATCTGCAAGGGACGGATGTCCTGGGAGGAAGCACGCATTTCCGTCATCACGAAAATGTTTTCTTCCTGTAGTGTCGCTGCCGCCGGCAGACCGTTTGGAATTTTAATGGGCATGTTCAGGCTCCTTCAATGTCAAACTTGTTCCAACGCCTGCGCAATATCGGCAATCAGATCTTCCTTACTTTCCAAGCCGCAGGAGAAGCGCACCAGATCTCCCGGCACACCGGCAGCGATCAATTCTTCATCGTTCATCTGGCGATGGGTGGCACTGGCCGGATGCAGGCAGCAGGTACGGGCATCGGCCACATGGGTTTCAATGGCCGCCAGCTTCAATGCCGCCATGAATTTTTCCGCCGCTTTCCTGCCGCCCTTCACGCCGAAGGACACCACGCCGCAGGTGCCGTTTTTCAGGTATTTCTGCGCTAAATCGTAATATTTATTGCCAGGCAGGCCTGCATAATTCACCCATGCAATCTTTTCATGGCTCTGCAGATATTCCGCCACAGCCTGACCGTTTTCGCAGTGGCGAGCCATGCGCACATGCAAACTTTCCAGCCCCAGATTCAAGATAAACGCACTTTGGGGAGCAGGCGTGCAGCCGAAATCACGCATGAGCTGAGCGGTAGCCTTGGTAATGAAAGCCCCTTCCAGGCCAAATTTTTCGGCATAGGTGATGCCATGATAGCTATCGTCAGGCGTGCACAGGCCGGGAAATTTGTCCGCATGCGCCAGCCAGTCAAACTTACCGCTGTCCACAATGCAGCCGCCAACCGCTGCGCCGTGGCCGTCCATATATTTGGTGGTGGAGTGGGTCACGATATCGGCACCGAATTCGATGGGGCGGCAGTTCACGGGCGTGGCAAAGGTGTTATCCACAATCAGCGGCACGCCATGGGCATGGGCAGCCGTAGCAAACTTTTCAAAATCGAAAATAGCCAGAGCGGGATTGGCAATGGTTTCGCCGAAAACGGCCTTGGTGTTGGGGCGGAAAGCGGCTTCCAGCTCTTCCGGCGTGCAATCGGGGGAAACGAAGGTGAAATCCACGCCCATTTTCTTCATCGTGACGGCAAAGAGGTTATAGGTGCCGCCATAGATGGCAGAGGTGGACACCACATGATCACCGCAATTGGCAATATTGAACACCGCAAAGAAATTGGCCGCCTGACCGGAAGAGGTCAGCATGGCAGCGGTGCCGCCTTCCATATCGCAAATCTTCGCCGCCACATAATCGCAGGTAGGGTTCTGCAAACGGGAATAGAAATAACCGCTGGCTTCCAGGTCAAACAGCTGCCCCATGCTTTCGCTGGTGGCATACTTGAACGTGGTGGACTGCACGATGGGAATCTGCCTCGGCTCGCCATTGCCGGGGGTATAGCCGCTCTGGACGCATTTTGTTTCCATTTTCCAATTTCTCATAAAATAAACATCCTTTCTTTTCAAGCAGAGATTTCAAGAAAAAACACCCGTCCCAAGAAAAGCCTTGAGACGGGCGATTCAACCCGCGGTACCACTCAAATTGCATTGCTTCACAATGCCACCTCATTGGACGCCATCACGCCCTGTGCTTTCACGCAGCCTTACGGGAAGCCCTACAGATGCCTTTCATCCCTCGAACTTCCGGCTCAGGAGCCATAGACCCTTGGAAACTTCCGCTTATCGGCTTGCACCTGCCGCCGACTCTCTGAAAGCGTCTCTTTCCGGCCCTCTCCGTCATCGCCATTGCAGAAATCATAACATCTTCATAAGCAAAAGTCAACGGAAATTTCGCCTTCTTGCAAAGGAAAACATTATAAAAACCATAGCAAACAGGGAGGTTACACAATCTCTTAATTTGGAGACAAAGCGAGGACTTCCAAGCAGCCGACTCGCAAAATGACAATTATTTTTTGCCTCAATTCTTTGCGTGTATCTTGTGACGGCGGCAAATTGTCAATTCTGCATGATAAGCAATATCCGCTGCCGGGTGCAGGGTGAATGAGGCGACCGGCCCTCCGGTGGAGGGAGCGGCTGAAAGCCGCAGGAAGCCGAATGAATCAACCGAAACAAGCATTGGGAGCGGCAGCGACCAAGGCGTAGATTGAGGTTGCGGGGAAGAGG
>JAZNQO010000031.1:0-7905 GCA_045590215.1 Clostridia bacterium | reverse complement strand
GGTTCACCGTGGAATGATAAGTTTTTACAAGTGCTGTTCCCGAGGTGTCGGGAAGGGTGTTTTCGTTGTATCTCATAATATCTCCAAATCAGAATATAGTGGACATTATCCCAAATATTTCGCTTGAAAGAAGCCTATATTTGCTATATAATCCGAATATAAGCAAAAACTCTTTTGAAATATATTACACTCGAAATCTACATTTGTCAAGGAGGATAACATGAAAAACGAAAGTGTGAGAGAAAAAATATCCGAAAACGTCAATATCTGTTCCTCTCCGTCGGAGCTTAAGATAACCGACATCCGCGTGGCAAACCTTTACGGTGCACCAAAGCATTGCCCCATTATAAAGGTATATACCAATCAGGGACTTGTGGGCTACGGCGAGGTGCGCGATGCATCGAGTGCCACCTATGCGCTGATGCTCAAATCCCGCCTCATCGGCGAAAACCCCTGCAATGTGGAAAAGCTGTTCCGGCGCATCAAGCAGTTCGGCTATCATGCACGGCAGGGCGGCGGCGTTTGCGGCGTGGAAGTAGCCCTGTGGGATTTGGCCGGCAAGGCTTACGGCGTGCCGGTGTATCAGATGCTGGGCGGCAAATATCGGGATAAGATCCGCATCTATTGCGATACCGACGTGGAAGGCAAGCATACGGGCACTGATATGGGCAAGGCTCTGAAAGCCCGGATGGATATGGGCTTCACCTTCCTGAAGATGGACCTTGGTCTGGGCGAGCTGTTTGGCGAGCCGGGCACCATCTGCGCACCCCTTGGCCTTGTGGAAGAAATGAACGCTTCCTGGGGCAAGATGGCGCAGGCCAAAACAATAGAAGAAAAGCGTTACTGGCGCAATCGCAATTATGATTTGTATAACGTGCCCCATCCCTTCACCGGCATTCATGTGACGGAAAAAGGCTTTGACATGCTGGAAGAGTATGTGAAGCAGGTGCGTGACGTGATTGGCTATGAGATCCCCTTGGCCATTGACCATTTCGGCCATATCGGCGTGGAAGACTGCATCAAGCTCTGCCGTCGCATTGAAAAGTATAACATCGCCTGGGCGGAAGACATGATTCCCTGGCAGTACACCGATCAGTATAAGCGTTTGTCCGATGCCACCACCGTGCCCATTTGCACCGGCGAAGATATCTATCTGGCCGAAGGGTTTGAAGAACTGCTGCAAAAGCGTGCTGTCAGCGTAATTCACCCCGATATCCTCACCAGCGGCGGTATTCTGGAAAACAAGCGCATCGGCGATTTGGCACAGCGTCACGGCGTAGCCATGGCCGTGCATATGGCTGAAAGCCCCGTTTCCGCCTATGCCTGCGTGCATTCCGTGGCAGCAACAGAAAACTTCTATGTGCTGGAAAACCACTCTGTAGACGTGCCGTGGTGGGACGATATGGTCATCGGCGCACCCAAGAAGATCGTGAAGAACGGCTACATCGAAGTGGAAGACAAGCCCGGCCTTGGCATTGATGACTATAATGATGAAGTGATCAAGGAACATCTGCATCCCGAATATCCCACCCTTTGGGAAGAAACCAGCCGCTGGGATAATCAGTGGTCCAACGATCGTCTGTGGAGCTGATACAGAATATGAAGAAAATCGTTGTTATCACCGATATGCGGAGCCCGGATGCGCTTTCCTGCAAGGCGCATCTGGAAGGGCTGGGCTATCAGGTGGAGTGTGTGCCGGAAAACGTATGCCTTTGGCACGAGGAAGAATTGACGGCCTTTGCCGCTCCTTTGGAAGAAGGCCTGATCGGCGTGATTCATCCGGCACCTCCGGCCATCAAGGGCGGCATCCAGACGGTAACGGAAGAAGAATGGGCTCTGGCACGGGATGAAGGGGCTATGGCAGCGTGGTGCGTGTCCAAGGTATTTGGAGGCATCCTGCGCAAAAAGAAGCAGGGCTGCGTCATATACCTCAACAGCATCCATGCGGAAAAGCCGGTGGGTCTTGGTGCGCTGTTTTCCATGGGCTGCGGTGCGGTGCAGATGCTGAACCGGGAGTTCAATCAAGATTACGGCCCGGATTTCGTGCGCTCTTACTTCATCCAGCGGGGCATCCGGCAGGATGAAACCTATCTGCAAAGCAATGTTTCTAACCTCTATTACGGGGTGGATCTGCGTTATCCGGAAAGGGTGTATCCCAAGGAAGGAAGCCTGAACGGGCTGCTGGCCTTCTTGCTGACGGACGAAGCCGGGGTGCTTTCCGGCAGCGACTTGAAAGCAGACGGCGGCATGACCATGTATTACAATCATCGCCGTGCGGTGGAAGGGAGGCCTTATCATGTGCGCTCAGAAGAGTGAAAACAGGGTGGCACTGGTAACCGGAAGCGGCAAGGGTGTAGGCGCAGGCGTGGTGAAGGTTCTGTGCCGCAACGGCGTCAAATGCTGCATCAACTGCAATTCCAATCCCCAGATGGCGGAAAAGACGCTGGCAGCTATTGAAGCGGAAGGCGGCGAGGCCTTCATCTATCAGGCGGACGTGACCAAGGATGAACAGCTGACCGGCATGGTGCAGGCCATTGTGGAAAAGTATGGCAGGCTGGATATTCTGGTGAATAACGCCGCCATGCAGCCCAATATGTTTGTGGATGAATACGACTATGCTTCCCTTTTGAGCATCTGGGAAATCAATATCGGCGGCTATTTCCATGCGGTTCGCAAGTGCCTGCCGTATCTGAAGCAGGGGGAAGAATCCCGGATCATCAACATCTCCAGCATTCACGGCAAACGCCCCACCTGCTTTGACGCCGGCTATGCCATGACCAAAGGAGCCATCCGGCAGTTTACAAGAGAACTGGCACTGGAGCTGGTGGAGGATAAGATCACGGTGAACGCCATTGATCTGGGCGGCTGTGAGATTGAATTTAAAACCGGAAATCCAAATTTGCCCTTCAATTCCCCGGTGGAAGTGAGAAACCCCGGCATGCTGGGCGGCAGCCGGCTGGTGAAGCCGGAAGAGGTGGGGGAATTGGTCTGGTATCTGTGCTCCACGCCGGCCAATGCCATCAACGGTTCCGGTATTCGTATAGACCGCGGTCTGGTTTTGACCTGATAAAACATTCAGAAAAGGAGAAACGGTATGTTTTTCAACGATAGAGAGACCATCATTCGTTTAACGCCCCAGTGGAAGGGCGAACGTCTGCCCGACGGCCGTCCCATGGTGAGCCAGGATGTGCTGCGCCGCATGCGGAAGATTACCTTTGAAGAGGCTTGGGGTCCCCTTTGGAATCTGGGCTATCGCAACAACTGGGAAAGCAATTTCCGCATGAGCCACGGGGATAATATTCTGGTGGGTCGTGCGGTGACGGCGGTGATGGTGCCCCGACGCCCCGACCTTGACGAAACCCTGATGAACATCGGCCACAACGAAGAAGGCCGCAAGGGCTTTTACAACCAATGGGTCATTGATAATCTGGTGGAAGATGACGTGGTGGTTGTGGACCTGTATGATAAGATTTTTGAAGGCACCTATGTGGGCGGCAATCTGTCCACAGCCATTCGCACGCGTACCAAGAACGGTGGTGCCGTGATCTGGGGCGGCGTGAGAGACTTGCAGCAGATTGTGAAGATTGACGGCCTGCAGGTGTATTACCGGGGCGTGGATCCCACCGGCATTGGCAACTGCGTCATGACGGGCTATAATATGCCCTGCCGCATCGGTCAGGCCATCTGCATGCCCGGCGACGTGGTGCTGGGCACCATGAGCGGCGTGATTTTCATTCCTGCCCAGCATGCGGAAATGGTGGTTGAAAATGCGGAAAAATCCCACGTCCGGGATATTTTCGGCTTCGATCGCCTGCAAAGCAAAACCTACACCACAGCCCAGATTGACACCCAGTGGACGGTGGCTATGTATGAAGATTTCATCAACTGGTTCAATACTGACCCCCGTGCAGAGGAATACCGCCATCTCAAGTGGGACAAGGAACTGGAAGAAGCCAAAGAAAAGGAAAAGGATGCCGCTTCTTCTTATCAGGTAAGGCTCTGATCAATACCAAAACGCCATGCAGCGTCAAAAACTGCATGGCGTTTTTTCGTTATAATTTAAAGCCGCTGTGCGTTTGACACAGCGGCAAAAGGAGAGAGGAGAATCAGTCAAGAATTTCAAAGAATTTGAATGTGCCGGGATACATTTTCACTGGGAATGCAAATTCGGCAGGCTCGTCGATGACACAGGTGGCATCGCCACGGGGGCAGGGCGTGGCAAGGGGGAGATTGGCGGTATACACATGGCCGGTTTCAATATCCCGAAGACCCTTGCAGCCGCCACGGACGATTACTTCGCAGGTATCTGCCATGGGGCGATAGCAATAGAGGCCGTACACGTTGTTATCATAGGCGAAGAGGTTGAATTTCGGCGTGCAGCCAAGATATACTCTCTGCCCCATGCTCAAGTGCTTGTTGATGCCACGGATGACTTCCAAGGGCAGCTTATACAGGTCTGCAAAGTTTTCCGGCACGTTCAGGATAAAGAAGCGGCCTTTGCCGTAATTATCTTCCGTCAGAATGGGGAAATTATCTTCTCCTGCGATGAGGGAAATATCGGCAACGGAAGCGTTGGTCTTATAATCCAGCACTTCAAACATCACTTTTTCCGCACCCTTTGCGAAATGGCCGTCGGTGTAGTTGGCGTGGTTGATGCTGTATTCGTTGCCCAGCACATGGCGATGGGTGAGCCGGACGGAAGTGAAATCCTTGATGCCCTTATCATACATTTCGTGGAAGAAGCCCACCGTCACCACGGCATTGCCGCCGTTGCGGACATATTTTTCCAGCTTTTCCATGGCATCCTTGGCGTGGGCGGTGGACTGGGTGAACAGCACCACGGGAGACTTTTCGTCAAATTCAGGATGGGGCTCCACGTTCAGGCCGCACATGCCGAGGTAATTATACAGCTGATCCTCGCCATCGCCGTCATAGGGTTCCCAAGCGGCAACGCCAACGGGATTGCCTGCTTTGCCCATGAGGGCATCCACCCGATACAGTTCCTGCCCCAAGGGTGGCAGCAGGGGAGAATCCACCAGAATGGAGAAGTTGAACAGCATCAGTTCCTTGGCCTTGGCAAAGAAGGTAAGGTTTGCCTGCTCCAGCCACACGTTCATGTTATCGCTGGATCCACCGGGATCAATCCAGCCACCGCCGTTGCGGCCGGGAGCGGTGTTTTCCAGCAGCCGGATGATGGAATAGGACTCATACCGCTGCAAGTGCTGGGCGGCATAGATGGGGTCACGGGTTTCGGTGCCGGTATAGATCATATCGAAGATATCTTTCTGCTTGCCGGGATTATAGCCCGTTTCCTGATAGGATTCATACCAGTTGGGGTATTTGATGATGAAATTCATCTTGGGATTGACGGACTTGGCCAAATCCACAATTTCATGGGAGAATTCTTCCATCAGATCCAGCCGGTATTCCTGCCAGCTGCGGCTGCCCTTGGCCTCGATGCACATTTCGCAGCGGCAAGCGGTGAAGAAAAAGTCGTCCAGAATGATTTCATCGAAAACTTCGGCCAGTTCCTTCACAATGCGCAGGTATTCCGTGCGGTGGGCAGGGTCGGTATAGCAGAAGGTGTCATAATAGGACGGCTTGCGGACGCCGTTTACGAACTGGGTGGAGGTGATGCCGCCGGCAACTTCGATGCCGTTCCTTTCAAAAACGGCCTTGGCCATGCGCATCTTTTCCTGGGGGATATCCACCTTGCCCCGATGATTTTCGATATACACTTTATCCAGATGGATGTATTTTTTGAAGTAGTCAATGCCCCGCTGGATTTCCGCTTCGTCGGCTTTATCCAGATAGTAGGCGAACACATAGGCCGCCAGCTTGAAGTTTTCAAACTTCTTAAAGCCTTCCATTTTCCAATATCCTCCTTGTGGAAATTGCTTATTTAGTGATGCAATTATATCATTTTTTGTCATGAGTGGTCAATTGCTTTCGGGAAATGCAGCATGGAGTTGCACAAAGAGTGTAAATTATGTCATTCGGAGGAAGCGTGAAAATACAATTCACAAATTAGAAAAGCTGAATGGATGGAGAGATTCCGAACATTTGATTCAGAAATGCAAAAACCGTATTGATATTTTATAAAACCAGCAGAAATGAAAAACACAATCCCAATAAAAAACCACCCACAGAAGGTATGATGTAAAGGAAGGAGTTATCCTACACTTTGCATCTTGTAAATAACGAAACCGCAAGCTTTTTTGGCTTGCGGTTTTGTGTACTGCTGTGATAGAATGAAAGCGATAAACTTGAATTTACCGTATGTCGGTTATGTTCAGAAAGAGCAAATATTATGGAATTTAACGAAAAATTACAGGAACTCCGAAAGCAGAAAGGACTTACTCAAGAAGGGCTATCAGAGGTTCTTTTTGTGTCCAGAACTGCTATTTCAAAATGGGAGTCAGGCAGAGGATATCCAAATATTGATTCTTTGAAAGCAATCTCAAAGTTTTTTGGGGTAACAATTGATGAACTGCTATCGGGGGATGAATTGCTGAACATAGCAGAAGAAGATACCAAGCAAAAGGAAAAGCATTTTTGTGACTTGGTATTTGGATTGCTCGATTGTAGTATTGCAATGTTTTTCTTTCTGCCGTTCTTTGGGCAGAAAGCAAATGCGATTATACAGGAAGTGTCTCTTTTATCCCTTACCGAAATTACACCATATTTGAGGACGGCATATTTTGTGGTTGTAATTGGAATTATAGTATCTGGAATTTTAACCCTTGCTCTGCAAAATTGCTATCAAGCATTTTGGGTGAAGAATAAAAGTAAAATATCGTTAGCATTAAATGCAGTTGGAGCACTCCTTTTTATCATTAGTTCGCAACCGTATGCAGCAACATTTCTGTTCATATTCTTGGTAATAAAGGTGTTAATGCTCGTAAAGTGGCAATGATACGAAGAGTATCATCGTTGTGATACCCTGTTTCTTGTGGTTGTTCATACCTTCCCTTAAAATGTGTTTAGGCGAGAGCCAAATACAAAAAGGTAGGTTGAACAAATGAAAAAAGAAAACCAGAGAAACTTTTGCATTGCAACATGTATGCTTTTAGCATTTTTGTTATGGACGGTAGCAATTCAATTTGTTGATGTGCAAGCAATCGGACCACAAGAATCATCTGTTGGATTTGCAACGATTAACCAGTTCGTTCATAACCTTACAGGTGTGCATATGTCCCTGTATACTATCACAGATTGGCTGGGTCTGGTGCCTCTTATGTTTGTGATGGGATTCGGCACTCTCGGACTTATTCAATGGATTAAGAGAAAACACCTCTTGAAAGTTGATTATAGTATCCTTGTTCTTGGCGGATTCTATATCGTTGTTATGGCGGCATACGTTCTCTTTGAGGTGCTTGTCATAAATTACAGACCCGTGTTGATTAATGGGATTTTGGAAGCATCTTATCCATCATCAACGACAATGCTTGTGATGTGTGTCATGCCGACTGCAATAATGCAGTTTGATACCCGCATCAAAAACGATGTTCTCAAACGATGTGTCACTTATGCAATTACTGCTTTTATTGTATTTATGGTAATTGTAAGACTTGTTTCAGGTGTTCATTGGTTTACTGATATTATCGGCGGTGCTTTGCTCAGTACAGGACTTGTGCTGATATATCGTGCTATTATCAGTTGGTAAGTTAAATAAATTCCAACATGTCGAATTGGCTTTGTTCATAACCAAACATAAAAACCAGATCTTGGGTTGCTCACAAATCGGGTTTTTCATTTTTTCTTTCCCGGATTGCCTGCTGTATCGGAGCCGTCGCCTACCAGGTTGTAGCGCTTGGCAGCATCCTCCCGCATCTTGTACTTGAGAACCTTACCTGCGGCATTCATGGGGAAAGCGTCCACAAACTCGATGTACTTGGGTACCTT
>JAZNQO010000030.1:0-39314 GCA_045590215.1 Clostridia bacterium | reverse complement strand
GTACCTACTACATTGCCGAGTACCTTGGCATTCTGGACCGCGAAGGTCGCACCGAGGAAGAAACCGCTGCCGTGAAGGCCTTTGCCGAGTGGTTCGGCTCTGCCGAAGTGCAGGCGGCCTGGGCGGATGAGTTCGACTCCTTCCCCTGCAACCAGGGCGCTGTGGCCGAGATCTACGGCGAGGACATCCCCGAGATCTACACCCTCAAGAACTTCGCTCTCAACACCGTTGAAGGCACCGAGATGACCTACGCCGAGTACGTGGGCGCTCACTCCAGCGAGTGGACCAACATCATGACCAACCTCGGCTTCTACTGGGCCGACAACTCCGCCGCCCCCGCTGAGCCCGATTGGGACAACCTGGACTGGGCTACCCTGACCCAGGCGAAGTAATCAACCAAAACCCAGCGCGGCGGGCCTGAGCAAGTCGGGCCCGCCGCTTTCAAAATCCCATATCCTTCCCGGGAGGTCGCTCCAGTTATGATCGAACTAAAGAACATCGTCGTCAAATTTGATGATTTCGAGGCCCTGCACAACATCAACGTAGATGTGAAGGAAGGGGAGTTTTTCACCTTCCTGGGCCCCTCCGGCTGCGGCAAGACCACCACGCTGCGCACCATCACCGGATTTATCGAGCCAGTAAGCGGCTCGGTGAACGTGGACGGCAAGGACATCACCAATGTACCCATCGAGAACCGCAACATCGGCATCGTGTTCCAGAGCTATGCCCTGTTCCCCACCATGACCGTGTATGATAACATCGCCTTCGGCCTGAAGGTGAAGAAGCTGAAGAAAAACGAGATCGACGAGAAGGTTCGCGCTATCGCCAAGAAGGTCGATCTCAGCGACGAGCAGCTGAAGAAAGCCGTGAGCCAGCTTTCCGGCGGCCAGCAGCAGCGCGTGGCCATCGCCCGTGCGCTGGTCACCGGCCCCGCCATCATCTGCATGGACGAGCCCCTGTCCAACCTGGACGCCAAGCTGCGTGTTCAGCTGCGCAACGAGCTGAAAAAGATGCAGAAGGACTTCGGCATCACCACCATCTATGTTACCCACGACCAGGAGGAAGCCCTGACCCTTTCTGACCGTATCGCTGTGTTCAACAAGGGCTATATTGAGCAGATCGGCACCCCCAACGAAGTCTACAACCACTCCGCTACCGAGTTTGTTTGCAACTTCATCGGCGACATCAACCGCATTGAAGACGACATCGCTCGCAAGATGGGCCTCTCCCCCGAGGAGAACCACTTTGTTCGCCTGGAGCGTCTGCGGGTCAACCGCCCTGCCGAAGAAAACGAGACCCAGGTGGAGGGCGTGATTGACTCCCGCGAATACTATGGCCTATATATCAAGTATTACATCCGCACCGGCGAGCAGACCCTGAAGGTCATCGAAAAGAACGACGGCATCAACATTTACGAGCCCGGCGAAAAGGTGACCGTGGGCATCCACAAGGCCGATGTGATGAGCTATCCCCGGCAGTAAGGAGGCAATGAAATGAGAAGCAAAGCCCCCGCATGGCTGAAGCCGGAGATGATCTGGAAGGTCTTTGGTACGGCGTTTTTCGTGTACCTGTTCTTCGGCTTTATGCTCCTGCCCTGCCTGAACACCATCACGCAGATCTTCACCACCAAGAACGCCGCCGGTGTAACCGATCCCCTGGCGGTGATCCGCTTCTTCTTCGCGGGCAACATGCCCAGCTTTGTGTGGAACTCCCTCAAGCTGGCGCTGTCCCTGGTGGTCACGGTGAACGTGGTGGGCGTGAGCATCGTGCTTTTGACGGAGTACTTCGACATCAAAGGCGCGAAGGTGCTTCGCCTCGGCTACATGACCACCCTGATCTACTCCGGCGTAGCGCTGGTGACCGGCTACCTTTTCCTCTACGATTCCGATGGCATCCTCACCAGCTGGCTGAAGGACGTCTTCCCGGGCATGGACAAGAACTGGTTCTCCGGCTTCAACGCGGTGCTGTTCACCATGACCTTCGCCTGCACCTCCAACCACATGCTGTTTTTACGCAATGCCATCCGCGGCATTGACTACAATACCGTGGAAGCCGCCCGCAACATGGGGGCCAAGCCCTTCAAGGTGCTTTTGAAGGTGGTCTTCCCCACGCTGATCCCCACCATGTTCTCCCTCACGGTGATGACCTTCATCACCGGTCTGTGCGCCATGAGTGCTCCCACCCTGCTGGGCTACGATTCCATTAACCCGGAGATCGTCCGTCTGGCGGGCTCCTCCATCGCGGACGAAGCCTTCCCCCAGGCCCGTGCAGCCCTGCTGAGCATCATCCTGGCCATGTTCACCATCATCCTGCTCACGGTGCTGAGCAACTACGAGCGCAAAGGCCATTATCTCAGCGTAAGCAAAACCAAGGCCAAGCTGGTGAAGCAGAAGATCAACAACCCCGTGGCCAATGTGCTGGCGCATATCTACGCCTACGTACTGTTCATCATCTACATGACTCCCGTGGTGATGATCGTCCTCTTCGCCTTCCAGAACTACCCTGCCATCCGCTCCAAGACCCTGAGCCTGGATCAGTTCACGTTCATCAACTTCTTCGGCGCCCAGGACTATGAGTTCCTCACCAACCGCGGCAAGGTGCGCATCCGCGAGGATTCCATTTCCGGCCTCTTCGCCAACGCAGACACGGTGGGCGGCATCCGCCTGAGCTTCGTGCTCTCCGCCCTGGCGGCGGCACTGGCCTGCGTCATCGTGGTGGTAGCGGTAAACTACATCTTCAAAAACAAGGGCAAGAAGCGCGGCACTGTGCTGGAATACAGCCTCTTGTTCCCCTGGCTTCTGCCCACCATCCTCATCTGCTACTCCTACCGCACCTACTTCAATTCCGAAAGCGTGTGGTATGTGTTCAACCAGAACCTGTACATGAGGGAGAATGTGCGCTTCCTCATTGTGATGGCGTACACGGTGGTCAAGTTACCATTCGCCTTACGAATGATCAAGGCGTCCTTCTACGCCATCGACGAGGAGCTGGAGGACGCCGCCCGCAACCTTGGTGCCAGCGGCTTCTGGACCTTCATGAAGGTAAAGCTGCCCATCATACTGCCCAGCGTCCTGGCGGTGTTCGCACTGAACTTCAACGCGCTCTTTACCGAGTATGACATGTCCGCCACCTTCCACTCCAGCTATGGCAAGTCCTACGCCATGGTCATCCAGAACATGTGCGCCGAGGAAGGCCGCGACGGCTACAACGTGAACGCCTCCGGCCGCCGCTGTGCCTCCACGGTGTTCATCATGATCGTCTCCGGCGTGATCCTGTATCTGGTATACGGCGTTGGCGCCCGCGACCTGGGCGAGCGGCTGGAAGCCAAGGAGCGCCGCCGCAAACGCCTGCAGAAGCTGACAGCTCCCTTCCGCAAGGAGAAGCCGGAGATTACTTCTGTGCAACGGTCGGCACCCTGATTCATCCATCATCCCTCGGGGAACAAACTTCCCTGGGGGATATTTCTTTTCGATTTGGGTACAATGAATCTCAAAAAGAAGGGGGCGTGTGCTATGATCGAACAGGATACCATCCGACTTCTCCGTGAATGTGACGCAGGCGTCAAGATGGGCGTGGAGTCCATCGAGGAGGTTGTGGACAGGATCGAGTCCAAGGAATTCCGACAGGTACTGGTGGAAAGCCGCCACCAGCACGACGAGCTTGACCGGGAGATTCAGCAGCAGCTGGATCGCTACAAGGACGACGGTAAGGAACCTAATCCCATGGCCAAGGGTATGTCCTGGATGAAAACCAACGCCATGCTAATGATTGATAACAGCGACCAGACCATCGCCGATCTGATGACCGATGGCTGCAACATGGGCGTGAAGTCGCTGCACAAATACCTGAATGAATACAAGGCGGCGGACGAAAGTTCCAAGGAGATTGCGAAGAAACTGGTGAACCTGGAACAGAAGCTGGCGGTGGATATCCGCAGCTACCTGTGACCATGCGGCGGAAGAATCCGCCGTTTTTTTGTGGGCGTTTTTCACGGAAGGTGTGCATTGCAGCTTCGGGAAATGCACCTTGGGAGGTGTGCTTTCTTATACCATCTTTGACCCGACAAACTCCTGGCAAGCAAGGCATTAGCGTACGCTTATTCAAAAAAGGACAGCATATTGGGCACCCTCCATGCCGTTGCCAGTTTTACTGGCAAGCAAGGCATGTGGTGCCCCATAATGCTGCAAAGCCCTCAAAGCAGATGGGTTGCCTTCCCTATGCCAGTCGAACTCGCAAGCAAGGCATATGGGTACCCATCCTGCTTTTTCGGTCCTTTTTGCCTGCGCACAATGCACCTTCGCTTGTTGGGGAATACCTCCCCCAAGCCCCCAAGAACGCACATTGAATGTGCGGCTACGCGATGGAACATCGCTATACCCAATTCGTTTTCATTTTAATCATTACACGCAAAATGATTAAATTAAATTGACATATGATGCGATTAGTAGTATGCTTGAAATGGAACATTGTCGTTATCCCAGTCCTATGCGAGGTAGATATATGCGAGTGTATGACTATCGCCAGATTTATGAGAAACTGTTGACGACCGAAACGGTTGCGCAGCTGGCACAGATCCATGAGTTCAAGGGAGAGCAAACCCTTTTTATCGAGGCTCAGGCGGATACCTTGACCCAGCTGGTAGAGATTGCGAAAATTCAAAGTACCGAGGCATCCAATAAGATCGAAGGCATTTACACATCCGATGATCGTCTGAACAAACTTGTTCAGGACAAGACCATGCCCCGCACCCGCAGCGAGCGTGACATTGCTGGTTATCGTGACGTGCTGGCGGTCATCCACGAAAGCCACGATCACATTCCACCCAAGCCTACGATCATCCTTCAACTGCACCGCGACCTGTACAAGTTCAGCGGCAAGACGGTAGGCGGTCATTACAAGGTATCGGATAACGTGATTGCAGAAACCGATGTCGCCGGCAATACCTACGTCCGGTTCAACCCCGTGCCTGCATGGGAAACCCCTGAAGCTATGGAATGTGCCTGCCGGGCATTTGACGAAGCACTCCACCGAAATGATCTTGATCCGTTGCTTCTCATTCCTATTTTCATTCTGGATTTCCTTTGCATCCATCCGTTCAATGACGGCAACGGTCGCATGAGTCGCCTGCTGACGCTCCTGCTGCTATACCGTGCCGGATACATCGTTGGCAAGTACATCAGTATCGAAAAGCTCATCGAGCAGACCAAGGAAACCTACTACGAAGTGCTGCAGGAAAGCTCCCTCAACTGGCACGAAGGCACCAATGATTACGCACCCTTTGTGAATTATCTGCTGGGCATTGTGCTGGCGGCATACCGTAATTTTTCTTCCCGTGTGCAGCAGTTGATGACCAGCGGCATGTCCAAGCCCGACCGGATCCGCGCCATCATCAAGGACACCCTGGGCAAGATCACCAAGGCGGAGATCATGGAGAAGTGTCCCGACATCAGCATGGTAACGGTGCAACGCACCTTGAACGAGCTGCACAAGAGCGGCGAGATTATCAAGATCAGCGGCGGACGCTACACCGCCTATACTTGGAACAGGGAGAATGATTGATATGATTACCGGCGAACTGAAGAACAAAATTGACAGCCTGTGGAACACCTTCTGGACGGGCGGTTTGACGAATCCCCTTGAAGTGATCGAGCAGATGACCTACCTGATGTTCATCCGCGACCTGGACGACATGGACAATCTCCGCGCCCGCGAGGCCGCCATGCTCGACCTGCCCTACAAGAGCATCTTCGACGGCGAGGTCACCATCGGCGACCGCACCATCGACGGCAGCCAGCTGAAGTGGTCTGTGTTCCGCGACTTCCCGGCAGGCAAGATGTACACTGTCATGCAGGAGTGGGTCTTCCCCTTTATCAAGAACCTGCACGGCAGCAAGGACAGCGCCTACACCAAGTACATGGACGACGCTATTTTCAAGCTGCCCACGCCCCTGCTGCTGGACAAGGTCGTTACCGCCATGGACGAGATCTACCGCCTGATGAACGACATGCAGGCCGCCGACGTGCGCGGTGACGTGTACGAGTACCTGCTGTCGAAGCTCTCCCAGTCCGGCGTGAACGGCCAGTTCCGCACGCCCCGGCACATCATCCGCATGATGGTGGAGATGATGCAGCCCCGCCCTGACGACGTCATCTGCGACCCTGCCGCCGGTACCTCCGGCTTCCTGGTGGCAGCTGGCGAGTGGCTCAAGGAGAACCGCAAGCAGGACATTTTTTTCAACGCCCAGCGCAAGGATCATTTCATGAACGGCATGTTCCACGGCTACGACATGGATCGTACCATGCTGCGCATCGGTGCCATGAACATGATGACCCACGGCATCGACAACCCCTTCATTGAATACCGGGACAGCCTTTCCGACCAGAACCCGGACCATGACAAGTACTCCCTGATCCTTGCGAACCCGCCCTTCAAGGGCAGCCTGGACTATGACACCGTGTCAGCCGACCTTTTGAAGGTCTGCAAGACCAAGAAGACCGAGCTGCTGTTCCTTGCGCTGTTCCTGCGGATGCTGCAGGTGGGCGGCCGCTGCGCATGCATCGTGCCGGACGGCGTGCTGTTTGGCTCGTCCACGGCGCACAAGGCCATCCGTCAGGAGCTGATCGAATCCCACCGGCTGGAGGCGGTGATCTCCATGCCCAGCGGCGTGTTCAAGCCCTACGCAGGCGTTTCCACCGGCATCCTGATCTTCACCAAGACGGGGCATGGCGGCACGGACAATGTGTGGTTCTACGACATGCGCGCCGACGGCTTCACCCTGGATGACAAGCGCACCCCCACCCAGGAAAACGATATTCCGGACGTGATCGCCCGCTTCCACGCCCGTGACGCGGAGGCCACCCGCGCCCGCACGGAGCAGAGCTTCCTGGTACCCAAGGCGGAGATCGTGCAGAACGGCTACGACCTTTCCATCAACAAGTACAAACAGACCGAGTACAAGCCCATCGAGTACCCGCCCACGCGCGACATTTTGATGGAGCTGCAGGCGCTGGAGGAGCAGATTCAGCAGGGCTTCAAGGAGTTGGAGGGGATGGTGTGATGGCAAACTGGCCGTATGTGAAGATCGGTGATGTCTGCACCGTTGAACGCGGAGGTTCTCCGCGCCCCATTGACAAATTTATTACTGACGATCCTAACGGTATCAACTGGATAAAAATCGGCGATACAAGCGATTCGATGTACATTACCGCCACAGCGCAAAAGATTATCCCCGAAGGGATGAAGAAATCGCGATATGTACAACCCGGCGATTTTCTTTTATCCAACTCAATGAGCTTTGGGCGTCCATATATCTTGAAAATAGACGGTTGCATTCATGACGGATGGCTCGTACTGCGTGACAACAAGAATACTTTCGATAAGCGGTTCTTGTATTACTACCTTAGTTCCCCTTCTACATATCGTAAGTTTGAAAACATGGCTGTAGGAGGAGTAGTAAATAATCTGAATAGTGAAATGGTCAGAGGCGTTAGTGTTCCTGTGCCACCCATGAATGAGCAATTGGAAATCGTCAATATTCTTGATCGAGTAACCAACCTCATCTCCCTCCGCAAGCAGCAGATTGCAAAGCTGGATGAGCTGGTCAAAGCCCGGTTTGTCGAGATGTTTGGGGATGAAACACAGTTTAGCAGGTGGAATTGCGGTTGCGTTGGTGATGTTGCTGATGTTTGTGTTGGTGTGGTAATCAAGCCAACTCAATATTATGCAGAGCATGGTATCCCCGCATTTCGTTCACTAAATATTGGCGAGCTTCATGTGAAGGATAATGACTGGGTATACTTTACAGAAGAAGGTCATGCCAAGAACCAAAAGTCTTTGATAAGGGAGAATGATGTTCTTGTTGTGCGTTCAGGTGCTCCTGGAACTGCATGTGTTGCAACAAAAAAATATGCAGGTTACAATGCTATCGACATAATCATCGCACATCCAGACAACACAAAAGTGAATTCTGTATTTCTCGCAACATTCACTAACATGCCGCACGGCATGAACCAAATAAGAGAAAAAACAGGTGGTGCAGCACAGCAGCATTTTAATGTTAGCGGTTACAAAGCATTAAACCTTATACTTCCTCCGATGGAATTGCAAAACCAATTCGCCGCCTTCGTCGCCCAAACCGACCAACAAAAATTGACAATTCAGCAAAGTCTTGATAAACTGGAATTAATGAAAAAAGCACTGATGCAAAAGTACTTTGGATAAAGGAGAGATACAATGCAAGGACAAGAGCATGTGGAACTTGCAAAAGAAGGTGCCAAAGCTGTCAACAAATTGGAAGAAATCATTTTGAAAGTCTTTGGACCACATTGGACGAAAAAGCAGGCAGATGCCGATGCCTATGCAGATGAAAAAAAGCTGCAGACAATAAGGCAAAATCCTGACATGGAAATTATCTATGCAAATGGGGAGATGCATGCACGACTGCGCTCTCCTGAAGCACTGTTAGCACGTGCACAACAACGAAAACTATTAGAGGAAGTCCGTCAAGAACAAAATATTGAAGATGTTATTCAGATTGCATCCGAAGAAGTTGAACATGGTGAATGTAACGACAATCCTGTAGATGAAGATTGGATTAGCAGATTCTTCAGCATTGTGCGAGATGTCAGCACAGAGGATATGAAAATAATCTGGGGAAAGATTCTCGCAGGAGAAATTAAAAAACCAGGTAGCTACTCTTTGCGCACACTTGAAACCATTCGAAATATGTCACAAAATGAAGCCAAGGTCTTCGAGTCAATCGCTCCATATATTTTTGTGTTGTATAATGGCTGCTTTCTTCCCAACAATAAAGAAATATTGAGAAAATATCATATACCGTATTCAAACATAATGTTACTTGATGAATGCGGTCTCATAAACTCTGATGGTATGTTAACTTTTTCACCAGAATTAAGTGTAAAAACCACTTGCTCTTTCCACAATGGCAGTGATTTCTTGGAAATCAAGGGAAAGTCTCAAGAACGAAAAGCCACAAACATAAATATTTATCCGCTAACAAAAGCTGGAGAAGAATTATATAATCTGCTTGTAGTACCTAATATACCAAGTGATTACATGATAGATTTGGCAGAATGGATATACAAAGGAAATCCTGATATAACAATAAAAGTATATAAAATAGTTGGCTCGGAGGGAGAAAAATTCAATTGTAAAAAACAACCAATTGAAACATTTGGTATTGAAAGTGAAAATAACTAATTCACTATATAAATAATAAATAAAGTCGTGTTACGAGGTGACCCACATGTCCAATTTCGATTTTCTTTTGTCCACGGAGGCCTTTGGGGCGTTTGCCCGGGCAGCGGTGGCAGCGGAAAAGATATATGAAATCGACCCGGCGGCGTCGGTGGTGAATTGCCGCCGCGCAATGGAATTCGCCGTCAAATGGATGTACTCCGTGGACGGCTCCCTTGTGCTGCCCTGGGATGACCGCCTCGCCTCCCTGATGGACAACGAGGACTTCCGTGATGTGGTTGGGCCGGACGTGTGGCAGCGCATGAAGCTCATCCGCCTGCTGGGCAATCAGGCCGCGCACAACAGCCGCAACATCACCCGCGAGCAGGCCGCCCTGTGCCTGGAGAACCTCCATTGCTTCCTGGACTTTGTCGCCTACTGTTACGCCGATACCTACGAGCCGCAGACCTTCGATCCCGCCCTGCTGGATGCTCCTGCGCAGCCCGCTCCCGTGGTGGACAATACCGCCGAGATCGAGCTGAAGAAGCTCATGGCCGAAAACGCCGCCCTGCGCGAGGAACTCACCGCCCGCCGCGAGGCGCAGCAGCCCACCTACGTCCCCAAGCCGCTGGATCTCTCCGAATACAAGACCCGCAAGATCTACATCGACGCCATGCTCATCGACGCCGGCTGGGTGGAAGGCCGCGACTGGATCAATGAGGTGGAGCTCCCCGGCATGCCCAACCACAGCGAGGTGGGCTATGCGGACTATGTGCTCTACGACGATATGCACAAGCCCCTGGCCATCATCGAGGCCAAGCGCATGTGCGTGGACGCCTCCAAGGGCAGGCAGCAGGCCAAGCTGTATGCGGATATTCTGGAAAAGCAGCATGGTCGCCGTCCGGTGGTGTTCCTGACCAACGGCTTTGATACCTATATCAATGATGGCCAGTACCCGGAGCGCAGGGTGAGCTGCATCTATGCCAAGCGTGATCTGGAGAAGCTGTTCAACCTGCGCCGTATGCGTACCAGCCTCAAGCATGTGACGGTGAACCCCAGCATCGCCGGACGCTATTATCAGGAGGGTGCCATCAAGGCCGTCTGCGAGGCTTTTGACCGGAAGAATCGCCGCAAGGCATTGCTGGTGATGGCCACCGGTTCCGGCAAAACCCGCACCTGCATCGCCCTGTGCGATGTGCTGCTGCAGCACGGCTGGGTGAAAAACATCCTGTTCCTGGCCGACCGCAACAGCCTTGTGACCCAGGCCAAGCGCAGTTTCGTCAACCTGCTGCCGGATCTGTCCGTCACCAACCTGTGTGAGGAAAAGGACAATTACACGGCGCACTGCGTCTTCTCCACCTACCAGACGATGATGAACTGCATCGACAGCGTGAGGGATGAGCAGGGCAAGCTGTTCACCTGCGGGCATTTCGACCTGATCATCTGCGACGAGGCGCACCGCTCCATCTACAACAAATACCGGGATATCTTCAACTATTTCGATGCCCCGCTGGTGGGCCTGACGGCCACCCCCAAGGACGAGATCGACAAGAATACCTACGATGTGTTCGACCTGGAAAGCGGCGTACCCACCTACGGCTACGAGCTTGCCCAGGCTGTCAAGGACGGGTATCTGGTGGATTACATGTCCGTGGAAACCACGCTGAAATTCCTTGATCAGGGCATCGTGTACGACGAGCTGTCCGATGAGGATAAGCAGGAGTATGAGGATACCTTCACCGATGAAAATGGCGAGCTGCCGGAGCAGATCAACTCCTCCGCGCTGAATGAGTGGATCTTCAACGAGGATACCATCCGCGAGGTACTGCACATCCTGATGGAGAAGGGCCTCCGCATTGATTACGGCGAGAAGCTGGGCAAGACGATCATCTTCGCCAAGAATCATCAGCATGCCGAGAAGATCTTCGAGGTGTTCAACAAGGAATATCCGCACCTGCCCGGCTATGCCAAGGTCATCGACAACTACATGACCTACGCCCAGAGCGCCATCGACGAGTTCTCCGACCCGAAGAAGCTGCCGCAGATCGCCATTTCCGTAGATATGCTGGACACCGGCATTGATGTGCCGGAAGTGCTGAACCTGGTCTTCTTCAAGAAGGTCATGAGCAAAGCCAAGTTCTGGCAGATGATCGGCCGCGGCACCCGTCTGTGCCCCTATCTGCTGGACGGTGCGGACAAGGAGAAGTTCTACATCTTCGACTTCTGCGGCAACTTTGAGTTCTTCCGCATGTGCAAGGGACATCCCACCGCCAACCAGCTGCCGCTGCAAGGCGCGATCTTTAGCCTCAAGGCACAGATCGCCTTCAAACTGCAGGATCTGGCCTATCAGACCAAGGAGCTGATTCCGTTCCGTCAAGGCCTGGTGGCCGATATGCTGGCCAAGGTACGGGACCTGAACCGGGAAAACTTTGCTGTGCGGCTGCATCTGCGCTATGTGGAGAAGTTCTCCAATCCCAAGAGCTACGAAGCCCTCACCTACGAGGACACGCTGCTGATGGGTTCGGAGCTTGCGCCGCTGGTCGCCCCTGACCAGGACGACGCCAAGGCGGTTCGCTTCGATGCCCTGATGTATGGCATTGAACTGGCCTATTTGATTGGCAAGAAGTACGCCCGTGCACGGAATGATCTGCTGGGTAAGGTGCGCAGCATTGCCAGCATAGCGAATATTCCGGAGATCATGGCGCAGTCTGAATTACTCAACAAGATCCTGAACACGGATTATCTTGATAACGCCGGCATCAACGAGTTTGAACACATTCGTGAAAACCTGCGTGACCTTGTAAAGTACATACCCTACAGTAAGCATGTGTACGAAACCAACTTTACCGATGAAGTGCTGTCTATGGAGTGGCATGAGTCGGAGCTGGAAAACGACGACCTGCAAAACTACAAGGCCAAGGCTGAATTTTACGTCCGGCAGCATCAGGATCATCTGGTGATCGCTAAGCTGAAGAAGAACGTGCCGCTGACCCAGCTGGATGTGGAAACGCTGGAGAAGATCCTGTGGAGCGAAGTGGGCACCCGCGAGGACTACGAAGCCGAATATGGCAAGAAACCCCTGGGCGAGTTTGTCCGCGAGATTGTTGGTCTGGACATGAACGCCGCCAAAGAAGCCTTTGCGCAGTATCTGAATGACACCACCCTGGACAGCCGGCAGATCTACTTCGTCAATCAGATTGTGGAGTACATCGTCCACAACGGCCTGATGAAGGATCTCTCGGTGCTTCAGGAACCACCATTCACCGATCAGGGAAGCGTGGTAGAGCTGTTCACCGATCTTTCTGTCTGGCTGGGTATCCGTGCCGTAATCAACCGCATCAACAATAACGCAATAGCCTCTTAATAGGTCTGGCGTAGTCGTACTGGACTACGCCAGTTTTTCATTGATCGGACATGGGGTTTTCCTGGTGCCTGCCAATCTCTTTCAGATACAATTCCTGCAAGTTCAAAACCTGAGTTCTCAGTTCAAAAAGTCCCGTCCCAATCGTATCAAAGGCATGGGCCTCCTTTTCTCGCTCATGAGCCAAACCCAAGTGAAACAAGGGACTGGCTTCATCATCAAAGATCGAAATCGCACCTTCAATAATCAAACGCATCGTGGAAACAATGCTTCCTGTACTCAAAACAAAGTCGGGTATCTTGCGTTTCTCCTCCATCAATCATACACCAGCTCTTTCAGGATGATCTCCTCGGCGCAGGCACAGAGGTTATTCATCCGTTGCACCCAGGCCATGGGATCGGCGGCTTTCAGTTCCTCAGTGATGCCCTCCTTCGCAGCCATCTGCCGGATGAGGGTTTCTTTGCGTTCCATGGCTTGACGGTTGAGATCCGCCAGATGAGCATCCAGCGTACCGTTCAGCAGCATGATCTGGAAGATCAACGGCCTGTTTTCCTTCAAAAAGGCTTTTCTGAGCCGTCCGAAGTGTCCGATAGGCCCAGAGGACTCCGGCAGGGTAATCACGGGCAGGAGGTAGTCTCCAACGGTTTTGTAGGCAATGTCAGTGGCGGTGGTCGTCTGTGTATTCATGGAATCGCTCCTTTCATCAAATGAAGGTGTGTTGTGTGCTTGCTACACCCCTACCTTACACCAACGAGAAGAGTGGCTCAACCATGCGGAAAAGCCCTTTTTTACCCTTGACACCCCCCAATTTTCCCCTTTGATTGATGGATTGATTGATATTCTTTCCTTGGTTATAACGATTTATTTTTCTTTTTTTATTGATATTAGTTAGATCATCAATATATTATTTGTGGATGCCCGGCCTCCGGAGGGCGAGCCAAGGACTGATTACCAGACGATGGCCTGGCCGTTGTCTGCGTGTCACACGGCGGTTCCGTCAAGGGCTGAAAAGGCCATTTTTGTATGTGTATTCCCCCATGTTGGATTCACCAAACAAGGTGTTTTCAGCATTTTGTTGCGTTGTTACCCTTTGCCGATATGTGGGACAACTTGTCCCGCATTTACATGATCTTCTTTACACGCCCCGCCAATTCTGATATGATACACATGGAAATAATCGGCTGCGGACGCTTTGTCCAGCCGTTCAGGAGGTATCTGATTATGAGAAGTGCAATCTATGGTGCTGGTTCCCTGGGTACGGTGCTGGGCGCATACATCACGAAAAACGGCGGCGAGATCGACCTGATCAATCGCAACCGCGCCCATGTGGAGGCGCTGAACACCACGGGTGCGCACATCACCGGCACCGTGGACATGACCGTACCGGTCAAGGCCATCACCCCCGACCAGATGAATGGCAAGTATGACGTCATTCTTCTTTTGACCAAGCAGTTGCAGAACGTTGAGGTCGTGACCATGCTCCGCGATTATCTGGCGGAGGACGGCGTGATCGTCACGTTGCAGAATGGCCTGCCGGAGCCTGGCATCGCGGAGATCGTGGGTACAAACCGCACCATGGGCTGTGTGGTGGAGTGGGGCGCGACGCTGGAATCCCCTGGCGTTGTCCGCCTGACCAGCGCGCCGGACAGCCTGTCCTTCCACATGGGCCGCATGGAGGGCATTTCCGACGCCCAGTACAACGCCGTGAAAGCCTTGCTGGAAAAGATGTGCCCCGTTCATGAGGAGCCCAACCTGCTGGGTGCTCGCTGGTCGAAGCTGCTGATTAACGCTACCTTCTCCGGTCTGGGCACGGTGGTGGGCGGCACCTTCGGCGACGTGTCCGAGAACAAGGACGCCCAGAAGGTGGCCATCCGCTGCATAAAGGAGTGCATCGACGTGGGGCGTGCCGCCGGCGTGACCTTCGCTCCCGTGCAGGGCAAGGACATCACCAAGCTGTTCTACTACAAGGGGGCTGTCAAGCGGGCTATTGGCATTCTGTTGCTGCCCATCGCCATGAAGAAGCACCGAGCCATCGAGCCCTCCATGCTGCAGGACATCCGCAACGGCAAGCCCTGCGAGGTGGACGCCATCAACGGCGTGGTCTGCGCCTATGGCCGTAAGCTGGGTGTGCCCACCCCCATCAACGATAAGATCGTGGAGATCATCAAGAAGGAACAGGCCGGCGAGCTGCCCCTGGAGGCAGGGAATATCCGCCTGTTTGATCAGCTGCTGTAAGGCTGGATTGTTCAATCCCTGTATTTGGCTTGACACTCCTTTCACAAATATGGTATCGTAAATTGTACATTCCGTGAGGGAGTAGCGAGCGCCTCTGGCGTAGCAAGTCAACATCCTGGCTCCGGCCTGGCTTGCTTCAAATTGCGAGACTCATCGTACAGCTGAAAGGCTATGCGTGGGTCGAAGTGTGATCGTTTCATCACCCGGGCATGGCATTCAGCGCCGTGCCTGGGTTTTTGTTATCCTCAAACGACCGTGAAAGGAGATCAAATGAAACATCGGCTTGTCGTACGATCCGTCACACTCCCTGCAAACGTAAACACCATTTGGCCGAAGCTCTCCACGCTCAGCACATTGCAGCATATTGCCAGGCTCTATGCCACTTTCCAGCCAGTTGACCGCTCCGACGATCTCAAATGGCAGCCGGGTGAAGTATACCGGTTCCGCTTTCGGCTGTTCGGGGTGCTGCCCCTGGGTATCCATACCATCCGTGTGATGCGCTTTGACCGAGCCGCTGGCATCATCTACACAGAAGAATCCAATCCCCATGTGCCAGTGTGGAATCACAAAATCATTCTGACGGCCATCGACCATGACCACACAGGATATACGGACGAAGTGGAGATCCACGCAGGCTGGAAAACGCCTTTCGTGTGCCTGTGGGCCAAGCTGTTTTACGCTCATCGGCAAAGAAAATGGATCCGTCTGCTCCATGAACACAAATAAAGGAGAGTACAAACGATGAAAACCGTCACCCCCGAAGCCTGCAAAAAGATCATCCGCCAGAAGCCCATCACGAAAAGCCTGTACAATGGTTTTGTGGCCAACGGTTGGGAAGCCCACCTGCCTGCCGTGTATGACCGTGCCTCTTTCCTGTTTGCGGACAATGCCTCTGCCAGCCCTGCTCTGCAAATGCACCTGAACCAGCTGCTGCCCATGATCGCCCTGTACGAAAAGACGGTGGAGATCACCGGAAGCGTGGAAGGGGCTTTGGCCTTCACGGAAAAGTGGGCATTCATCGAAACGGAAAAGATGATGAAGTTCGCCCGCGGCCTGATGAAACTGGGGCTATACAAACTGATGCCCTCCCTGTGTGGCAAAATGCTTGACAGGATGTTCGGCGAAGCAGCCGGTTTCAAATACCGCCTTGTGCCGGATGCCCCGAAATTCGCAGTGGATATGCTGCACTGCCCCTACTTTGAAACCTGCAAGAAGTACGGCTGTCCGGAGCTGACTCAATTCTCCTGTCGGGCTGATGATATCACCTACGGCAACCTGCACAAAAATCTGGTCTGGGCCCGCACCCAGACCTTGGCCACCGGCGGCAGCTGCTGCGATTTCCGGCTGCACCTGAAAAAATAATCGGAGGAGTACCCATGGATACGAAAACATACGCCAACATCCGAAAACTGCTGATCATCGGCTTGATCGCCTCCATCGTTACGGTGCTGGGCGGCGAACTGACCATTGGCTGGGTGGAATACCCCAGGGTGGACAACGACCTCACCGGCATGATGGGCATGATGCTGGGCAGTGCCAACCTGTCGCTGTGGCAGCTGGCCTGCGGCGTACTCTTTGGCGGCATCGGCATTCCGCTGCAGTATTACGGCTTCAAGGCTACCGCGCAGCTGGTGGAAAAGGGCGGCAGTAAAAGGGCCACCAAGCTCATTCATGCGGGTGCTGCGGCTACCGCAGGGCTGGGCGGCATCGTTCATGTGATCTGCATCGCGCTGATGTTCCTGTGCCGCATGGTGGATTTCTCCGCGGGTGGTATCCCCCAGCCGCTGTGGGACTTCACCCTCTGGCTGGTGCTGCCCATCTGCGTGGTGTTTATGCCCGTGTACTACGCCATGACCATCGCCCTGTTCGTGACGGTGGTTCGCGGCAAAACCTGCCTGCCCCGCTGGGCTGCGGTGTTCAATCCGCTGACGGGCACGCTGGTGATCAACGCCCTGCCCATGCTCCTGCCGGCCTCCGCGCTGGTCAACGCCCTGGGTATGGCCAATATGGGCATTGGCTCGGTGCTGACCTTCGCCGGCATCCTGGCTGTGATGAAGAAGCCTGAATAACGCAACCGTAACGTAAAGGGAACCGGAGCTTAACCCCTGTGGAAAAGCTCCGGTTCCCTTTTTGATTCGGTACGATTAGATTATTCTTTCTTTGATGGTAGTAACATGGTCTCTTTCGGCATCTCGTAGATGTTGTATTCCACATACGATCTGCCGTTTGCACCGGTTTTGCGGATGCGTTCCAGATAGCCCTTACTTTCCAGTTCCAGCATAGTGGTGCGAATGGCATCGGGGCCATCCGGCATGATCTTGCTGAGTCCAGCCACGGAGAACCGCCAGTTGGGCGGCAAGTCCATCAGGACGGTCATCAACCCCTTGGCTCGCAGAGAAAGCTCCTTATTGCGGGTAGAGTGGTTGCTCATGCTCACGAAGGATTTCCGAGGGTTGTTGCTGCGATAGACAGGCATTGTGATGCTCCTTTCAATTATCGTTCTTGTTGCTGCTGACGCTTACGCTGCCAGGTATCCAACAGGCGGAAAATGACGGTTTCCATCTGCTGGGGCGTGTAGGACTTGGGGAAATACTTGCGCAGGGCTTCGGCGGAGAAAGATACCTGCTCCTGCTCCACCTTCTTCTCTTCGGACAGAATGGCACTCATCACTGCCGGGGACAGCTTGTCCTCCTGACTGAACCGCTTCAGCCGCTGCGCCTGGGACAGGGACGGCGTGGCTTGTTCGCGTTCCATGGCGTCCAGGAGCTGCGCTTGTTCCTCCTGCCTCAGGTAGGACAATTCTACCGCCGGATTGAAGGCAATCTTCTTTTCGTCCACCATGTTCAGTAATTTGGGAATCAAGTAGGTCAGCCGAATGTAGCGTTGGATCTGCTTGTAGCTTTCGCCGGTGCCCTCTGCAACGATCTCAGCTGACAATCGGGACTTCTGGACAACTTGTCCAGAAGTGAGGTCGGTTCTTGCCCCCTGCCTTTTCAACGCCTCCAACTTCATCTTGTAGGCAAAGGCCCTTTCGCTGGGCAGGATGTTCTCCCGTTGGATATTGCTGTCCACCATCACCAGCACGGCAGCGTTGTCATCCATCTCCCGAACAATCACCGGCATGGTGTCCAGCCCTGCCAGTTCACAGGCACGCTTGCGGCGGTGTCCGGAGATCAGCTCATAGCCGCCATCAGGACGGGGACGAGCAATAGCCGGTACCAGCACGCCACGCTCCTGCACGCTGCGGGTAGTGTCCGCCATGCGGTCATCGTCCAGCACTTTGAAGGGATGATCCTTAAAGGGATGAAGTTCATCAAGCGGAATGTCCATCACCTTTTCCCGGTGATAGTCCTGCCGCTGTTCTTCGGTAGAAAAGAGATCTTCGTAGGGTGTCAGTTGAATGTGTGTCCGTCTTTTCATATTTTTCTCCTTTTTATATCGTATCGTTTGACTGTGTTATGTTGTTGGTTAAACCAAATGCCCTTTTGTTTGCATACTTTCCCTTGTTTTTGGTATAATTTTAAGGGATTCGTTCCCTTTTCCATTGACTTTTCCCATATATTTGCCTATAATTTAAGGGAAAGTGGGGGGGTAAGGCCATGAGAGTGTTCAACTATTCCGCAATCAGGGATCAGAAGTGGGATTCCGATATCCTTGGCCTGATTGCTGCCATATACAAAGAAGCCGGCAAGCAGGAACTGTATCTGAAGCAGCGTCCGGAGGAGCTGGAGAAACTGGTGGAGATCGCCAAGGTGCAAAGCACCGAGGCATCCAACGCCATCGAAGGTATCGTCACCACCAGTACCAGAATCCGGCAGTTGGTTTCGGAAAAGACCGCTCCGCGGAACCGTGATGAACAGGAAATCGCCGGGTATCGTGACGCCTTGAACATCATTCACGAGAATTTCGATGCCATTCCCATCACGCCGAATTACATCCTGCAGCTGCACAAGGTGATGTACAGCCACATGAACAATCCCCTGGCTGGCCGCACAAAGAGCGTCCAGAACTACATCAGCGCCACCTATCCCGATGGTCATGTGGAAACGCTGTTCACGCCCCTCTCGCCTTTTGAGACGCCGGATGCCCTCGGCAGGATCTGCGAGGAATACAACCGCATCATTGGCAACATGGAGGTTGAACCGCTGATTGCCATTCCGGTTTTCATCCACGACTTCCTGTGCATCCATCCCTTCAACGATGGCAACGGACGCATGAGCCGCCTGCTGACGACCCTGCTGCTGTACCGCAGCGGCTTCTATGTGGGCAAGTACATCTCTCTGGAAGCAAAGATCGCCAAGAACAAGGACCTGTACTACGACGCTCTCCGCCAAGCGCAGACCGGCTGGCATGAGGAAACGGAAGATGCAGTTCCCTTCATCAAGTATCTGCTGGGCACCATCCTTGCCGCTTACAAGGATTTTGCGGATCGTTTTGCACTGGTAGAAAAGAAACTACCAGCGATTGAAATGGTCCGGCAGGCATCCATGAACAAGCTGGGAAGATTCACCAAGCAGGATATCCGGGAGCTTTGTCCCTCCTTAAGCGTCAGCGCGATTGAAGGCGCACTGCGGAAGATGGTTGCCGATGAAGAAATCAAACGTGAAGGAAGCGGCAAGAATACCTGCTACTTCCGGCTCAGATGAGTTCACTTCTGTGCATTTTGCACAGAGGTTGTCCACCGGGACAAAACGCCTGATGAATGGCCGCGATTTTGCCTTGATAAACACCAATGCCCGAAGGCTTCCTATCATAAGCGAGGTGGCAACACAGGGCAAAGAATTCGAACCCGGTGTGTTGTCAAAGGACGGCGGACTCGAAATGGATTGGAGTTTCATCACATATCTGACGGTTCGAATCAAAGATAACGCTGTCACTAAGCAGCACTTTTATTGTTCCGATAGACAGAAAGTGTATTGCTATTGTTCCGCAAAAGCGATATACTATAAGCAAAGAACTGAAAAAGGGGGCGATCGTGCGTGGAATATATCACCGTTGCGCAAGCTGCGGAACAATGGGGCATCTCTGACCGCAGGGTGCGCATTCTTTGCCAGCAGGGCAAGATCGACGGTGTGATCCGCAAAGGCCGTGCCTGGCTGATCCCTGCCGGTGCAGAAAAACCCATTGATGGCCGCACCACCCGTTATCAACGGAACGATAGCCCTTACGGAGCACTTTTCGCCGAAGTGGATGCGCTGAAAGCGGAGTTGGACAAACGCCGGCCTCTCACCCAGGGTGAACTGCGGCGGCTGCGGGATGAATTCCTGATCGAGTACACTTACAACTCCAACGCCATTGAGGGCAACACCCTGACCCTGCAGGAGACAGCGCTGGTCCTGGAAGGCATCACCATCGAAAAAAAGCCACTGAAGGATCACTTGGAAGCTGTTGGTCACCGTGACGCATTCCTCTATGTGGAGGAACTGGTCAAGAATAAGGTTCCGTTCTCTGAGCGTATCATCAAGGTGATCCATACGCTGGTGCTGATGGACAGGCCGGAGGATCGGGGCGTTTACCGGCGCATTCCGGTGCAGATCATGGGGGCCTACCATGTGCCGCCCGACCCGGTGTTGGTTCCAGAGCAGATGGAACGGCTGGTGGCAGAGTTTGAGGGAAACAAAAAACTGCACCCCATTGAGCGTGCAGCACTGTTCCATCTGAAGTTTGAGGGGATACACCCCTTTGTGGACGGCAACGGACGAACCGGGCGACTGATTCTGAATCTGATGCTGATGCAAGCTGGATACCCTCCAATCAATGTGAAATATTCGGATAGGAAACGGTATTACGAGGCGTTTGATGAGTATTATCAGGATAAAAATTTGATGAGCATTTTACGCATCATTCTGACGGAACTTAAGGCTAAAATACATCTTTTCCAGTAAAGCATTCAGAAGGAGATTCAACAAATGAGACTATCAAGTTTTTCTGTCATTAACTATCGAAGCATCACTACTGCTCGAAAAATTCAAACAAACAATATGACTGTACTGGTTGGAAAGAACAACGAAGGTAAGTCTAACATACTTCGCGCATTAACTTTAGCCATGGATATAATGAAAATGTATGCCTCAGATCCTCGTGGTTTGAGAGTTTCTCCAAGATTTCTTAAGCAGCGATATGATTGGGAGCGCGATTACCCTCTTTCCTTACAAGAACGTTATCCAAATGGTTCATCCTCCGTTGATCTTAACTTTGAATTATCTGATACCGATATTGCAGCTATACGTGGCTTAACAGGTATAAGACTAACAGGTAAGATACCGGTGAGAGTATCAATAAACCATTCATCTGTGAAGATAGACATACCTAAGGGGGGAACTCCTGCATTTTCCAATGCTGAAAACAAACGGAAAATTATTGAGTATGTTTGCTTCAAAATAGACTTTAACTTTATTCCTGCAATTCGCACGGAAAGAGATGCTCTTCATGTTGTTGATGTATTAATCGAAGACCAACTTTCAGTTCTTGAATCAACACCTGCATATGTTGAAGCAATAAAAACGATTGAAGATCTGCAACAAAATATGCTTAATGGAATTGCATCTCAACTGGTTTCTCCGTTGCAAGAATTTCTTCCTGCGGTACAAGATGTTCAAATTCAGCTCAAAAAAGGGGAAAGACATTCTGTCCATGCACGCATTGCTGAAATAATTATAAATGACGGAACACCTACACCGATTCAGCAAAAAGGTGATGGAATAAAGAGCTTGACTGCGTTAGCTATGCTTAATATTTCTTCTCGCCCAGATCGTGTGTCTGTCGTTGCAATTGAAGAGCCAGAATCTCATTTACATCCTGAAAGTGCAAGACAGCTATATGAAACAATTACTGCAATCTCGGCAAATCATCAGGTCGTTTTAACAACCCATAGTCCCTTGTTTGTGAATCGCATTAGTTTATATGAAAATATCATTGTTGATTCTGGTAAAGCCAGTCCCGTAAAGAGAATCAAGGAAATTCGTGACATTCTTGGAACAAAAGTTTCTGATAATCTTGTAAATGCAGAGCATGTTTTGATTGTTGAAGGTGAAGATGACAGAATTATTCTGGAAAAAATACTCCCCAGTATGAGTGAGCCAATAAAAAAAGCCCTTCAAAACGGCACACTTATTATCGACGATATGGGCGGTGCAGGTAATTTGCCTTACAAACTATCCTTCTATCGTAACTTGCAATGCAAATATCATGTTCTGTTGGATAATGACGAAGCGGGTCGACGCGCTGGTCAGGATGCTGAAAATCATGGGCTTCTAAATGTTCGAAATACTACCTATACTATGTGTAATGGTTCGCCAAATGCAGAATTTGAAGATTGCCTTGATAAGGCAGCATATAAAGCGGCAGTACTCGAAGAGTTTGGAGTTAATTTGGACGTGTCGGAATTCAGAGGGCAAAAGAAGTGGTCAGACAGAATTGCTGACTGCTTTAGGGCGCAGGGAAAACAATGGAGTGATATAATAGAAAAACGTGTGAAGCTTTGTGTAGCAAACGCGATTTCAATGGATCCTTCGGTTTCTCTCAATCAACACAAACGTTCAGCTGTCGATGCCCTTGTCGTTGCACTTAATGCGATGCTCAATCGATGAATGGTCGCTTCTTTTCTTCTAAACACCAATGCCCGAAGGCTTCTTCTTAGCCTTCGGGCATCGTTTACAATAATGGCGGTGCTATACATACGACCTGGAAATGCCAAGCAGCTTTGCCACTTCATGCTGGGGGTGCATTTTGCCATCCAGAAGCCCATAGCGCATTTCAATCACCAGCCGTTCACGCTTTGGCAGTTTCCCGATGAGGCGGCGCACCTTTTCCATGTTCAGGCGGTGGAGCACCTGCTCTTCCAGTTCGTCCGGCGGCGTACCCAGAATATCTAAAAAAGAAAGGTCGTTGCCTTCGCCGTCGGTGCCGATGGGGTCGGTAAGGGATACTTCGCCCTTATACTTTTTCGAGGCCCGCAGCAGCATCAATATTTCATTTTCGATGCACCGGGCGGCGTATGTGCCCAGCTGGGAGCCGGTTTCAGGCTTAAAGGTATTGACGGCCTTCACAAGCCCAAGGGCTCCCACGGAAACCAGGTCTTCCTTGGTATAGCCGGGCACGGTATATTTGTTGGCAATATGGGAAACCAGCCGCAAGTTATGGGTGATGAGGGTTTGCCGGGCTTCGTCATCCCCCTTTTGCATGTTTTCGATTTGCTGTTTTTCTTCCTCACGGGACAGGGGCTTTGGAAAGCTGCTGCCGCTGCCTGACAGCATGCCGAAAAAGAACAGCGCATCCCGAAACAGCCAAAGCAAAAAAGAAAGCATTTTGCCACCTCCTGTATGGAGGGGTATGCAGAAAAAGGGCGTTCCTTGCATGTCCAGTTCAGAGAAAAGTTTGGTGCATTCTGGTGCGGAAAAGGTTGACGATAACCAGCTGTCGTGATACACTAAACAATGACGCATATGAAGGTTTATACGGATTTTTTGATGATGATTAGGAGCGAATTTTATGGAAAACTGTGCGCTGACGGGCTTTTATTCCGCCGCCCAGCGGGCACGCTTTTTGCAGGCCGCTTCCCAGCGGTTCAGCGTGCGCACCTTTTCGGGGGAAGCGGATGCCGCCAGAAAAACGGCTCTGCTTTACGCTGCCGAAAAGGTGGCGTTGGATGGCGTGCGCATTGTGATTGACGATGCACAGGAGCAGGATTTGTATCGCAAGCTTCCCGGCGTTTCCCCCATTACGGGCACCGGTCAATATGCCGCCGTGATTGCGGATGAAAGCGTGCCGAATGCCTTTTATCACGCCGGTATCAGCGGCGAAGCATTTATGCTGGAAATTTTTTCGCTGGGGCTTGGCGGATGCTGGATCGGGTCTTTCAAAAAAAGCGGCGTGAAGGCTGCACTCAGCCCAACTGAAAAGGTGCTGGCCGTGATTCCCTTCGGCACCTTTGACTGCCCCATGCCCAAACGCAAGCGCAAGAAGCTCACCGCCATCTGCAACGGCAACCCTACCGATTGGCCGCTGTGGGCCTATAATGCCGCCGAATGTGTGCGCAATGCGCCTTCGGCTATCAATCTTCAGCCTTGGCGCATGGCCTTTGCCGGGCGCACGCTGGTATTGAAAAAGAAGGGGCTGGGCACGAAGCTGGATATGGGCATTGCCCTTTTGCACATGAGCCTTGGGCTGGAAGAAAAGGAACATATCCTCCGCTGGGAGGATAAGCCCTATGTAGCCAGCCTGCTTTCCGAGGATCGGCTATGATGACGCTTTTTCAGCAAAACGAACAGAAAAATGCACCGCTGGCAGACAGGATGCGTCCAAAGACGCTGGACGAATTTTACGGCCAGCGGCATATTATAGGCCCAGGTAAGCTGCTGCGCCGGGCCATTGAGGCAGACAGGCTGACCTCCTGCATTTTCTATGGCCCGCCCGGCTGCGGCAAAACCACGCTGGCCGGGATTATTGCAGCGCAGACAAACGCCGCCTTCATCAAAATGAACGCCGTCATCAGCGGCGTTGCGGACGTGCGGGAAGAACTGAAACAGGCGGCGGAGCGTCGTGCCATGTTTGGCCAACCGACTTATCTTTTATTGGATGAATGTCACCGCTGGAGCAAGGCGCAATCGGACTCCATCCTGCCGGCTATGGAAAGCGGCCTGATTCGCTTCATCGGCTCCACCACAGAAAACCCCATGATTTCCATGACCCCGGCTATCGTGAGCCGGTGCCGAGTGTTTGCCTTTGAGCCACTGACCCAGACGGATGTGGAGCAGGCCATGCTGCGTGCCCTTTCCGATAAAGATCGGGGGCTTGGCCACATGAACGCAACGATTGACGAAGATGCACTGCATCATCTGTCCCACGTGGCCGGGGGCGATGTGCGCACAGCACTGAATGCGCTGGAATTGGCGGTGCTGACCACGCCCACCGAAAACGGCCAGATTCACATCACCCTCCCCATCGCCGAAGAAAGCATCCAAAAGCCGCAGCTGCGGTGCGACGATACGCTGTTTTACGATATGCTGTCCGCCTTTTGCAAGTCCATGCGGGGCGGTGATTGCGATGCAGCCCTTTTATGGTTTTCGAGGCTGCTTTATGCCGGGGCGGATCCCCGGATGCTGTCCCGGCGGATCATTGCCCACGCCAGTGAGGATGTGGGGCTTGCCAATCCCGTGGCCATGCTGCAAGCCGTTGCCGCCGGGCAGGCTTTGGAGCAGATGGGCATGCCGGAAGCAAGGCTGCCTTTGGCGCAGGCTATTCTGGCGGTGTGCACCAGTCCCAAATCCAACAGCGTTTCCGCTGCCATTGATGCGGCAGTAGCGGATGCAGCAAAAGGCGGCTATGGAACCGTTCCGGCGCATTTGCGAGATAATCATTACGCCGGCAGCGAGCGTGTGGGCAGCAAAACCACGGAGGAATATAAATACCCCCACAATTATCCCGGCCATTGGGTGGAGCAGCAGTATCTGCCGGATGAAGCCCTGCATGTACAGTATTACACCCCCAGCGATCAGGGACATGAAGCCAAAATGATGCGGAGGAAATAAATGCCGTATACCGCTTTGAAAGAAAATATTATGGATCAGATTTGGGAGGAGCAAGCCAAGCTGGGCTTTGACGAAAAAGAAATCCGGCTGTATTATCCCCTCTCTTCCCTGTGCCACATCCTTGAAAAAAGCTGCACTGTTTCCGAAATGGAAGAGATTTTGCAGGGCTTTTCGGAAAATGCCGGGGATGGCCTCGGCCATCTTCGCTATACCCTTTCGGAAGACCGTTTTTGCTTTCACATCCCGGCAGAAGGGGTAAAATGGGTGTATGAGCATACCCCGGAAAATGCGTTCATCCGGCAATTGGTGGGGCTGATTGTGCGCCCCGGCTGCAAGATGGATGATATCGAAACGCTTTTCCGAGCGAACGGCGAAACCATCGTTCAGCCTATGAACAGCGAGGAATTTGATACGCTGATGTATTTCAAAAACGGGCCGGACAAGTATTACTATTGTTTTCAGGATGATGGCTTTGACATCCGCTATCACCGCTTCCTCCCCGGCGATTACCGGGACTTTGGCTACTGACGGAGGGAACAATGGCATATCTGTTGCGGTCTGCCCGGTATCTTTCGGCAGACATTTTGAAAGAAGCAGTGCAAAAGGGCGATACCGTCATTGACGCCACCATGGGCAACGGCCATGACACGCTGTATCTTTGCGAATTGGTTGGCGAAAATGGGAGAGTAATTGCTTTCGATGTACAGGCTGCCGCCGTGGAAAACACAAAGAAGCGGCTGGAAGACGCCCGGATGGCGGAAAGAGCCGTCCTGTATCATAAGGGACATGAGCACATGGATGAAGCCGGGGTGACAGATGTTTCCGCCATTGTGTTTAACCTTGGCTGGCTGCCCGGCGGCGATAAAAGCGTGACAACGCTGTGGGAAACCACCAGAATTGCGCTGGAAAAGGCACTGATGTTATTGAAACCCCACGGCGTGCTGCTGCTTTGTGCTTATCCCGGCCATGCGGAGGGTGATAGAGAAAGAAGCGAAGTGACAAATTTTCTTGCTTCTTTGCCGCCGCAGCAGTATAATGTATTGCATCAGAGGTTTATCAATGCCGGCCCCGGTGCGCCGGAAAATTTCGTGATTCAAAAACAATAATTCAATAGAGGAGGATTTTTCAATGAAACTGTCTGTTTTGGCTGTGGCTCTTGGGGATCGTTCTTTGGACAAGGCTCTGGAATTCCTTTCCGCCCGTGGCGTGCAACAGGTGGAAGTGGGCTGCGGCGGCTATCCCGGCAAGGCGCACTGCGACCCTGCTATCCTGCTGAACGACGAAAGCAAGCTGCAGGAATTCAAGGATACCTTCAAAAAGCACAACCTCACCATTTCCGCCCTCTCCACCCACGGGAATGCCGTTCATCCCATCCCCGAAATTGCGAAAGGCTATCATGATGATTTTGTGAATGCGGTGCTGCTGGCCGAAAAGCTGGGCGTGGATCGGGTGGTCACCTTCTCCGGCTGCCCCGGCGGCTCCAAGCAGGATTTGCAGCCCAACTGGGTCACCTGTGCATGGCCTCCGGAATATCAGGACATCTTGGAATACCAATGGAACGACGTGCTGATCCCCTACTGGGAAAAGACCTCCGCTTTTGCCAAGGATCACGGCATTGAAAAGATTGCCTTTGAAATGCACCCCGGCTTCTGCGTGTACAATACCGAAACCATGCTGAAAATCCGCAATGCCGTGGGCAATGTGCTGGGCGCAAACTTCGACCCCAGCCACCTCTTCTGGCAGGGCATTGACCCTGTCCGGGCGATCCGGGCCCTGGGCGACGCCATCTATTTCTTCCATGCAAAAGACACCGCTCTGGATAACTACAATATCGCAACCAACGGCGTATTGGACACCAAACATTTCTCCAAGGTGAAGGATCGTTCCTGGGTGTTCCGCACGGTTGGATACGGTCATGACCTGAAAACATGGAAGGATATCATGTCTGCCCTGCGCACCGTGGGCTATGACGGCCCCATCTCCATCGAGCATGAAGACGGCCTCATGAGCGGCGAAGAAGGCCTCTCCAAGGCCATCCGCTTCCTGCAGGAAGTGCTCATGTTTGAAGACCCCGGCGAAATGTATTGGGCGTAATGGGATAACGAATGGGTTTAATGGGGCGTTGCCCCATACCCCACCAAAGGATTTCACCCTTTGGCTCCCAGTAGCGGAAAGGCCGATGGGATATTGCGAAAGGTTCTGCCGCTGATTGGCAGAGCAACGAAAAGTAATCAGCATTCGGGCACACCGGCGTTCCGCCGCCAAGCCGGATGCAAAGCATCCTGAAAAACAGATAAAAAGGCACGGGCGAGAATACACTCTACCCGTGCCTTCTTCTGTTTTCCCTGCGCCCGAAAGCGCACATCTTTATAGTTCTTCCAAAGTAACAGGCGCACACAAGATAGACAGAAAAAGCTCCCTCTTCGCCAGGCGGAGTCCAGAGGCACGGCCTCTGGTGTAGGGGTTCGGGGGCGGCATGGGCCCCCGATTACAGTGTGTGATAATACAGGCAGATGTTTTCATAATGCCCGTCTTTCATGAGGAAGCCGCCGGGGATGATGCCAAGGGGCTGAAAGCCGAGGCGTTCATAGAGATGGCGAGCGTGGAGATTGCTTTCCACCACGGCATTGAACTGCATGAGGCGAAAGCCGCAGAGCCTGGCTTGGTTAAGGCTATCCTGCACCAGCTTTTCGCCGATATGTAGCCCACGAAAGGGGAAGCGGACAGCATAGCTGGCATTGCCAATATGGCCGCAGCGGCCGATATTATTAGGATGGAGGATATAAAGGCCCAGCACCTCCCCCGTTTCCGTGTTCTCGGCAACGGCTGAATGGGTTTGGGAAACGAAGAAAGGAAGGGCTGTTTCGGCGGTAAGATTTTCCAGCTGCGGAAAGGCAATGCCCTCCTCCACCACTTCATTCCAGATTTCGATCATGGCTGGCAAATCCTTCTGCTGCCAAGGGCGGATAGCGATGTGCATTTCAGTTCACCTCATTTGAAATGGAAAAGCAAAGGCACAAGGGAACGGATTCCATTATGCCTTTGCATGGTATGTTTTTTTCTGTGCCGAATTACCAAGTGGCGTTCATGGCACGGGAAACAGCGTTCTGATGCGCTTCATCCACACGGTTGGTTTCATGGGTGCGGCTCTTGTAGAAGTGGATGCAGAAGTGGCCGTTGAAGCCATTGCTGATGGTGGAGGTGCCGTGGGGCATGCCGTTCATGGAGGCGGCGTAGACATGGCCGTTATACTTGACCAAGATAGCCCGGCGGTTCCAGCTCCAGCTGCCGCCGTAGATTTCCTTCATGATGGCGGTATCGCTGCTGGTTTTGGGTTCGGCGTCGAGGTGATTGGCACCAGCCCAGCGGCGGCAGGTGAACACCTTGCCGGTATTGACATCCTTCACCTGGAAGGTTGCACCACGGGGGATGATATTGGCACCGCCATTGAACCAATCCAGCCGTTCGGTCTTATAGGTCTGCGGCTTGGCGGTGGGCTTTGCCGTAGGCTTGGGGGTAGCTTTTGCCGTTTCTGTCTTATTGGAAGAGGAGGCCGGGTTCTTGCCAAAGAGGGCTCGAATGGTGGCCTGGCCTGCAACGCCGTCACGGGACAGCTTCATGGATTGCTGGAAAGCGGTGACAGCTTTTTTGGTGTTTTCGCCATAATCGCCGTCAATGGAGCCGGAATAGAAGCCCTTCAGCTTCAAAGCCTGCTGCAGGTATTTCACATCCTGCCCCTTATCGCCGGGACGGCTGGTGGCAGGGACGGTGATATCGGAAATCTTGGAAATGCCGCTCATGCCGGAAGAGGAAGAAACGGGCTTTGGCGTAGCCACGGGCTTGGCGGTAGGTTTGGCCGTGGGCTTGGGGGTGGCTTTTGCCGTTTCTGTCTTATTGGAAGAGGAGGCCGGATTCTTGCCAAAAAGAGCTCGAATGGTGGCCGGGCCTGCAACACCGTCACGGGACAGCTTCATGGATTGCTGGAAAGCGGTGACAGCTTTTTTGGTGTTTTCGCCATAATCGCCGTCAATGGAGCCGGAATAGAAGCCCTTCAGCTTCAAGGCCTGCTGCAGGTATTTCACATCCTGCCCCTTATCGCCGGGACGGCTGGTAGCAGGGACGGTGATATCGGAAATCTTGGAGATGCCGCTTTGAGCAGATGTGCCGGCGGTCACTTTCTTGGCGGCGGTACCCTTGACGGTATCCAGCTTCTTTTCGGCACCGGAAGGCAGATCCACAAACTTCTTCATCACATAGCCTTCTGCGCCGTTTGCTTTAACGCTGTAAAAATTCCCGCAGACGCCGTTGACCGTCACCCGATCGCCTTCATCGAAAAACCACTGGTAATCGCATTTGGTGTTGGGCTCCAGCCGGAAATAAACCTTTTTTTCATTGACGGTTCCTGTATATTCGGCGGCAAAGGCCATCGGCATACAAAGGCACATAAGAACCAGCACACCGAAGTATATCATCCATCGTTTTGCTTTCATCATGTTTGTACACCAGCTTTCGTTTTTCATTGGTCAATACTATAATATTACAAAATTGTTAACTTGTCAACATGTTTTTTAATATTTCGTCACATTTTATTTGCCGCACAGGCGATAGCCCCTACCCAGCACGGTTTCGATGCACAAGAGATTGGTTTTTTTCCGCAGCCGCTGGATATGCACATCCACCGTTCTTGTGGGGCCAGGCGTTACAAAGCCCCAGACAGTGCGTAGCAGTTCATCCCTTGTGAGAACACGGTTTGCATGGCTCGCCAGCACAAAAAGCAGCTGAAATTCCTGCTCCGTCAGGCGGCAGGGCGTGCCATCCACGGTTACCTGCATATTTTCCGGGTCAATTTTCAGCTTTTGCCTTTCGCCTGATGCGCTCACCCCAACCAATAAAAGCAATGCTTTCGCCTCTTCTCTTCATTCGTTCGATAATATATTACAAAAATATTACAAATATGTCAATAATTTACGCAGTTTACAGATGTAACAATTTTACAGGTGCCCGCAAAAACAGGCGTCCTTCCGGCACGCGAGGCCGAATGAACGCCTGTTTTTCTTTTTTCAGTTTAATGCCACTTCATCCATGGCCTTTTCATAGGCCGTCAGGGCACTTTGGAGCACCATCTGCCATTCTTCCTCATAGCCTGCAGTACGCAGCTTTTTGAGGCAGGCGGTGGTTTCTTCCAAGAGCTGCACATCCGCCCCCAAGGCCATGCCGGCCATCATGGAGCTGCCATGCTGGCGTGTGCCAAGGAAATCTCCCGGCCCCCGCATTTCCAGATCTTTTTTGGCAATCTGAAAGCCGTCGTTGGTTTCGCACAGGGTTTTCAGCCGCTCGTTGGGGGCAGCCATCAAAAAGCACCAGCTTTCCTTGGCTCCCCTGCCCACCCGGCCACGCAATTGATGCAGCTGGGAGAGGCCGAACCTATCCGCATTTTCGATGACCATGACCGTGGCAGAGGGCACATTGACCCCCACCTCAATCACCGTGGTCGCAACCAATACATCCGTTTCCCCGGCGGCAAATTTCCGCAGCGTTTCGGCCTTTTCTTCCGGCGGCTGTTCGCCATAGGTGAGCCCAAGGCGCAGTTCCTTCAAAGGCCCGGTGCAAAGCTCCGCATAGGCGTCCTGAGCACTGACGGCATCAATCTGCTCATTTTCCTCCACCAAGGGGCACACGATATAGCTCTGCCGCCCCTGGGCTGCTTCGCTTTTGATGAAGGTATAGAGCCCGGCTCTTTTCTCTTCCGGCACGATGCGGGTTTTGACCGGCGTGCGCCCCGGCGGCAATTCATCCACAACGGAAACATCCAAATCCCCATAGAGGACAAGAGCCAGCGTTCTTGGGATGGGCGTTGCAGACATGACCAGTTCATTGGGAGCCTTCTGCGCCTTCTTTGCCAGCATGCGCCGCTGCTTCACGCCGAAACGATGCTGCTCATCGGTAATCACAAGGCCGATGTTCTGATACTCCACCCCTTCAGAAATCAGGGCATGCGTGCCGATCACCGCCTGCCATTCCCCGGAAGCGATTTTTTCCAAGGCTTCCCTGCGCTCCTTCGCCTTCATGCCGCCAAGCAAAAGGCCGCATTTTATGCCAAGAGGCTTCAGCAGCTTTTCTGCACTTTCCAGATGCTGCCTTGCCAAGATTTCCGTGGGGGCCATGAACACGCATTGATACCCCTGCCGGGCGGCCAAAAAGATCGCCCCAAAGGCCAAAGCCGTTTTGCCGCAACCCACATCCCCCTGCACCATACGCCCCATGGCATAGGAAGCGTTCAAATCCTGCGCAATCTGCAAGAGCACCCTTTTCTGCGCCCCTGTGGGTGAAAAAGGAAGGGACTGCCAGAACGCAGCGCAGTCTTTTTCCGTTGATGGAATTTGGATACCCTCTTTTCTTTCCCCGCGCATGGCAGCGGATGCCGCCTGATACAAAAGCACATTTTCAAAGCTGATGCGGCGAAGGGCGATGGCCAAATTTTCCCGGCTGTCCGGGAAATGAGCCTGCCGAAGGGCAAAATTCCGCTCGCACAGATGATGCTGAATGCGCAAGATATCCGGCAGCGTTTCGGGGCAACATTCTTCCAAATAATCCAGAGCCTGCTTCATCAATTCCCGCATGGTTTTGGGCGGAATGCCCCCAAGGGCACGATAAACCGGCAAAATGCCCTTTTCCTGCACAATGGCCGGGCTTACCATTTTCCTGCGCCCGGCCTTATCCCGGTCAATGCGGCCATAGAGGGTGATTTCCGATTCGGTGGTGAACTTATCCTTCAGCCATGGCTGATTATACCACACCACCGGCACGCTGCCCGTTTCATCGCAGAGGGTGAAAGTAACGCTGGTGAGCCCCCTGAACCGGGAGAGCCGGGGCGCATTCTTCGGAAAACCGCAGACACAGATTTCCTTGCCTTCCTCCGCTTCGCCAAGGGGCACGATGGTCTGGGTGTCCTGATAGCGCACAGGCAGCGTAAAAAGCAGGTCACTCAAATTCTGAATGCCTGCTTCCTGCAGCTTTTGCAGCCGCACTTTGCCCAAACCCTTCATTTCTTCCAGCTTCAGCATAGGTTTACCGTGTGATTTCGATCACGATTTCTTCGTCTTCCGCCGCATCGCCAAAGGCGTCCTGCCCGTTTTCAAAGGAGCGGATAATGCGGATGGTATCGTCATCCGGGGTTTCCACTTTCAAAAAACCAGTGTGGAGCACGCAAAGATCCCGACGTTCTTTCAGCATTTCGGTGATGATTGTTTTCAGTTCCTTATCGCCCTTGCCCCAGGGATAGGTTCCCCGGCAATAGGGATCGGAAGAGCCCTGCAAGCCCAATTCATCCCCGTAATACAGGCAGGGGATGCCGGGCAGGGCGCACATGAGCTGCATCATTTTGATGAAGCGTTCCCGTCCGAGGGCATATTCTTCTTCCGTCAGGTGATATTCGCCCCGTTCCTGATAGGGCTTATCTTCCCATGTGCGCTCGCACAGCACATTGATGGTTCGAGGCCGGTCATGGCTGCCGCACAGGTTCATCAGCGAATAGAAGAAGGGAGCCGGGTAATTTTCCTGCTGGCTCATGATCAGCTTTTTTAATCCGGCAGAGGTGGTTTTTCCGGTGAAGAAATCAATGGCCGCTTCCCGGAGGGGATAATTCATCACACTGTCCAAGGTATCCCCCTGACAATAGCAGCGCATTTCGCCGTAAGCCACCTTATGGCTGGCGTCTTCCCACACTTCGCCCAGCACCACGGCTTCTTCGTCTTCCTTCTTCGCCGCTTCCCGGAGAGAGCGCAAAAAGCGCATGGAAAGCTCGTCCGCCACATCCAGCCGCCAGCCGCAGCTGCCTTCTCTGATCCAATGGCGCACCACGCCATTTTCATTGAACATAAAATCCCGGTAGCTTTCACATTCCTTATCCATGGCAGGCAGCGTATGGAACCCCCACCAGCATTCATATTCATCGGGGAAACGCTTGAACTGATACCAAGAATAATAGGGGGATTGGGTGGACTGGCAGGCACCCACCGTTGGGAACCGGCCAAAGCGGTTGAAGTAGATGCTGTCTTCCCCGGTATGGCTGAAAACGCCGTCCAGCATGATTTTCATGCCCAGATGCTTGGCTGTTTCGCAAAGGGAAACAAAGTCTTCATCCGTGCCCATATGGCTGTCGATGTGCATATAATCCGCCGTATCATAGCGGTGATTGGACCGGGCCATAAAAATGGGGTTCAGGTATACAACCGTGATGCCCATGTCTTTCAGATATTGCAGTTTGCTTTCGATGCCCTTCAGATCGCCACCGAAGAAATCCCGTGCACAGTTATCATCACCGCCCTCCGGCATGAGGATGGGCGTATCGCTCCAGTTATCGTGATAAAAATTCTCGCTGCGGCGGTGGTTGTTTTCGCCGCTTTTGTAGAAGCGATCGGGGAAAATCTGATACATTACCCCATGGCGTAGGTATTCCGGGGTTTTATAATCGGCGGCATAGGTGGTAATCTGCCATGCCCTTGGGGTTTGGCACAGATGCCCTTCGCCGCCCATGCCATCCTCCGGGCAGCCATAGGCATGCAAAACGCCCTGATGATCCCGGATACGGAAATCATACCAGCACAAAATGGGGATATCCGGCATATCAATAATCACCTGATACCAGCTGTCCCCATCCTTATCCATGGGGAACCATTTTTCACTGCCGTCATAAAATCGCAGGATCACCGCCGCTGCATCTTCGCACTGAATGCGCAGCGTCACCTTATCCAGACACTTGCAGGCACCCAGCGGCAAACGGCAGCGGCTGTCCTGTGAATTGTGATAAACATTCATATAAGAAAATCCCTCTCATTTATTTCGATTATATCACTCTTTCATGTTACCATATTTCACCCGGAAAAGCAATAAAATACATGACAAAGAGCCACTGCTGTGGTATATTGAAAAAGAAGAAAAGAAATACTCTGCTGAAAGGATCAACGAAAAATGAAAAACATGATCCACGCAACGCAAATGATGGACAATATCTGGATGCTGACAGACCGGATGGGCATGCACATGACCCTGCTGGTGGGCAAAGAAAAAGCACTGCTGGTTGACACCGGCTACGGCTTTGATGCTCTAACGGAAGCCGTAAAAGAAATTACGGATTTGCCCGTGACGGTGGTTTTGACCCACGGCCATCACGACCATGCCTGCGGCGCATGCCAGTTTGAAACCGTACTTGTGCATCCTTTGGAAGTGCCGGTGTTTGCGTTATACGCATCCAAGTGGCGCAAAAGGGTCTGGCAGCAGGCGAAGGATAAAAAGCTGGATCTTTCCGACTGGACGGAGGATGGCTATACTTCCCTGCCCTGCGGCAGTTATAAAGAAACAGAAGAAACGGAAATGGATCTGGGCGGCCTCACTGCGCAGATCCTCCATTGTCCGGGGCACACCAAGGGCAGCCTGTGCGTGTATGTGAAGGAGCGAAAGCTGCTTTTGCCCGGAGATGACATGAACCCCACCACATGGATTTTCTTCCCCGAATGTGAAGGCCTGGGCACGCTGATTGCTTCTTTGCAGAGGCTCTCTGCCCTGCCCTTTGAGCAGGTGCTCTGCCCCCATTTTGACCGGCTGCTGCCAAGGACGCAGTTCGACGCCTTCTTGCAGGGGCTGAATAAAGAAAACGTGCTGTCCACCTCCGAAAAGGCCTTCCATCTGTGGGAGGGAAAGAAAGTATTCGCCTGCCATCCTACGCCGGAAACCACCCTCTGCTATGACTATGATAAGCTGCCCGAAAGCTGGAAGGAATAAGCATGTTGAGCAAAAACACTTTAATTAGGAAGGAGCCTATGAAAAAATTAATTTTATTGAGCGGCTCGCCCTGCGTCGGCAAAACAGCCGTTGGTCAATATCTGTTTGAGCAATATGAAAACAGTGCCTATCTTGACGGGGACTGGTGCTGGTGTGTGAATCCCTTTTCGGTAGAGGATAAGCGTCTGCGTAATGGAGACAAAAGCATGTCCTTTGTTTTGTCCAATTACCTCCAATCGGAATTTGCATATGTTTTTTTCACCTCCGTCGTCCTGACAGACCAAACCATCCGAGAAAACATCCTGAAGGACATTTCCGCAACAGATTATGAAGTGATCGGCTTTACGCTGACCTGCTTGGAAGAAACGCTGGTTCAGCGTCATGATAAACGAGGCGATATGGGAGAAACCAATTTTTATTGGCTGCATCTGCCCCCCTATCCTACCGATATTGTCATCCACACTGACCATAAGACGATTTCGGAAATTGCAAAGGAAATGAAGCGATATATAGGGTAAATATTTTTGAAATGAACCATGCTGAAAAAATGATATGCGGACGGTGATGAATCGCCCGTTATTTTTATTGTATTTTCACTACACGAACATTGTTTTTTTATAGAAAAGCGTGGTATACTATAGATTGGTGAATTATGAAGAGCACCGTCAACATGCAGGAGGGAGGGAAAACCAGTGCGGCGCACAATGAAACCTTATTTGTTCCTGCTGCCCATGCTAATTTTCGCCGTTGGTTTTTGCTATTATCCGGCGATAAAAACCTTCCTCTACAGCCTGTGCCATGTGAACTTCCGGGGGCAAATAACAGGCTTTGCCGGGCTGGATAATTTCAAATATCTTTTCTCCCGGCCGGATTTTATGAAAGCCATGGAAAACACCATGAAGCTAGCCTTCATCAATACACCGGTGACGGTGATATTGACGCTACTTTTTGCCCGGATCAGCGTTGTGAAGAAGCCAGGGCATCGGCTATATGAGCTTTTCTTTTCCCTGCCCATGGCGGTTTCCATGTCCGCAGCAGCGTTGATGTTCAAAATGCTGCTCAGCCCTGTGGCCAGCCCCGTAAGCACTCTTACGGGATGGCAAATAGACTGGCTGGGCAACCGTAATACCGCCATTTACGGCATCCTCATGATTACCGTTTGGATGGGCATCGGGTTCAATTATCTTCTGTTCCTTTCCGCCTTCCGGAATATTCCCCAAGGGGTGACGGAAGCCGCCCAGATGGACGGAGCAGGGCTTTTCCGCCGGTTTTTCCATGTGGAATTGCCCATGATTGCGCCCACGCTGTTTTATGTGGTTTGCGTGAATTTAGTGCAGGCCATATTAACCAGCGGTCCCATCATTATCCTGACGGACGGCGGCCCGGCCAGAGCTACCACCACCCTGATCTTCATGATGTATTCTTCCGGCTATGGCTCTTCCAATTATAGCCTGGCCGCCTGCATCAGCCTGATTGCCTTTGTGATAACGCTGCTGTTTACCATCGGTGCTTTCGCATTGGAAGGAAAGCAGGTGAGCAAATGAAGAAAACATGGCGTTCCCTGTTTCTTGGGCTGATGACAGTGCTGCTTTCCCTGATGGTAATTTTCCCCTTGATCACGGGGGTGCTTGGGGCGTTCAAGCAGGCGGATGAGTTTTTGAAGCCCAGCCTTTTCCCGAAAAAACCCACCCTTGAAAACTTTACTGCCGCTGTTTCCATGCTGCCCATTGGCCGCTTCTTCCTGAATTCGTTGGCAGTGGCCTTGCTTGGGGCGGCGGTCAGAATCGTGATGGCTCTTTTTGCCGCCTATGCCTTTGCCTTCTTTGATTTTAAGGGCAAGAAAGTGCTGTTCTTTATGCTGCTTGGGCCTATGCTGCTGCCCGGCGATATATTGACCATCACCAATTACCAGACGGTTTCTTCCCTGAATCTCCTCGATACTTACCTTGGCATGGCCATCACCTCTTTTGTGGGGGCTACGCAGATGTTCATGCTGCGTCAGCAGTTCTTGCATTCTCCCCACGCCCTTCGGGAAAGTGCGCTGATAGACGGCTGCGGCGATTTCCGCTTTATTGGAAGCATTCTGATGCCCCTGTGCCGCCCAGTATTGATTACGCTGTTTGTGCAGGCGTTCATCAATATCTGGAATGTGTATCTATGGCCGCTGCTGGTCACAAACCGCACCGATATGCGCACCATCCAAATCGGCATCACCATGCTCACCACCCACGACAGCACTGCTTTCCATCTGGTGCTGGCCGGCGTGACGCTTTCCCTGATTCCGGCATTTTTCCTGTTTTTCTGCTTGCGAAAGGCCATTGCCCGTTCCATGGAGGAAGGAGCATTGGTTGGCTGAATATGATATTTGTTGGAGGTCCGAAAATGAAAAAATTGGTTTGTTTCGTGTTAGTAATGCTGCTTTGCATGGGTGCCGCAGGCTGCACGGCGGAAGAGACGGTAAACCTCACCTTCTGGCACTGCATGAGCGAAAACGCAGGCGTTGCGCTGGGTGAGCAAGTGCGCCTGTTCAACGAAACCGTGGGCAAGGAAAAGGGCATCTATGTGGAAGCCATTTATCAGGGTGCCTATACCGATGCCACCACAAAAATGAACAATATGCTGGGCGGCAATCAAACATCCCTTCTGCCGGACGTGATGCAGATGGACGCCACGGGCAAGGTGAATTTTCTTTCCTCCGGCGTTGCCTATTCCATCGACGCTGCCCTTTCGGATGACGAAAATTTCTCCGTTTCCGCCCTGATGCCGGCTGCCCTTGGCAATTGGCAGCTGAACGGCGTGCAGCTGGGCGTGCCCTTTGCCACCTCTACCACCGTGATGTATTACAACAAAACCCTGCTGCAGCAAAATAATGCGCAAGTGCCCAAGACCTTTGCCGATATCGCCGCCATGGCCCCTCTGTTTGAAAACAGCGGCGTTTCCGTCTATACGGATTTACCCAATACGCCTTCTTTGTGTAATTGGCTGGGGCAGCTGGGCAGCATGACGGTGGATAACGAAAACGGCAACACCGGCAATGCCGCCGCCCTTGCCTGCATCGAAAACGGTGCGCTGCTCACCTTCCTGAAAGAATGGAAAGCCCTATATCAATCCGGCGCACTGGAAAATGCGGACCCTTCTTTGGAACGCTTTGCCGCCGGGCAGATTGTGTTCATCTGCGCTTCTTCCTCCAAGGCGGCAGGCCTCAAAGCCACCATTGGCGACTCCTTTGAAATGGGCATTGCCCAGTTCCCCAAGGTGAATGACGATGCCATGAGCGGCTCCACCGCCTCCGGCAGCTGCCTTGTGATGTTTAATAAAGGCGATGATGCCAAGAAAGCCGCCGCTCGCACCTTCCTTACCTTCATGACCTCCGGCCCTGTGCAGGCAAAGATTGCCGCCGCTACCGGCTATATCCCGGCCAATGCCGCCGCCAAGGATGATCCCGTTTATCAGGCATTGCTTAACGAATTCCCGGATTACGCCGTGTCCCTGCAACAGCTGAACGAAACCCCCGGCTCCATGCGCAGCGTCACCGTGGGGCCCTCCAAGGATTTCTATTACGCCATTCAGAATAATATTTCCGATATGCTCACCTACGACCTGCCTGCCGAAGAAACCCTGTCCCTGATGGAAACGGAATTGAACGGCCTTTTATATCAATACAATCAGGCCAATCCCTGATAAGGAGAAGCAATGGACAGGATTGAGAGAATCAGGAAAATGGAAGGCATTTTGGATGCGGCCTCTGCCCTGATGGCACAGGCGGAAAAAGACCCTGCCATGCTGGATGCGGCAAAGCCTCTGATAGATGCGCTGGATCAGTATTATTCCTCGCCCCTGTGGCTTCAGGATTACGATGCCGACGCCCAAGGGCTCATCCCTAAGGATCTGAAACGGGGCGTGTTGTCCCAGGATGCGGTGTACGACCTGCTGATCCGCTATCGGGACTTAGTGATAGAGTGTCAACGACAAACTTGAATTTGCTGTGCTAACACAGGGAACGCCGGGGGTTCCACCCCCTTCAAAAAACGGGGGTTTTGTGGGGTTTCACCCCACGCCCCACAAGGGATTTTATTCCGCAACCTCAATCTACGCCTTGGTCGCTGCCGCTCCCAATGCTTGTTTCGGTTGATTCATTCGGCTTCCTGCGGCTTTCAGCCGCTCCCTCCACTGGAGGGCCGGTCGCCTCATTCACCCTTGACCCGGTAGCGGAT
>JAZNQO010000029.1:0-93049 GCA_045590215.1 Clostridia bacterium | reverse complement strand
TGTGGGCACAGGCGTGGGCACGGGCGAAGCCGTGGGCACGGGGGAGGGGGAAGGGGCAGTGTCTGTGGGGATACAGTTGCCGGAGAAAATCAGCTCCTGCAGTTCCGGGGTGGCAATGCCCGTTTCTTCCAAGCCGTTATTCTTTTGCAGCTGCTTGACCCTTTCCACCGTGGTGCCGTTATAGTAATCGGAAAGATTGGGGTTATTGAAATATCCCAGCCAATACATGGCCACTTTCAGCTTTTGTACATCTTTGCCTTCGCTGCCGCTTTTCAGGGTTTTGTATTCTTCGCCCAAGGCGCAGGCGCAGCCGATGGCAAGCGTCAGCAGCACGCAGACAAGCAGCAGAAAGAAATGTTTATTTCGCATTTTTCACCTGACTCCAAAGCGTGTTATAGATTTTCATGAAGTTTTCGGGAATATCGTTGAAGAATTCGCAGGTGTCAATGATGTCCTGGGTGGGGTTGATGGCCAGATTTTCGGTATATTCTTCGCCCATCAGCTCAATGGCACCGGTATTGGGGGAAGAATACCAGATGTATTCGCAGTTGCGCTGGGCAATGTCGGGACGGCAGAGGAAATCAATCAGCTTTTCGGCGTTTTCCTTGTTCTTGGCGGTGGCGGGAATGACCATGGCATCCACCCACACATTGCTGCCTTCCTTGGGAACCACATAGGCCAAATCTTCATTGAGATCCATGGCGTAGAGGGCATCGCCGCTCCACATCACCGCCATAGCGGCTTCACCGGCCACCATCTTATCCTTGATTTCATCCACGCCATAAGCCTTCACCAAGGGCTTCTGGGCGATGAGCTTCTGGGTGGCTTCCTGCAGCTGCTGGGGGTCACGGGTGTTCATGGAATAGCCCAGATATTTCAGGGTGATGCCCATGGTGTCCCGAATGGAGTCCATCATGAAGATATTGCCGGCATTCTTTTCATCCCACAAAGCACCCCAGGAATCAATGGGTTCATCCACCATGGTGGTGTTATAGAGGATGCCCACCGTGCCCCACATGAAAGGAACGGAATATTTGTTTTCGGCATCATAAGCAGGGTTCAGAAGCCATTCGGAAGTGTTCTTGGCGTTGGGCACGTTATCAAAATTGATTTCGGCCAGCAGCTCTTCCTGCACCATGCGCTCCACGCAGTAATCGGAGGGGAAGACCAGATCATAAGCACCGGGGCTTACCCGCACCTGCACCATCATATCTTCGTTGGTGGTAAAATACATGCAGTTTACCTTGATGCCGGTTTCCGCATAGAAATCGTCAAACACGGTTTCGTCCATATAGTCGTACCAGTTATAGATGTTCACCACTTCTTCGGCAGATGCAGGGAACAGGCAGCAAGAGAATACCAGAACCAGAGCCAGAACCAGAGAAAGCTTTTTCATGTGTTTTACCTCCGTTATCAGTTTTTGACACTATCAGAGCTGGAACGCCGGTTGACCACCAGCAGCAGCACCAGCAAAGAAACAAACATCAGGGCAGACAGGGCGTTCATGGTGGGCTTGATGCCCTTTCTTGCCTGGGAATAGATGAGGGTGGACAGATTCTGCACCAAGGGGGACGTGGTGAAATAGCTGATGGTGAAATCGTCCAGGCTCAAGGTGAAGGCCAGCATGGCTCCGGTGATCACGCCGGGCATGATTTCCGGCAGAATCACATGGAAGAGGGCGTAGGTTGGGGTGGCACCCAAGTCCAGTGCCGCTTCGTAGCTATGCTTGTTCATTTGTTTCAGCTTTGGCATCACTGATAATATCACATACGGGGTATCAAAAGTGATGTGCGCCAGCAGCATGGTCACATAGCCTCTTTCCACCTTGGTGAAAATGAACAGCAGCATCAGAGAAATACCGGTCACAATATCCGGCATGGTCATGGGGATATTGGTGAGGGTCATCATCAGGGACTGGGGCCGCTTTTGCATGGCATGGATGCCGATAGCGGCCAGTGTGCCCAGGATGGTGGAGATGATGGCGGCAAGAATGGCGATGCTCACCGTCACATACAAAGCCTGCATGATGGCGGCATCATTGAAAAGCTCCTGATACCAGTGGAAGGAAAAGCCTTCCCATTTGGCACGGCTCTTGCCGGCATTAAAGGACTGGATAATCAGCACCACAATGGGCACATACAGGAAAAAGAGGATGATGGAGAGGTAAAACCGCTTGATAAATTTCATCATATCATGCTGCCTCCTTCCCCTTCGGGGTCCACTTTCCTCAAAAGCCCAAGGCTCAGCAGGATCAGGATCATCATAATCAGGGATAACGCACTGCCCACGTTCCAGTTATTGGCGGTGAGGAAGGTGCGCTCAATCAAGTCGCCAAACATTTCGGTGTTGCCGCCGCCCAGCATCCGGGGGATAAAGAAGGTGGTAACAGCCGGCATGAACACCATCGTGATGCCGCTGACCACGCCGGGCAGGGACAGGGGCAGCGTGACCTTATAGAAGGTCTTCCATTTGTCGCAGCCAAGATCCATCGCCGCTTCGGACAGCTTATAGTCCATCTTGTTCAGCACGTTATAGATGGGGAACACCATGAAGGGGAGATAGTTATACACCATGCCAAGGAGCACTGCCCCGGAATTATACATCAATTGCACTTTACCAACGCCGATAAACTCAAGGAAATTGTTGATAAGGCCGTTGTCTTCCAACAGGCTCATCCATGCGATGGTGCGCAGGAGGAAGTTCATCCACATGGGAATCACAAAGAGAATGACCAGCGTGGAGCCTAATTTGAATTCCCGGTCTGCCATGATATGAGCGGCAGGATAGCCAAGTGCCAGGCAGATGATGGTGCACAGGAACGCCATCCACAGGGAATATACCAGCGTATCCACGTTTACCGTGCCCCGTGCAAAGCCCATAGCGGCAGGATCAAAGCCCATGGAGATGAGCTCTTTATTCATGTCGTAGTTGCTGTCCCAGAAGTTTTTGAAATTATCCAGCGTGAACTTGCCATTCACATCCGTAAAGGCGTAATAGCCAATCAGCACGCAGGGAAGCACCGTGAAAATAATCATCCACAGGGTATAGGGAGAGGAGAAAATGGGACGCTTCACGCCGTGGTTTTTCCGAAAATAGAGCACCAGCAGCACAATGAACACGGCCATTCCCGCCAGCATCACCCAAATGCCCCATGCAGGAACCTGCAGGTTGTTCATTCGGCCTTTTCCTCCTTCATGGGATGCATGATATGGATATTGAAGGGAACCACGGAAAGCCCCACACGGGAGCCCACCGGCTGCATGGAGGTGGAATGAACCTTCCAGATGGAATGGCCGGCATCGATCATCATTTCATAATGCACGCCCTTGAACAGCACGCTCTTGATAACGCCCGTTACCTGCCCCACATCTTCGCCAACCAGCAGTACGTCTTCGGGGCGTACTACTACGTCCACCGGCGTATCTTCGCCAAAGCCGGCGTCCACGCAGGGGAAATCTGCGCCGCAGAAATGCACCAGTTCGTCTCTCACCATGGTGCCGGGGAAGATATTGCTTTCGCCGATGAAATTGGCAACGAAGGCGTTCTTGGGCTCGTCATAGATGGATTTGGGCGTGCCGATCTGCAAAATATGGCCCCCCTGCATCACCACGATGGTATCAGACATGGTGAGGGCTTCTTCCTGATCGTGGGTCACATAAAGGAAGGTAATGCCAAGCCGCTGCTGCATATCCTTCAGCTCCAGCTGCATTTCCTTGCGCAGCTTTAAGTCCAGTGCGCCCAGGGGTTCGTCAAGGAGCAGCACTTCCGGCTCATTCACCAGAGCACGGGCGATGGCGATGCGCTGCTGCTGGCCGCCGGAGAGGCTGTCCACGCTGCGCTTGCCATAGCCGGAAAGGTTCACCAGATCCAGCATTTTATCTACTTTCTTTTCGATTTCGTCCTTGGGCGTTTTTTTCAGCTTCAAGCCGAAAGCGATGTTGTCCTTCACGTTCAGGTGAGGGAACAGGGCGTATTTCTGGAAGACGGTGTTTACCCTGCGCTTATAGGGGGGCAGGGCGGAAATATCTTTGCCGTCAAACATCACCCGGCCGGCATCTGCCGTTTCAAAGCCGCCGATGATGCGAAGGGTGGTGGTCTTGCCGCAGCCGGAGGGCCCCAGCAGCGTCACAAATTCCTTCTTGCGGATGTAGAGGTTGATATTGGAAAGGACGGTGACCCCGTCATAGGCTTTACTGATATTTTCTAAAGTAATCAGGCGTTGTTCTTCCATAGTACATTCCTCCGAAACATCAGAAATTGGGCGGGGTGGAAACCCACAGGAATTTGGCTGTGCGCTTACCGCTGTTTTGAATACAGTGGGGGGCACTGGGGTGCAGGCAGAAGCTTTCGCCGGTATGCACCTTATATTGCTTGGTGCCAACCTTCAGCGTCACCGTGCCGGACAATACATAGCCGAACTCTTCTCCCTCATGGGGCGGCATATCCTGGGTCTGCCCCTGCTCGCCCAGCTCCACCAAAATGGGCTCCATTTCGTTTTTTTGGGAATTGGGGATCAGCCATGTGATGCTGCCGTTCAGGGTTTCCGCATCTTCCTTAATGAACATATCATCTTGAGAAAAGACGGTCTTTTCATTGGCCGATTCCGAAAAGAATTCTTTCAGATTGCTGCCGAGACATTCCAGCATATCCGTCAAAGTTGCAATGGAGGGGGATGCCAAATCCCGTTCCACCTGAGAAATGAAGCCTTTGCTCAATTCGCATCGGTCCGCCATTTCTTCTTGGGTCAGGTTCCTTTGCAGCCGCAACTGTCGCAGCTTTTCGCCAATATCCATAGAACCGCTCCTTTCATCGAAAAAAGTTTAGTTTTACTAAACAGCGGATGGAAGACGGAAGTTTAGAATAACTAAACATCAAAACAGAAAACATTAAACCATATACACCCCTTATTGTCAATATATTTTTCTAAAAAATTTAGCGAAATCAAAGGAAAAACAATGCTTTTGCAGTGTTTGAACACAGGGGAAACAGAAAATGCGCAAAATTGCTTGATTTTTGAGAGAAAATATGATACATTTACTTTAGGTCAAAGAAAGACAGAAAGACGGTGGTCCTTTATGCGGTTAAGCGATACAATTGAAGCCTTTATCAAGGAAATGATGCAGGAAGAGCAGATGGAAGTGCAGATCAAGCGCAACGAGCTGGCGGAGTATTTCCATTGCGCCCCCAGCCAGATTAACTACGTTTTGGCCACCCGTTTCACTCCCGACCATGGCTATGTGACCTCCAGCCAGCGGGGTGGCGGCGGCTATATCCGCATCGTACAGGTGCAGCGTGGGGCGCAGGATCAGCTTTCCTATCTTTTGAACGAGCGCATCGGCGACAGCATCGACAGCCAATCGGCGTTGATTCTGTGCCGTCAGCTGGTTCAGGCCGGCATCGCCACCTTGAACGAAGGCGATCTGATGGCGGCGGCGGTTGCGCCGTCAGCCTTTTCTGTACCGGTACCGGAGCAGGTGAAGGACGCCCTGCGGGCTAAAGTGATGCGTTCCATGCTGCTCAGCCTTGCCCAGAAGCGGAAGGAAGGCCGCTGAACATGTATATGCCGGCGGGCGCAGGCATACAATATCCATTGCGGCATGAATGAGACAAATTGTTTTTTTATTCTTTGGGAGGATAAGATATGGCGATTTTCGGACGTTTTAATGAAAGAGCGCAGCAGGTGATTGCATCGGCGCAGCGGGCTGCTGTGGAAATGGGGCATCGGTATGTGGGCAGCGAACACATGCTGATCGGCCTTTTGCGGCAGGCAAGGGCAGACGCCTCGGCTCTGCCGGATCAAGTGATTGCGGAAACGGTGACGGAAGCGGTGAAGCAAATCTGCGGCACCGGGGAAACCACCCCTTCCCGGCTGGAATTGACCCCCAGCGTAAAGAAATTATTGGAAACCAGCATCCGGGAGGCACAGCGGCTGGGGATGCCCTATGTGACGGCATCTCATTTCTGGCTGGCTCTTTTGATGGATGAAGACAGTGTGGCCATGCGTGTATTGGTCGGCATGGGCACGGATATTGAAAAGGTGAAGAAATCCGTGCTGGACGGCTTGGTTCGGGAGCCTGCCGCTGCCAATGCTGCCGGGAAGAAGGAAGGAGACACCTGTCTTGAAAAATACGGCCGGGATTTAACGGAAGCGGCGAAAAAGGGAGAATTAGACCCGGTGATTGGCCGGCAGACGGAAATCGAGCGGATCATCCAGATTCTCTCCCGGCGCACGAAGAATAACCCTGTTTTGATCGGCGAGCCGGGCGTGGGCAAATCCGCCGTGGCGGAAGGGCTGGCACAGAAGATTATTCAGGGCAACATCCCGGAAAATCTTTCGGACAAGAAGATCATTTCGCTGGATATGGGGGCGATGGTGGCCGGGAGCAAATACCGGGGCGAGTTTGAAGAGCGGCTGAAAAACACCTTGGACGAAGTGCGGAAAAGCGGCGATGTGATTCTCTTCATTGACGAATTGCAGAACATCGTTGGGGCTGGCAAGGTGGAAGGCAGCATGGATGCGGCCAACATTCTGAAGCCCGCTTTGGCACGGGGCGAATTGCAGTGCATCGGGGCCACCACTTTGGACGAATATCGCAAGCACATCGAAAAAGATGCGGCACTGGCACGCCGGTTCCAGCCGGTGACGGTGAACGAGCCCTCCGACGAAGAAACGCTGGCCATCATGAAGGGCTTGCGTGATCGCTATGAAGCGCATCACAAGGTGCGCATCACGGACGAAGCACTGGAAGCGGCGGTGAAGCTCTCTGGCCGCTATATCAGCGACCGTTTCCAGCCGGACAAGGCCATTGACCTGATGGACGAAGCGGCCTCCCGTGTGCGTATTCAGGCGTTCACTGCGCCCACCGATGTGAAGGAGCAGGAGGACGCTCTGGAAAGCGTGCTCCGGGAAAAATCCGAAGCCATTGACATGCAGGATTATGAAAAGGCGGCTAGCCTGCGGGATCAGGAAAACACGCTGCGCAAAGAATTGGAAGAAAAGCGTGCCGCATGGGAGCGTCGCAAGTCTTCCACAAGAGACGTGGTGGAGGAAGAGGATATTGCGCAGGTGGTGGCCGGATGGACGGGCATTCCCGTGCGCAAAATGACGGAAGAAGAATCCAAACGCCTTTTGCAATTGGAAAACATTCTGCATCAGCGTGTGGTGGGGCAGGAGGAAGCGGTCAGTGCCGTGAGCCGGGCCATCCGCCGGGCACGGGCTGGGCTGAAAGACCCCAAACGCCCGGTGGGCAGCTTCATTTTCCTTGGCCCCACGGGCGTTGGCAAGACGGAACTTTGCCGGGCTCTTGGCGAAGCCATGTTTGGGGATGAAAACGCCGTGATTCGCTTGGATATGAGCGAATACATGGAAAAGCATACGGTGTCCCGGATGGTGGGCTCTCCTCCCGGCTATGTGGGCTTTGAGGAAGGCGGCCAATTGACGGAAAAAGTGCGCAGAAAGCCCTACTCCGTGGTATTGTTTGACGAAATCGAAAAGGCGCACCCGGATGTGTTCAACATGCTGCTGCAAATCCTGGAAGACGGCAGGCTGACCGATAACGTGGGCAGAACCGTTTCATTCCGCAACTGCATCATCGTCATGACCAGCAACGCCGGGGCGCAATCGGCGCAAAAGGGCGGCATGGGCTTTGGCGGCAGCAAAACGGATGCACTGGATTATGAACGAATGAAGGAAAGGGTTCTCAGTGATATCAAGCATGTTTTCCGGCCGGAATTTTTGAACCGGGTGGATGAAACCATCGTGTTTCATAAGCTGGAGCAGAAGGATATTGAAAAAATCGCTTCCCTCATGCTTTCCCAGGTGGCGGAAAGGATGCAGGAGAGGGAAATGTATCTTTCTTTCGGTGATGATGTGGTGAAATATCTGGCCGAGGCCGGGTATGATGAAAACTACGGTGCCCGTCCTTTGCGCAGGCTCATTCAGCGCACGGTGGAGGATGCGCTCAGCGAAAAGCTGATTGCAGGGGAAGTGCATCTGGGGGATACAGTGCAGATGACCGTGGAAAACGACGAAATCAGATTCCAAAAGATAGAAGAACAGCGGTAAAACGCCCAAAATTTCTTGAGAATTTTGCGCCCGGAAAGGCAACCAGCTTTTCCGGGTGTTTTTCGCACAGCGGTTCTACTTTCCGTAGGTTGCAAAAGAACGCTCTTTTCATTATGATGGAGAGGAAGAAAGGAGAGGAGAAAAATGGATCAATATCTGACGGGAACCATGATTCGGGACATGCGTGAAAAGCGGCAAATGACCCAGATGGAGCTGGCGGAGCAATTGGCCGTTTCCCACAAAACCGTGTCCAAATGGGAGACGGGCAAAGGTTACCCGGATATTACGCTGCTGGAGCCCATTGCAAGGGTGTTCAGCGTATCGGTTGCGGAACTGCTGGCCGGGAAAGCCGTAGAAAATAAGAATATTTCGGGGAATATGCTGCGTTCCAAGTTTTATGTGTGCCCCGTTTGCGGAAACATTTTGCACAGCATGGGCGAAGCGGCCATCACCTGTCACGGCATCCGTCTTTTGCCTTGCGAAGCGGAAGAGACGGATGAAAAGCACATGATTTTTATTGAAAGGGTGGAAGATGAATATTTCGTGCGCATTGACCATGAAATGACCAAATCACATTCCATTTCCTTTATGGCCGCCCTTTCGCCGGACAGGCTGCAGATGGTGAAATTGTACCCGGAAGGCAATGCGGAAGCCCGGTTCCAGATGCGGGCTGTGAAGAAAATTTATTTTTATTGCAACAGGGACGGGCTTTTTTCTGTGAACGTGCTTCCCTCCATTGACGGAAGAAAAGCCAGCTATGACGATGCGAAAGAACGCCGTGCACTGGAAGAAGCGGCTAAGATGATTTTCGGATAGCAAAAAAGCCGCCGGGGCGTTTGAAACCTCGGCGGCTTTGGTTTTGGTTTTTTTATTCGGCGGCAGCTTCAGCGGCAGCCACGGTGAAGGTGGGGGCGAAGCCGGCGTTCACGATCAGGTCATACACTTCCTGCGTGTACATTACCTGTTCCAGAGCCTTGACCCAAGCAGCATCAGCGTTTTCGGGGCGAACCACCAGAATGTTCACATAAGCCTTGGCAGCTTCGCTGTCGGCAGCTTCCACATACAGGCCGTCCACATTGGGGATCAGGTCAACCAGCGTGGCGTTATTGCCGTTGATGACGGCATAGGCAACGTCGGCACGGGCGCCGGGGATCAGTTCGGCGTTCAGTTCCTGAATAACCAGGTTATAGGGATTTTCCACGATGTCCAGATAGGTGCAGGTGCTTTCCAGGTTGGTGCCTTCGGGCAGGGTGATGAGGCCGGCGTTCTGGAGCAGCAGCAGGGCACGGTTTTCGTTCACGGGGTCATTGGGTACGGCAATGACATCGCCTTCAGCGATATCAGCCAGGCTGGCCTTGGTGCCGGCATAGAGAGCCATGGGTTCAAAATGGGTGTAGATGACGGCTACCAGCTGTTCTTCTTCGGAAACGCTGGCGTTATAGTTGGCCAGATAGGGCACATGCTGGAAGAAGTTGGCCATCACGTCACCGGCGGAAGTGGCAGGGTTTTCCACAACATAGTCGGTCACAACGGTCAGCTCCAGTTCATAGCCGAGGGCAGCCAGATCGTCCTTGATCAGCTCCATCACTTCGGCATGGGGGTTTTCGGTGGCGATCACGCTAATTTTTTCAGCAGCGAAAGCGGTGGTGAGGGACAGGGACAGGACCAGAGCCAGTACCAGAGCGAGAATCTTTTTCATAGGGGTATCTCCTTTCAAAATTTAACGATGTTTATGGTCAAGGCGGCGCGTAAGCTGGCTGCCAATGACGGTAATGATTTGCACAAGGGCTACGAGCAAGAGACTGGCGGAATACATCACGTCAAACTTGCGCACATTCAGGCCCTTGACGATGGCCAACGCACCCAAGCCGCCGCCGCCGGCCGCACTGGCCATGGCTGTATAGGCGAGGATGGTGGTGATGGAAATGGCGGCACCGTTGATAAGGGAGGGCACGGCCTCCGGCAGCAGCACCTTCCTGATGATCTGCCAATTTGTGGAGCCCATGGACTGGGCGGCTTCGATGATACCGTGATCCACTTCGTCCAGACTGCCTTCCACCATTCTGGCAATATAGGGGAATGCGCTGATAATCAGGGGGAAGACGATGGACTTGGTGCCGATGGCCGTGCCGATCACCGCACGGGTGACGGGGAAGAGCACCGCCAGCATGATAATGAAGGGAATGGAGCGCAGGAAGTTAATCACCACGCCAAGCACGGCGTTGAAAGTGGGGGCCGGGCGAATGCCGCCCTTTTTCGTAACCACCAGCAGCACGCCAAGAGGCAATCCGATAAGATAAGCAATCAGGCTGGACCAGAAGGTCATATACAGCGTTTCCTGTGTGCTGGTCCACAAAAGGGGAGCGAGCTTTTCCCATGTCATGTTCCCTGCACCTCCTCAACCGTCATGCCTTCGTCTTTCAGATAATCCATGATTCGCTTCACGTCCATTGGGTCATCCGGCCGGGCGATGAGCATTTGGCCGTAGGATTTGCCGTTCAGCTGGCGGATATCGGCAGAAAGGATGTTCACATCCATATCCATATCCTTGATAAGCTTGCTGATCATGGGCTGCCCGGCTGCCTGGGCATCAAAGACGATGCGGATAGCAGGCTGCTGGGGAATTTCTTCCTGTTCGGGCAGGATGCCGAAGAGGCGGCGGCCTGCGGCGGATTTGGTGTGCATGAACACATCGTCCACCGTGCCTTCTTCCACCATCTTGCCCCCGTCCAGAATGGCTACCCGGCTGCAAATCTGGCGGATAACGGCCATTTCGTGGGTGATTAGCACCACGGTGATGCCCATTTCCTGATTGATTTTCTGCAAAAGAGCCAGAATGGATTGGGTGGTCATGGGGTCAAGGGCGGAGGTGGCTTCGTCGCAAAGGAGCACTTCCGGGTCGCTGGCCAGGGCTCTTGCAATGGCCACGCGCTGCTTCTGGCCGCCGGAGAGCTGGGCCGGATAGGCATTGGCCTTTTCTTCCAGCCCCACGATGCGGAGCAGTTCCATGACCCGCTCATTGGCCTTCTTGGCCGGAACCCCGGCGATTTCCAAGGGATAGCGCACGTTCCTCGCCACCGTCTTTTGCATGAGCAGGTTAAACTGCTGAAAGATCATGGCCATGCGGCGGCGGGTTTGCAGAAGGTCTTTCTTATTCATGGCCAGCACATTTTTGCCGTCAATGAGGATTTGGCCTTCTGTTGGGGTGTCCAGCTTATTGATGCAGCGGATGAGGGTGGATTTTCCGGCACCGGACATGCCGATGATGCCGTAAATCTGCCCCCGTTCGATGGAGAGGTTAATGCCGTTCAAGGCCACCACTTCGCCACCGGGCACCTGATACACTTTTCTCAAATCCTTGATTTGAATGATGGGATGCTCGGACACGGGACTGTCCTTCCTTTCGTTTACTGTTGGATGAAAAAAAGCCGCTCACGCACGATTTGCGAAGCGGGCTTTACGAAACACGAAGCATTTCAAGCGGCGCAGCACAAACAGTGCAGGGAGAAGCCCGCACACATGGACATTCGCATGGTCTTTTTCATGAGACGAGCCTCCTTTCGTCTGTTGCCGTTGATGTTATTGCTATTATAACGAAAGAAACAGCCCTTGTCAACCCATCCGGGGAATTTGGCTGGGATGAAAAGGGCGGAAAGAGCAGAATTTACAATTCCGACATAGAAAGCTGCTATTGTCATAGAAATAGCAAGAAAAAAGCCGCAGGTTTTACGCCTGCGGCCTTGATTCAAATGCTTTACTTTTCCACAGAGAAAGCGTAGATGGTGGTGGACATGAAGGTGTCTCCGGCTTTCAGGGTGGTGGTGGGGAATTCGGGGTGGTTGGGGCTGTCGGGATAATGCTGGGTTTCCAGCGCAACCCCGGCGTAATTGCCGTAATGGGCACCGCCGTGGCCGATATTATCCATGGAGTTGGCGGTGTAAACCTGCATGGCGGGTTCAGTGGTCATGACAGTCATGACACGGCCGCTCTTTGCATCCTTCACAACGGCCGCTTCCCGGAGGCCTTCGCCTTTGATGACGAAGTTGGTGTCATAACCGGCAACAGCCTTCATCAGGGGGCATTCGTCCATCCTGGCCAGACGATTGCCGATGAGGTCGCCTTCACGCAGGTCAAACAGCGTGCCGTCCACGGGCAGCAGCTCGCCGGTGGGGATGAGGCCGGCGTCCACGTTGGTGATATAATCGCTGTTCACTTTCAGGAACAGGTTTTTCACATCGGCATCGGCGGAGATGTTGAAATAGGAATGGTTGGTCAGGTTGACCACGGTGTCCTTATCGCTCTGGGCCATATAGCGGATGGTGAGGGCGTTGGTTTCGTCGAAGGCGTAGGTGATCTGCACTTTCATGGTGCCGGGGAAGCCTTCTTCGCCGTCATGGGAAACATAGGTGAAGATCACGGCATCTTCCGTTTCGCCTTCCATAATTTGACCCTTCCACCACTTCTTGTCAAAGCCTTCCCGGCCGCCGTGGAGGGTGTTTTCCCCGTCGTTTTTGAAGAGGGTGTAGGTTTCGCCGTTCAGGGTGAACTGGGCACCGCCGATGCGGTTGGCAAACCGGCCCACGGATGCGCCCAGGAAGCCGGGTTTTTCATCGTATTCCTGATAGGAATCGAAGCCGAGGTTCACTTCCTGCATCTTGCCGTCCTTATCCGGCACGATGATGGACACCAGCGTGGCACCGAAATCCAGCACGGAAACGGAAGCACCGCTTTTGTTGGTCATGGTATAGAGGGTCATATTCCGGCCGACAAGGTCGGTGCCAAAGGGCTTCAGGGTAATGCTCATTGCAGGAAACCTCCCGATTACATATTTTCATCTTTTCCCATTATACAATAATTCCGAAAGAAAGAAAAGAATAAAAAGCAAAAAAACCATACAAAATATAGACAAATGATTCTACACGGAACGGGAGATGGGAAAAATGGAAGGGAAAAACAGGATGGGGCTGATGCTCCTTGGCTGTATGTTGCTGTTTGCGCTGGTGCCGGGCGAAAGGGATAATATGCAGACGGCAGTCACTGCCTTTTATCAGGAAAAAGAGGGGTATACCTTGGTTTCGGGCTATTTGGAAGGGGAAAAAATGCAGCAGATTGACCTTTCCGCTGCGTCTGATACGAATCTTTTAACGATTGCAGATGCGCAGCATCCGGCTCATGAGAGAATGGGCAGCCGTTCCGTTCGGGGGATGGTGGGCAACTTTTTGCCGGTGGAAGGAGATATTCGGCTGCAGCCAGAGGCCATTTACGCCCTTTGCGATATGGAAATGGAGCAGGCCTTGGAAAAAGGATGCAGCCTCATCCGGGGGCACATGTCGGAAGAAATGCAAAAGGCATGGCAGCAGGATGCGGTGGAACGCTTTCAGGCGGTGGGGCTTGGCAGGGATGCGGCCATCAGGAAAGTGCCTGCCTTTGGGGAAAGCGACCACTGCCTTGGCTATTCCTTTGACGTGAAATTGACGGGGAAAGAGGATATGGGCAGGCAAGAGCCTATTTTGCGCAACGAAACGGGGCAATGGCTGAAAGAAAACTTGTGGCGGTATGGTTTTTTATATGAAGAAAATTTTGCGGCCTGCGAAGGGATTCATGTGCGCTATGTGGGCAAAAGCCACGCCCTTTTGATGCACCTGACGGATATGGGGTTGCAGGAATATTTGGCATTTTTGCAGCAGCAAAAGGCCGTGCGGCTGGAAAGGGAAGGGGAGCTGATTTTGCAGGTGCAATGCCTGCCGGAAGAAGCGGAAGGGGCGCAAATACCCCTCGGCATGGTGTGGAGCATCAGCCGGGATAACGAAGGGCATATCATTCTCTGGGCCTACAAGGAAGCGGATGGGTGAAACCACCGCTTTTTTGATGTAAAAGTGGAGGAAGAATGAAAAAAACATATTAAAAACGATAATGTGGTGGGAAAAATAAGAGTAAATATGTCGATAAGATATTTTCAAGTGGTGAATAGTGGATAAAAACACAAAACACGGCATAAAAAGGGAAGTTTGAATAATTATTCAGGAGAAAGGGCGTGAAAAATGTGTCAGAAAGGGAATCGAAGGGTGTTAAAAGAAGGGTAAACGTAAATTTAAGCCTGATAATAGGTGGAAATGATTGATATTCCTTGGAATTTGTGTATAATAATAAACAGAAGGAGGTGTATTGCATGCTGAAAATCGGTCAATTTACTGATACGTTTCTGCCGGTTGTGGATGGCGTGGGGCGTGTGGCTTTGGCATATTCCGAAGCTCTGTCCAAGCTGGGACATCAGGTGACGGTAGGTTGCCCGCTTTATGATACGGGCTTCCGGGGCGGCTTGCCTTTTGAAATTGTGGATTATAAAGCTGCGCCTTTGCCGGGCATGAAGCAATACAAGCAGGGCGAAGCCCCCATGGATCCTCACTACAGAAAAAGGATGCGGATGGTACCGCTGGATATTGTGCATTCCCACAGCCCTTTCACCGCAGGCTCGGAGGCCTTGCGGCTGGCTGTGCAGCGCAAAATTCCCTTGGTGGGCACCTTTCATTCCAAATATTATGATGATTTTTTGAAGGCCACTAAATCCGAAATGCTGGCCAAATGGGGCACCAAATTCGTGGTGAGCTATTTTGAACGCTGCGACGAGGTTTGGGCTGTTGGCGACAGCACGGCGGACGTGCTTCGGGGCTATGGCTATGAAGGGGATATTCAGGTGATGCCAAACGGCGTGAATATCCGAAAAGTGGAGCCGGATGCTATCCGTGAAGTGGAAAGGCGATGGCAGCTGGGGAAGGAGCCCATGTTCCTGTTCGTTGGGCAGATGAACTGGAAAAAGAATATCCGGACGGTTTTGGACGGCTGTGCGCTGTTAAAAAAGCAGGGGCGGCATTTCCATTTGATTTTAGCTGGGCAAGGGCCGGATATGAAAGAAATTGAAGAGAGAATTTATCAAAACGGCCTGCAGGAAAACACCCATCTGGCCGGCCATGTGACGGATATGAAGCTATTGGACGGGCTCTATGCCAGAGCGGACGTTTTCGCCTTCCCGTCTTTGTATGACAGCGCACCCATGGTGATCCGGGAGGCGGCCGTGATGGGCACGCCTTCGGTGCTGGTTCGGGGCAGCTGCGCAGCGGACGTGGTGAGAGACAGGGAAAACGGGTATCTGTGCGAAAATTCCCCGGAAAGCCTGTGCAGCGTGCTGGAAGAAGTATTGAACGACAGGGAAAGCCTGCAAGTGATTGGTCAAAACGCCCGGAATACCATTCCCGTTCCGTGGGAAACGCTGATGGAAAATGTGGTGGAACGGTATGAGCGGCTGATTGCCCTGAATAAAGAGGGCAAGCTGCGCAAGAAATTTTACCGGATGGTGTAAAAAATACAAGGGGGATAAACATTATGATGATGGCAGTGGGCAGCTATACCACGTTTATCAAAGGACCGGGGCTGGCTCTGGTAGATGTGACCGGGGAAAAAATGCGCTTGGTTAACGTCAATCAGGATGTGCAGGATCCCATCTGGGCGGAGCAGAGCAAAAACAGCAACGTGATTTATGTGGCGGCAACGCAGGAGGATAAAGCCCATGCGTGCGTTGCATCCTTCCTTTGGGAAGGGGAGCAGCTGACGCTTCTGTCCCGGCAGGATGACCCCGGCTTTGGTAACTGCCATCTGTGCCTGAACGAAGAAGAAACCTTCCTTTATTCCGCCAATTATTCCAACGGCACGGTGGCTGTATTCCCCGTGGATCAGGAGGGAAAAATTCTGCCCTGCATCCAGTATTTTGAGCATCAGGCCCCCCTTGGCCCCCAAGCAGACCGGCAGGAGCGCACCCATGCCCATCAGGTGTCCTTCCGCCCCGGCACGAAGGAACTGTTTCTGTGCGATCTGGGTGCGGATCAGGTGGTCATCTATCAGGCGGGGGAAGACGGAAAGCTGACGCTGCAACAAGAAATTGCCTGTCAGCCCGGCTCCGGCCCCCGGCATTTGAGCTTTGACGGCGAAAACGCCTTCTATCTGGTAGGGGAACTGGGCGGTTGGATGAGCCGCTATGAATGGAAAGAAAATGAATGGCGGTGCATGCAAACGCTTTCTTCCCTGCCCGATGGCTATGATGGCCCGGTGAACACGGCGGCGGCGGTGAGGCAGGATGCAGGCCATGTGTATGTTTCCAACCGTGGTCATGACAGCATTGCGGTGTTTGCCAAGAACGCAGACGGCACCTTAAACAGGCCTTATTTCATCCGCACGCCGGGTACTTTTCCCCGTGATTTCATCCTCCATGGCAACGGGTTTTTGCTGGCCCAGCAAAACAGCGGCACGTTTGCCTACATGAACGAAAACGGCGTGCCGGGGGCGCAGGTGTCCATTGTGGGAGCTGTAAGCATTCTGCCCCTTGTGAACAGAGCATAAATGTATAATCACTGAAAAACGGCGCATCCTAATCCCGAAAAGGGGGGAAGGACATGCGCCGTTTTATTTTGTTGTTTCTGTGCTTTTGCTGCGTGGCAGGAAGGGCAGCAGGGGAAGAAAAATACATGCGTGTGGTGGCAAGGAATGACGGGATTTTTGCCCAGACAGAAAAAATCGTGGTGCGCAATATTGCTTTGCTGCTTGGGGAAAAGAGAGCGGAATTATTGGAAAAAATCTGGCCTGATTGCCGGGTGGAAGAAAAAAGATGGCAGCCGGACAAAAAAACGCCCCCGGCCCAAACGGTGTATATCACCTTGGGGCAGGGGGCAGGGCACAACTGGTGGGGCGTGCTTTGCAGCGATGCCGTTTCATGGGCATCAGAGCCTATGGAGGGGGAAAGGGTGATGATCACGTTTCCCTTTTTCCAGTGGCTTTTGCAATTATTTACTGGCCGGCAAGGATAGCCTGCAATTGAGTCAAGTGGGCAAGAAGCAGGGTTCTGGTATCGTGGGTGGAGGATGTGGCGGCGGAAATCTGGGATGCGTAAGTATCCAGCACTTCGTTGATCACATTGATGGCATCATGGGGAATCATCCGGGCTCCTTCGCCGGAGAGGCTGATGGCCATGGAATTGAGCTGATCGGCCAGATACACATTCTGCCGCACACGGGCAAGCCGGGTATTCATATCGGATGTGACGATGCTGCCCATACGGTTAACTTCGTCAATGGCATTGGAAACGGCGTTGATGGTGCGCTGGCGCAGCTGATCGTTGGTCTTGTTGCGGAAGGCACTGTTGGCCCCCATGGTGCTGGCCAGCACGATGGTGGAAATCATAAAAAGCACGCATAAGGCCAGCACGATGCGATAACGCCGCTTGTTGTTTACATTGCCATTCATCTGAAAAGCGTTGCGGTACATAAAAGATAAACTCCTTTTTTGTGTTTGGGTTTATGGGAACAAAAGGGATTATAGCACACTTTTTTTATTCTTGCAAATGGGGCTGTTTTCTTTGCAGGATTCACAAATTGTTCATGCAAGGGAGCGGAAGATGTGGTATAATGAAATGAGGCAGACTTTTGCTGTCATAATTAAGATACCCATTTCTTCACGAAATGAAACGATACGGCGGAGAGGGAAAGCAAAAAATGGTCATTTTTGAAAATGTCAGCAAGCGTTACGGCGTGCATCAGGCCTTGGATCAGGTGCATTTTCAGGTGAAAAAAGGGCAGGTGTTGGGGCTGCTTGGGCAAAACGGCGCAGGCAAAACCACCGCCATGAATATTATGACGGGCTGCCTTGCCCCCACAAAAGGCCGGGTGCTGATTGGCGGCTATGACGTGCTGCTGCAGCAGCGGAGTGCCAAGCGGCTGATAGGCTATTTGCCGGAGGCGGCTCCCCTCTATGATGAAATGACGGTGTACAGCTATCTGCGGTTTGCGTGCGAGCTGAAGGAAGTTGAAAAAAAGCATATCAAAGCGCATGTGGAGCAAGTGGCGGAAAAGTGCGGATTGAAGGATGTATTGCAGCGCAAAACGGGCAATTTATCCAAGGGCTACCGTCAGCGTGTGGGCATGGCGCAGGCCCTTTGCGGCACGCCGGATGTGATTATTCTGGATGAACCCACCGCTGGGCTGGACCCGAGACAAGCCAGCGAAATGCGGCAGCTCATCGGGCAATTGAAGGAAGAACATACTGTGATTTTTTCCTCCCATATTTTAAGCGAAGTGCAGCAGGTGTGCGACCGGGTGTTGATCCTGCATCACGGCAAAGTGCTTTGCGATAACGATTTGAACACCCTGAAGCACCGGGAAAACAGGCTGCGTGCCGTGATTGCAGGGGGCGAAGGGGTGCTGCTGCCGGCCTTGAGAACGCTGGACAAGATAAAAGCAGTGGCAGTGATTAGGGGCGGCGAGCCGGGCATCACGCAGGTGATGATGACAGTGGAAAAGGAAGGGGCGGAAAGGGAATTATTCACCCTGCTTTCCGCCATGCAGGCTCCGCTTTTGCGGCTGCATCCTGTGGAAGACAGTTTGGAAGACATCTTTTTGCAGACCACAAGAGAAATGGAATGAAAGGGGAAGAGGAAGCATGCGTGCCGTTTTCAAACGGGAAATGCAAAGCTATTTTTATACACCGGCGGCTTATGTGTTTATGGGCGTCTTTCTAACGGTTGCCAGCATCTTTTTTGCTGTGGGCAATTTGCAATCGGGAAGCAGCGATCTGAACCTGCTGCTTTCCAACCTCGGCTATCTATGGATGCTTCTGTCTCCGGTGCTCACCATGCGGCTGATTGCAGGGGAAAGACACCAGAAAACGGATCAGATGCTGTTTTCTTCCCCCTGCTCCTTAACATCCGTGGTGGTGGGGAAATATCTGGCGGCGGCCGTGGTGCTTTTATGCACGGTGATTGGCACATTTTTTTATGCGGTGATCATTGCCTTCTGGGGGAAATTATATATCGGCGAAGCGTTGGTGGGGTATCTGGGGCTTATCTTATGCGGTTGCTCTTTTTTGGCCTTGGATTTGTTCGTTTCCTGCTTTGGCAAAAGCCAGATGACGGCGGTGGTGCTGGGCTTTGGAGCCAATCTGCTTTTGTGGCTTTCGGATATCGTGGCGGCGGCGTCCACGGCCCCGGTCATTCGCAGCGTGTTGCAGTTTTTGAGCCTGTATCAGCGTTACGAGCCCTTTACCCAAGGGCAGCTCAGCTTTTCCAATGTGCTGTTTAATCTGGCGTTTATTGCTATTATGCTGTTTATGAGCGTCAGGGTATTGGATAGCAGACGGTGGAGTGAGGCATAAAAAATGAAAAAAATCAAAAGCGTTTTTGAAAAACTGAAAAATAACCGCAAGTTCCGCTGCGGCGGCTTTTCCGTGCTTCTGACGGTGCTGGCCGTGGCGATTTGCGTGGCAGTGATTGCCCTTGCAGATATGGCAGAAGATCGTTTTGCTTTGACGGCGGATTTTTCCTTCAATGCGGCCACAACCCAGGGGGAAATCACCAAAGAAGTGCTGAACGGGCTGGAAAAAGACGTGCATATCTACGCCCTGATTTCGGAAAACGGGGAAAATGACACGCTGATGCAGCTGCTGCGGCGATATGATGCGGCGTCGGCGCACGTGACGATGTCCAAAGAAAGCGTATTGCGAAACCCGGCCTTGCTGGAGGTTTTTGCAAATGCCATCGGAGATAAGAAAGTGAACCGGGATTGCCTGATTGTGTATTGCCAAGAAAATAACCGGGCCAAAGTTTTGGATGAAGACGATTATTATCAATATGCCTATGACACAGAAACAGGAACATTCTCGGCAGGGCAGATGATCTATGAAAAAAGCATCACAGAAGCCATCCTCTATGTGACGCAGGAGGAATTGCCTGCCGTGCAGGTGCTCACCGGCCATGGGGAATTGACCAAGACGGACACGGCCAACATGGAGGACTTGCTCAAGGCTGCCAATTATGAAGTGAAGTGGGTGAGGCTTGGGCAGGATGTGCTGGATGCGGAAAGCCCGCTGATGGTGCTGTGCCCGTTATATGATCTTTCGGCGGCAGAGCTGGAAGAAGTGATGGCCTTTGCAAGGCAGGGCGGCGATTTCATTCTGGCTGCCCATTACAGCGATCCTTTGGACATGGAAAACTATAACGCCCTGCTGCGTGCTTATGGGGTGCAGCCCTATCCCGGCATTGTGATTGCCATGGAGGACGATAAAGACAGCTACTATGCCGATACCCCGGTGTGGCTGATGCCCTATATGCAGGAAACAGTGCCCACCCTGCCCCTTTTGCAAAAGGCGAGGGATTTATTGATTTTCCCCGGTGCCCGTGCTTTTGAAAGGGTGGATATGGGAAGAGGCAATCTGAATGTGTATTCCCTGCTGGAAACGGGAAATGCCTATATCCGGGATTTTACGGATGGGCTGGACACCACGGAAATGCAGGAAACGGATAAAACCGGGTATTTTGACGTGGCCGTATGGACGGAAAAGATGTTTGAGGACGGCATGGTATCCAAGGCGTTGATCATCGGAAACGCAGACGTGTTTACCGATTATTGGCTGCAGAATAACACCGATGCGCCTTCCTTTTTCCTGCAGATTTTACAGTCTTTGCAGGGGAAAGCCCCGGTGAACCTGAACATCGTGCCCAAAAATGCCCTGCGGGAAGGGCTGCGGCTGGATAACCTGACCCCGGCGGTGATGGTCACCGTGCTGGTGCCCATTTTGGTGATTTGCGGGGCATTGCTTGTGCTGCTGCCCAGAAAGAGAAAATAAAAATGGACAGAGTGCCGAAAAAACAAAAGAAGGAAAGAAGAAAAGGCAGCCTGCTGGTCATGGCGGCTCTTGTATTGGCGGTGCTTGGGGCGGCCTTTTTCCTGCTGGAAAAAAATAAGCCCTTGCCGGAGCCGGAAAAGGCCAATCCCATATGGATTACCGCCATGAAGGAAGATGATATTCAATCCCTTTCCATTCATGAAAAGGGCAAACAGGCTTATCCCCTGGTGCGGACGGAAAAGGGCATGCGCTTGCTGGGCAAGGAAGAAACGGAGCTTCGGGAAAGCATCGTTTCCGATATGCTGTATGCGGCAGGGAATATGGCGGCCAATATCCGCATCGGCTCATTGGAGGAAGTGGACGCAGATTTAGCGGATTTCGGTCTGGAAGAACCTTCCATGCGAATCGTGATTGAAAATACAGAAGGGGAAAAACAGGAAATTTTACTGGGAAATGCAGTGCCGGAGATGGAACCGGAGCAGTATTTTTGCTTGTCGGGCGGCGTTTTGTATACGGTGCTGGCAGAACCCTGCGATATTCTGTTTCACGAAGCGGAATATTTGCGGTATTTTGAGCAGCCCGAATTACAGGCAGATTTGATGGACAGGATTGAAGTGACGGGGAAAGAAAAGCTGGTTTTCCAATACACAAAGGACGGCTTTCTGATGGAGGAACCCTATCGTTATCCTGCGGATGAAGGGAAAATGAACAGCCTCCTTCAGCGCATCGAACACATGGCCTTTGAAGCGTATCTGGGCAAGCAGGAAGAAAACGACCTGGCTGCCCTTGGCCTTTGGGAGCCGGAGGTAACGGTGACGCTGACCCAAGCCCCCAGCGTATTGAGCGGTATCACGGCAGAAGGGAAAAGCGTGGCTTTTGACGTGGCAGAAAAGCAGTATACCCTGCAACTGGGGCAGAACTTGGGCGGCACGGCGGTGTATGTGCTGTGGGAAAACGAAGTGTATAAGGCCAGCAATTTCCTGCTGGGATTCTGGAAGGAATTGCAAACAGAAGAATTTTTATCCCAAATGCCCATGAACATCAAGGTGGATAGGCTTCAGAAAATGACGGCAAAATGGCCGGAAAACGAAGCGGTTTATGAGGTGGAAATGGTGGAGGTCGTTGCGGAAAACAATGAAATTGCAACAGACGAATACGGCCAGACGCTCTATGATGCGCAGGTGAAAAAGAATGGGGAAACCATGGATGCGGCGGCGTTCCTTCGCTGGTATGTACAGGTGAATCAGATACTGCCGGCCGGGAAGGTGACGGGAGAAGTCGAGAAAGCCCAGTGCCTCGGCAGCCTATATCTACAAACAGAGGCTATGGAAAGAACCATTTCCTTCTATCCCTTTGATGCCCTGCATGCTGCTGTGGATGTGGACGGAGTTTGCCTTTATTACATCGAAAAGGATGCCCTTTCCCTGATGAAAGCCCTACCTTGATGTGAAATAATACAGAATATAACATTTGTTAATTTTATTTGTCCGGATCGCATATAAATTGTGTTTAAGCCAGTGAAGCATGATTTTTCTTTTGCAATACACCCTTCTGTTTGCGTCGGTGATGCTGGTGCTGGCCCTCACCAGAAAGAACGCTCTGGCCTCCAAGGCGGAGGGCGTCTCCTGCGATAAAGGTTCAAAATGGCATTTGAAAGAAATTAGAAGAACACCGTCGTATCTGCTGAAAAGAGAGGATACGGCGGTGGTTTTTCATGTGCAAAAAGCCCTGCGGAAGAAGCAGGACTTTTGGGAAAGAAATTCGTTTGGCTGACCGATTGGCTTTATTCCACTTCCTGATCCAGATTGAAGAACAGCTCGTGATCGAAAAAGCTTTGAATGGAAATGCCAAGGCCATCACAGAGCTTCTTGATGGTGGAAATGGTGGTGCTGTGGTTGCGGCCGCTGATGATGTTATTGACGGTGGATTGGGTGACACCGCTGATGTTGCTCAATTTATTGATGGTCAAATCCTTTTCCTGGCACAAAAACAAAATACGCTTCCGTACAGCTTCGCCGATATTCATTGATCTCACCTCACTCTATAATGAGATGATAACCAATATATTGAAAAAAGATTACCCTTTATGAGTTAAAATAACTCAAAAGGGTTGAAGTGGTGATGTATATGAGGATAAGAAGAGAACATAAGCCTAGTGAAGATGTAAGATAAAGGTAGACACATGGAAAACCACCATGTTGTCTACTTCGATCAATATCGCGAGTAGGAACTCCAACAGATAATGCTATAATTGAAGCAATGAATGGCTGGATTAAAGAAGAATTATTCCTTGACTACGGTTTGGCGACTGCAAAAGATGTTCCAAAGCTATTGGACGGGTATGTTCACTATTACAATTTCGAACGACCTGCGGCCGCTTTGGGCTACAAAAGCCCAGTCCAGTACAAGACCGAATTGGGCTTCTAATACTATGGTTGTTTTTAGTGTCTACTTTTCCTTGACAGATGCAGCCTGGTGTGTTTTTTTCTTACAAAAAAAATGATGGAATCAGCGACCAAAATTATAAAAGCAGTATGGTATTTTACGCCATACTGCATATAATGAGATAGAAATATTCTGACAAATGTAAATTGGTTTTTACAGGCTGTTTTTCTCCAGAAACTCACCAAAGTAAATTTGCATTTCTTCGTTTGTCAGATTGAAAATTCGTTGGACTTCCTTGACCACCTGCGGCGGACGATCCCTCAGGAGCTTTCGTGCTGCTTCTACGTTTCTGGACCAATCTTCCATGGTCAAAGCCGGCCAGCGGATCAAATGATATTCCATGATTGGAGCCATTTGGGCATACATATTGTCCAGTTCCTTTGAAAGATAATCATAAGTGAAATAGTCGACCATAATTTCACCCATGCGGAGCAGGAACTTTTCCTTCATTTCAGGCACCTTCATCAGAGCGGTGAAAGGGGTGGGATCGAAATCTACCACCGGAGCAGAGTTCAAAGGCTGCATGAAATAGCCAATGGGTGCAGAACCTGTGCCGGCCATGGCTGTATCTAGATCGTACAGTGTCCATGTCCATTTGCCGCCGGGAATCCGATAGAACCGCGTGTTGGACAAATCTTTGTTGCCGCAGATCATTTCATAGGCAGCATAGTCAAACAAGCTGTCTACATCCAGCTGGGTCAAAACATAGGCCAAAGCTTCGGGATCATTCAAATCATGGGTAGCCATGTAATGGCTCAATACCCGATAATCACGGGCATCACCGTTGGAAGCAATGCCGTCGTTGTTCAGGATATCAATGTTGTCGATAATATCCTCATCGATGATGCCTTCCTGAGAGGCAAAATAATGCTTGTTCACACGCTCGCGGATGTTGCAATGTCCCCAGATTTCGCCATTAATGAAAACCAGCACCGGCTGTCCGTCTGATACATCGGCATGGGAGTTCAGTGCCAGTCGGGTCAGGAACAAATCCATGAAGCGAATGCCGCTGAGTGCAGGCTCACTTCCGGCATTGCGCAGAACAAAAGCCTGTACGCTTTCGTAATCACGGTTCGGGAAAGGATTGAAAGCGAAAGCATCATCGCCGTAGGCTTTCCGGGAAAAAAATGCCATGGATTTCTGGGAATAGCGGCGGGAAACTTCGCCCGATACGGTAACGCCGGCCAGTTGATCCAGCGTCTGTGTGCCGTTTTGATCGAAATACTCAATATTTGCCGGGTATTCCCAATCCTTTTCATAATTGCCGGTGGTCATCATGCCGTTAACAGAGCCGTTCAAATGATCCTGATCCATCATCACGGATACCACCGGTACGTCAATATCCAGCCCGAGGAAGTAAGTTGCAGATGCTGTGTCGGACAGCATGGCGGTATCACTGGCAGCGGCTGCACGCAGGACAGTGGTTTGGTTGATGGGAATGGGGGCTTTGTATACCCTGCTGCTTCTGGTAGGCGTGCTACCGTCGGTGGTGTAATAGATGGTTTCGCCGGGATCGGCTTTCAATTCCAAGGAAAAGGGCGTCGCATAGAAGCCTGCATCGACGGATAATTTCGGTGCGTTGGCACGCTTGGCATAGCCTGAAGCGGGGTTCTTGCGGTTAAAAGTTTCTGTTTCAAGGAAACAAATTTCATTGCTGCCGGAAGGACGGCCATAGGGGAGATTGCCATAGAGCGGTTCGTTCCAAGAAAGAACATCTATGACATTGCCCTTGGTATCTTTCAGCGTCAGCGTGCCATAGGAGGCAGAAATAGAAAAGCCTGCATTGAGCCGTACACTTGGACTTTCAGAGAAATAAATCACCAGATATTCATCATGCCCGAGGCCGGTGCCGGAGGGAATGGTAAAAACCTGTTCCTTTTTCCCGGTCAGTGTAATGCTCCAGTGGGCAAGGTTTTGATAGCTGCCGGGATTATATAATTCCACATAGTCATAACCAGGCATATTTTTGAAGGGAGCAGCAGATGCCATCACTTCATTGATCTGCACCGTGTTGAGGGCGGAAAAAACTGCTGTGCCGGATTCGGGTTGCGTTTGGGAAGAAATGATGTTTTCTTTTCCCGGGGTTGGGGCATAGGTTTTCTCCCAGCTCCCGGAAGCATTTCTTGCTAAGGGCACATCTTTTGCCTGTCTGGCGGTATCCACAGAATCAATGATTTCGCCCTGATAAGACAAAACAACCGTTTCGCCATCGTCGCTGAGCTTGAAGGAGGTGTGCATTTCCGTTTCGGTTACTCTGTCTTCCCCGGAACAGAATACAACCAGATATCCGCCGGCAGGCAGAACTGCATCGGGAAAAGCAAATTTGTCCAGCCTTTTTGCGCCGTCGGACAGATAGAAGCCTTTGAGGTTGATAACTTCTTTCCCGGCATTATAAAGCTCAATCCAGTCAGGGGAGTTGCCGTTTTCATCCTGCAGCACTTCGCTGCTGGAAGAGGCGGAAATTTCATTCAGGCGAAGGGAGAAAGCAGAATACTCCATGGCAGGACAAAAAAGGGGAATCAAGCAAAGAAGGGTTGAAATCATCATTAGAACAAAAAACTTTTTCATAGGAACAACAGCTCCTTTCTCATCACAAATATTGTTGCTATTATAGCACGAGGATGATATGGAAGTAAAGCACAGAATGGCAGTTATGTTTGGGTAAGGGATGGGGCAGCCTGCGATTTACAGGAAAAGGATTGAAAAAAATAAGATATTTACTATCTTTTGTATGTAGGGATTTGAATGTTTGTCACCCAAAATGAAATCCTTGCTATCGCAAGGGTGAAATCAGCTGTCGCTGATGAAATTAAATCCACCCATCCGTCGTCGAGACAGATTTTTTCCCCGCAGGGGATTTCATCATCGAAGATGATTTCATCCACCTGAATGGGTGGATTTAGTTAAAAAGAAACACCTTTTGTCAGGAAGACAAAAGGTGTTTCTTTTCTGTCTATGGGCTACAAAAAAGATATTTTTGCCGTTTTCGCATATGAATTCGAACCCTCACATCGTTACTCAACGGTATATTTTATTTGCTAAATTCATCATCATCGGCATTCCTTAAAACATACTTTTTCATTAGCGTTTTTTGCTCTCTTCTACACACGCGAGAGATGGTTCCGTTCGCTTTTTTGCTATCTAAACCCAAGAAATCACAAACGGCTTTAACGCTATCAAAGGTTGCAATGAATGCAAAAGTATCGGCGTCATACATATTTATTTGTCGTTGCCCCTTTTGCGCTTTATAGCACTCGGGACACCCTCTGCCGTTTGCTCGGTTGCAAACTTTTGCCTCCCATTCGTGTCCATTTTCACATATCCACCAAAATTTCTTATTACTGTGTGCTGTAATATGCGTAGGTAATGCATCTCCATTTTTGGGATAGTTCCACGATTTAGCAACATCAGGACAAACGGTTGATAGATCATTAAACCCTACTAACACTTTTTTACCAGCACAAATCGGACATCCTTCACCTCGCACACGTTTTAATATTGACTTAGTGTAGCTGTGTCCTTTTTCGCACTTCCAATATACAACCCTTTCGCCACCTCCAAAAATTTCTGAAGGAATGACATCGTTTTTTTCATAATCCCAATATTTGAGAAGCTCTGGATGTTTTGTTGCTAAATCATTACCATCGTATTTTAAAAGATTGCGATGCTTAGAACACACGCTTCCCTCAGCAATTTTGCTTGGCAGTGCCAAGTATGACCTATTGCATATTTTGCATTTCCAATAAAATCTCTGACCTGTACCAAGTGTAACCATTTCTGGTGTTATGGAGCCATTCTTTTCATAATCCCACCTATCAACTAAATCCGGTCTTACCATGGCAATACTATTTTCTCTTCGTAAGATAACATATTGGTTTTTGATCGTAATGGCATCTCTTGAACAATCGACATCAATCGGTACGTCAGAGCAAATTGATTTAAGTACATCTCGTATAAGGCTGGTTAAATCATTAAAAGAAGTTCTTTCATGAATATAAAAATCTGCTTGATTTTTTTCTTCGGTGCGCTTGTATTCCTTTATAACAAACAATGTGATACCGATAGATTCGAAAAACTCCTTTTTGCGAATATCCTTTTCCGCCTTTTCTTTATGAGAATAATATCCGTTATATTCAATTCCGATATTTTTTGATGGAATGAATATATCAATTTCACGTTTATCCAATATATATCTGTTTAATGTATCAGGAAATGCCTGCTTCAAATAATAGAAAATTGCTTGCTCGGGAAAAGATGTTTGACTTTGCTGTGCACAAATAGGACAGCCCTGTCTATTGCTGCGTTGCTTGATGGACATCAAATAGTCATTATGACCAAGTGGGCAAACCCAATATACTTTTTTGTTCGAATGTGCTGTAACCTCGGTCGGCTTAATTGTGTTTTTCTTACTCCACTCAGCCGCCAAATCAGGGGAAATTGTTTGCAAATCGTTGTGACCGGCGAGGGCTTTTTGCCCTGCACAGTAAGGACAACCAACACCTTTTCGAGTTCGATTGTTTATATACGACTCATATTCACCGCCACATTTTTTACATGTCCACAATACCTTCTTGTTGCTTGCAAAAGTAACAGTTGCAGGAGTGAGTTCACCATTTTTTTCATAATTCCATTCGTCTGCAACTTGAGGATAAAAAGTTTTCAAGTCATTATAACCAATTAATACTTTTTTTCCTGCGCAGTAAGAACATCGATTTCCATTAACCCTGTTTTTAATTTGAGCTTCATAAGAGTGTCCTTTTTGACATTTCCACCAAACCTTCTTCTTGCTGCCACAAGTGAGAGTATAAGGGTCAAAACCGAATTGTGTATTCTTTTCCCAATCCCATTCTGCCATCAGTTCAGCATTATCAATTACAAATTCTTTTTCCTTTTTGACTGCCATTTTATACCCCCCCTCTTTTACAATGTTTTTCTATCTATTTTTTAGAAAATCTTCAGCTTCATTTATCCCTTTTTGTATTTCTGCTTTAGTGCGATAATCAAGCGGTACCCATGTATTCATTTCATAAACAAATACAGGCATCCGGACACTCGCAATATCATCATAATTACAGTTTGCAAAATTAGTTATATCAACACCTTTATATTCTAAATCATCCGTAGGATTAAAATATAATATAAAGCCGAGAGGAAAGGTTGATATTTCGCTTGAAATAGAGAAAGTGTTATTCTCGATTTTCATAACGCTTGATAACCCATTTAATTTGTGCAAGCTACTTTTGGTAACGTACATGCAAACCTTAAATTTCTTACTATCTAAACCGCTTGCGTTTTTATCAAGAACAAATCTTCTAAGTTCATCAACCAATTTTGATGCTTGATATAAACTCTTTTTAGATTCAATCATCATTTGCACGAGCGGGTTGTCCTGCAAAGATATTTCTTGTTCTGCCATATTATAAGCTCGTAAAGACTCTTGATTATTTACCGAACAAAACATACAAATAACCTGTTTAATAAAACGCAAAGGATACATCTCTTTTATTTCAATGCACTGGGGAAAATCGGCTGATGTGATCTGTGCCAGAGCTTCAACAAAAATGTGAGAAATTTTTTTATATTCCTTTACATACCATACGCCTGCCGTGCTATTACACACAGAACATAACGAATATTTCCCCATACCTCTTTGTAAATTGTCGTAAGGTAAATGCTTCAAATCCCAAGGAACGGTAGTCTTTCCGATAAAATCTTTTCCTGAAACAGCCCTCGCAGAGAATTTATTAAAAGCTGATCTTGGAGGAATGTGCTCGAATGATAAATCATCAAAGTATTCACCGCATAACGCACAAAATCCTGGATGCTTTTTCGCCATATTTTCCTCCTCGACTTAATTTATAATAATTATATCACATTTTATTATTTCTTTCAATTCCTACAGAAAATGTCGTAAAATTGTTTCAATGCATTTGATATAGGAGTTGAAAATAGATAGACCGATGGGTTCCAAAAGGTTTGTTTTTCAATCTTCTAATTGCCGAATTTGAGTTTTACTGTTTTTAGTCCAGTTGACAAAAAGAAAATGCGACCTCGAAAAGCCGCATAAATACTGGGTTTTATAATAAAAACACCATTGAGTCTGAACTTGAGGGTTCAGATTTCAATGGTGTCTTTACATGGCGGAGACGGTGGGATTCGAACCCACGGGACCTGTTACAGCCCAACGCATTTCGAGTGCGCCCCGTTATGACCACTTCGATACGTCTCCGTGTATATTTCAAGGGCAAAACGGGCAAAAAACAGTATACCCAATAGGGAATGAAAAGTCAAGGTTTTGCAAGGGAAAGATTTCCTGTTGACAAACAGATGTTCCCGTTGTACAATGAATGCAAACAGATGTTCTTATAATGCGAGGCGAGGAGAACATGGGTCGGGTGATATTGCATGTGGACGCCAATTGCTTTTATGCGTCCTGCGAATGCTTGTACAGGCCGCAGCTGCAGGGTAAGCCGGTGGCGGTGTGCGGCGATCCGGCGGCACGGCACGGCATTGTGCTGACGGCCAATTATGCGGCGAAAAAGTATGGGGTGCATGTGGGGCAGGCGGTGTGGCAGGCCATGCAGGCGTGTCCCGGACTGGTGGCGGTGGCCCCGGATTATGGGCTGTACACCCATTTTTCCCAAATGATGCGGAAAATATGGCTGGAATATTCGGATAGAGTGGAAGCTTTCGGGCTGGATGAAAGCTGGATAGACGTGAGCCACCCGGATATGACGATTGCTAAAGGGGTGCAGCTGGCCGATACGCTGCGGGAGAGAGTCAAAAAAGAGCTGGGCATCACGGTGTCTGTGGGCGTGGCGGAAAACAAGGTGTTTGCCAAATTGGGCAGCGATATGAAAAAGCCGGACGGAACCACGGGCATTTTCCCCGAAACCTTCCGGGAAAAGATATGGCCGCTGCCGGCCAACCAGCTTTTGTATGTGGGAAAGAGCACCACCAGCAGCCTGCGCAGGCTGGGCGTCCTGACCATCGGGGATCTGGCACGGGCGGACAGCGGCCTGCTGAAGCGAACACTGGGGAAAAACGGGCTGCTTTTGCAGGCTTTTGCGCTGGGGCTGGACGCATCGCCGGTGATGGAAGCGGAAAGGGAGGCGGTGGTGAAATCCGTGGGAAACAGCACCACCACCTGCCGGGACATTGCTACTGTGGAAGATGCCAGATGCGTGTTTTTCCTGCTGGCGGAAAGCGTGGCCGCCCGGATGCGGGCGCAGGGGCTGAAAGGCCGCTGCATCAGCATCCAGATCCGGGAAACAAATCTCAGCCGTGCATCCTGCCAGATGATGCTGCAAAAGCCTACCTTTCTAACGGACGATTTGATCCGTGGGGCGTGCACGCTGTTTGAGCAGCATTTTACGGGGCGGCTGCCATTCAGAAGCTTGGGGCTTTCATGCTCGCATTTGAGCCCGGCGGATGCGCCCAGCCAGCTTTCCTTTTGCGGCGACGAAGAAAAAACGCAACGCCTGGAGCAATTGGATGCGGCGGTGGATGATTTGCGGCGGCGATATGGGCATAATATCATCCAACGGGGCAACGTGGTGAAAGACAAGGATTTTTCCCAGATCAGCCCCAGGGATGATAACACCATCCATCCCGTGCCGTTTTTTGCCGGGTGAAGCAGGGAGGATAAGGCGTCATGGCGAAAGAATATGTAAAAGTGCGGGCGGATTTTTTGCCGGACGGCAGCATTCACCCTTTGATGTTCAAGAAGGAAGACGGGGAAAGGGTGCTGATTGACAGGGTGCTGGATGTGCGCCCGGCTCCGGCCCTGAAGGCCGGAGGGCAGGGCGTGCGCTACACCTGCCGGACAGCGGATAAGATATGCTATCTGTTTCTGGACAGGGAACGGTGGTTCTTGGAGGAGTGAGGCAGGATGTGCGGACGATTTTACATTGCGGATGAAGATGAAACGGGAGAAATCAGCCGGATCATTGCGGAAGCCGAAAGAAAGCAAAAAGCCATCATCGGCGAAAGCACTGTATCGTGCGGCGAAATTGCCCCCGGCATGACGGCGGCGGCCTTGGCCGTTGGAAAGACGGGCAAAATCGGCGCATTTCCTATGGAATGGGGCTTTTCGCTGCAAGGGAAGCGCATCATCAATACCCGGCTGGAAACGGCGGCAGAAAAGTCGCTTTTTCGGGACGCCTTTGCAAGCAGACGCTGCCTTTTGCCCATGACCCATTACTTTGAATGGGGCTGGCAGGAAAGAGAAGTGCCGTCCCTTCTGGCAGACACGGCCTTTTTCCAAACGGAAAAAAAGCGCATCCGCTATGCTATCCGGCCGCAAAGGGATGGCCTGTTGTATTTGGCCGGAATTTACCGCTATGAGGAGGGAAAGAAGTTGCCTGTTTTTTCGGTGCTGACTTGTGCTCCGGATGATAGCATATCCTTTTTGCACGACAGGATGCCCGTCATTTTTTCCCGTGAAACGGCCCTGGGCTTTTTGCAGGATGAAAAGCCGGTGGCGAACCGGGAGAAGGAAATGACCTTTCGGATAGCCTGAACGAATAAAGCCATCATGGCAGGGGCAAGCTGTTCTTATGATAATAAGGGAGGGCGACGCCATGATGGAAGAAGATACGGTGAAATTGCTTCGGGAATGTGATGCCGGGGTGAAGATGGGCATTCAGTCTATTGAGGATGTGCAGGAGCAGGTGGAAAACGACGATTTTCATCAGTGTCTGCGCAATTGCAAACTGGAGCATGATAAGCTGCATGATGAAATCCAGCAGCGGTTGACGGAGTGCGAGGATGAAGGGAAAGAACCCAGCATGATGGCGCAAACCATGTCCAAGATGAAAACGGGGCTGATGATGGCCATGCACAGGGATGATAAGACCATTGCGGATCTGATGACAGATGGGTGCAATATGGGGGTGAAATCCCTGAACCGATATTTGAACCAATACGAAGCGGCGGACGAAAACGCCAAGGATATTGCCAAAAGGCTTATTCATCTGGAAGCACAGCTGGCGGTGGATATGCGGCCATATCTGTAAAAAAGCATACTTTTCTTGAAAAGCTTCTGAACCCTTTGCGTGGGGGAAGGGGCTTTTTTGAATTGTAAATTTTCCCTGATTCCGTTGACGCAGAAAGCAAGGCAAGCTATACTGAAGAAAGAAGGGAGGCTTTTCAATGAAAATTGCGTTCCATCCCGGAAAAAATATGAAAAATTACCTGCGGCGATATGCTGTCGTTGCTCTTTTTTGCGTGCTTTTGTTTGCTGCTTATTTGACAGAAACTGTTTTGATAGGCTCTTATGATTATGGCGCGCCGGAAAGAAAAGAAATGCAGGCGGTTTTCGGCATTGTTTTTTCGTCTCTTTGGTGCGGCGTGCTGTTTGGCATGGCAGGCAGCAGCCTGAAGGAAAAATATCGCTGGCCTCGCTTCATCCCGTGGCTGGCCGCGCTGCTTGGCGCAGGGCTTGGGTATCTGGCCAAGGAAGGCATTGTATTGGGCGGCCTTGTGGGGTGCAGTTTGATGCTGTTTTTTCACGGCATTTACAGAAAAGGTCAGGGCGGCCGATCACTTTCCCACGCAGCGGTGAGCTTTTGGATTGCCGGAGCCATCAGCGTCGTTTTGTTTCTTTCTTTGCAGGTGTGCATCGGTGCCGTGTTCTCGCTGTTGTTCCCGGATATGACGTATCATGTACAGGATATCTTCTTATTGGTGAATTTCGGCGGAGCCTTTTTGCTGGTTGCGCCGGCCTTGTTCCTTGGGGGACTCATGGAAGGGGAGGAAACGGAAGAAAAATACAAGTGGTTCGGGAAGCTGATGGGGCATCTGTTGTTGCCTGCTTTTCTGCTGCTGATGGCCATTTTGCTTTTGTACATTGGCAAGATTTTAATCACGCTCAAAATGCCGGTGGGGGAAATGAACCCCTATGCCATGATGACCCTGACAATGTTTGTTTTGTTCCATTTCCTGCTGAAAGGGGAAGAAAACGCCCTGTGCCGGTGGTTCAAAAAATGGGGCGGCTTTCTTATGATTCCCATTGTGATTGCCCAAGGCGTCGGAGTTTTCATCCGCGTGGAGGCTTACGGGCTGACTTTGGCACGGGTTTTGGGCATCATCTGGTCGCTGCTGTGCTTTAGCGTGGTGATATTCAGCCTTTTGCGCAAGGAAGCCGGATGGTTCTTCTTGGCGGCGGCTGTTTGCTGTGCGGTTTTCCTTTGCTCGCCCCTGCATGCGGAAAATATCGCCCTATGGCAGCAGGAAGGGCGTTTGCAAGCACTTTTGCAGCAAAACGGGATGCTGAACGAGCAGGGCGAAATTATCGCCAATCCGGAAGCGGATTATGACGACAGAGGAAAGATTTATTCTGCCGTGGAATACCTGAACAGCCTTCCCGATAGGGAAGGGGGACTTTGCGGACAGGTGCAGAGCCGGATAAAAGCCATTCGAGAAGAGAAAGAAACACCGGTTTCGTGGGTGTCGGATAGCGATTATGAAGCCTTGCTGGGCTTTGAAAAGCCTAAAGAAGAGACTTGGTACAGCCATCATTATTCCTTCAAAGGAACAGCGGAAAGCTATCGAGTGGATGCCCGTGGATGGGACTATGCGGAGTATTTCAACCGCTCTCAAAGGGATACGGAAGAAGAACCAAAGGCAGAGCAGATTTTCTTTGAAGGCGATATAGCCGGGCTTGCCCTGTTGGCCCAAAGCAGTGCAAAGAACGAGGAAGCCTTGACCCAAACGGAGCCGCTGATGCTGACAATAAATGGCGAAAGCGCAGATATTACGCCGGTATTGCATGGCCTTATTTGCGATGAGGAAGAAGCGGTTCCTCTTTTACAGGATCGCATCACGTTCCCCTCCGGCAAGGTTTACCATATTTCATTATTGCAGATTACCCACTATAATTCAGAGCTTTATGAGAATGTGACCGGGGCAGTGCACATCAGTGGCTGGCTTTTGACCCCGGAAGCGGAATGAAGTGAATAACAAAAGCACTGGCGCAAAAATGCGTCAGTGCTTTTGTTTGCGTGATTTTACCAGACGTGGAGGAAGTTGTGCACTTCTTTGCCTTCCTTTTCGGCGATGGCTCTTTCCAGATTCCAGCGGATGTGGTCTTTCAGGTCATCCCAGCCGTCAAAGGACAGGCCAAACACCTTTTCCATCTTCTCCACCCGGTACAAATCCGGTGTGCCCTTTTCTCCTTTGGCGGTGATGGTGCCAGTGTATCCGGGCATCATTTCCTTGGCAGCCAGTGCGATTTCATACCAAGTGATGAACCTGTTGCCAAGTGCAAAGAAGATTTCTTCGTCCAGATCGCTTTCCACCAGCTTCACATACAGCTGCGCTATCTGGCCGGAGGAAATGAACTGCGTGCCGTCTCCGGCCGGGAATTCCATGTCTTGGTTATTGACGATGGCTTCGGCAATTTTCTTGAACCGCACGTCAGACTGGGAAGCACCGCCGGGCACGGCAGGATTGGAGAAAGTATAGCCGGGGCGGATGATGTTCCGGCGCAGCTTTACCTTTTCGCCGTAGCCGCCCTGCTTTTTGTAATACTGCCGGAAGCCCAACATATACATTTCTGTGGCCGCCTTGGTGGCCCCGTAAAGGTCCGTGGGCATGCGCAGCACGTTTTCGTCCATCACCCTGCCCATGGGGCCGGTGGCGGCGGTGGAAGAGGTATAAATGAAGTTTTTCACCCCGGCCTTTTCCGCCGCATCCAGCATGAAGGCCGTCACACGGGTATCATGATCCATCATCTCCACGGGATCATTGCCCCATCCAAGGGCGATATGAATCACGGCGTCGCAGCCCTGAATGGCCTTTTCCAGCACATCCAGCTGCAGCATATTGCCCTTGATGATTTCCACATTTTCCATTTCACCCCATGCCGGAATACGCTCCGGGGTTCTGGTGAGCAATTTAATATGATGGCCTCTTTCCAAAAGAGCCAGAGAAACATATTGGCCGATGTTCCCGGTGCCGCCGGTGACAAAAATATTCATAAAGAACCTCCTTATCATTTTGTCCCTTTTTTGATAAGGATAACATATCATGGCTTTCAGCCCTTGTCAAGAAAAGGTGAGAACAAAAGAAACTTTTCAGGTGACAAATCTTGACTGGTTTTGACGAAGCGGGAAGAACAATAAAGAAACAATCACATGCTTGACAGAAAGGGGTGAAAGAGCATAGAATAAGAGCAATCTCAAAGATGCCTTTAGAATTTTTCAAAAGACTGAAGGCGGAGGGAACTCCGGAGAAGCTCATTTTTCATGAGTGCCGAAGGGGCAAAGCCGAGCGTATCGGCCCAAACTCTCAGGCAAAAGGACGGAGCAGACAAAGAACCATACATTTATCTATGCGTGGGTCTGCATCTATCCCCGGAGCTGTCTGATTGGAAGGCGGCTGTTTTATTTTTTGGAAAGGGGACAAAACAAATGGAACAATTCTTGAAAGCACTGGAAACGGGTAACGGCGTTGTGAACACCTTTATCTGGACGACGCTTGGCTTGGTGCTGCTGCTGGCAACCGGCCTTTTGACCACGGTCATCACCAAAGTATTTCAGGTGAGCCATCTGAAATTATGGTGGAAAAACACCATCGGCAGCCTGCTGAAGAAGGAAGTTATCAGCCACGAAAAGAGCGGTAAGGCCATTTCGCCCTTCCAGGCTCTTTGCACGGCTCTGGCGGCCACCATCGGCGTTGGCAATATTGCCGGCGTGGCGGCGGCTATCGTGATTGGCGGCCCCGGTGCGGTTTTCTGGATGTGGGTTGCGGCCTTCCTTGGCATGATGACCAATTATTCCGAAAATGTGCTGGGCATTTACTATCGCCGCCGGAATGCAAACGGCGAATGGAGCGGCGGTGCCATGTATTATCTGCAGGATGGCCTTGGCAGCAAAAAGGGCATGAAGCAGGTGGGCAAGGTGCTGGCCATTCTGTTTGCCGTGTTTACGCTGCTGGCATCCTTTGGCATTGGTGCCATGGGGCAGGTGAACAAGATTGTGGTGAACATCGAATCCGCTTTCCCCATTCAGGCATTGAAAGATGTGGTTTTGTATGAAGGCGTGACGCTGTATTCCCTGGTGATCGGTTTGGTTCTGGTGGTTTTGGCTGCTGCCATTACGCTGGGTGGCCTCAAGCGTGTGGCTGCTTTTGCGGAAAAAGTGGTGCCATTCATGGTGCTCCTGTTCTTGCTGGGCAGCATTGTGGTTGTGGGCGTGAATTATCAGAATATTCTGCCGGCCATCGGCTCCATCTTCTCCACGGCGTTTACGCCTTTGGCTGCTGCCGGCGGTGTGGCCGGGGCGACTATCAGGCAGGTGATGGTGCAGGGCTTCAAGCGCGGCGTTTTCTCCAACGAAGCTGGTCTTGGCTCTTCCGTGATGGTACATTCCAATTCCAACGTGAAAGAGCCCGTCAAGCAGGGTATGTGGGGCATCTTTGAAGTGTTTGCCGATACCATGATCGTCTGCACCCTAACGGCTCTGGTGGTGCTCACTTCCGGCCTGTACAATCTGGAAACGGGCATGCTGGCAGAAGGCGTGACAGATGCCACGCTGGTCGCCACGGCGTTCAATTCTGTTTTCAGCTTCGGCAATATCGGCAGCCGCTTTGTGGCCATTGCCATTTTGCTCTTTGCCTTTACCACCGTTCTCGGCTGGAACCATTACGGCACCAAGGCTTGGGAATATCTTTTCGGCGTGAAGAGCACAAAAGTGTATAAGGTGATTCATCTGGTGATGGTGCTCTTTGGCGCACTGCTCACTTCCTCTCTGGCTTGGGATATCTCCGATACCTTCAATGGCCTCATGATGATCCCCAACCTCATCGGTGTCATTGCGCTGTCCGGCCTGGTTTGCAAAATTACGAAAAACTATTTGGATCGCCAGAAGGGCCTGGATGTGTCGCCCCTCATCAGCGCATTCCCGGATGAAGAATAAAAAACGGACATATCATCAAAGCATGCAGCTCCTCCTGCATGCTTTTTCATGTAATCAATGTGGGACAAAATGACACAAACCTATGCTAAAATGGAGCAAAAACGCAAAATACATTGCAGCTAATGACACTGTATGATATGATAAACGCAACGGATGCAATGCAGCAAGCAAGGGAGGAACAAGAATGAAAAAGAATATGCAAATGATGCTTTGCCTGTTTCTGGCGATATGGATGTGCCTTGGAGCAGCAGGGGTACTGGCGGAAGATATCAAACCGACGCCCTTTGAAAAGCACGGCAAATTGCGGGTGGAGGGAGCCTACCTTCTGGATCAGAACGGCGAAAAATATCAGCTGTTCGGCATGTCCACCCACGGTATTGCGTGGTATCCCCAATATGTGAACCGGCAAACCTTCACGGCACTGCGTGATGAATGGAACAACAACTGCGTGCGCATTGCCATGTATACCCACGAATACGGCGGCTATTGCTCCGGCGGCGATCAGGAAAAACTGAAAACCATCGTGAAAAACGGCGTGGAGTATGCCACGGAGCTGGGTATGTATGTGATTATTGACTGGCATGTGCTCAACGAAAAAACGCCTCTGAAATACAAGGACGAAGCACTGAAATTCTTTGAAGAAATGTCTTCCCTCTATGCTGGGCAGGATAACGTGATTTACGAAATCTGCAACGAGCCCAACGGCACCTCCTGGGCGGCGGTAAAAACATACGCAAACGAGGTGATTCCCGTCATCCGTGCCAACGACCCCGATGCCATCATCATCGTCGGCAGCTCCACATGGAGCCAGGACGTGCATGTGGTACAGATGGATCCTTTGGAATATGATAATCTGCTCTACGCCCTGCATTTCTATGCCGGTACCCACAAGGATTACCTGCGGGAACGGATGAAAACCTGCATCAAGCTGGGCTTGCCCATCATTGTCAGCGAATTTGGCATTTGCGATGCTTCCGGCAACGGCAAGCTGGATTATGAATCCGGCGAGGCGTGGAAAAAGCTGATCGAAGAATACAACGTCAGCTTCTTCTGCTGGAATCTGGCCAACAAAGGCGAGAGCAGCAGCATTTTCAAGCCCTTGAGCATTGCCCGCAGCGGCTGGACGGACGATGATCTGTCCGATCAAGGCAAATGGATTCGGGATTGGTTCCTCACAAAAACCAATCCGTAAGATATGAAAAAATACACCGTTCTTCAAGTACGAAGAACGGTGTATTTTTCTGACCAGCTATAGTGATCGCTTAGGCGAATATAGCAGCGTATATGGGCGTCCTTTTTTCTTTGGATGAGGCCGGAACGGTTCGTGTTATGGATATTGCCCTCTGCTGCTATGATATGATCCGGGTGGTTTTCGATGACGATGCCGATATGATCGTGAGGCTGATTGCAGAAAACATGGTTGTAAAGCACAATGTCCCCGACCTCCGGTACAAAGGTATCAGAGGGCAAGAAATAGCCGATGCGCTCATCTTTCTTCGCCAATTCTTCCCATGCCGGCACACCGGCCAAGCTGCAAAGGGTACATTCGTCCGGGGAAAAAGGCAGGAAGAATCCGGCTTCTACGCAGCAGTGATACACAAAAGCGGCGCACCACAGCCTGTCCGCCTGATGCACATCCCAATGCCTGAAATGCTGCACAAGGGGCTGCAAATTGCTTTCCTGACCGTTTTCAAAACCATGAAGCGGCATAAGCGACAGGCGTTTGGCGGTTTCGGCCAGCCCTTTTCCTGTTGCCTGAACAGCCTTTTTCAGCCAGAATACACGGGTAAAGCCGTTTGCGGCGTCCGGATAGATTTCTTTCAGCACCATACCCATTCTTCCGGCAACGCCCATGGACGGCCAGTTATCGTGCTTCATATAGCAGTAAACCGCTGGGAAATGGTATTTTTCAAACGCCAGCTTTAAGCAAAGCCGAGCCGCTTCCGTGGCGTACCCCTTGCCTTGGTGGCTTTTATGCAAATGATAGCCGATCTCCGGCAGCATCTGGCCGTGGATGTTTTGCAGCGTAATACCGCAATCGCCGATGAACTTTCCGTTTTCTTTCAGCACCACAGCCCATAGGCCAAACCCGTGCTTTTCGTAATTCTCCCGGCTCCAATGAATCCACTGCCGCACCTTCTCCCGGCTGAAAGGCGCAGGATAATAACGCATGGTATCCGCATCGGACAGGATTTCATACCATGCGTTTTCGTCTGCCATTGTGATGGGACGTAAAATTAAGCGTTCTGTTTCCATGGTTACTCCTTTTGAGGGCTTTGCAGCCCTCAAACGCTTGCGCCAAAGGGCATCACCCTCTGGACACCCGTAGGCATAGGACTGGGAGCGTGAAGGGCAGAGCCCCTCATAAAACGTTGTTTCTGCAATAAAAGAAGGAGAGCACGAACTCTCCTTCCATTGATTTCCTTACAGGCGGGCTTCCAGTTCAGCCTTACGGGCTTCAAAGCCGGGTTTGCCAAGCAGGGCGAACATATTCTTCTTATAGGCTTCCACGCCGGGCTGATCAAAGGGATTGACGCCCAGCATATAGCCGGAGAGGCCGCAGGCCTTTTCAAAGAAGTACACAAGGAAGCCGAAGTGATAAGCGTCAGCAGCACCGATTTCCAAGATGATATTGGGGGTGCCGCCGTCCATATGCGCCATGAGCGTGCCCTGATAGGCTTTGGAATTGACGAACTGGACAGACTTGCCGGCCAGATAATTGAGGCCGTCGATATCCTCGTCTGCTTCTTCGATGAACACTTCGGAACGGGGTTCATTGACCCAGATGACGGTTTCAAAGAGGTTCCGGGTGCCGTCCTGAATGAACTGGCCGATGGAGTGGAGGTCAGTAGAGAAGTTGGCGGCGGTGGGGAAGATGCCCTTTTGATCCTTGCCTTCGCTTTCGGCGTAGAGCTGCTTGAACCATTCGCCCATCATGGTGAGGGCAGGTTCATAGTTGACCAGAATTTCGGTGTTCTTGCCCTTGCGATAGAGGATGTTACGCACCGCGGCGTACTGATAAGCGGGGTTTTGCGCCATATCCTTTTCGCTGCAGGCGATGCGAGCTTCCTGAGCACCCTTCATCATGTCTTCGATGTTGATCCCGGCAGCGGCGATGGGAAGCAGACCCACAGCGGTCAGCACGGAGAAGCGGCCGCCCACATCATCCGGCACTACGAAGGTTTCATAGCCTTCGGCGTTGCACAGGTTTTTGAGGGCACCGCGGGCTTTATCGGTGGTGGCATAGATGCGGCCTTTGGCACCTTCCTTGCCATACTTTTCTTCCAGCATTTTTTTGAAAAGGCGGAAAGCGATGGCAGGTTCGGTGGTGGTGCCGGACTTGGAGATGATATTCACGGAGAAATCACGGTTGCCAATGATTTTCACGATATCGTTGAGGTAAGAGGAAGAGATGTTGTTCCCGGCGAAATAAATTTCCGGAATGCCTTCTTCCCGAATACCGTTATACATCTGACCCTTGCAGAATTCGATAGCTGCACGGGCACCCAGATAAGAACCGCCGATGCCGATGACCACCAGCACGTCGCTGTCCTTCTGAATTTTTTCAGCAGCCTTCTGAATGCGGACGAATTCTTCCTTATCATAGTTCACGGGCAGATCCAGCCAGCCCAGGAAATCATTGCCGGCACCCTTCAGAGAAACCAGCTGTTCATTGACGGTATCCAGAATGGGGGAAAGGTTATCCAGTTCACGCTGTTCGATGAAGCCCTTGACGCCGGTCATTTTCAAATTCATTGCCATTGTTTTCTGCTCCTGTCATTTAACATTTGTGGTGTAATTATTTTGCCCACAATTACCACCATACTATATTATAAGGCTTTTGTGAACCGATAGCAAGTGGGGGAAAGATGAAATTTTCGCCCCAAGGGATGACAGGAATGAACACACATGGATAGAATAATAAATATTGATGAAGATGGAAGAAAAATGGAAAGAGATTCGTTATATAGATGAAAATGAAAAACGGAGGAAATGAACGATGAAGATAGGAAAGACGATGCTTTTTACTGTTTGCCTGCTGGTCATTTTTTGCGCTTGGGCGCAGGCGGGATGGAACGGCGTGACGGTTGCAACGGAAGGAAAAGGTGTGTATGTGTATGCTTCTTCCGGGGCGAAGGACGCCTGCGGCATTTTGTATAACGGCTATGACGGCAGCCTTTCTTTGGAAGAAACCAATGACCGTTACAGCTGCTTTCTGACTGTGGACTATACCGTGTGGCTGAATCAGAAAAAAGCGCAGGAAAAATTGCCCAAAGATCATTGGAGTATGTCCGCTGAAGAAATGCAGATAGACAGCGGCATCTTTCTGGCCGAGGTAGTGGCGGAAGAAGCACCGCTTTATACCACCCCCGGCCATAAGCACCTGACCGCCCGGCACCTGAAAGGCACGCTGATGAAGGTGTGCGGCGAATTCGGCGACGATTATTATGTGGAAGACGGTGGCATTTGCGGCTTTGTGCCGAAAACTTCTGTGCAGAAATACCGGGAGCTTTCCTATGCGGAAAGCTATCATAACACTTCCTTTGCCGTTGAAACGAAAACGGTGTTCACAAACGGAGACGACCTGCTGCTCAACGCATCCGCCACCGGCTATGCGGACAGCGATGCCCGTAAGGTGGAGAACGGAACGCAGGTGAAAGTCTTGCGGTATCTGGGCGATTGGGCGCAATTGACGGCTCCCCATTACGGCAACTTCATTCAAACCCGTTTTCTGGATCCACACGGCAATCACGAGATTGATTATGCGGTGGTGAAATCCAGCGAGCGGCTGAACCGGCTGAATGTGCGTAGCTTCGCGGATGCGGATGCTGGTGTGATTGTGAAATTGTGCGCCGGAGCCAAGGTGCAGGTATCTTCCCGTACAGAAGATTGGGCTAGCGTGTATATCGGCGGCCCGGGGGACAGCACCAATTATTTCGGCGTTGTGCAATTGGAGTATCTGGCCTTTGGCGAAGAGGCCGAAAACGTGGAAAGCGGCTGCGCTCGTGTGCGGCTGACGAAGGATGTTTTCGGCGGCAACATGGGTAGGGAATACCGGGCAAGCTGGGATGGCGAAAAACTGCCTGCCGGGACGGAAATGACAGTGGTGGGCGTGGAAACCCACTGGGAATTTGATGCGGAATACCCGGACAGATTTGTATGTATGCTGGATGACGGGCGGCTGATTGTTATCTGGAATGATGGAGGCGTTTTGGAGCCCATGGAAACTTTCGGCATCACGGCAAAGGCTGCGTCCAATGTGCGGATGAGAGAAAAGCCCACTACCGAAGCGGCAGCTTTGCGCACTCTTTCCAAAGGGTCGAAGGTGGAAGTGCTGCTCCGGGGCGAGATATGGACCATGGTGAAATATAAAGAACAGACGGGCTATGTGATGAGCCGGTATCTGCAATTTCCCTGAAAAAGGGAGCAAGTTCGTCATATCTGTCCAGAAAACAGCGCATTTTGCACATGACAAATGAGCCATTTTCTTCTATAATGAGGACAGAAAGATATAAAGGAAGGTGTTTCTATGAAGAAACTTATTTCCCTTTTGCTGGTGCTGGTGATGATGCTGCCGGTGTTTTCCGTTATGGCAGAGGAAGAATATTTGACCAGCTATAGCGCAGTATTTGAATGGGGCGATATGGAAGGCTGGCACGCCCGGAGCGCAGACGGCGGTGCCAAGCTGAATCTGGTTGCCAATATGCTGAACATCAAAGGCCGTACCGAGCCTTGGAATTCCATTGCCAAGGAATTCAATTTCCAGCCCGGCACGGAATATTCTTATTCCCTTGAAGTGCGTCAGATGACACTGGATACGGCTGATTTTATCCTCTCCATGGCGCATAGCAAGGACGGCCAGGAAACCTATGAAAACCTGCAAACTGTGACGGCGAAGAAGGGCGAATGGGTGGAATTCAGCGGCAAGTTTACTCCTGCTGAATTTGACAATTATATTCTCTATGTGGAAACGGCTGGGAATGGCACGCTGGATTATGCCATCCGGAACATCACTGTGGAAAAGGCCAACGCTTCTTATGATGAAGTGCTGCCCTCTCTGTATGAGCTCTATGCCCCTTACTTCGATTTCGGCGGCTGCCTGCCCCAGAATATGCTGTCTGACAGCAAGCGGATGGCGGTTGTGAAGGATCAGTATAATATCCTGACCCACGAAAACGAACTGAAACCGGATGCTGTTTTGGACGTGGCTGCCAGCCGCAACTTGGCCAAGGAAGATGAAACCGCCGTGGCGGTGAAGTTCAATGCTGCCAAGCCCATGCTGGATTATTGCCAGAAGAACGGCATCAAGGTGCACGGCCATGTGTTGGCTTGGCACAGCCAGACGCCTGCTGCCTTCTTCCACGAAGGTTATGATACCAGCAAACCTTATGTGACCCGTGAAGTGATGCTGGCCCGGCTGGAAAACTATATCCGGCTGGTGTTTGAATATACCGAAGCCAATTACCCCGGCCTGATCGTCTCCTGGGACGTGGTGAACGAAGCGGTGGCGGATGGCAGCACCCAGCTGCGTACTTCCAACTGGACGAAGGTTGTGGGGCAGGATTTTGTGAACCGTGCCTTTGAATATGCCAGGAAGTATGCCCCCGAAGGCTGCCTGCTGTATTACAACGATTATTCCACGCCTTATGAGCCCAAGCTTACCGGCATTTGCAATTTGCTGGATAGCCTGGTGGCAGACGGCAATATCGACGGCTACGGCTTCCAGTGCCATTATTCCACCGGCACGCCCACCATCGGTCAGGTGCGCACGGCGTTGAATAAGATTGCTGCCAAGGGGCTGAAGCTGCGTGTCAGCGAACTGGACATCGGCATCTCTGGCGATAATTCCATTCAGCGGACGGTGCAGGCGGATAAATTTAAGCAGCTGATGAAGCTGTTTGTGGAATTTGCCGATCAGATGGAGGCTGTGCAGGTGTGGGGCGTGACGGACGACCGCAGCTGGCGCAGCGATGAATATCCGCTGCTGTTCGATTTGAAGATTCGTCCCAAGGAAGCGTTCTTTGCCGTGGCAGAAGCCGCAACCCCCGAAGAATAAAGCATAAGCAAAAAGCACTGTTTCCAGAAGCCTGATGGCCAGCGGAGACAGTGCTTTTTTCATTTGGTTTTTACAGGCCGTTTACGATGTTTTCTGGCCGCTTTCCTTGAAATACATCCAAGATTCTTTTAGCGCAGGCTTCCGCCATTTCGCAGCGGGCGAGCAGGGTGTTGGTGCCGATATGGGGTGTGCAAACCACCCGGTCGTGATTTAGCAGCTCTTTGGGCACATGAGGTTCCTCTGGGAACACATCCAGCCCGGCTCCGGCGATGGTGCCGTCTGCCAGTGCTTGCAGCAAGGCTTCCGTGTCCACCACGGCACCCCTTGCGGTGTTGATGAGCAGGGAGCCTTTTTTCATTTTGGCAAAGGCGGCAGCGTTGATGATGCCCTTTGTTTCGGTGGTCAGGGGACAATGGAGGGACAGAATATCCGCTTTCTCCAGCAGCTCTTCCATGGCAACGGGGGTGGCAACGGCAGGGTTGCAGCCGCTTCTGGAATAGCCCATCACCTGCATGCCAAAGGCCTTGGCCAATTCTGCCGTACGGCTGCCGATGCGGCCGCAGCCGAAAATGCCCAGCACCTTGCCCCGGAGGCTTTGCCCCATATGGCGTCCCATGCCAAAGAGGCTTTCCGGGGCTTCTTTACGCAGGCGCAGGTTCATTTCCCCGATGCGACGACTGACGGAAAGCATCAGCCCCATGGCCAGCTCTGCGGTGTCCTGCGTGACGCTGTCCGGGATATTGGTGACGGGAATGCCCATCTCTTTCGCCGTCTGGATATCCACACTGTCGTATCCGGCGCCATAATTGGCGATGATTTTCAGGCGTTTCGATGCCCGGATCACATCGCCCGATACCCTGCCGCCGGCCACGATGGCATCCGCCTGCGGCGCATATTGCATGAGCTCCGCTTCCGAAAAGGCGGTGAGGGAAGGGGGCATGATGATTTCGTGCCCGGCCAAGGAGCGAAAGCCGTCGCCGGGGATGAAGTGGGTGATAAGAATAACAGCCATGAGTACCTCCTGCAAGGAAAATGAGGGAAAGCAAAAGCACGTTTCTGTTTGCTCATTATAGCACGGCAGGGATGGAAATTCAACGAAAAAGGCAGATGCAAGGGGGGAGCGTCTGCCTTTAGAACTTATTTAATTTTCACCGCTGTGGCAAGGGCAAGATGCGCCCTTCTTACAGGCATAGGGGCATCCGATGCACTTGCGTCCACGCTTCTTTTCCCTGATGATATAGAAAGCAGCAAAGCCGACGATGGCGGCAAGAATCAAAATGAGGATTATGTTTGTCATGGCGTTCTCCTTCATAGGTCAGGCCTGCTTGTTCAGGTTATATTCTTTTTGCAGGCCGCGGTTGGCATTCTGAATCAGACGGACAAGAATTCCGGCCATCGTGAGTACGGCAATCAACCCGGCGGTAAAGCCTGTGCCGAAGGAGCCGGTGGTGATCAGCGTGCCAATTTGGTAAACCAGATAGCCCACCGTGAAGCCGATGCCAAGCTGCAGGCCGATGCCGCCAAAGAGCCATTTTTTGCTCTTGATTTCGGTATTCATGGCACCGATAGCCGCAAAGCAGGGGGGAGTGAAGAGGTTGAACATGAGATAAGCCAGCGCAGCCGCTTTGGTAAGGCCAAAGACCAGAGCCACTTCCGTGCCAGCGTTTTCCATGAGAGCCAGCTCTTCGGTGTCAATCAGGTTGGAGATGCCAAAGCACACAGCCAGCGTGCCCACCACGTTTTCCTTGGCAATGAAGCCTGTTACGGCGGCGGCGGCCAATTGCCACGCATGGAAACCCACGATGGGAATCAGCACATACGCAAAGGGATGGGCGATGGTGGCCAAGATGGAGGTGTTTTCCATACCTTCTTGCACCAGCTGGAACTGCCAGTTAAACATCTGCATTACCTGCACGATGGTATTGCAAAGGAGGATGATGGTGCCGGCCTTGACGATATAGGCCCATCCACGGCTCAGCATGGACAGAAAGGCACGCTTGATACTGGGCAGCTTATATTCTGGCAGCTCGATGATGAAGAAGGATTTGCGCGCCTTATGACCGGCAATTTTATTGACCAGCAGGGCACCCAGGAAAATCAGCACGATTCCGGCAAAATACATCAGTGCGCCCACCCAAGACGCATCGGAGAAGAACGCCCCGGCAAACAGGGCAATCACCGGCAGCTTGGCACCGCAAGGCATAAAGGGGGCCAGCATGGCCGTTGCCCGGCGTTCACGCTCGTTGCGGATGGTACGGCAGGCCATGACACCGGGGATGGCGCAGCCTGTGGTGATAACGAAAGGAATGACGGATTTGCCGCTGAGCCCCACTTTTTTGAAGATGGGATCCAATACCACGGAAACACGGGCCATATAGCCGCAGTCTTCCAAAAGGGCGATGAGGAAATACATGACCATGACCAGCGGCAAAAAGCCCACCACGGCAATCAGGCCGCCGAGGACGCCGTCCACCAGCAGCGTTTGCAAAATGTCAGAAGCACCGCTGACCCAGCTGCGCACAATTTCCTGGAAGCCTTCCAGCCAAGCAACCAGCGTATCTGCCAGCCATACGCCAAGCCCCAATGCACCGTCGGACTGGGAAATGTGGAACACAAGGAACATCACCAAGGCGAAAAACACGAGCCCTAGAATGGGGTGAGTGATGACGGCATCAATCTTATCCTGAAAATTGGTATTTTTCGTAAGGGTTTTGCGCTTTTCAACTTGGGACACGATGTTGTTTACAAAGGAGAAACGGGCACGATCCGCCTTTTCCACAGCTTCCTTATTGGTCAGGTCAATATTACCCTGCAGGTAAGGGGCTTTCTGGCCTTTTCCTGCCTGTTCGGCAGCAGCTTGTATCACTTTTTTCAGGCCGCTGGAGGTGGTGGAAACGGTTTCGATAACAGGGCAATTCAGCTTTTCGGACAGGGAAGCGGCATCGATCTTGTTTTGCTTTTTCACGTTGACATCCGCTTTGTTCAGCGCAACCACAACGGGAATGCCAAGCTCCAGCAGCTGGGTTGTGAAAAAGAGACTGCGGCTCAGATTGGTTGCGTCCACGATGTTGACGATTACGTCTGGGTTTTCGTTGCGGACATAGCCGCTGGTGATAGATTCTTCGGAGGTGAAGGGGCTCATGGAATAAGCTCCGGGCAGGTCAACGGCGATGAGGTCATCATGCCCCACGGGGCAGTATGCCTTCCTGATGGCATGTTCTTTCTTTTCCACGGTCACACCAGCCCAGTTGCCTACCTTTTCATTGCGGCCTGTCAGGGCGTTATACATGGTGGTTTTGCCGCTGTTGGGATTCCCGGTTAATGCGATTCTCATACTTTCCTCCTTGGAATGAATTTATTTGGACAAACTCTTTCGGATTTGACAGAATTGATATGAAAGTTAGAAAGGACAAACTGTTGACCCGCGAAAAGGCGGCTTTTTGCCGCCGGGAAAAACGAAATCAGATAATGATGGCGTTCGCCAATTCTTCATCGATGCAATACCGGGCATCTTTCACGGAAATCACACGGCCTTTGCCTTTGCGGGAGACCAAAGTGACAGGTTCGCCGGAATAGCAGCCCAGAGAAAAGAGAAAGGCGTTCATTTCTTCATCGTCGGTATCAATGCGGCGGATGATATATTCCTTTCCTTCTTGTGCATTGAAAAGAGTATCAGACATGACGGAAACCTCCTCTACGAATATCACGAAAGAAGTTAGACAAGCATAACTGAAACGTTTTTCTTTGGCCGACACAAACGGTTAGTATCGGCCAACTGAATATATATCACATTTTGCTTTCTTTGTCAACAGGGGAAAAGAAAAAGTTTTGGATTGGGAAAGTGCGTTATCTTTCGTCGGAAATGATATGCAAGGGGTTCTCCGGCAGGGAGGAAAGGGCGTTTTGCAGAAAAACGGGTTTCAGCGAATAGCGGTGTAATTGGTCAACAGGCAGCCAATGCAGCGTTTCAAAGCCCGGCTGATCGGTATCAGCTCCTTCCGAAAGGGAGGAGGCGTCCCCCTGCATGAGGTAAAAGAAAGCAATTTCCTGATGCTGCTTTCCCTGATGGTTGAAAAACCGCTCCTGCACAAAAAGCAGCCTCTCCACGCTAAAATCAAGCCCCGTTTCTTCTTTGGCTTCCCGGATGGCAGCTTCCTGCGTCGTTTCGCCGATTTTTACTTTACCACCGATGGTGTAAAAATCGGAATCGCCCTTGGCAGAGGCGACAAGCAATTTGCCTTCATGGAAAATCAGCGCACCAGCACGCGCCGCAAAGCTGCCTGTTTCCGTTAAGATGCGAATATCCATAGCAATCTCCTTTGCATTTTAGGAAAGAAAAACTGCCCCAAACAGCGTTCTGCTTGAGGCAGCGAAAATCGTTTGATTAGCCCATGCTGGAATAGTTGGGGGCTTCCTTGGTGATGGAGATATCGTGGGGATGGCTTTCACGCAGACCGGCACTGGTGATACGGATGAACTCGCCGTTCTGGCGCAGGTCTTCGATGGTGGCGGTGCCGCAATAGCCCATGGAGGCACGCAGGCCGCCCATCAGCTGGAACACGGTATCTGACAGCGCACCCTTATAGGGCACACGGCCTTCCACGCCTTCGGGAACCAGTTTCTTGGCATCTTCCTGGAAATAGCGATCCTTGGAGCCGTTGGCCATGGCGGCGAGGGAACCCATGCCGCGGTAGCTCTTGAAAGAGCGGCCCTGATAGATTTCCATTTCGCCGGGGCTTACTTCGGTACCGGCGAAGAGGCTGCCCAGCATAACGGCTTTGGCACCGGCGGCGATGGCCTTGGGGATATCGCCGGAATACTTGATGCCGCCGTCGGAAATGACGGGAATGCCGTATTTATCGGCTTCTTCGGCGCAATCGGCTACAGCGGTAATCTGGGGCACGCCGATGCCGGCCACCACACGGGTGGTGCAGATGGAGCCGGGGCCGATGCCAACCTTCACGCAGTCAACGCCGGCGGCGATGAGGTCGTGGGTGGCAGCGGCGGTGGCCACGTTACCGGCAAAGAGCTGGATGTTGGGATAGGCCTTGCGGATGCTTTCGATGGTGCGCAGCACGCCCAAGCTGTGGCCGTGAGCGGTATCGATGGAGATGACGTCCACCTTGGCAGCAACCAGCGCATCAATGCGGGCCATGACATCCTTGCTGACGCCAACGGCGGCGGCGCACAGCAGGCGGCCGTTATCGTCCTTGGCACTGTTGGGATATTTGCTGCTCTTTTCGATATCTTTGATGGTAATCAGACCACGGAGATTGAAATCCTTATCCACGATGGGCAGCTTTTCAATGCGGTGCATGGCCAGAATATCCTTGGCTTCTTCCAGCGTGGTGCCTTCGGGAGCCGTGACCAGATTTTTAGAGGTCATCACCTGGCCGATAGGACGGGAATCATCCGTTTCAAAGCGCAGGTCACGGTTGGTGAGGATGCCCACCAGCTTTTTGCCTTCGGTGATGGGCACGCCGCTGATGCGATAGCGAGCCATGAGGGCCTTGGCATCGGAAATCAGATGTTCGGGAGAGAGGAAGAAGGGATCGGTAATTACGCCGTGTTCGCTGCGCTTTACCTTGTCCACATGGGCGGCCTGCTCTTCGATAGACATGTTTTTATGAATCACACCCAAACCGCCTTCACGGGCCATGGCAATGGCCATCCGGGCGTCCGTTACGGTATCCATAGCGGCACTGAGCACGGGGATGTTCAGCTTGATCTTGGGCGTTAACTGAACGGCCAAAGACACATCCTTCGGTAAAATTTCACTCTTCCGGGGAACCAGAAGAACATCGTCAAAAGTAAGACCTTCACGCACAACCTTCTGCAGCATCGGCAAATCCACTCTCCTTTAGTGTAATTTTTCAAATTATACACAACTTTTCTGCCTCTGTCAATCACTTTTTTGGCAAAAAATTTTCCACATACGAAAAAAAAGAAACTTTTCAAAACAAAAAAGGGATTGACATTTGTGAATATATACGATATAATAAACCTGTTGTTCACGCAACACAGGGGTATGGTGTAATGGTAACACGTGGGTCTCCAAAACCTTTGTTCTGGGTTCGAGTCCTAGTGCCCCTGCCAGAAGAACCCGAATTCGTTCGGGTTCTTTCTATTTTATTGAGGGGGAAAATGCATGAAAGCAAGGTATCAGCAAAGGATTGTTTTGTTCGACTATTTTAAAGCGATTGCTATATTATTTGTTATCCTGCTTCACACAGATGTGTTTGCATCCAATACCGTACTATACAACTGTTTACTTCAGATGGCTGTTCCTATTTTTATTACGATTAGCGGCTACATGTTTGCTGCATCTTCCAACAAAAAGAAGCCTAGTATGAAAGAAATGTATGCAGTGCCTACTTTGCTTCGGAAGTTTGAACAGATTATTGTTCCTGCATTAATAACTTGGATTTTACACACGGTAGTTCATCTACGTCATTTCACAAATGGCAGCACATTTACAACATTGTTTTCTATATTCAAAAACTTTATTTTGGGTTCATATGGAGCAGGTTCTTATTACTGTGCAATTATGGTGCAGTTTGTTTTTATCGCTCCATTGGTTTATTGTCTATGGAAGAAAACACGTGGGCTTTCAGTGTTCTATATCAGTTGCGCTACACTTCTGTTCGAACTCTTTTATAATTTCCTTGGTGTTTCAGCCGATTCATTTATTTATCGTTCCTGCATTTTGCGTTATTTAACTCATATAGTGCTTGGTATATATATGTATGATCAAATTGAATCTGAAAAAAAAGGAGGTAAGCAAATACTGATAATGTTTATAGGTGGTTTGGTTTATGTTTTGCTTCCTATACTATTTCCCAACTATTCCTACCGCATTTTCACACGATGGTCTACAACATCAATGATGACAGCTTTCTTTATTTATCCTATTTTGTATTATCTTATTCTAAAATTCCGTAATTTCAGATTTCATGGTTTTCTTAATGTTGTAATGGAGAAAGCCGGTCGATCAACGTACTATATCATGTATGCTCAGATGGCCTTCTTTTGGATTGGAAGATACATATATCAGATCATCCAAACTATAATACCGGTGCCTTTTATCTCCTGTGTTCTTTACTGCACACTTTCTGTTATCACCTCATATTACATCGGTATTGTATTTGCCGATATTCACATGAAATATATTTCCCCTCGCATAAGAACCTTTTTGTCACTGCAAAATCGAGGGTGACAGCATCTGCATTTTGAGTTTTAAAAACCTTTGTTCTGGGTTCGAGTCCTAGTGCCCCTGCCAGAAGAACCGGTTTCGAAAGAGACTGGTTCTTTTTCTATGCCATCACACATTCCCCACCAAAGCCTCATACATTTCATCAAACCCATCACCATACAGGTGAATGTAAAGGTTATAGGTGATATTCACATCAGCATGACCCAAGAGGCGTGAAAGTATCTTCACATCAATGCCTTTGTGATAGCAGTTTGTAGCGAATGTGTGCCTGAAAACATGTTCGCTGCGATACTATGCCTTTGCTTCTTCGCACAGTCTGCGCATCTGATAGCGCAGTGCTTCATATCGCCGTGACCACCATGAATGGTTTGTGCAGAGTGTTGCATTGCAATATCAGCGATGGGATGGAAAATGTGCCGTCGGACGAAGAGCAGATGCTGTAAGAAACCTGCCAGGGGAAGGCAGGCTTTTAGTGGCCAAAAATTGCAGCAGGATTTTTGTTTTTGTCCAAGAAAAATGCAGGAAAAGGCGGCAGGGCAGGGAATAACCTATATAACAAAAAAACGGAGGAAAAGATGATGGAGAGAAAGACGGGTTCTTCGGATTTTATTACCAGAGCATATTTAGACAGCCTCTTATTGGAAGTGAGGCATCTGGACAGCGTGCTGCCGGACACTAGTATGGATTTGTTCGGGGCGCATTTTGATACGCCGGTGATGACGGCGGCTCTTTCCCATCTGCACCGCACATGGGAGAATGGCATGGTGGAAATGGCGAGGGGTGCTGCCCAGATGAACGCCGTCACCTTCAGCGGTATGGGCCCGGAGGAAGAACTGGAGGGTATGATTGATACCGGGGCTAAAGTGGTCAAAATCATCAAAACCTATAAGGATAGAGACAGCATTTACCATAAAATTCAGCATGCGGAACGCTATGGCGCATTGGCTGTGGGCATGGATATTGACCATGCTTTCAGCAAAAGCGGCTATGACTGCGTGGAAGGGCTGGATATGTATCCTTTGACCACGGAAGAATTGAAACAATATGTGGCGTCCACCAAGCTGCCCTTTGTGATTAAAGGCGTGCTCAGCGTGCAGGATGCGCTGAAATGCAAGGAAGCCGGGGTCAAGGGCATTGTGGTGTCCCATCACAACGGACGGCTGCAATTTTCCCTGCCGCCGCTGATGGTGCTGCCGGAAATCATGCAGGCCGTGGGGGAAAGCATGGAAGTGTTTGTGGATTGCAGCCTGGAAAGCGGTATTGACGTGTATAAGTGCCTTGCCCTTGGGGCGAAAGCCTGCTGCATTGGCCGGCCTTTGATGAAGCGGCTGGGCGAAAAGGGCGCAGAGGGCGTCCGGGAAAGCATTGAGGAAATCACCAAGGACTTGCGCTATACCATGGCCATGACCTGTGCCAAGGATTTGAAGAGCATTGATCCTTCCGTGATGCGCATGGGCAGCTTTACTTGGTAAAACAAAACAAAAAAAGAGCCTTGAATCGCTTGGATTCAAGGCTTTTTGATTGATGGGATGTCAGGCGGCAGGAACTTCTTCCACTGTTTCTTCCACTACTTCTTCCACCGTTTCTTCGGCAGCATCAATGGCAGCGGCATCTTCTTCCGTCAGCACAACGTCGGCCACATCGCCGTCCGTCACAACGCCTTCGATGGCGTCACGCTTGGCGCAGTAGGCGCAAAGACGGGTGCGGTTGGCAGCGATGGCCTGCTCCACGGTGCCGTAGGTCAATTCTTCGGATACGTTCAGGGCGTGGCATTCGGCACTGGTGTGGTAAACCTTGCCGAAGGTGCTCCAGTACACGTCATCGGTGATGGCGGCGGAGGCAGCGGCCAGATCTTCCTGGGAAACGGGATCGAAATCATAGCTCACCAGACCGCCGATCAGCAGGGCGATCACAGCCACCACCACGGCGATGGACTTGGTTTTCTTATCCGCTTTCTTATCCGTCAGGGCAATGATGACGAAGGGAATGAAAGCGAAAGCGGCCACGATAACGCCCATGTTATTCCACAGCCAGAACTTGAGCTTGTTCTTTTCGCTGGCAGGCTTGATGCGGTTGGCCTTTTTCCACAGCAGGGAACCGGCGATAACGCAGATGAGATCCAGCACCAGGGCGATGATCAGCTGGGTCATGGCAGGCATAAAGGTCCAGTTGATGTTACCGGTGAGGATGAGGATGGCCAGCACTTCAAAAGCGATGGCAGCAACCCACAGCACCACAGCCCCAATGCGCAGGCCCGTGGCATTGCCAACGGGGGCGGCCTGCTTGGCCGGGCGTTTTCTGGAACCGGCTTTTACTTCCTTGCCGTCATCGGCAGAAATAATTCTCTTGGTTTTCTTGGTTTCAGACATGACGAACGCTCCTTTATTGATAGGATACCTCTATTATAACAAATTTTAGCCAAGAGGCAAGTGTTTTCTTTCAATAATTTGTATTGCAATTGAATTCTTTCCACAATATCATGGGATATTTGGCGAAATGGGACAAAAAATAAGCAGTGCCGGAAAGAACCGGGCACCGCTTATTTTCAAGGGCGGCAGCGCATGGAGCATGCACGCCATCCTTTCCCTAATTGCTTTGATTAAGCCTGTTCGGGAGCACCAACGGGGCAGGCATCAGCGCAAGCACCGCATTCGATGCACTTGTCAGCGTCGATTTCAAACTTGCCATCACCTTCGATGATAGCTTCAACGGGGCATTCGGCAGCGCAGGCACCGCAAGCGATGCAAGCATCACTGATTTTGAAAGCCATAATAGTTTACCTCCACAACGAATTTCGCTTTCGCGTTGATGATATTATACGCCTATTGTGATAAAAATGCAAGGGCTCAGGAGAGATTATTCTGTATAAACTGCTCTTTCGCCGCCTACATAGGGAAGACGGGAATAAGCGCATACCACTGGCGCATTGCCTACCTTATCAATTTTGCCTCGGAAAGGTACGGCCACGGGCTTTAAGTGCATGCCGATGAGGGTATTGCCGATATCAATACCGGCGTTTGCCTGCACCGCCATCACAAGGCAGGGGTTTTCCATCCGCTTCCATGCGGCGGAAGGCACGCTGCCGCCAGCCTTGGGCTGGGGAATAGCGCAAACCTGCGTATAGCCTGCCTTTTCGGCCATTTCCTTTTCCATCACAAGGGAGCGGTTCAGATGCTCGCAGCACTGGAAAATGGGGGTCAGGGAGGCGTTTTTGCAATAGTTCAGGACGGCTTCGGCAATCCATTCGCCAATTTCCGGCACGCTGTTTTTTCCGATTTTACCCCCGGCCACTTCGCTGGTGGAGCAGCCGATGACCACCTGCGCACCGGGATGCAATTTGGCTGCGATTTTCAGATCCAGCAGGGCTTTGGTTACTTGCGCATAAATCATTTCACGATCCGTCATTTTTTTATCCTCCGGTTATTTTTTGAAAGTATACATGCCGATGGCGGTGGCAATGGCAAGGTTCAAAGAGTCAATATCGTTGGAGTGGGGGATGCGTACCGCCTGCCCCATTTGAGCAAATTCTGCCGGCAGGCCGCTGCCCTCATTGCCCATCACAAGGGCGCAGGGGCGTTTGATATCCTTCGCCGCATCTTCCAAGAGAACAGACCCATCCAGCATGAAGGGGTACAATTGATGGCCAGGGAAAGCCTGGCGATAGCTGTTAAAATCCTCATATTCCCGAACCCGCAGGGAGAAAATGGCCCCCATGCTGGAGCGGATTACTTTGGGGTCATACACATCCGTTGCCGGGCGGATGATGGCGATATCGAGGAAGCCGAGCCCAAGAGCCGTGCGCAGGATGGTGCCCAGATTTCCTGCATCGGAAATATGATGCAGCACCACATGGTCATGAGGCAGCAGCGCAGATGGGCTTTTTTCAAAAACAGCGGCGGCAAAGCAGTTGTCCTTGCCGGAAATACGGGAAAGCACTTTATCCGCCGTTTCGATGCGGATGTGATGCTGATTTGCCAAGGCTGTAAGCTTTTCTGTGCCCTTGCTTTCCAAGCCCTTGGAGGACAGCAGCAGCCGCCTTACCAGATGGGGAGCCTTGGTCATGGCTTCCATGGCCGGAAAAACGCCGGGGGCATAGGAATAATTGAGCGAGCGATGATAGGCTTCCAATGCAGGCATGGATTTTTGCCTCCTATTTCAAAAACTTCTTGATCTTCTTCATTTTTCCGGTGGTGTAGGGGGGATAGCGGAAGGAAAAATCGAAAAAGCGGCTCTTTTGCAGAATGGCCTTTTCGTTGGAGAAGGTATCAAAGGTGTATTTGCCATGATATTTGCCCATGCCGCTCATGCCTACGCCGCCAAAGGGCAGATGGGGAGAGGCTAAATGCATGATGGTATCATTGATGCAGCCGCCGCCAAAGCTGATTCTTTGCAACACCTTTTCCCTTGCGGAAGTGCGCTTGGTGAAAAGATAAAGGGCCAGCGGTTTTTCCTGGGCGTTAATCTGCCGGATGGCATCGTCGAGCCTTTCAAAGCTGAGCACCGGCAGGATGGGGGCGAAAATCTCTTCCTGCATGATGGGGGACGCCCATGTGACGTTATTTAGCAGGGTGGGGGCAATGCGGCTGCCGTCCCCGATGCCGCCGAAATACACCTGTTCGTTTTCCATCAGCTGCATGGCACGCTCGTAATGCCTTGGAGAAATCATCTTTGGCCACTGGGCGTTTTCCAAAGCGGAGCCGTAAAAATTCGTCCAGTAGGCGGCAATTTCCTGCATCAGTTTTTCTTTCACGCTGGAATGTACCAGCACATAATCGGGAGCTACGCAGGTCTGGCCGCTGTTGAGGCCTTTGCCAAAGGCGATGCGCCGGGCGGCTAATTTAATATCGGCGGAGTCATCCACAATGCAGGGGCTTTTGCCGCCCAGCTCCAAGGTGGTGGGGGTCAAATATTTCGCTGCCTTTTCCTGCACGATTTTGCCAACCGTCACGCCGCCGGTAAAGAAGATATAGTCAAAATGCTCGTCCAGCAGCTGCTGATTCTCGTTGCGACCGCCCAGAATGACGCTGGCCTGCTCCGCCGGGAAACATTCGGCAATCAATTGATCCAAAACATGGCTGGTGTAGGGGGCGTAATTGCTGGGCTTCAAAATTACATGATTGCCTGCGGCAACGGCACCGATGAAGGGAGCCATGGAGAGCAGGAAGGGATAATTCCACGGAGCCATAATCAGCACCACGCCGTAGGGCTCCTTGATGACCACGGACTTGGCCGGGAATAAAACAAGGGGCGTTTTCACCCTTTTGGGGGATGCCCAGCGGTTCAGATGAGCGATGGCATGGGAAAGCTCCGAAAGCACCATGCCGATTTCCGTCATATAGCTTTCCGCCCGTCCCTTACCCAGATCCTGCTGCAGGGCGATGGAAATTTCTCTTTCCCTTTTCTGAATGGCCTCCTGCAGCCTTTCCAGCGCAATGATGCGCTCATCCACCGGGATGGGATGGCTTTTGGAAAAAGCATTGCGCTGTAAAACCACCAATTCATGAATTGTCATTGCAACAGAGCCTCCAAAATAGCTTTGGCGATTTTCTTGCCCCGGCTGCCGATTTCCCCGATGGGTCCCACGCAAGAGGGGCAGCCGCCTTCACAGGAGCAATCGTTCACAAGAGCCAAGGCGTGGGTCAAAAGGATTTTCCGCATGCGGAAGGCCTTTTCGGACAGGCCGATGCCGCCGGGACAATTATCGTAAATAATCAGGGTGGGGGCGTTTGTAAAGGGGCATTTCACCTGATAGGAAACGGCGATATCTCTTTGGCTGCACATGAGATACAAGGGGCACAGGATGCGCAGGAGATTGGCAATGCCCAGCATGCCGCTTTGCAGATCGTCCTTTTCAAAGGAAGAAGCGATGCTTTCCGGCACGGTGAGCCAGCTGGCGGCGGTGTGCATATCCGTTTCGGGCAATCTTACCGGGCCAAAGCCCACGTTTTCGTTGTTGTCAAAGCGCATTTTCTTGAAGATTTTTACCAATGCCGTCACTTTCACTTCGCCAAAGTATGCGTTGTCTTCTTCCTTTTCGATGTCCAACAGGGACAGGGAAACGTTCAGATCGGCATCGGTGTAATAATCCACATTCACTTTGCGGATGAAGGCCTTGCAGGCGTCAAAGTCCAGCTTTTCTACCTGATAGGTTTGCCCTTCGTGCATATAGATGGCGTTTTCGTGCAGCAGCATGGGCACAGTGAACCGATCCATTTCCCCAACCATCCGGGGACGGGCAGGGTCTGTAATATCCATGATGAGGTAATTTTCCGTCATGGCGGTACGCAGGCTGATTTCGCTGGCCGGAAAATCCTCGGCACACCAGTGATAGGTTTCGCCAACTTGACGCAGGATATTGCTTTCGCACAGGAAATCCAGCATTTCTTCGCCGCCCATGGCGTTGCCCAAGGTTTCGCCTGCCTTAAAGGGCAATTCATACGCAGCGCACTTGAAATGATTGAGCAGAATATACAGGTTATCCGGGTTCAGCAGGGCGTTTTCCGCCGGCTGATCGAAGAAATATTCGGGGTGGGACACGATGAACTGATCCAGCGCATTGGAGGAAGCCACCATAAACGTGGCGGACACCCCATGCCGGCGGCCTGCACGGCCGGATTGCTGCCAAGTGCTGGCGATGGTGCCGGGATAGCCGCAAAGCACGCAGGCTTCCAGCGCACCGATATCAATGCCCAGCTCCAAGGCGTTGGTGGAAATGACAGCATCAATCTGCCCGCAGCGAAGCCCCTTTTCAATCTCCCGGCGTTCATGGGGCAGATAGCCGCCACGGTAGCCCCGGACTTTCCCGGAATTGCCGAGCGGGTCGGCAACCAGTGCTTTCAATTGCCGTGTCATCACTTCCACCTGCAAACGGGACTTGGCAAAGACGATGCTCTGCACCCCGTTTTTCAGCAGCATGGCGGCGATGGACTGGGTTTGGGACAGCACGCTCTTTCGGATGCCCAGCTGCTCATTCACCACTGGGGGATTATAGAAAATATAGTGCTTTTCCCCGGATGGCGCACCGTTATTATCAATCAGCTTCACGGGACGGCCGATGAGGGTTTCCGCCAGCTCTTTGGGGTTCTGGATGGTGGCAGAGCAGAGGATAAAGCGAGGGTGGCTGCCGTAAAATGCACAAAGGCGAAGCAGGCGGCGAAGCACATTGGCTAAATTGCTGCCGAAAATGCCGCGATAGGAATGAATTTCATCGATGATGATATATTGCAGGTTTTCAAACAGCTTCACCCATTTGGTGTGCTGGGGCAGGATGCCGGAGTGGAGCATATCGGGATTGGTGACCACCACATGCCCGGCCTGACGCACGGCGCGACGCGCCGCCGCCGGGGTATCGCCGTCGTAGGTGTAGGTCTTCACATCCACCTGCATCAGTTCAATCAGCTCATACAGCTCACTCACCTGATCGGCGGAGAGAGCTTTCGTGGGGAAAAGGTACAGGGCACGGGCGTCCGGGTTTTTCAGGATGGCGGATAAAACAGGGATATTATAGCATAGGGTTTTGCCGGAAGCGGTGGGCGTGACCACCACGAAATCTTCACCGTTCCGGGCGGCTTCCAGGCAGGATGCCTGATGGGTGTATAACTGATGCACGCCGTGCTTTTGCAAAGCCAAAGGAAGCCGGGGGTCAATATCCTCAGGCCAAGGGGCGTATTTTGCTTCACGGGCAGGCAGGGTGCGCCAAGCGGTTACGTTTTCCATAAAAAACGCATCGTTTTTCAGCTTTTCCAACAGTTGATTCAGGTTCATGGCCGCACCTCCTCATAATAATCCTATTATACCCTTTTCGTGGCTTATTGGCAAGTAACAGATGTGTACATTCCGTGGCAGAAGTGAGCGTTTTAGAAAAAAGAAAAAAGGAAAAATTTTCTCTTTCTGCAACAAAAAAGCAGCCGGATACGTTATAATGAATGAGAGCCTACTCTGTGAAAAAAAGAGGAAAAAGCAAATGAAAAAACTATTCTTTTGTTTGTGTATCTTATGCGCCTTTTTTATGGCAACCGGTGCCTTTGCGGCAACGGAAAACAGCTTTGCCATTGTGAACAAAAACAAAGTGAACCTGCGCCGCCAGCCGGGGGGAAACCGAGTGGAGTACCTGAATGAAGGGCAGGATGTGTTTGTTGCACAGAGCAAGACGTATAAGGGCAAGTTATGGCATCGGGTGATTATTTCCGTTGAAGACGGGAATGCTTGCAGTCAGGGCTGGGTGGATGCAACGTTTTTGACGGATGTGCGGGATTATTATCGGGACGTGGTACAGGCAGATGTTGGAAACAGGCATGTGGTGCTGCGCTTCAAGGACGGCAGTGTGGATGCCTTTGGCTTTGATTTCCGGGAAAATATGGCGGTGGAAAAGTTCGGGCAAGTGGACGATATTGCGGCGTCTTCGTTTCAAAGCTGTGGGTTGAAAGAGGGAAAAGTTATCTATTCTTATCCCGACAGGTGGGTTCATTTGGAGAAACACGGGAATCTGCGGAAACTCTTTTCCGGCGCAGGTGCAAGCGGCAGTGTATTGGCCGTTGATACGGAGGGAAAGCTGATACTGCCTTATGCCATGCTGAATGAAGCGTGGGGCAAGAATATAAAAAGTATGCTGCCTGATGATGCGCACGTGAAGGATGCTGTATATGACAGCGGTTATGTGGCGGTACTTACAGAAGATGGAACGCTGTATGTTTCGGTTCTGGAGCCGCAAACGCAGGATGCAGAAGCTTTGATGCAGGCAAACGGACTGAAACATGTGAAACAAATCTGCGGCGGGTTCGCCTTGTATGCGCTGATGGAGGATGGCACGGTACAGGTATTTAACGGCGGCATGCTGGCAGACGATGTGGGCCAGGAGGTTGCCGGCTGGAAAAATGTGATGGATTTAGCGGCTGCGTACGGCTATGCGGCAGCGGTGATGGAGGACGGCAGCGTACAGGTGGCTGGGCAGATGGTAAGCGTAGATATGAATTATGCGCACGAGTCGAGGGATATATACCAAAATCCCATGAAGGATGGGAAAATGGCACATTGGGAAAACATCGTTGATGTGGAAGCAGGTAGCAAGATTCTGGTGGGCATCCGCTCCGACGGCGGCATCGAAGCGGTTGCATTATTCCGTTATGAATAACAAAAAAACGCCTTGCTTTCCGGGTGAAAACAAGGCGTTTTGCTTGATTACAGATTATCGTACGAAAGAGATGCGGTCTTTGGCCGGGAGATGGGCAGGCTTATCATCTGCAGGGGTGCCCACGGCGATAGCGATGGCGAAATCGTGGGTTTCGGGGAAGCAAAGCTTTTCCCGGAAATATTCATTCTTTTCCGATTGGAAGGCAGCCTTGGGCATGCCCAGAATCACCGTGCCAAGGCCGATACTTTCGGCGGCCAGGCAGATGTTCTGGCAGGCGATGCCGCTATCCAATTCGCCCCAGCCGTTTTCCCTGTCCGCAGAGATGAAAATGACGGTGGGAGCATGATAGAACACATCAAAATCCGGGTTGTTAAACCGAGGACTGCGCTTATCCGGATCGCCCTGCATGTTCTGCTGCCACACGGCCAGATTGATTTCCCGAAGCAGGGGCTGATTCTGGCAAACGGTGAAATGCCAGGGCTGACGGTTCACAGCAGAGGGGGATTGCATACCGGCATCCAGCAGAATCTGCACCTGTTCTTCCGTCAGCTGGGTTTCGGCATAGGCTCTGTGGCTGCGCCGGGCTGCGATGACTTGCAATACTTCGTTCATGACAAAACCTCCTTGTTGATATGAAAAATAGAATGTGGTATAATGACAAACGCCATAGAAAACCCAAAATGAAAGGGATAAACCCATGAACCACGAGGAAAAAATGATGTTGCTGGCACTGGAAGAAGCGGTAAAAGATGCAAACGAAGTGCCGGTTGGGGCCGTTATTGAAAAGGACGGGGAAATCATCGCCTTTGCCCATAACGAAAGGGAAAAGGGCAGCTGCTTTGCCCATGCGGAAGTGCTGGCCATGGAAAGAGCCTGCGAGGCACTGCATACAAGGCGGCTTTCGGGGTGCACGATGTATGTCACGCTGGAGCCCTGCCCCATGTGTGCCGGGGCGATGGTGATGGCCGGGCTTTCAAAATGCGTTTTCGGAGCCTTTGACGAAAGGCAGGGCTGCTGCGGCAGCGTGTATCTTTTGACGGAAGATCCGGCCTTTTATCATCGGGTGGAAACCATCGGCGGCGTGATGGAAAAGGAATGTGCAGCGGTATTGAAAGCATTTTTTGAAAAGAAACGATAAGCACATTTTTATTATAAACAAAACTTTCCTAAAAAAGCAAGAGCGAACATGGACAATTATGGATAAATCATGAACAGAATGTAACATTGCCTGAAAAACTGGGAAAGAACTTGCGGGAAACGCAAAAATGTGTTTTAATACAGAAAGACATTTAATGTTTGAGAAAGAGGGATTGCAAAAATGAAGAAACTGGTTTCCTTATTGCTGGCTGTGATGATGCTTTTGACGTTTGCTTTGGCAGAAAACGAAGCGGCTCCTTTGGCAGAGAACGTGGCTGTTGTGGTAAACGGTGAAGAAATCCTGACGGATATGGTGAAGCAGTATGCGGAATTTCAGGTGAGCATGGGCTACGCCGAAACTGCTGATTATGCCGGCGCAGTGGAAGATTTGATTATCAATGCGGTGGCCACTCAGAAAATCAAGGAACTGAGCCTTGATCAGTTTACCCAAGAAGAAAAAGATGCTTTCATGCTGGATGTGCAGACCCAGTGGCAGCAGGCCATTGATGAATATGTGTCCTATTACCTCACCGAAGATACTGAAGAAGCCCGGAAACAGGCTGAAATCGACGGTGCTGCCTATTACGAAGCCATGGGCTATAATCAGGATGCGCTGCTGGAAAATATGCTGAACAGCGAAAGCTTCAATAAGCTGGAAGCGTATATGATGAAAGATGTGGATACCACGGTAACGGAAGAAGAAATTCAGCAGACCTTCATCGAAGCCGCCGAACAGGACAAGGCCAATTTTGAAGGTAATGTTTATATGTACGAGCTGTATCAGCAGTATTACGGCTATGTTTCTTGGTATCAGCCCGAAGGCTATCGGGGCGTGACCCATATCTTGCTCAAGCCTGATGAAGAGCTGCTGACCAAGTATCAGGAGCTGGTGGCCTCCGCTGAAGAAGAAGGCACCACTGTGACACAGGCGGATGTGGACGCCGCTTATCAAGCCGTGATTGCCGATTGCCAGGAAACCATTGACACGATCTATAGCCGCCTGGAACAGGGCGAAAGCTTTGAAACGCTGATTGCTGAATTTGGCACGGATCCCGGTATGACCAACCCGGTTAACCTTAAAGATGGCTATGCCGTGCATAAGGACAGCGTTGGCTATGATATGGCTTTCACTGCCGGTTCTTTCAGCGATAAGATGCAGAAAGTGGGCGACGTGAGCGATCCTGTTGTGAGCAGCTTTGGCGTTCATATCATGTATTATCTGCGGGATATTCCTGCCGGTTATGTGGAAATGACGGATGAAATCCGGGCGGAAATTGAAGAATATCTGACCACGGCCAAGCAGAATGCCGGCGTCAATGCCATGATGACATCCTGGGTGCAGGAAAGCGAAATCGTGTATAACACGGAAGCGATCAATGCGCTGTCCGTTGCGGAAGAAGCCACGGAAGTGCCTGCGGAATAACCGGGCGATGTAACACAAACAAGGCGGCAAAGGCGGCGGCAGAAATATAAGCTACTGCCGAAAGTGCCAAATACATAAGAATAAGGGCAGAAAAACATCTTTCTGCTCTTTTCTTTTTGGAAAAAACGTTGACAAAATGGATAAAAACGTTTACAATGACAATAATGGGTTACATGTAAACAAAAAGTGAAATAATTACATTGTTGGGATGGTGTAACAGATGATTGGCAACAAACGAGTAATCGGCGTTTGTCTGACAAAAATTCATTGGTCCGGCCGTTCAGCTTATCTGGACAGCCTGAATCGTTATGCCACCCAAAATAATTATAAACTTTTGGTGTTTAACAGCTTTGTTGATTTTTATGAAAATGCGGAAAATGATTGGGGTGCCAAAAGCGTATACTGCGTTATCAATTATGATTTGATCGATGCGCTGATTATTTTTTCAGAGAGTATCAATAACGAAAAGGTTGTCCAATATTTGGTTGATGAAGCCAAGAAGAATAAAACGCCTGTGATTCTTGTGGATAATAAGAAGGACGGCTGCTTCTCCATCATCAGCGATTATGACGATTCCTATATTGATTTGATGTGCCATGTATTAACGGAACATCATGTGAAAAAAACCTTCTTCATTGCCGGCATGAAGGAAGGGGATCCCACATCCAGCCGCAGGATTGCGTGCTATCGGGCGGCACTGGAAAAGTGTGGGCTGCCCTTTGATGAAAAGAATGTGGACTATGGCGAATTCTGGAGCGACCCGGCCAAGCGCATTGTGGAAAGGCTGTATGAAAGCGAAGAAGGGCTGCCGGAAGCATTTTTCTGTGCCAATGACTATATGGCCATTGCCGTATGCGAAAAACTACAGGAATATGGCCTGAAAGTGCCGGATGATGTGATCGTAACGGGCTTTGACGGCACTGATGCTGCCTGCTATTCCATGCCCCAGATTTCTACCTGTGCCGAGGATCAGGATCAGCTGGCAAGGCTTTGTCTGGAAACGGTGGAGGATGCGCTGCGGGGGGCAGATTGCTGTTGCGTGAAAAACAAGTATATCACGAAAATAGCAGAATCCTGTGGCTGCAAGCGGCTGATCCACGACGATTTCAGGGCCACCGCATCCCAATTGCACGCCCAGGTGGATATCGTGCAGATGCACGAAGATTATATGTATTCATGGATGAACAGGATGTTCGGCATCTATGATATGAAGGCCATGCTGAACGCCGTTTCTGACTGCATTCTGGAAAACTCCTATGTGTGCCTCAATGATGACCTGATTGATTCCATCGTTAACGGCGTGGACAGAAAACACCAGATGTATTCAGATATGCTGGAAGTGTATTCCTCCCGCTATAACAGGCCGGAGCGGATGATCAAGGGCAAACTGCCGCTGAAGGAAATGGTTCCGGGATGCAAGAACTGGCTGGAGGATGATTCCGTCTTTGTGCTCAATGCCATTTATGTGGGCAGGCTGGTTTGCGGCTATTATGCGTATCGTACCGATTGCCTGACGCAGGATGGGCATAAAATCAAGCGCATCGTGAACACCGTGAACCTGGCTTTCACGGTGGCCAATAACTATTGCCAGCGGATGACGCTGTATCGCCGTTTGGAAAGGGCGGCTCTGGTCAATTCCGTTACAAAGCTGCCCAACCTCAAAGGCGCACTCAACTGGTTCAAGGAATTTGCCACCCCGGAAAACAGGAAAAAGCCCTTGTGCGTTTCCGTATACGGCCTGCCGAAATACACCTATATTCAGGAGAATTACGGCATTGAGGCTGCAGAAGACGCCGTTATCCATGTGGCGAAATATCTGAAAGAAGCCAATGATGACGATAGCTATATTGCCCATATTGCGGACGATGAATTCCTGGTGATCAACGCCTTTAAGCCTACGGCGGATTTGAGCACAACCATTTCCGGCACCATCAATACCGCCACGGATGCCTTCTTCCGCCGGCTTGGTGAATATAATCACGCAGACAGGGAATACTATGTGGAAGTGAACTGCGGCTGCTCGCCCATTGATGGGGGCTGGCAGGCGAATCTGGAGAGCTTCATCAAGTTTGCCAAGGGCGAAATGTATATGAATCGCCTGAAGATGGGCATGGGCTCCGTGGTGAAGGAAGAATCGGCTCCCAAGGAATATTACATGGCCTTTGATTTGCTGATTGAAAAGAACCTGTTCTCCTATCATTTCCAGCCCATCGTCAGTGCCAAGAACGGCGAAATTTACGGCTATGAAGCCTTGATGCGCACGGATAAATCCATTGGGATGAATCCCCTGGAAGTGCTCCATGCGGCCAAGGAATATAACCGGCTGTACGAAATTGAAAAGGCCACCATGTTCAATATCATGAACCGGTACAGCGAAGAAAGACAAAAGTTTGGCAGCAGGAAGGTGTTCATCAACACCATTCCCGGCCATTTCCTGAAAGATAAGGATGCGGAAAAGCTGATGAACCTGCATTCCGGGTATATGGATAAATTCGTCTTTGAACTGACGGAGCAGGACACTGTAACCGACGAAGAACTGGACGCTATCCACACCTTCAGCGGCGGTGTCAGCAGCGGCAGAATTGCCATCGACGATTATGGCACAGGGCATTCCAATATGGCCAACCTTCTGCGCTATTCTCCCCGGATTATTAAAATTGACCGCTTCCTGATTGAAAATATCCACAGAAATCAGAATAAGCAGCTGTTCGTGCGCAGCACCGTGGAATTTGCCAAGCTGAATAACATTCTGGTGCTGGCAGAGGGTGTGGAAACCAGCAACGAACTGCATACGGTGATTGACCTTGGGGTGGACTTGGTGCAGGGGTATTATCTGGGCCGCCCGGTGCTGGACCCCATTGCGGAAATCCCCGCGGATATCCGCCAGGAAATTTTGGATTCCAATCCTCTTTACAACTAAAACAAAGCAAACAAAAACTGCCTGAAAGAACAGGCAGTTTTTTGATGGGATTTTTTAGCGGCTTTTATCTTCAAGGGCATATTGCCAGATGGCTTTTGCCAGGCCGTGCCGGTCGTTGGTATCGGTGATGAAACGAGCGGCTTTTTTGGCGTTTTCGGTGGCGTTGCCCATGGCGATGCCATAGCCTGCCGCACGCAGCATGGGGATATCGTTTTCATGATCGCCCAGCGTCATCACTTGGGACAGGGGAATGCCGTAGTGCTGGGCAAGCATGGCGATGCCGCTGGCCTTATCCACGCCCTCCGGCACAACCTCGATGTTATTATCGCCGGATTGGGTGAGGGCGACACCGGGAATCAGCTCCAACCGCTGCCATAGGGGCGTGCCGGGGCGGCCTTCGCAAATATAGAATTTATGCACAGGCTCATCCAGCCCGGCCATCATTTCGCTTTTTCCGTGGCCATAGGTAAAGCCCAGGGCTTTGATGGCATCGGGGTTGGAGATTTCGCTGTGGTGGGGCAGGTTTTCATCGGAGGTGCACACGCTGTGGGTGGTGAACATAAAAAAGTCCACGCCGTCCTGGAAAAGCACGTCCATTACCTCTTTTGCGGCTGATTTTGCCATGGCGGAGGAAAAAATAGGCTGCAATTTTTCATCCGTAATGCGGCAGCCGTTGGTGCCGATGATGGGGCAGGAGAGACCGTATTTTTGCATGCGCACATACACATTTTCCGGGAAACGCCCGGAGGCAATGGCAAAGAGGATGCCGTTTTCCTGGGCAGCACGAATAGCGGCCAGATTTTCATCGGAAATCAGGCCTTGGCTGTTTAAGAGCGTGCCGTCCACATCGGAGGCAATGAGGCGGATGGGGGGGTGGGATGACATGGGAAACTCCTTTTCAGAAGGGTGGTGTGATGGTGAAGGTGCGGCCATCCAGATAAGACAGCGGGCCGGAAAGGTGTAGGGAGAGGGACGTGGCGCACAGGTGCAGGGTGGTGGTTTTCATGCGCTTGTTGAGGGCCCTGTCGCCGTATTTATCATCGCCCAACAGCGGATGAGAAAGAAACGCCATATGCGCACGGATTTGGTGGGTGCGCCCGGTGAGCAGCGTTACACGCAGCTTTGACAACGTGCCGTCAAAGGAAAGGGTTTCATACATGGTTTCAATGGGCACAGCTCCCGGCGTTTCGTGGGTGATGACCCGGACGGTGGAGCGGGCAGCATCCTTGATTAAAAAGGCCTTGACCGTAGCCTTCTCCGGCCGCATTTGCCCCCGAACCAAACATTCATACACTTTGGTGAAAGCATGATTTTTGAAGGCGTCCAGCAGGCTTTTCTCGCTTTCATCGTCCTTGGCAAGCAGCAAAAGGCCGCTTGTCTGGTTATCCAGCCGATGGCACAGACGGGGGTGATACGCATCCTTCGCCATGCCCTCTGCCACGGATAAAACCGTCATGCCGCCCCGGCCATCCGCATCGCAGCTGATGCCGCTGGGCTTATGGAGCAGCAGAATGTGCTCGTCTTCATAAATAACAGGCAGCGAAGCCTGAAAGGCGGTATAGAGCTGCACCTTGGCACCGGGCAAAACCAGAGCTTCCCTGCCTGCACGGAGGCCGTTTTGTTTGACGTCTTTTTTTTGCAGAGCCTCCCTGATCACATGGGAGGGCAGCAGAGGGAAGGCACGGGAAAGATAGCTTTCCAGTTTCTGCTTGGGGGCGTTTTCAGGAATCAGGGCTTCGTAAATGTTCATCAGTTCAGTACCGCCGATCTGATGCCCATCCAGCGCACCGTCTGCAAATGCAATTGATGCAGGGCCGAGAGCATGCCGGGGGTGGGCAGCACGCAAAGCATGCTTTCCAAAACCTCTTTCATTTCGTCCATAGATGCGCCCTGCTTGGCCATCATGCGAAGGTCTTCCAGCACTTCGTTTTCGTCCATCTCCGGGCGAACCGCCCCTTGCAGCATGCCCCGCATATTTTCGGTGCTGGCCACTTCTTCGGGCAGGATGCCGTTCATGCCGCCCAGCATCATTTCTTCCGTCAGATGCACATGAGAGGGTTTGAGGCCGGATAAATTCATCAGCAGATGATTGGGGTCTGCCAGCCCCGGATGCAGCAGAAGCATTTCGCTGCCTGCCTTGGTATAGTCGAAGGAGGCACGCAAAAAGCGGTCAATAAACGTTTCTGCATGGGGGATATCATCGGCTACGCTGCAAAAATGGGTGGCAGGTACGGTGGCATGCAGAAAGCCGGAAAGATAAAGCAGGCTATGCAGCGTGGCACTGAAAGAAAAGAGCCTGTTTTGCATTTTGGCATAGGTTTCGCTTGTCATGGCGGCGGTTAATCCTTCCGCCAGATCCGGATGCAGCTTTAAGGTGGCGGTATCGTCATCGGAGATTTCCAGCGTGCACCAAAGCCGTGCAATCAGGGCTTCCGCTGCGGAAATTTCCTGCCACTGGGAAAGCAGCACCTGATGGTCATTGACCAGCATGCGCTTGACCAGCGCATCTTCTTCCGGGGATAAAAGGCAGGCTTCATAGGGCAGATATTCCATCACCTTTTCCCGAAGAGCCGGTGTGCCGGGAAAATGATGATACATTTCTTCGGCATAATAGGAGCAGAAGAACAGTTGCATGGCCTCTGCCTCGTTTTCGGTATCCAAAATATGCGTTTGGGGGCACCGCATCAGCCTTTCCTGACAGGCCTCCAATTGCTTTTCCTGTAAAACGCTCATGGTCTTATCGCACCACGGTTCCCGGTGACAGGCATATGTCCTGAGCAAAGGCGTGTTCCCCCCTTTTGAGTGATGGTATATTTCGATTATACAGTGAAATAAGGCACTGTCAAGAGACTTTCAACACAATACCATTTCAGTTTCTTTCTGCCATGGCAAGCAGCTCTGCCTCCGAAAGGATGGGAATTCCCAGCTTTTGCGCTTTGTCCAGCTTGCTGCCGGCCTTTTCGCCGGCCACTACGAAGCTGGTTTTCTTGCTGACGGAAGAGGCTGCCATGCCGCCGTTTTGCCGAATGAAGTCTTCCGCTTCCTGCCGGGAGAGGGTGGGAAGCGTGCCGGTGACAACCAGCGTTTTGCCTTCCAGTGCGCCGCCGGATGCCTTGGCTGCAGCGGCTTTGGGGGCAACCCCTGCCTGCAACAGACGCTCTACCATGAGCCGGTTCTGTTCCAAAGCAAAGAAATCTACCACGCTCTGCGCCACAATTTCGCCGATTTCGTCAATTTTGAGAAGAGCGTCCATATCAGCAGCCATTACGTTTTCCAGCGTGCCGAAAACCTGCGCCAGATCCCGTGCGGTACGCTTGCCGATATTGGGAATGCCGATGGCCAGCAGGAACTGATCCAGTTCGCAATGCTTGCTTTTTTCCAGTGCATCCAGCAAATTCTGGGCCTTCTTTTCCTTAAACCCTTCCAAGGAAAGCAGCTGCATCTTATCCAGATGATAAAGGTCTGCCGGATCCCGGACGGCAAGGGCGTCATACAACTGATTTGCCGTCATTTCGGAAAAGCCGGTAATATCCATGGCATCCCGTGAGGCAAAATGGGCGAGGCGAGCCACGGCCTGGGGTTTGCAGCTTTCCCGGTTCAGGCAGAAAAGGTGAGCACCGATCAAGGTCACTTTTTCGCCGCAGGCAGGGCAGTGAGTAGGCGGAAGGATGGGCGTGCCCTCCGTTCCGTCGTCCACTTTGCCCAGGATTTCCGGAATCACATCATTGCTGCGGCGAATCCACACCTGACAGCCGAGGGAGAGGTTTTTCCGCTGAATATCGCCCATGTTATTGAGCGTCGCTTTCTTCACCGTTACCCCTTCAAACTCCACCGGGGATACATGGGCGAGGGGGGTCAATTTGCCGGTACGGCCCAGCTCCCATGTGACGCTTTCCAAGGTGGCGGTATTTTCCTCGGCGGCGAATTTATAGGCCACCGCCCAGCGGGGAAATTTATCCGTATAGCCAAAGGCCTGCCGGGTTTGGGTGTCCATGACTTTGATGACCGCCCCATCAATGAGGTAGTCAAGGGAAGGACGGTTTTTTTCAATATCCGTGAGCAGGGAAAAAACTTCCTCTCTGGAAGCCGCCTTTTCAAAATAGGGGCTGATGGGGAAGCCCTGTTCTTTGAGGAATGCAATCATGCCTGTCTGTTCTGTATAGGGGGCGTTTTCGATGGTGCCCACCTGATAGAAAAAGGCGGAGAGCTTTCTGGAGGCCGTGACCGCCGGATCCAAATTGCGCAGAGCCCCGGCAGCGGCGTTCCGGGCGTTTTTCAGGGGCTCCGAGGCCGTTTGATTATATTTCTCCAAGGCACTCAACCGCATGATACATTCGCCCTGCACTTCCAATTTGCCCTGCCACGGAATGGAAAGAGGTACGCCCTGCACCGTCTTTGCCTGCGGCAAAATGGCTTCGCCCACTTCGCCGTTGCCACGGGTGGCGGCCTGGATGAGCTTGCTGTTTTCATAGGTCAGATTCAGTGTCAGGCCGTCGAATTTATATTCGATGCCAAAGGAGAGAGGAGGCAGGACGTTTTCCTGACTGTGCAGCTTTTCCGTGCGGTCAAACCATGCGTTCAGCTCCTCAAAGGATTGGGCTTTATCCATGCTCCACAGCCTTGTGATATGCCGGTGCTGGGTGAACGCCGCAAGGGGCGCACCGCCCACCCGATGGGATGGGGAATCGGGCAGAATAACGCCTGTTTCCTGTTCCATCTGAAGCAGTTGATTGTAAAGCTTGTCCCACTGGGCATCGGAAATAATGGGGTTATCCAACACATAATAGGCGTGAGCCGTTTTGTTCAGGTAATCCACCAATTCCTGCATGGAAGAAAACTGCGGCAAGGCAAAGGCCTCCTTTTATGAATCAATCTTAACGATGGGGGCAATGGAGAGGGAAAATTCTCTTGTGCCATAGGCGGTGAAGGCAATCAGTATCCGGGCATCGGCACCGCTGCCATTTACCTGCTGCACCGTGCCTTCGCCGAACTTGCGGTGGAGCACCTTATCACCGGGCTTGAAAAGGGCAGTGGTTTGCATGGATCTCGCCGGGGAAGCAACAAAGCCCTTCTGCACGCCGGGGATATTCAGGGCGGCAGGACGAGCGGATACCATGCCGGGGGTACCAAAGGAGAGGTTTTGGGGAGGACGCTGGGCCGGGGCTGCATAGGAAGGGGCAGGGGTTGGCCGGGCGGCTGCAGGCCATTCTTCCTGAATGAGCCGGCCGGGAATTTCTTTCAAGAACAGGGAAGGGGCGTTATGGGTGATCTGGTTATAGAGCATGCGCCGTCTGGCAAAGGAAAGATAGAGGCGTTTCTTGGCTCTTGTGATGCCCACATAGCACAGCCTGCGCTCTTCTTCCATCTTGTTTTCTTCCGTGATGGAGCGCATGGAGGGGAAAATGCCCTCTTCCATGCCGCAGAGGAACACGTCATCGTATTCCAGCCCTTTAGCGGAATGGAGGGTCATCAGAGTCACATATTGAGGGGCGTCCTCCTGCCTGTCCAAATCCGTCACCAGAGACACATTTTCCAAAAAGGCTTCCAGCGTTTTTTCCTGGCTTTGATGCTCAAACTCCTTGGCAGCTCCGGCAAATTCCATCAGGTTTTCCAGCTTTGTCTGAGCTTCGTCGCTGCCCTCGATTTCAAACTGGGCCTTCAGGCCTGTTTCATCCAGCATGCTTTCCACAAACTGGGACAGGGACATGCTTTCCTTCATCATGGTCAGCTTCATCAGCAGCATGGAAAAGGCGGCAATGCTTTTCTTCGCACGGGAAGAAAGGCTGTCCGGCGGAGCCGCCAGCACGGAAAAGAGGGGCAACTCTTCTACCCTTGCGTATTCCTGCAGAGCGGCGATGGTGGTATCGCCGATGGAGCGTTTGGGGGTATTGATGATGCGGGTGAGGGAAACATCATCCGCAGGGTTTACGATGACCCGAAGATAGGCCAGCGCATCTTTGACTTCCTTGCGGTCATAGAACTTGGTGCCGCCGAAAACTTTATAGGGGATGCCGCTGCGCATGAACATTTCTTCCAGCACACGGCTCTGGGCATGGGTGCGGTAAAGCACGGCAATTTCCGCAAGGGAGGCCTGCATTTTTTGCAGCTTTTTGATGCACACGCAAATCCACGCCGCTTCTTCCCTCTCATCCCCGGCACTGTAGAGGCGAATCTTTTCGCCGGGCTCATCGTCCGTCCACAGCAGCTTTTCTTTACGGCCCGTGTTATGGGCAATCACCTGATTGGCGGCGTCCAGGATATTGGCGGTGGAGCGGTAATTCTGCTCAAGTTTTATGACCGTGGCATCCGGGAAATCCGTTTCAAAGTCCAGAATGTTGCGGATATCTGCCCCGCGCCAGCCGTAGATGGATTGGTCATCATCGCCTACCACGCAAAGGTTGCGGCTGTATTGGGTGAGGAGGCGGACGAAGGTATATTGCGCCTGATTGGTGTCCTGATATTCATCCACATGCACATGAGTAAATTTCTGGCGGTAGTAATCCAAAACCGGCGGATGCTCCACAAACAATTGCAGGGTGCAGAGCAAAAGATCGTCAAAGTCCAGCGCATTGGCAGCGTGCAGCCGCTCTTCATAATAGAGCATCACATCGTGAATCTGCTGGCTGCGGAAATCCCTTGGGGATTCGTGGAACCATTCGTCGGGGCTGAGCATTTTGTTTTTCGCATCGGATATTTTGGTCTTGATTTCCCTTGGCGGCAGCTTGCTTTCATCATAGTGCAGCACCTTCAGGGCGTCCTTGATGACCCTTGTCTGGTCGTCATCGTCATAGATGGAAAAGGACCGCTGATAGCCGATTTTTTCAATATCCCGCCGCAAAATGCGCACGCAAACGGAGTGGAATGTGCCAAGCCACATTTCCTCCACATCGCTGCCCACCAGCCTTGTGACCCGCTCCTTCATTTCGCGGGCGGCCTTATTGGTGAAGGTTAAAGCCAGAATATGCCATGGAGCCACGCCGCTTTCGATGAGATTGGCGATGCGGTAGGTGATGGTACGGGTTTTGCCGCTGCCGGCACCGGCCAGAATCAAAACCGGGCCCTCCAGCGTTTCGGCGGCTTTTCTTTGCATGGGGTTCAGGGCGGAAAGATTCATGAGATACCTCGTTGGATTACTAAAAATTCAAAGAAAAATGGGCATAATCCACCATTTTCTATCAGCTTTCATTATACCATAAAAACGCATGAAAAAAAAGCACCGCCGGGAAATTTCCCGTGATGCTTTAGAGGGACAATTTGTTATTTTGCTTTCTGGCCGATTTTGTTTTCGTTGCCATTTTTCAGCCGTTCCAGATTGCTGCGATGCCGCCAGAAGCCAAGGGCCATCAGCACAAAAGCCCATACGGCATAGGGCCAGACGCCCACCGTGAACAGCACCAGCAGGAAGAAAACGGTGAGCATGGTGAGGCTGCCGACAGAAATATACCGGGTGAAATAAATCACCAGCAGGCACGCAACAATGGCTACACCTCCCTGCCAAGGGAACGTGAGCAGAACAATGGCAGCAGAGCAGGCAATGCCTTTGCCGCCCTTGAAATTGAAAAACACAGGCCAGTTATGCCCAAGCACGGCGCAAAGCCCGGCCAGCATGGCTCCGTATTTGCCCATCAGCAGATACCCGGCACCCACGGCCAGAGAGGCCTTGATAAAGTCTCCAAGGAAAACTATTGCGCCGCCCTTGACACCCAGCACACGCAGGGCGTTGGAAGCACCGGTATTTTTGCTGCCTTCGGAGCGGATATCGTGGCCTTGCCTTGTGGCAACCAGAATGCCCGTTGAAAAGCTGCCCAGCAGATAGCCGATCACGGTACAGAGCAGGTATTTAAGAACAGAAATCATGGACGTGCATCCTCCTTTTTCTTTTCCCGCAGCAAGAAGCGGATGGGGGTGCCTTCAAAGCCAAAGGCCTTGCGGATGCAGTTTTCCAGATAACGCTGATAGGAAAAGTGCATCAAATCTTCGTTGTTGATGAACAGGGCAAAGGTGGGGGGGCAGGTGGACGGCTGGGTGCCGTAATAGATTTTCAGCTTGCGGCCGCCCATCATGGGGGGCTGCAGTGCCATCTGGGCATCGCCCAGCACATCGTTGAGAGCCCCGGTGCCAATATGGCGGCTGGCCTGCTCAAACACTTTGTTCACTTCCGGTAATACCTGCACGGCACGCTGGCCTGTGAGGGCGGAAATGCAAAGCACCGGCGCATAATCCATAAATTTCAAATCTTCCAGCACCTGCTTTTTGTATTTTTCAAAGGTGCCGGTATCTTTTTCCAGAGCGTCCCATTTATTGACGATCACCACGGCAGCCTTGCCCTCTTCATGCACCATGCCGGCGATCCGGGCGTCCTGCTCCGTCACCCCTTCCTGGGCATCAATCAGCATCAGAGCCACATCGCAGCGGCGAATGGCGGCGATGGAGCGCAGCACGCTGTAGCGTTCCAAGGATTCATCTTCAATGGCACGCTTGCGGCGGATGCCGGCGGTGTCGATGATGTTATAGCGTGTGCCGTCCGGACCCTCAAATTCGGTGTCGATGGCGTCACGGGTTGTGCCGGGAATATTGGAAACCATGGTGCGGTCCTGCCCCAGCAGGCGATTGACCAGGGAGGATTTGCCAACGTTTGGTCTTCCCACCACGGCCAACTGAATCACATGGTTTTCTTCGTCTTCTTCCGTTTCATCGGCTTCCGGGAAGTGACTTACGATTTCATCCAATAAATCGCCAAGTCCCAGCATATTAGTGGAGGAAATGCCGATAGGGTCACCAAGCCCCAGTGCGTAAAATTCGTAGCGCACATCTTCCAGACCACTGTGATCCAGCTTATTGACAGCCAGAATCACGGGCTTATGGGTACGGCGCAGCATAATAGCCACTTCTTCATCGTCCGGGGTGAGCCCCACACGGGCATCGGTGAAAAAGCAAATCACATCTGCCATATCCATGGCAATCTGCGCCTGATGCCGCATCTGGGAAAGCAGCACGTCGTCGGACTTAGGGTCGATACCGCCGGTATCAATCAGCGTAAACTTGCGCCCCAGCCATTCCACGTCCGCACAGATGCGGTCGCGGGTGACGCCTGGAATATCTTCCACGATTGCGATACGGCGGCCGGTGATTTTGTTGAAAAAGGTGGATTTGCCCACATTGGGGCGACCCACAATGGCAACCAAAGGCTTTTGAGAAGGCATGAAAGGGAATCCTCCTTGGGTTATTTGGAGCCCAGCAGCGCAGCGAACAGGGCGGCACCGTCATTGGGCGAGATGGTGAGCTTCATGGGCAGGGCAGCTTTCAGTTCTTCCAGCGAGGTATCGTCAAGGAATAAATCGCCCTCTTCTCGGAGGGTATTACTGCAGAGGATCACTTCGTCGGCGGTTTGATGCTCCAGTGCGTTTTTCAGATCGCCGCCGGTGAGGAGGCCGGTGACCGTGACCGTTTCGCCAAAGAAAGTGTTTTTAACCGGCAGCACCTTCACCGAAACCCCTTCCGGCGCATAGGTTTCCATCCATCTTTGCATCACTGGGGCGATGGAAGTGCCGCAGGGGATGATGACACGGCGGGGATGGGCAGGCAAAGTATTTTCCTGCGCAGCCAGCTTTAATGCTTCTTCCGTTTTGCGCACAAGCCCTACACCGTTTTCGATCTGGGGAAAGCCCTCATAGTCGGCTTCTTCGGGGATGCTTCGGCCGGAAAGCAGCATCAGCTCGTCCGAAGGAAACACAAACCGGGTGTTGTTTTCTGAAAGGGCTTTTTGTTGGAAAGCTTCTGAAATTTCCATCACCGCATTTGCGGAAGCAAAGTCAAAAGGCTTTACATCGGCCAGGTTTTCCCGGAATTTGGTGAGCCCCACCGGCACCAACGCTACGGATTTGGCGGCAGGATAGAGGCTATAGAGGTCGGAGAGGGTTTTTTGCAATTGCGCTCCGTCGTTCCAGCCGGGGCAGAGCACCACCTGACAATGGAAAGTGAGCCCGGCGTCTTTCATCCGTTGCAGCCGCTCCATGATGTTTCCGGCAAAGCGGTTGTTCATCATTCGGCAGCGAAGGTCGCCGTCCGTTGCATGTACGGAGATATAAAGCGGGCTGGCCTTGCGGCGGAGGATGCGGTCAAATTCTTTTTCGTCCACATTGGTCAGCGTCACGAAATTGCCCATCATCAGGGAAAAACGCCAGTCGTCATCCTTCACATAGAGGGTGTCACGCATGCCGGGGGGCATTTGATCAATGAAGCAGAAAATACATTTGTTATGGCAGGTTCTGGGGGAAACACAGGCGGTATTGGATAAGGAAAGCCCCAGCGGCGCATCCTTGGCCTTGATGATGCGCACGTTTTTTTCATTGCCATCTTCGGTGCGGATTTTCAAATCCACCTTCTGCCGCATGGACAGGGCCTGATAATCGATATGATCGATGACCGCTTCGCCGTTTATGGAGATAAGTGTATCCCCTGGGCGAATGCCCCGCCGCCATGCGATGCCATGGGGCTGCACATGATCAATCCTGTGTTCCATGAAAGATACCTCCTGATAGGCATAAAACAACATATTAATTATGCTTCATTTTGGCAGAAAAGTCAAGGCGGCGAAAGGGGTTCAAAAAAAGATGGGTAAAAGAACAGGGAAAATAAGAAAAAACCATAGAAAAGCAGGCGGTTTTGGCATGGGAAAGGTTGACAAGACATGGCCGTGCCTGTAAAATATATTGTTGGTTTGATGCCAATGGAAAGAGGGAGAAAGAACGCATGATTCGCAACGATATCCGCAATATTGCCATTATTGCTCACGTTGATCACGGCAAGACTACGCTGGTGGACCAGATGCTGAAACAGGGCGGCGTATTCCGCCAGAATCAGCAGGTGGCCGAGCGTGTGATGGACTCCAACGATCTTGAAAAAGAGCGTGGCATTACCATCCTGGCCAAGAACACTGCCGTGCATTATAAAGACGCCAAAATTAACATTGTGGACACCCCCGGCCACGCCGATTTCGGCGGCGAGGTGGAGCGTGTGCTGAAGATGGTGGACGGGGTGCTGCTGCTGGTGGACAGCTTTGAAGGCCCCATGCCCCAGACCCGCTTTGTTTTGCAGAAAGCCTTGGGGCTGAAGCTGCCGGTGCTGCTGGTGGTAAATAAAGTAGACCGCCCGGACGCCCGCTGCGAAGAAGTGGTGGACGAATTGGTGGATTTGCTCATCGAGCTGGACGCGGACCCGGAAACGCTGGATCGGCCTATCATTTATGCTTCTGCCCGTAAGGGCACGGCCACGCTGGACTTGGAAAAGCCCGGCGAGGATTTGCAGCCTCTGTTTGAAACTATTATGGAATATATCCCGGCTCCCGAAGGCGAAGCGGAAGGCCCGGCGCAGGTGCTCATTTCCACCATCGACTATAACGAATACGTGGGCCGTATCGGCATTGGCCGCATCACGAGGGGCACTTTGAAAGACGGCATGATGGTGGTTCGCTGCAATGCGGAGCACCCGGAAAATACCACGCCTCCGTGGCGGCTGACCGCTCTTTCCGTGTATGACGGCTTGAAGCGTGTGCCTGCCCAGAGCGTTTCCATGGGCGATATCGTGGCCTTGACCGGCCTTGCGGATATCTCCATCGGCGATACGGTGTGCGATCCGCAGGACGTGACCGCCCTGCCATTCGTGGCCATCACGGAGCCCACCGTTACCATGACCTTCTCCGTCAATGACAGCCCCTTTGCCGGAAGGGAAGGCTCTTTCGTCACCAGCCGCCATCTGCGCAATCGCCTTTACCGGGAACTGGAAACGGACGTTTCCCTCCGGGTGAAGGACGGGGAAACGCCGGATCAGTTTGAGGTGTGGGGCAGGGGTGAATTGCATCTGTCCATCCTCATTGAAACCATGCGCCGTGAAGGCTTTGAGTTCCAGGTGAGCAAACCGGAGGTTATTTACCGCTGGGAAGATGGCAAAAAGATGGAGCCCATCGAACGGATGGTGGCTGATGTGCCCCAGGCGCATGCAGGGGCCGTGATTGAAAAGATTGGCCGCCGCCGTGGCACGCTGGAATCCATGAACGGCGGAGACCGGGTGCGCCTGGAATTCCTGGTGCCCAGCCGTGGCCTCTTTGGCTATCGCAGTGAATTTCTCACCGATACCCGTGGCGAAGGTATCATGAGCGCTGTGTTTGACCATTACGAAGAATACAAGGGCGATATTCCGCACCGCAATGTGGGTGCTCTTGTGTGCTACGAAACCGGCGAAACCACCCAGTATGCCCTGTTTTATGTGCAGGAGCGTGGCAGCCTTTTTATCGGCAATCAGACGCCTGTCTATGCTGGCATGATCTGCGGCGAATCAAGCCGACCCGGCGATATCGTGGTGAACGTGTGCAAGCAAAAGCATGTGACCAATATGCGCAATGCCTCCGCTTCGGAAGACAGTTTGCGCCTTGTGTCCGTCCATCCGCTTACCTTGGAAGAATGCCTTGAATTCATCGACGATGATGAGCTGCTGGAAATCACGCCCAAGTCTCTGCGCATGCGCAAGCGTGTGCTCAGCCATGAGCAGCGTGCCAAGGATTTCAGCAAATTGAAGAATAAGTAAGAGATATATTTTTGCGAGGGGGCACTTTTGCGTCAAAAGTGCCCCCTCGCACTCCCCCGAAAACCGATAGGGGAGAAGGAAAGAAAACACTGTATTGGAAGACCATTATGGGTCGTTCCAAGGCAGTTATTTTGTAAAGGGACACTTTTGCGTCAAAAGTGCCCCCTCGCGCTCCTCCGAAAACAGATAGGGAGAAGGAAAGAAAACACTGTATTGGAAGACCATTATGGGTCGTTCCAAGGCAGTTATTTTGTAAAGGGGCACTTTTGCGTCAAAAGTGCCCCCTTGCGCTCCTCCGAAAACCGATAGGTGGGAAGGAAAGAAACACTGTATTGGAAGATGCGTGCAGTCGTTCCAATACAAGTGTTTTTGTTATGTATAGTATTCTTTTATGGCCGGTAGTTTTCCATGATGGAAAGCACGTTTTCCTGATAGAAATTGCCTTTCAGCAGGGTGCCGTCCGGCTCAAGGGAGATGGAGGATACGTTCTCCGGGTCGTCCTCATAGGGGTTTTCGGGGGTGCCGTAGAGGTCAAAATATTCCTTGAGGAAGCGAAGGGCGTTGCCGCTTGGGAAAATCACGTTGCCCTCGTGGATGGGGATACCCATCCCGGCAAAGAGCTGCAAAAGCCCTCGTGTTTTTTGGTTATAGGGGTTATCGTGTGCTTGGCTCACCAGCCATGCCGGCTGCATCCGCAGGGGCACATGCTGCTGTATCAGCATTTCGGCAAAGCATTGCACAGGCTCCAGCGGAATGGTTTCCTGATGGAAAGCATCCACGGACAAAAGCACATCATTGACCCCGGCATCTTTCAGCATTCGGGCCACTTCCCTGATGCGCTCCGGCTGTTTTGAAAAATAGCCGTTGGTGATGATCTGGCGTTTTTCGATATGGGCTTTACAGGCTGCCGCATGGATTTGGGCGGTGATTTCGGGGAACAAAAGGGGTTCGCCGCCGAAGGTCATCAGGGATTGGATGGGATAGTTTTGTGCGATTTGCAAAACGGCTTCCGCTGCCTTTTCGCCGTCTAGGTGGCAGCCGGACAAGCTATGGCTGCCCTCGGAGCAATGCTTGCATTTGCCGGTACAGGCATAAGTGACGATGCACTCGATGCGGTTCAGGTTTTTCAGATGGCGGTTCATACATTTTCCTTTCTAATAGAAAACCGCCGGACAATAACGTTCCGGCGGCTGTTTAGGTAAAATCAGATACCGTTGACCAGCTTATACAGCTTCTTATTAAAAGTGTGCTTGGCGGCCAGAGCCTTTTCGATGGGCATATAGAAGGTTTTGCCGTTCTTCATGCCGATCACCTGATTGCTGATACCCTGACGGAGCAGGTCAATAGCCATGGCACCGGCTTCAAAGGCAAAGATGCAGTCCCGTGCGGTGGGGGATGCGCCACGCTGGGTGTAGCCGACCACGGTGGAACGCACTTCGATCATGCCGCACTTGCGCTTTAAGACGCTGGCAAAGCGTTCAGCCGTCATGGGTTCTCCTTCGTACACGGCCTTTCCGTAAGGATGCAGGAACTTATATACGTCAAAGGGCTTCATGGACGCCCAGCAACCTTCGGCCACAATCACCGTGGCACGGGTGTTGCCCTTGGCAATCTGGCGGTTCAACTGATCCGCCACCTGATCCACGCTCCACTTCATTTCCGGCACCACCACGATTTCAGAGCCGGTGGCGGCAGCGGTGCTCAGCGCAATATCGCCGCAGTCACGCCCCATAACCTCCACCACATGGGGACGGTCATGAGAACGGGAAGTGGCACGAATGGCGTGGACAACCTCTGCACAGGTATTCACAGCGGTGTCGTAGCCCAGCGTCATTTCGGTATAAGCCAGGTCGTTATCAATGGTGCCGGGGATGCCGATGCAGGGGATGCCCAGCTCACAAAGGCGCATAGCCCCTTGGAAAGAGCCATTGCCGCCGATGACCACAAGGCCGGTTACATCCATATCCCGCAGCCGCTGGGCAGCCCTCTCCCGGACGGCAGGATCCAGAAACTCGGTGCAGCGGGCGGTACGCAAATAAGTGCCGGGCTGATCGGCGATATCCAATACGGTATCCAGATCCATCCGGACAAAATCATCCTCCAATTTGCCTGAACGTCCCAGCAGGCCGTTATAGCCGCGCTTGATGCCAATCAGGGGCATATCCAGCCGATTGGCGCAACGGGCTACACTCATAACGGCTGCATTCATGCCGGGGCTGTCGCCGCCGCTGGTGAGAACTGCAATATTGGGCATGGAAAAACACTCTCCTTAAAAATCAGTGGTGCGATGCGAAAGGCAAAACAGCAATTCGCCGAATTATTATAGCACACTTCCATCGGGTATGCCATAGTCAAAATGCAAAATTGAATGAAATTTTCACATATTTTGCTGACAAAACACCAATTTGCCGGGAAAAACAGATAAAATGCGGTTCCGATATCAATTTATGCAGCAAATAATCATTTTGTAAAAAATATTTTAGAAATAATACTTGACAAATAATATTGCACATGATAATATTATTGTGAAAATAATATTCGGGAGGTAATACACATGAAAACAAACAAAGTCAACGAAGTATTGCAGTTCAAAGATGGAGCCGCTTTTGAAGAAAAGTTAACGGCCATTCTTGGCGAAGAAGGAAGCGGCGAAAATGCGGTGATCGCCCTGCTGGACGTGGATATGTTCATGCACGTGAACGATGATTTCGGCTATGAAGAGGGCGACCGTGTGTTGATTGCGCTGGGGCAGCACCTGCAAGCCGGTGTGGAGGGCAAAGGCGAAGTATACCGCATTCAGGGCGATGAATTCGGCATCATTTTCAATGGCGACATGGAAAAGGAAGATGCGTTCCTGCTGATGGAAAACCTGCGCCGGGAGCTGAACATCCAGCTGCCGGATGGAGAAAAAATCACCATTTCCGTGGGTATTGCCGCTGCTTTTGAAGATGCGAACCGCTATCAGGAATTATTCCGCAAGGCGGAAAGTGCCATGTTCCGGGTGAAATATGCCGGGAGAAACAAGGTGGCTCTGTGCCGGGAAGAAAAGATGGTGCCCAAAACCAGCCACTATACCTCTGACCAGTTGAAACGGCTCACCAAGCTCTCCAAGCGTGAAGGCATCGGCGAAGCCATTCTGCTGCGGGAAGCATTGGATATGCTGCTGAAAAGGTATGATGTATGATGGTTGACAGGGGATAGGGGATGTGGTATAATCTCTAACGGAGAATTTCTCCAAAAGGAGTGTGGTTGCCCCGTGGAGGGTGATTATGGCAGTAGTAGTGCCATAGAACCGGAGCCTTATCCCGGCAACAAAATGAAACATCGGCATGCCTGCTGAAAAGTAACAGGCATGCTTTTTGTGTGTAAAAAAAGGAGTTATTAAAAAAATGGGCATGCAAATCCTGATCATGGTTGTCCTGGTTATGTTATCCGCTTTCTTTTCGGCTACGGAAACGGCTTATTCTTCCCTGAACCGTACACGGCTCAAGAGCCTTGCAGATAACGGCAATAAAAAAGCGAAAAAAGCGTTGGCTCTTTCCGATAATTACAATGATTTGCTTTCCACCATCCTGATTGGCAACAATATCGTCAATATCGGGCTGGCTTCCATTGCCACCATCTTCTTTGTGAAGTTGGTGGGCGGTGCCGGGGCTACGCTTTCCACGGTTATTACCACCGTGGTTGTGCTGATTTTCGGCGAAATCTCGCCTAAATCCATGGCTAAAGAAAGCCCGGAACGCTTCGCCATGGCTGTGGCCGGCATTATGGTGGTGCTGACGAAGGTTTTTAACCCCATCAACTGGCTGTTCAGCAAGTGGAAGGTTTTACTGTCCAAGGTATTTAAGGTGAAAGACGACCGCCGCCTGACCCAGGACGAGCTGATTACCATGGTGGAAGAAGTGGAGCAGGAAGGCGGCATGGATGCCGACGACAGTGACCTTGTACGCAGTGCCATCGAATTTCATGATCAGGAAGTGGCCGATATCCTCACCCCTCGTGTGCGTGTGGAAGGCGTGCCGCAAGACGCTTCCTTTGACGAGGTTACGGAGATTTTTGAAGAAAGCGGCTATTCCCGTCTGCCCGTCTATGAAGAGACAATCGACCGCATCGTGGGCGTTATCCATCAGAAGGATTTCTATCGCAAAACCAAGGATGAGCAATTGAACCTGCCCGAAATCATGAAAAGTCCTGTGTTTGTGACGGAAAACACAAAAATCAGCGATCTTATGCGCCTGCTGCAGCGCACCAAATCCCAGCTGGCCGTGGTCGTCGATGAATACGGCGGAACCGTCGGCATCGTCACCATGGAAGATATTCTGGAAGAACTCGTAGGCGAAATCTGGGACGAGCATGACGAAATTGAAGTGGAATTTCAGGAAGAAAAGGACGGCAGCTGGCGTATTATGGGCAGCGCACCTGTGGAGGAAATGGAAGAACGCTTCTCCCTTGCCGGCGATGCCGATGCCAGCACTGTTGGCGGCTGGGTGATGGAACTGGCTGAACGGATCCCCGATGAAGGCGAAATTTTCAATTGCGGCAGCTGGGATGTGAAAGTCCTGAAAGCCGACGACCGCCATGTGCAGGAAATTATGCTGCTGCCGCATGTGATGGAAGAAAACAAAGAAGAGAAATAAAGGACAGAATGAATAAGGCTCGGATGCGTTCAAGCGTATCCGGGCCTTTTGTTATGTTTCAAATGGAAAGCCACCAGCAAACGCCGTATTTATCGATTACTGTGGCGCAATAGCTGCTCCATGGCAATGCGTGTATATCTTCCAGCACAACGCCCTCCTTTTTCAGCACTTCAAAGGCATGCAGAACAGCCTCTTCTGTTCCCATTTCAAAGGTATTGAAGGTCATTGTGTTCCATTTTAATTTATGAATGAGCGATACATCCAGGGGATGATCAGCTTCTGCCAAAGCTAGAAATCCTTCTCCGTTTACCGATAATTCGCAGTGCTCATAAGCAGTATGATCTGCATTAGGGAATGCACGGGTAATCTGTGCGCCGAAAGCATCGCAATACACCTGCGCTGCTTCCAGACTGTTATTTACATATACCTGAGTATAGTTTTTCATGGGTATATACCATCCGCTTTCCTCTTCGCTGCGCAAGCTGTCATTCCACAAACACAGCGGCGTACCAATTCTGTTCTTCGTTGGCAGGGTCTTTGAGGGTGTTGATAGGTAAGCCGAACTGGCGCACGGTTTTGAACACGTCGATGCCCACGCTATGGAAGGCAGGGCGCGCCTGACGCACATGGCGACATTCGCCGCCGGTATGCCCTGCACATTCCTTGCACAGGCCGCAATCGCTCAAAGAGAAAGCGAAATAATAGCCGTCGCCGAAAGCCTTGCCTTCCAGATGGAAGGAGACTTTCTGGGTGATGTGCTTGTTATGGCCGCCGATGATGATGCCCCAGGAATAACGGGAGAGCATTTCCCGGTATTGTTCCATGGTAGGGCTGCCGGGGCGGGAAGGACAGGTGAGCCCCTTGCCCCAATCGTTGCAGCCAAACATACACTTGAGCAGGGTGCGGCTGTCAAAGCAGATTTGGGAGATATGGAAAGGCGTGGCACTGACGGCACCCATATCCAGGGCGATTTGCTTCAATTCTTCTGCATAGGCAGGAATCTGGGGCATGGGGGAAGCCTCCTTTTGTGGGTCAGATCATTTTGATGAGCATGTTCTTCTGTTCGTCAAATTCCAGCTGCAGGAGCTTTTCTTTCTCCATTTGCTTGAGCACATCGGAAAAACGCTTGAAGCCGATGAGGTGCTCCGCATAATCAGGATAAGCGGCCTGAATATCCGCTTTCAGGATGGACGGGTTCACACGCTCAAAGCCGTCATCCTTGTACCGCTGCAATTGCTCGGAGAAGGCGGCACGCCAGTTGTCCTTGGTGAGGCTGTTTTTGCCGTGGGTTTCCGGGGCGTCAGCGTTGAGGGACACCAGCACGTTGTAATTATCATTACGCACCCGGATGGTGCCGAACTTGGAAGCCAGCTTATTGAGCAGCTTTCCGAAGGAAGCGCAGCCGAAGGATTTTTCGTTGAAATCGGGGCGCAGGCGGAGCAAAACACCTTTCAGCTCGCTGGCATACATTTCTTCATTTTCCGTCTGCTCGGACAGGATGGATTCCAAGACTTTGTTTAAGCCGGCATCGTCCAAAGGTTCGTCCTTTGACTGCTTTTTGCCCCGACGCTTGTCCCGGTTCACGGCAGAGACGGATTCCAGAAACTGAAACTCGTTGCAGGCGTTGATGAAGATAGAAGAGGCTACTTCGCTGCGGCTCATGCCGAGGACGAACTTGCCCATGCTTTTCAGGCGACCCACAAGGGGCGTATAATCGCTGTCGCCGGAAACGATGCAGAAGGAATCAATGAGCGGGTTGGTGTAGGCCACCTCCAAGGCGTCCAGCACCAGCAGAATATCGGCATTGTTTTTCTGGGCAACGCCGTGGCGCAGGGAAGGGACGACGGTGAAGGTATTGGAGAGCAGGAGCTCCTTCAGTTCGGAAAAGCGGTCGGTGTATCCGTACACTTTGCCCAGGAGAATATCGCCCCGGATTTTCACTTTGTCCAAGATATTATTCAGCGTGGGTGCTTTGGCACCGCAGTTTTCCAAATCCACAAAAATAGCAAAACGAGAGGTACTCAAATAAAATTCAACTCCTGATTATTGATTTTCTTCGGGGTGCGCCCAAGCATAAACGCTCTGGGCAGCTGCTTTATTCATTTTCGGGCATGCGAGCAAAGCGTCCATGTCTGCTTCCCGGATGGCCTTGACCGATTTGAAATATTGCAGCAGCGCACGGCGTCTGGCCGCCCCGATGCCGGGGATATCTTCCAGCACGCTGTGTACCGCATGCTTTTCACGAAGCCCCCGGTGATGGGTGATGGCGAAGCGATGGGCTTCGTCACGGATGCGCTGGATGAGATGTAGTGCAGGGGTGTGGTGATCCAGCAAAATGGGTTCATCCCTGTCCGGCAGATAAATAGCTTCCAGCCGCTCTGCCAAGCCGAACATGGGCACGTTCGCCCCGGCGGAAAGCATAGCCTCTCTTGCGAAGGCCAATTGCTCCGGGCCGCCGTCAATCAACACCAGATCCGGCAGCGGCCACTTTTCGCCGCTATCCGGGTTCAAAGAACGCTTGAACCTGCGCCCCAGAACCTCGTTCATGGAGGCGAAATCGTTGGCCCCTTCCACGGTTTTGATGCGGTAATGCCGGTATTCCTTGGGGGCAGGCACGCCGTCCATAAACACCACCATGGAAGCGACGGAAAGGGAGCCTTGGGTGTTGCTGATATCAAAGCCCTCAATGCGGCGGGGCATTTTTTCCATGCCGATGGCCTTGGCCAGATCCTCGCAGGCACCGACGGTGCGCTCATGCTGCACCTGCTGCTTGGCATTGCGCTTTTGCAGGGCGTCCCTTGCGTTTTTTTCGGAAAGCAATACAAGTGCCCGTTTATCCCCACGCTTTGGGATGGTGAGGGTGCAGGCGGTGTTCCGCTTCTGCCGGAGCCACGCTTCCAGATCGGCGGCAATTTCCTGGGGCAAATCGGGGCAAAGAACCTCCCTTGCCGGCTTGCGTTCATCATAGAACTGCAAAATAAAATCCAGCAATACTTCGCCCTTGTCCTCTTTTCCTTCACCGGGCAAAGGAAAGCTATCCCCCCCAACGATGCGGCCACGGCGCACATACATTACCTGCGCCATGCAATCCATATCATCACCCCACAGGGCAAACACATCCTGCTCTGCGCCGTTAACCTGAATGGCCTGCTGCCGCTGCATGAGGCCTTCGATGTCGTTCAGCTGATCCCGGAGCCGGGCGGCCTTTTCAAATTCCAAAGCAGCGGATGCGGCAAGCATGTCTTTTCGCAAATCTGCCGTCACTTCCTGATATTTACCGCCGAGGAAAGAAATCACCCTGTCCACCACCTGCCGGTAGGCTGTTTGTGTACATTTATCGCAGCAGGGCCCCATGCAGCGGCCAATTTCATAATTGATACAAGGCCGCTGGGGCTTATGTTCCGGCAGATGATACTTGCAGGTGCGAAGGGGAAAAAGCTTGCGCAGCGTATCCAGCACATCCCTGACTGCCGTGGCACCGATATAGGGGCCGAAATACTTGGCACCGTCGTTTTGCTGGCGGCGTGCCAAAGTAACCTTGGGGAAGGGTTCCTTCAGGTCCAGGCGGATATAGGGGTAGTGCTTGTCATCTTTCAGCAGGATATTATAATAGGGCTGATGAAGCTTGATCAGATTGCATTCCAGAATCAACGCTTCCAGATTGGTGCGGCAGAGGATGATATCGAAATCGTCGATATGCGAAACCATGGCCGCCACCTTGGGGGTATGGTCACGGCCATGGAAATAACTGCGCACCCGGTTTTTCAGGTTAACAGCCTTGCCCACATAGATGATTTTCCCATTCTCCTTCATTTGATAGCAGCCGGGGGAATCAGGCAGCAGGCGCAGCTTTTGTGCAATCTGATCGTTCATAAACTTTTATTCGTCGCCGAAGGTGGATTCCACCACATGAATCAGCTGATCCATCAGCTCGTCTTCCACGGGCACGAATTCTTCCATTTCTTCGCCGTCCTCATCTTCCAGGGGAACGACCTTCATCACATAATGGGATACTTCGTCCTTGGGCTTGTTTTCGCCGCAATCGTCCGTCAGCAGCACATATTCATCGCCGTTGTAGAAGAAATAGCGATCCACGCACAGGCGCAGCATTTCGCCGTTTTCGCTTTCCAGCTCGATGATGTCCATTTCTTCGTTATTCATAGCAATCTCTCCTTATTCTTTGATGGTTTGCCCATCCAAATTATACCCTAATTTGCCCGAAAATACAAGCGGACAAAAGATGAGGAAAAAGAGCGAAAGGAAATGAAAAAAGATTGATATTTTTCGCTTCTCATCGTATAATGATAAGCGAGTGAAAATTTCCGGAGGTGTGGTATGGTTCACATCCGTGATTATCAGGATAAAAAGGTACATATGATCGGCATCGGCGGCAGCAGCATGAGCGGCTTGGCCGAAATGCTGCTAAAAGAAGGCTACAGCCTGACGGGCTCCGATAACGCCAATTCCCATGCAGTGGAAAGGCTGCGGCAGAAGGGGATTCCCATTACTGTGGGGCATTTTGCGGAAAATGCCGTCGGGAAGGATTTGATTATTTTTTCCGCCGCCATTGCGGAGGATAACCCTGAACGGATGAAAGCGAAAGAGCTGGGCATTGCCCAGATGGAACGTTCCGTTCTCTTGGGGCAATTGATGCAGAACCATAAGCACGCTGTCTGCGTCAGCGGCACCCACGGAAAAACCACCACCAGCTCCATGATTGCACAGGCCTTGCTCGTTTGCGGCAAGGACCCCACCGTGTCCATCGGCGGCAGGCTGGATGCCCTTGGCGGCGGTAGCCGGGTAGGGGGCAAGGATGTGTTTGTGGCGGAAGCCTGCGAATTCCACGGCAGCTTCCTGGAAATGCAGCCCACCACCGCCGTTGTTTTGAACATCGAAGAAGACCATTTGGATTATTACAAGGATATTCACGATATCTGCAACGCCTTTGGGAAGTTTTTGTCCCTGCTGCCGGAAGACGGCGTGGCCATCGGCTGGGGGGAAGACCCTTGGATTCCCGGATTGTTTAAGAAGCTGCATTGCCGGACGCTGACGTACGGCATGACCCCTGCATGCGATTATTACCCGGAAAACCTTTCTTACACAGAAAACGGCTGCGCCCGGTTTGACGTGATGTTCCGGGCTGAAAAGGAAGAGAGAGTGGAGCTTTCCGTGCCGGGCACATTTAACGTATTGAACGGCCTTGCGGCTTATGCGGCGGTGCGCTCTGCCGGCGTCAGCGCAGAGGATACGGCCAAGGCGTTGTGCGCTTTTACCGGAGTGCATCGGCGGTTTGAGCTGACGGGCATCATTGACGGCGTGAAAATGTATCACGATTATGGCCATAACCCAACGGAAATGAAGGCGGCCTTGGATGTTGCCAAAATGCAAAAGCCAAACAGGCTCTGGGCGGTGATGCAGCCCCATACCTACAGCCGGGTGAAGAGCTTGTTTCGGGATTATCTGACCTGCACCTCTGTTGCGGATTTCACGCTGGTGACGGATATTTTTGCCGCACGGGAGAAAGACCCCGGCGATATCAAATCCGAAATGCTGATTGAAGGGATGCTGAAAAATGGCATCAATGCCGTGCATACCCCCTCTTTCAACGATACCGAAAAATATCTCCGGGAGCATTGGCAGCCCGGCGATCTGGTGCTGACCATGGGCTGCGGCAACATCAATCTGCTCAACGAGCAGATGCAGCTGCATGGGGATACGAAATAAAAAATAAGAGCCGCAACGGGAAACTGTTGTGGCTTTTTTGAAAGGCAGGGGAGAAGAATGAAAGGAGCGTTTATGTGCAGCCTGTGCCGGGGCGGTATACTGGGCGGCGGTTTATATCTGGATCGTGAAGCCGTAACCTACCGTGCGCAAAAAAGCAGCATACCAGCGCAATACAAAAAATTGGTGCTGCCGCTGAAAGAAATTGAAAACCTTACATGGAAGCGAATCATTTTCCCCGTAGCAACGTTTCGCATGAAAGATGGGGAACAATACAAAATCATCATTTTCAATCAAAAGCGTTTTAATTGTTTGTTTCAATCATATCAAAAAGCATAAGAAAAGCCGGGCTGCTTATGAAGGCAACCCGGCTGTTTATTTGCGGTTAATTATTTGCTCACCAGCTCCAGGGTGTCCCGTGCGATGGCGATTTCTTCGTTGGTGGGGATGACGCAGATGAGCACCTTGCTGTCGTCGGCAGAGATGACGGCTTCGTGCACATTGGGCCAAGCCAGCGCAGCGTTCTTTTCTTTGTCCAGTTTGGCACCCATGAATTCAAACCCGGCCATGATGTCTTCACGCAGGCCATAGTTGTTTTCGCCGATGCCGGCGGTGAACACGATCACGTCCACGCCGTTCATCACGGCAGCGTAGGAGCCGATATACTTACGGATGCCGTGCACCAGCATGTCACGGGCCAGCTGCGCACGGGGATGACCTTCCTTGGCAGCGTTATCCACGTCACGCATATCGTTGGACAGGCCGCTGATGCCAAGCAAACCGCTCTTTTTGTTGCAAACGTTCAGCATCTGGGAAACGGTGAGGTTTTCCTTATCGCAGATGAATTCCACCACGGCAGGATCCAGATTGCCGGAACGGGTACCCATCAGCACGCCTTCCAAAGGCGTCAGACCCATGGAAGTATCCACGCACTTGCCGTATTCCACAGCGGCCAGAGAGGAGCCGTTGCCAAGGTGAGCGGTGATGATGCGGAGTTCTTCCGGCTTCTTGCCCAGGAATTCCGCCGTGCGCTTGGAAACAAAGCGGTGAGACGTGCCGTGGAAGCCATAGCGGCGCACATGATGCTTTTCGTAATATTCGTAGGGCAGGCCATACATATAAGCCTTGGGGGGCATGGTCTGGTGGAAAGCAGTGTCAAACACGGCCACCATGGGGGTTTCGGGCATCACTTCCTGGCAGGCCTTGATGCCCATGAGGTTGGCAGGGTTATGCAAGGGGCCCAGGGGAATATTTTCTTCGATGGCTGCGATGACTTCGTCATTGATGATCATGGATTCGGAGAACTTGCTGCCGCCATGGAGCACACGATGACCCACGGCACTGATTTCGTCCATGGACTTCACAGCACCCTTTTCAGAATCAGTCAGCGCGGCCAGCATCATCTTGCAGCCCTGCACATGGTCAACAATCTTATCTTCTGCCCAGTCAACGATCTTTTCGCCGTTCACTTTGCATTCGTGATGGCCGTTTTCCGCCATGCCGATGCGCTCTACCAGACCCTTGGCCAGCGTCTGTTCATTGTCCATATCGATCAGCTGATACTTCAGCGAAGAGGAACCTGCGTTTACAATCAGAACTTTCATTTGAAATATACCCTTCTTCCTTTTCATTTTCGGAAAAACACCAACTGTTATTATACAGGAAGCGCAGATATTTTTCAACCGAAAAGCGAAAGAATTTGCAAGAAAAAACACAGAAGAAAGGAAATTGCGGCGTGGAGCAGCTGCACAAGGGCCAATTGCACGAAAGAAACGCCCTTTTCCTGCCAGAAGGAAAGGTTTTGCATCAGGATGGACAGGCCGCCAAAGGATGTGGCAGCGGATAAAAGGGGATAGAGCAGGCCTGGTGAAAGAGAAATCACGGCCCTTGCGCCGCCCGTTACTTCCATCAGGCTCTGCAAAAAAACCAGCACGCCCTCCGGCAAAAAGGGCAGGGCACAGGCGCACATCCGGGAGGCGACTGTTCCCAGCATCACAAAATACCCTACCTGCAAAAGAGCCTGTATGCTCTGCCCTATGCAGGCAAACAGGGAAAGGGGCGTTTTTTCAGATGCAACGGAGGGCACCTTTCGCATGCACAAAGCCGACAGCACAGCCCCCAAAACATGGCAGAAATAAAGGAGACAAGCGATCCTTTGGCTGGCAAGCCAGCCGGACAATGTGCCAAGGAAAAAGGCAGGGCTCATCACGCCTGTGAGAGCCATTTCACGCCTTGGTATCTTTCCGCCCCAATCATTTCCCTGCATCATTTTTGCGCCGCCGGGCGATCCGCAAAGGAAGCCGGAAATGATGGGGAAAAGGCCGCTTCCCGGTAGGCGGCTGCACAAAAACAGGCAAAGCACCATGCAGGGGCCAAGGGTTGGCACAAGGGCGTTGCCAAAGAGCGCAAGGGCGTCCCTTGCGGATGCCGCCGCTTCCTGCGGGAAAACATATAGGCACCCAAGCATAGCCCCTGTGAAAAGGCTGGATAAACAGCGCAGGCAAATCGCCTCCCGTTCTTTTTGTCAAAACAAGACAAAAATATGCACAAAGCCGGCATCGTGGCAGGAAAAAAGGAAAAGGCGTCGTAAAAAAATAATAAGTGTTCATGCGGTCTTGTGGCCGCAAATGATAAAAGAAACGGGAGTGTATGCAAAATGAAAGCGGTATGTTTCGGTGAAATCATGCTCCGTCTCAGCCCTGAAGGGTATCTGCGTTTTCCCCAGGCCAATAAGTTTGAAGCTACCTATGGTGGCGGCGAAGCCAATGTGGCCGTTTCCCTTGCCAATTATGGCAATGATGCCGCCTATGTGACGGCTGTGCCTGCCCACGAAATCGGCCAGAATGCCGTCAACGCCCTGCGTCAGTATGGCGTGGATGTGAGCAAGATTCTTCGTCAGGGCCCCCGCCTTGGCATCTATTACTGCGAAAAGGGTGCTTCCCAGCGTGGCAGCAAGGTGGTCTATGACCGTGCCGGTTCCTCCGTGGCTCTTTCCAAGCGGGAAGATTATGACTGGGAAAAGATTCTGGATGGGGCTACTTGGTTCCATTTCACCGGCATCACTCCTGCCCTCGGCGGCGAACTGCCCGAAATTTGCATGGATGCGCTGAAGGTTTGCAAGGCAAAGGGCATCACCGTTTCCTGTGACCTGAATTACCGCGGAAAGCTCTGGACTCGCGAGCAGGCCGGCAAGGTCATGGGCGAACTGATGCCCTATGTGAACGTATGCATCGCCAACGAAGAAGATGCCAAGGACGTTTTCGGCATTGAAGCCAAGGATACCGATATCAACTCCGGCAAGCTGGATAAGGAAGGCTATGTGTCTGTGGCACAGCAGCTGAAGGAACGCTTCGGTTTTGACTATGTGGCCATCACCCTGCGCGGCAGCATTTCCGCCTCTGACAACAACTGGAGCGGCATGCTTTACGACGGCGAAAAGGCTTACTTCGCCAAGAATTACCTCATCCACATTGTGGACCGCGTGGGCGGCGGCGACAGCTTTGGCGGCGGTCTTATCCATGCCATGAACAAGTGGCCCGGCGACTGCCAGAAGGCCATCGAATTTGCCGTGGCAGCTTCCTGCCTCAAGCAGACCATCGAAGCGGACTTCAACCTCTGCTCCGAAAAGGAAGTGCTCACTCTCGCCGGCGGCAACGCCTCCGGCCGTGTGCAGCGGTAAGAGGAAAGGGATACGATGTTTTTACGGGGGAGGTACTTTTGCGTCAAAAGTACCTCCCCCGTACCCCCACTGAAAACCGACTGAGGAATCGGACAAAAAATATTCTTTGAATAGCCGAAAAGAAGGATTGAAGCTGCGTCAGAGGTGGGCGCAGCTTTTCTTGTGCCTGTCATCAGGATGTGATATAATCAATTTGAGAAGACAAATGTTAATTTGCTGCGCTTTCGCAGGCACCGCCGGGGGTTCCACCCCCGAACCCCGGGCAGGGACATTGTACCGCAACCTCAATCTACGCCTTGGTCGCTGCCGCTCCCAATGCTTGTTTCGGTTGATTCATTCGGCTTCCTGCGGCTTTCAGCCGCTCCCTCCACCGGAGGGCCGGTCGCCTCATTCACCCTGCACCCGGTAGCGGATGGAGAAGATTTATTGAACAAACTGTGTGCCGCTGTCACTTGTTG
>JAZNQO010000028.1:0-89624 GCA_045590215.1 Clostridia bacterium | reverse complement strand
AAAGGCCCCGGCTCCGGCCGTGAAGCCGCTATCCGCGCCCTGCAGACTGCCGGCCTGGATGTGACCATGATCAAGGACGTGACGCCCATTCCTCACAATGGCTGCCGTCCGCCCAAGCGTAGAAGAGTGTAATAGGAGGATTACCCAAAATGGCAAGATATACAGACTCTGTATGCCGTCTGTGCCGCCGTGAGGGCACCAAGCTCTTCCTGAAGGGCGAAAAGTGCTTCTCCAGCAAGTGCGCCGTTAGCAAGCGGCCCACCCCTCCCGGCCAGCATGGTCAGGCTCGTCAGCGTAAACCCAGCGAATATGGTCTGCAGCTTCGTGAAAAGCAGAAGGCTCGCCGTGCATACGGCTTGCTGGAAGGCCAGTTCTACCGCACTTATGAACGTGCTTCCAACATGAAGGGTGTTACCGGTGAAAACCTGCTTTCCCTGCTGGAACGCCGTTTGGATAACGTGATCTATCGTGCCGGCTTTGCCGCTTCCCGTCCCCAGGCCCGTCAGCTGGTGCTGCATGGCCATTTCCAGGTGAACGGCAAGAAGGTGGACATCCCTTCCTTCGAAGTGGAACAGAACGATGTGATCACCGTGAAGGTCAAGAGCAAGGAAATGGAACTGTTCAAGGCCGCCCGTGAAGGCTCTAACCGTGTTGTGCCCAAGTGGCTCACCGTAAATGCCGACGAGCTGACCGTGACCGTTTCTGCCCTCCCCGCTCGTGATGATATCGATTTCTCTCTGCAGGAAAACATGATCGTCGAATTCTATTCCCGTTAATGTTTCAGGCAAGCTGAGTACCCCTCAACTGACGGTAATCGATAGGAGGGTAATGCATCGTGATCGTCGAAATCGAAAAGGCGCACATCGAATGTGTCGAAATGAATGCGAACAATTCCTACGGGAAGTTCGTTATCGAGCCGCTTGAACGTGGCTTCGGTCATACGCTGGGCAACGCCCTGCGCCGGGTGCTGATCAACAGCCTGCCTGGTGCGGCTGTCACCAGCGTGAACATTGAAGGCGTGCAGCACGAATTTTCCACCGTTGAAGGTGTGAAGGAAGACGTTACCGAAATCGTTTTGAACCTGAAGTGTCTGGCAGTGAAATTGTACAGCGATCAGGTGAAGACCCTGGAAGTGAACGCAGTTGGCCCCTGTGAGCTGACGGCTGCTGACATCCGGGTGGACGACGAAGTGGAAATCGTCAATCCCGATCTGCACATTGCCACCCTGGGCGAAGGCGCCAAGCTGCATATGTGGCTGACGCTGGATCGTGGCAGAGGTTATGTTTCTTCCGATAAGAACAAAACCGCCCAAATGCCCATTGGCGTGATTCCCATTGATTCGATTTACACCCCCATCAAGAAGGTCAATTATGTGGTCGAGGATACCCGTGTGGGCCAGATCACGGACTATGACAAGCTGACGCTGGAAGTTTGGACGAACGGCTGCGTGGCTCCTGATGAAGCCATTGCGCTGAGCGCCCGGATCCTTGTGGAACAGCTGAGCCTCTTCATCGGCCTCACCGATCAGACCCTGCCCATCAGCAGCTCTGAACCGGAAGACGATAAGATGGATAAGGTGATGGAGATGACCATCGAAGATTTGGATCTCTCTGTCCGTGCATATAATTGCCTCAAGCGTGCAGGCATCAACACCGTGGCCGAACTGGTTCAGCGGAATCAGGAAGACATGATGAAGGTGCGCAACCTGGGCAAAAAGAGTCTGGAAGAAGTCGAGCAGAAGCTGCAGGCACTGGGCCTGGGTCTGCGTCCGACCGAAGAGTGATAGGAGGAAACCCCCATGGCAACAGAGCGCAAGCTGGGCCGTACTGCGAGCCAGCGCAAGGCAATGCTGCGGAACCTGACCACCAATCTCCTGTGGTACGGCCGCATCGAAACCACCGAGGCCAAGGCCAAGGAAGTGCGCAGCATCGTGGATAAAATGATCACCCTCGCCATTCGCGAATATGATCAGACCGTAGAAGTGGAAAAGGAATTCCAGAATGACAAGAAGCAGATCGTGAAGGAAACCTTCGTGAACGACCTGCCCTCCAAGCTGCATGCTCGTCGCCTGATGATGGCGTACCTGTATGACATCAAGGAGCAGAAGAAGGACGACGAAAACAAGGCCGAATACAAGGAACGCACCAAGGATAACAAGCATCCTGTTGTGGAAAAGCTGTTCCGTGAATATGGCCCCAAGTATCGCGCCCGTAACCAGGAAAAGAACTGCGCCGGCGGCTATACCCGGATGTATAAGCTGGGTCCGCGCCGTGGCGACGCCGCCGAAATGGTGGTTATCGAACTGGTGTAAGCTGAATTGATTCAGTAATAAGAGCAGACTGTGTGAAAGCATGGTCTGCTTTTTTGTGTTGCAGCGAGATAGATAATGGAGTAAGACTTTGCAATGGCAGTATATATGTTGGGTTTTTCTACTTATAGCGGCTTCTAATGTGAATATAAGATTTAATTGTAGATGAGTGCCAAACGCCTTGATATCACAGGGAATTTGGCACTCTTGCTTTATTTGTAAAATCTCGAAAAAGATAATTGACGGGAGGGGCGTTTGGGGCTACAATGGCAACGCAGGGATATGGCCTTTGCAAGGAGGGAATGGATATGGCGTGGACGAGCCGCCGGGAAATGGACATGACCCAAGGGGCTATTTTGCCCCAGTTGATCCGGTTTTCGCTGCCGCTGATGATAACCAGCCTTTTGCAGCTTTTATATAATGCGGCGGATATGATGGTGGTTGGCCGCTTTGCCGGGGAACAATCGCTGGCGGCGGTGGGCTCCACAGGGGCGTTAATTAACCTGATTACGAATTTGTTTATCGGCTTTTCCTTGGGGGCGAACGTGGTGATTGCCCACGCCAAGGGGGCCGGGGATATGAAGGCCATCAGCCGCAATGTGCATACGGCCATTACGCTGTCGCTGATCAGCGGCTTGATTGTGATGGTGATCGGGCTGGTGGCGGCAAGGCCGCTGCTGACGCTGATGGGCAGCCCGGAAGACGTGATTGACAAGGCCACCTTGTATGTGCAGATTTTTTTCCTGGGCATGCCGGTGAACCTGTTGTATAACTTCGGCGCAGGCATTATGCGTGCCGTGGGCGATACGAAGCGGCCGCTGTTTTATTTGTCCGTTTCGGGGCTGGCCAATGTGGTGCTGAATCTGTTATTGGTGATTGCGTTTAAGATGGACGTGGCAGGCGTGGCCATCGCTACGGTGGTGAGCCAGCTGTTGAGTGCTGTGTTTGTGGTGCGGCATTTGCTGCACACGGATGAAAGTGTGCATCTGAACCCCCGTGCGCTAAAAATGGACATGAAATGCGTGGGGGAAATCATGAGGATTGGTCTGCCTGCCGGGATTCAGAGCAGCCTGTTCAGCCTGTCCAACGTGATTATCCAATCTTCCATCAATGCCCAAGGCTCCATCTGGATGGCCGGGAATGCGGCGGCGGCCAATGTGGAAGGGTTTGTGTATGTGAGCATGAACTCCATTTCTCAAGGCACGCTGACCTTTGCCAGTGCCAACCGGGGCGCAAGGGACTGGAAACGGGTGCGGAAGGTGATGTGGATTTCGCTGGTGACGGTGGCTGTGGTGGGATTGGCGGTTGGCCTTGCGGCCTTCTCCGTGGGGGAAGGGCTGGTGGGGCTGTATAACAATAACCCGGACGTGATTCAAAAGGGCATGGTGCGCATGGCGATTATCTTGCCCACCTATTTCCTCTGCGGCCTGATGGACGTGGCCGGCAGCCAGATGCGGGGCATGGGCTATTCCATTGCGCCCATGATTGTAAGCCTGTCCGGCGCATGTGCGTTCCGGCTTTTGTGGGTGTATACCGTTTTTGCGGCTGACCCCAGAATGACCACGCTGTATAATTCCTATCCCATTTCGTGGACGCTGACCTTTTTGGCGCATTTGGCCTGCTATTTTTTCATGGCAAGGCCGAAGATGATGCGCATGGAAAGGGAAGGGCAGAGAGAGGAACCGGCATGAAAAGGCTGATTTGTGGGCTGATGGTGCTGATGATGCTATGGGCATCAGCAGCGGCGGAAGGCATTTTCCGGGTGGCGGTGGATGAAAATGATTTGAGCATCTGCCCGGAACTGGACGAAGCGTGGCGGAACATCTTGCTGATGGGCTCTGATAACCGGGGCAAAAATTTGACCGATGGCCGGGCGGACTCTCTGATGGTGTGCTCCATTCACAGGGAAACGGGGGAAGTGCGCCTGCTTTCGCTGGCACGGGATATGTATATTCCCATTCCAAACGCCCGGTTTTCCGATAAAATCAACACCGCTTTTCGCTATGGCGGCCCTTATTTGCAGATAAAAGCGGTAAATGAAACGCTGAAACTGAACATCGCCGAATATGTGGTGATTAACTTTTATGGTTTTTGCGATGTGATTGACCGGCTGGGCGGCGTGGAGATTGAGTTGAGCCGGTCTGAAGCCATTTATATCAATAATGCGATGGCCGAAGTGCGCCGATACGGGGATGTAGAGCCCAAACGGCTGACCAACGGAGCCGGAAAATACTTGCTCTGCGGCGAGCAGGCGTTGGTTTATACCCGCATCCGCAAGCTGGATAACGATTTTATGCGAACCCAGCGGCAGCGGAACGTGATGGCAGCAGCACTGAAAAAGCTGAAAACCCTGCCCCTTGGAGAGCAGCTGCAGGTGATTTCCTGCGGCCTGAACAGCGTGGATTGCAATATCCCGACCAGCGAGCTTTTGTGCCTTTTTTCGCTGGTGATGCAGGGCAATTTGCAGGATGTGCAGCATATGGGCCTGCCCAGCAAAGGAAACTTTCATTACAAAAACATCGACGGTAAGGCCTGCACGATTTTCGATCAGGAAGCCGCACAGGCGGACGCCCATCGGTTCATTTACGGTGAATGAGCACAGAAACCGTTCTTTCGAAAGGGGAAGGAACGGTTTTTCTCGTGAGGGGGCGGCTTGCGTTCTTGGATGGACGATGATAAAATGGAGAAAAGGGAAAAGGGGCACAGGATGATGAAAACGCTGTATGTATCCGATTTGGACGGCACGCTGCTCCGGGGCAATCAAAGAACGTCGGATTTCACCAACCGGGTGATTGCCGCCATGGAGGAAAAGGGCTATCACTTTTCCTATGCTACGGCACGCTCCATCCATACGGCGAAAAAGGCCACCGCCGGGATAGAGGCGAGGCTGCCGCTGATTGTGTATAACGGGGCGTTTATCGTGGAAAACGGGACGGGGAAGATTTTGCTGTCCCATTTCTTTAAGAAAACGGAACGGGACGAAATCCTGGCCGCTTTATTGGCCGCAGGTGTGCAGCCGATTGTGTATGCCTTTGAGGGCGAAACAGAGCGGATGATGTATGTGAAGAAAAAGCTACATCCTGCTGCCCGTGATTTTATGAACACAAGGAAAGGGGACAGCCGGGATACACCGGTGGAAAACGAAGCGGATTTGCAACGGGGGCAGGGGTTTTATTTTACCTGCATTGACGAAGAAGAAAAGCTGGAGCCATTATTTGCGTATTTCCGGGAGAAATATCATTGCGTTTACGCCAAGGATATTTATGCCAAAGCGCAGTGGCTGGAAATCATGCCCCAGGGTGTTTCCAAGGCCAACGCCATCCGGCAGCTCAAAAAGCTGCTGCAATGCGAAAGAACGGTGGCCTTCGGGGATGGGCTCAACGACATGGATATGTTTGAAATGGCGGAGGAAGCCTATGCCGTTTCCAATGCGGCGGAGGAATTGAAGGAAAAGGCCACGGCGGTGATTGGCAGCAATGAAGAAGACGGGGTGGCAAAATTTCTGCTGGAAAGGCTGGGGCTGCAGGTGGAGGAAGAAGGATGCACAAAACATTATTGAAAGACTTGAAACTGGAGGCCTTTCCGGCTTCTGTCCGGGCGTTGATGGAGAAAGCCCTGGTGTATGATTCCAGCTGCGGTGATGCGGCGCGTGTTTATTATATAGACAGCGGCTTTTATGTGAAAGAAGCGGCGAAGGGCAGCCTATCCCACGAAGCGGAGATGGGGCGGCTGTTCCACGGGCATCGTCTGGGGCCGGAAGTGGTGCTGTATGCGTCCGGGGAGAAGGATTATCTGGTGACGAAAGAGGTGGCCGGGCAGGATTTGTGCCATTATACGGATAAGCCGGAGCTGATTTGCCGGCAGATGGCGGAAAAGCTGCGGCTGCTGCACAGCATCCCTTGCGAAGATGCGCCGCCGGCTCCGGCCTTTGCGCTGTATGAGAGGACGCTGTCCGGCCAGATTTCCCAAGCGGATTTTGAAAAATATGTGCTGCTGGACAGCTTTTCCATTGCATCAAAGGAAGAGGCGTGGGCATTAGTGCAGGAAAAAAAGCAGGAGCTGCGGCAGGATGTCCTGATTCACGGCGACGCCTGCCTGCCCAACATGATTATGGAAAAGGGGCAGATTACATCCTTCATTGATTTTTCCTGCTCCGGCCGGGGCGATTTACATATGGATCTTTTCTGGGCGGTGTGGAGCCTTGCCTTTAACCTGAAAACGGAGAAATATACCGATTATTTCTTGGATAGCTATGGGCGGCAGCGGATGGATTTTGACAGGCTGCGGCTGGCGGCGGCCTGCGAAGCCTTTGGATGAGGGAGGATAAAATGGAAAGGAACATGGTGAGCCTTTTTCTGACAACGGGCGAAAAGGTGCTGCTGCTGTACAGGGAAGGATCAAAGGTAGCGAATCACCTGTGGATAGCATCGGCCGGAGGGCACATGGAGAAGGACGAATTGAACAACGCCCGTCAGGCGGTGCTGCGGGAGCTGAAGGAAGAAACGGGTCTTTCGGAAGCGGATATACGAAGATTCAAGCTGAAATATGTGACGCTGCGGAACGCCCAAGGAGAGCTGCGGCAGAATTTCTATTTCTTTGCGGAGCTGCCGGAAGGTGAAGGAAGGCCGCTTGCGTCCACGGAAGGAACGCTGCAATGGTTTACCTTTTCGGAAACGGAAAGCCTGCCCATGCCCTTCAGTGCCCGGCATGCTTTGCGGCACTATATCCAAACGGGCAGAAAAAACGACGCCCTTTACGGCGGTGTTGCGGATGGGGAAACGGTGTGCTTCACCGAATTGAAACCCTTCTGATAAAAACACACCCTGAACGAAAAGGCAGTTCAGGGTGTGCTTTTTTGGTTTTATCGGCAAAGGAACGTACCGTATTCTTTGGGGATGAAGAGAACGCCGTTTTGCATATGGCTTTCCAAGGCCTTTCGCAAGGAAGTTATATCCCCTTGATTCAGCCCGGTCATGGAAGCGAGGGAGGAAAGATAGGCCATCAGGTCGTCAAGGTTTGTCACGTTCAGGCCGTCCTTCCGGATATCCCTTTCCACATGGGCAAAGTGCCGGGCGAGGAGGGCACCGCCGTTTTGCAGGGTGAAGGAAATGTGGGCGGCCTTTTCCTTTTCCGGCTGCCAGAGGCTTGTAATATAATCCACAATACTGGTTTCGCCGGAGGTGGCGCAATGGAAAGAGCCGCCTTGCTTCAAAACCCTGCGAACTTGGGAAAGCCCTTTCTCCAGATCCGGTACATGATAGAGCATCATATTGGCAATCACCATATCAAAAGCGGAGTCCGGAAAGGGCAGGGCTTGGATATCAGCCGTCTGGTAGGTGATTTTTGGATGGGTGCCCAAGTTTTCTTTGGCTGTTTCCAGCATGCCGGGGGAGAAATCCGTGAGCATCAGGGAATGAACCTGCTCCAAGACGCCCAGATGGCCTTGCCAGAGGCTGCCGTTTCCGCAGCCGATTTCCAGAATACGCATGCCGGGGGCAAAGGCGTAATGCCGAAACAGCCAAGCGGCATAGGGCTCTTTTTGCAGGGAATATTTTTGATGAAAGGCAATGCGGATGTTCAAGGTATCAGCGTTATGATATTGGCTGTGAACGGTTTTGCGATCGCTGATATCGGGCATAAAACGCTCCTTTTAAGATTCCTTTTCGATTTCGCAGACGATGAGGGTGTTTTCTTCTACCCGGAAGCGGACCTCCAACCCCTGAAAGGGGAAGCCGTAGAGGCGGCTTTCGTCCTGATGATAATGGGGACGAGGGTCTTGGGAGAGCAGTGCGCACAGAGCGTTTCGGCTGCCTTCCGGGATTTTCTGCAAAAGCTCCGGAGGGAAGACCACCTGTAATCCGTCCTTTTCATGCTCTCCGGCAAAGCCGGATCGGGCATCGGGGATGCTGTCCGCAAAGGGCAGATAGGGCTTGATATCCAGAATGGGCGTGCCGTCCAGCATATCCGCCCCCTCCACCACCAGAACGGTGCCCTGATCTCTGGTATCACGGATTTCCTTTAGCTTCACGCAGGAAAGGCCGATGGGGTTTGGGCGATAGGGCGAGCGTGTGGCAAAAACGCCCATGCGCTTATTGCCCCCAAGGCGAGGGGGGCGAACCGTGGGCGACCAGCCCTCTTTTTTGTTCTCATGAAAGCACCAGATGAGCCAGATATGGCTGTAGCCGTCCAGCCCCCGCAGGGCTTCTTTGACCCGGTATTCCTTTTCAAAGACGATGGTGCTTTGCAAATTTTCCGTCAGCCCCGGCTGGCGAGGAATGGCGAACTTGGTTTTGAAATCGTTATGGATGCGGGCGATGATGTGCATGGAGTGCTCCTTATGAAAAAAGAGAGGCAAAGGAGCCTCTCAGACCGCCGACAAACCCCGCAACCGCAAAAACGGTCGCTGATGACGGCCGTTTTTGCTTTCAGCGTTGGCATCAGCTGCAAAATGCGGTCACTTACGGGGTGTAAGCTCCCTTTTTTGCAGCCTCGCCGCCTTGACTTGCAGGGTTTCTCGCAGTCTGGCAAATCATTGATTTTGTCAATGATTTGTGAGGCCAAGGAGCCTCTCTTTTTGCTTATCTTTCTTCCCGGAAATAGGAAAGGCCCAGGGATGCCGGGGGCTGATTTTCCCGTTTGTTGCGGATGCTGGTGATAATCAGCACCAGAACGGTGACTACATAGGGCAGCATCTTCAGCAGGGGCTTGGCCGCCATGGTGACGGTGATGCCGGGGATATTGGCGATATGGCTGGAGCAGCTGAACAAAAAGCCAAACACGGTGGAGCCGATGATGGTCATATGCGGCCGCCACAGGGCGAAAATCACCAGTGCAATAGACAGCCAGCCGAAGGCTTCCAAGCTGAGGTAGGCTTCCTGGGAAGCCATGTAGTCAATGATGCAATAGAAGCCGCCCAAGCCGGAAATGCCGCTGCCGATGCAGGTGGCGGCGTATTTATACCGGGTTACGTTGATGCCCACAGCATCTGCCGTGCCGGGATTTTCGCCCACGGCACGCAGATGCAGCCCGGTCTTTGTGCGATACAGCACAAAGGAAGCCGCAACGGCGATGATAACCGCAAGGAAGAACAGAACACCCAGATATTGCAGCGCATCCGTCCTTCCGGCAAAGGGCCAGCGATAGAGCATTTTGGGCTCAATCAGGTAAACAGTGGGATCCAGCTTGCTGAAAATCACCTTCATCAGCCCTACGCCGAAGGTGGTGAGGGCAAGGCCGGTTACGTTCTGATTAGCCCGGAGGGTGACGGTGAGGAAGCTGTAAATAGCCCCCATCAGCATGGCCATGGCCAATGCGCCTGCAATGCCAAGCAGAACGACCAGAAAGCCGGGGAGAGCAAGCGGGACGATCAGGTTCAGCACCAGGCATCCGCCTGCGCCGCCCATGCACATAATGCCGGGGATGCCAAGGTTCAGATGGCCGGCCTTTTCGGTGAGGATTTCGCCGGTGGAGCCATACATGAACACGGCACCAAAGGCCAGAGAGTCAATCAGGAAGTTCAGCCATACGTTCATTTGACGCCCTCCTTTGCAGCCGCTTTCTTGCGGAAGATCACCTGATAATTGATGAAAAATTCACTGCCGATGATGAAGAAAAGAATAATGCCGATGATTACATCCGGGAAAGCCCCGGACACATTGAAGTCCTGGGAAATCTGGGCGGCACCGGAATTGAGCAGGGAGATGAGGCCGGAGGTGATAACCATCACCAGCGGATTGAAATTCGCCAGCCAGGAAACCATGATGGCCGTGAACCCTTGGCCGCCCACGGATTCGGTGGTCACGCTCTGGTCCAGCCCGGCCCCGATGAGATAGCCGGTCAGGCCGCACAGGAGGCCGCTGACCAGCATGGTGCGGATGATAACTTTTTTCACGTTGATGCCGCTGTATTGGGCGGTGCGCACACTTTCGCCTACCACGGAAATTTCATAGCCATGCTTGCTGTGCTTGAGATAGACATAGAGGGCGATGGTCAAAAGCAGCACAATCAGGATAATCACCAGATAATCATGGCCGAAGGAAGGCAGCTTGCCGTATTTCAATTTGCCGAGGGTGGAGGAGCCGCTGGGCACCCAGATGACCAGAAAATAGCTGACCACGAAGGTGGCGATATAGTTCATCATCAAGGTGAAGAGGGTTTCGTTGGTGTTCCATTTAGCCTTGAAAAGAGCAGGAATCACAGCCCATACAGCACCGTACAAAAGAGCCGCAGCAAACATCATAATCAGCAGCACCCAATTGGGCACCTTGCCGCCGAAATAGAATGCTATGGTAATGCTGCCAAGCACGCCCATCAGCGTCTGGCCTTCTGCACCGATATTCCAAAAACGCATCCGGAAGGCCGGGGTTACGGCCAGAGAAATACATTGCAAAATGGCCAGATTTTTCAGGAACTTCCACAGCTTACGGCTGGAAGTGAAAGAGCCTTTGATGAAGCAGTAATAAAACTCGGTGATGCGTTTGGGGGCTTGGTTCAGCGTATCAATGAGAAGAAATGCTGCGCCGCCGCATACCAACAACCCCAGCAAAATGGCGCATATGCGAATAAGCCATGCCCTGGAAGGGGCGATAGCAGGCCGCTTGGCCAGATGGAACAGCGGTTCGTGGGCCGTATATCCGTGTTTTTCGTTCATTGTGCGGCCTCCTTTACGGTGGTATCGGTTTGGGTCATTAACAGGCCGATTTCGTCCTTGGTGGCTGTTCGGGCGTCCACAATGCCTGTAACGGCACCGGAATTGATGACCAGAATCCTGTCGCACAGGGAAAGGAGCACGTCCAGATCCTCGCCCACGAAAATGACGGCCACGCCGTTTTCCTTTTGCTTGTTGAGCAGGTTATAGATGGTGTAAGAGGAATTGATATCCAAGCCGCGGACGGGATAAGCCGCCATCAGCACCTTGGGGGCAAAGGCGATTTCACGCCCCACCAGCACCTTCTGCACATTGCCGCCGGACAGCCTGCGGACAGGGGTGTTCACGCCGGGGGTGACCACTTCCAATTCCCGGATGATTTCATTGGCCAGGGCTTTGGGCTTTTTCCTGTCCACAAACCCGGCAGGGCCTTTGCGATAGCTGCGCAGCATCATATTATCCGTAATATCCATGCTGCCAACCAAGCCCATGCCCAGACGGTCTTCCGGCACGAAGGAAAGGCGTACGCCCAGCTCCCGGATCTGCAGGGGGGTGCGATCCCGCAGGTCAATCACTTCATCTTCATTAAACAGCACATGGCCGCTTTCCACCCACCAGCGGATGGCCTTCATGGAAAGACCATCGAAGGAAACCGGCATGCCGTGCTCATCATGGAATGCGCCCTTCGCACCCAGCTCCTTCACCCGTTCCATGGATTTATGGAAGAAGGTGACGGGCTTATCCTTCTTGGGGTTATAGAAGATGATTTCGCCGCTTTCCAAGGGCTGCAGGCCGGCAATGGCTTCCAGCAGCTCCCTCTGGCCGCTGCCTGCAATGCCGGCGATGCCCAAAATTTCGCCGCCGTTGGCGGTGAAAGAAATATTTTTCAAAACATGAATGCCTTCTGCATCCCGGCAATTGAGATTTTTTATCGTCAGCCGGGGCTGGGGGTTTTGGGGCAAACTGCGGTCAATATTCAGCGTCACCTTTTTGCCCACCATCATTTCCGTGAGGGAGGATTCAGTGGCATCTTTGGTGTCCACGGTGGCGATATGCTCGCCCTTGCGCAGGATGGCCACCCGGTCCGACACGGAGAGCACTTCATGGAGCTTATGGGTGATGATGATGATGGATTTGCCGTCATCACGCATGCGCTGAAGCACGTTGAAAAGCCGCTCGATTTCCTGGGGGGTCAAAACGGCGGTAGGCTCATCCAGGATCAGGATATCGGCACCGCGATAGAGCACCTTAATGATTTCCACCGTCTGCTTTTCGGAGACGGACATATCATAAATCTTTTTCTGGGGGTCAATATGAAATCCGTATTTCCCGGCAATCTGGGAAACCCGGTTATTTACTTCTTTGAGGTTGTACTGGCCTTTTTCTTCAATGCCCAGCACGATATTTTCAGCGGCGGTGAATAAATCCACCAGTTTGAAATGCTGATGAATCATGCCGATTTTAAGCTTAAACGCATCCTTGGGGGAGCGAATGACCACTTCTTGGCCGTTTTTATAGATTTTACCTTCATCGGGAAAGTAAATCCCGGCGATCATATTCATCAGGGTGGTTTTACCGCAGCCGTTTTCGCCCAGAATGGCCAGAATTTCTCCCTGGTACACATCCAGGTTCACATGGTTATTGGCCGTTATTTGGCCAAATCGCTTGGTGATGCCCCGCATGCTCAATGCAATTCTTTTTTCCACGGTATACCCTCCGTTGCAGTTCTTTGATTGAAAGAAAAGGGCTTGGACTGCCCCTTTGGGAAGAGACAGTCCAAGCGATTGCTGGGCAGAAAGCCCGAGATTTGAATTAGAACTTGTTGTTCAGCAGTTTGATACCGTCAATCTGCACGTCGAAGTAGGGAGCACTGCGATATTCGGATTCATGGAAGAAACCATCGGCCACAACTTCGGTGTCCTTTTCAAAGGCAACGTCGGTATCCACGTCAGCCATGTAGGAAGTCAGCTTTTCGCCGCCCACGGTGATGAAGTTATCAGCGGCGGTGTCGAACACCTTAATGGTGCCCTTTTCCAGATCGGCCTTCACAGCAGCCAGCTTGTCGGCAGTGCCGGCGGCGGCAGCCTTTTCGTTGATGTCGGTCAGCACGACGGAGCCGGTAGCGATGGTGCCGGTCCAGTCAGTAGCGATGGCTTCGCCCTTGGCGGCCTGGTTCACGATATATTCAAAGTAGGGAGCCCAGTTGATGCGGGAAGCCACGATGAAGGTGTTGGGGCAGCTTTCCACAGTGGAGCCGTTATAGGAAACGTTGGGGATGCCGGCATCTTCGCAAGCAGAGGGAGCACCCATGGAGTCAGCATGCTGGGAGATGAGATCGCAGCCGGCACCGATCAGGGCGGTGGCAGCGTTCTTTTCTTCGGTGGGATCATACCAGGAACCGGTGAACTGAACCTGCATCTGCACATCGGGGCAAACGGACTTGGCACCCAGATAGAAGGAGGTGTAGCCGGAGATAACTTCAGCATAGGTGTAAGCACCAACATAGCCCATCAGGGGAGTTTCGCCCTTGAGTTTGCCGGCTTCTTTGAGTTCGTTCAGCTTCATGCCAGCGGCAACACCGGCCAGATAGCGGCCTTCGTAGATGGCGGCGAAAGCATTATGGAAATTTTCCACCTTTTCGGTGTGAGCCATGGTGCCGGTGGCGTGGCAGAACTGAACCTTGGGGCATTCCTTGGCAGCCTGCAGCAGATAGGTTTCATGGCCGAAGGAGTTAGCGAAGATGATGGTGCAGCCGTCATCAGCCAAATCCAGAGCGGCTTCGTAGCATTCGTTGGATTCGGGGATGTTGCGCTTCATGATCACCTGATCATCGGTGAGGCCCAGAGCAGCCTTGGCTTCCATAACGCCATCAATGAAGTTCTTGTCGTAGGTGGAGTTTTCGTCGTGCAGCAGGATGACGCCCAGCTTCACGCCCTTGGTCTGCGCAGCATCGTCACCGGGCTTCTTGCCAACGGTGAAGAAGAGCACGCAAGCAATGATGGCGGCCACCAGGACCAGAGCCAGAACCAGAACCAACCGCTTGTTTTTCATGAGTTTTTCCTCCTCTATTGGAAATGGATGTGTTTTTCCGGCTATGCGCCGGAATCTATGGTTCAATCGTTCAGCAGTTGAATTTTTCCGTTTTCAATGCCGGTCACGATTGCCAGAGACTTGAGATGGATACCCTGAGCACGCAGATTCTGCCCGCCGGGCTGGAAGCCCTTTTCCACGGCGATGCCGATGCCCACTACGCTGCTGTCCAGCTGCTGGCAAAGCTGCATCAGGCCTTTGACGGCGTTGCCGTCTGCCAGGAAATCATCAATGATCAAAACCCGGCTGCCCTGGGGGATATACCGCTTTTCCACCCGGATCTGGTATTCCTTTTTATGGGTGAAGGAATAGACGGGGGCGTGGGCCACATCGCCGGACTGCACCTTGTTTTCGCTCTTTTTGGCGAACACTACGGGCAGATTGCCAAGGGCCTGCGCTGCAGCCACGGCCAGGGCAATGCCGCTGGCTTCCACGGTGAGGATCAGCGTGGGGCGGTCTTCCCTGAATTCATCTGCAAAGGCCTGACCCATCTGGAACAAAAGGGCGGTATCGATGCGGTGGTTCAAAAACATGTCCACCTTTACGATGTCTTCCCCCATGCCATGGCCGAATGTTTCAATGGCTTTTCGCAGTTCCTTCATGGCTTTTTGCCCCTCCGTTTCGTCTTTCAAAAAAGTAATCTGCTTTTTCAAAAAGATACTCTCATTATACGAAGGAATCCGGCAAAAAGCAAGGCTTTTCCACAAAAATAACAGCCTTTTCGTCAAAGTTTTTGAATTGATGAAAATTGCCAGCGTATTTTTTTGCAGGCTGGTCAAAATAGCAGTGACCTGAAGAAAAGGGGAGGTGAAGAGCAATGAACCAGCAAACCGGAAACCGGGTAAACGTGCCCGAAGCCAAGGCAGCCCTGGACAACATGAAGTTTGAAATTGCAAGGGAACTGGGCATCAATTTCAAGCAGGGCTACAACGGCGATCTTTCCAGCCGGGAGAACGGCTATGTGGGCGGCTATATGGTGAAGCGTCTGATTGAACAGGCGGAAAAGCAGATGGCCGGCAAGTAAAAACAAACAAATAATTTTTGAAGGAGTGACTAACCTATGTATCAGCCCAATCAGAACGCATCCTCTTCCTCCAATTCCAACAGCAACCGCATCAACGTGCCCGAAGCCAAGGCCGCTTTGGACAACATGAAATATGAAATCGCCAACGAACTGGGCATCAACCTCAAGCAGGGCTATAACGGCGATCTGCCTTCCCGTCAGGCCGGCTATATCGGCGGCTACATGGTAAAGCGCATGATTGAACAGCAGGAACGCCAGATGAGCGGCAAATAAGCTGCTGAAAGGGCATATACAGGCAGCCGTTCTCTAAAAAAGAGGACGGCTGTTTTGCATTTCAAAAAGAGGGCGGTTGCAATGGGTTCGGGGGTTTGATATAATAAAGTCAATGAGATTTTCCCAAATGAAGGAGAATGAAACATGGCTGAAATGAAACAAGTGCTGCTGCTGGGGGATTCCAGACGGCAGGGATATGAACCCTTTGTGCGCAAAATGCTGGAAGGAAAGGCCGGGGTGCACGGCCCCGTCGAAAACGGCCGCTGGGCAGGCTATACCCTCAATTCTCTTCGCTTCTGGCTGGATCAGTTTCCCAAGCCCGATATTGTGCATTGGAGCTGCGGCCTGTGGGATCTGGGGGATGATTATCAGATTGGCCGCCCCTTCTCCCTGCCGGAAGAATATGAATCGGCGGTGGAGCGCACGGTGATTGTGCTGCGGAAATTATTCCCCGGCGTGAAGATTATTTTCGGCACCATCATGCCCACCACCAATCCCGACACCACCGGCATCCGGGCGTATAACGAGATTGTGAAAAAAGTGGCGGCGAAATATGATATTCCCGTGGACGATTTGTTTGCCACCATGCACGATAAAATGGTCACCTATGACCGGGGCGACCATCTGCACCTCAACGACGAGGGCAATACCATCGCTGCAACACAGGTGGCGGAAGCCATCAGCCGCTATTTATAAGCAAAAGAAAACAGCCGTGGAGAAATCGTTTCTTCCACGGCTGTTTTTTTGTGTGATTTTATTTGGCCAGACGAATCACGTTCCAGCTGGCGGCAGGCAGCACGATGCCTTCCGCATCCGCACCCTTTTCACAGGGCAGCACTTCGGTGGGATTCAGTTCGGTATTGATGGCCTTCATATCGTCATGATGCAAAACGGAATGGCTGATAACCTTCATATCGCCGAAGGAGCGAAGGTCGCTATCCAGCATCACATCTTCTTTCAGATCCCGGTTCACGGCGAAGATAATCACTTCGTCCTGCTCGTTCAGCACGGCGGCGGCGTCCACCACGGGCACATCGCTGTAATGCTTGGTATCGAACTTTTCGCAGGAAATCAGGGGCAGCAGGCTCTTGCCCCGGCCAAAGGTGCTGGCCTGCATGACGGGATAGAAGATGGTTTGCGCCCATGCACCGCCCTGCTTGCTGGTCATGATGGGGGCGATGACGTTCACCAGCTGGGCCAGGCAGCCGATCTTCACCCGGTCGGCATTCTTCAGCATGGTGATCAGCATCAGGCCCACCAGCAGCGCATCCTCGAAATTATAGATATCTTCCAACAGCGGCAGGGCGTTGCCCCAAGGCTCCCGCTTATACAGTTCCTGATCCTGCTGATTGGAATGATACCACACGTTCCATTCGTCCAGGGAGAGATTGACCTGCTTCTTTGCGTGCTTCTTGCCTTTGACGGCGTCGCAGATGGAGGCTACGGTTTTGATGAAGTTATCCAAGTCCATGGAGGAGGCGAGGAAATCTTCCGTTTCGTTATGGGGATTGCCATAATAGCGGTGGAGGGACACATAATCCACGTTATCATAGCATTCCGTCAGCATCTGATATTCCCATTCGCCGAAGGTGGGCATTCCCGTGCCGGAAGAGCCGCAGGCCACGGTTTCGATGGAGTCATCCGTCCATTTCATCATTTTGGAGGCTTCATTGGCAATTCGGCCGTATTCATAGGCCGTTTTAGCACCCATCTGCCACGGGCCGTCCATTTCGTTGCCGAGGCACCACAGCTTGATATCGAAGGGGTCTTTGGCACCGTTTTTGATGCGCAGGTCGCTCCAATAGCTGCCGCTTTTGTGGTTGGCATATTCCACCACGTTCCGGGCGTCATCGGGGCCACGGGTGCCAAGGTTTACGGCGTACATTACTGCCGTGTTGGCTTCCTTGGCCCAGGCGCAGAATTCATGCAGGCCCACTTCGTTGGTTTCGGTGGTTTTCCATGCCAGGTCCAGCCGCTTGGGCCTGTCCGCCACCGGGCCGATGGCGTCTTCCCAATGGAAGCCGGACACGAAATTGCCGCCGGGATAGCGCACGATGGGCACGTTTAGCTTTTTCACCAGCTCAATCACGTCCTTGCGGAAGCCCAGTTTATCTGCCGAGGGATGGCCGGGCTGATAAATGCCGGTATACACAGCCCTGCCCAGATGCTCGATAAAAGAGCCGTAAATGCGCTTATCAATTTCGGAAATCACATAATCTTTGTCCAGAATCAGCTTGGCGTTTTTCATAAAAACACGGTTCCTTTCCCTGTCAAAAAAGAGGGGCTTATGCAAAACCCCTCTTGATTGTTGTGAAGATTACAGGTGCGCCAGACGGGCGTAAACGTCCTTCAGGGCGGGATAGATGGTGCGGTAGAATTCGTAATTCTTGATATATTCAGCCGCATTTTCATCGGGAGCTTGCTTGTCGCCGTACTGGATGGCGGCATCGCATGCTTCGGGCACGGAGGAATAGATGCCTGCGCCAACACCGGCCAGCAGAGCCACGCCGAGGGCAGGGCCTTCGCCCTTGACCGTCATGATATCGCAGCCATACAGGTCAGCCAGCATCTGCCGCCAGATGGGGCTCTTGGCACCGCCGCCGCAGGCTGCCATATGGTTAATGTTCAGGCCCATCTGGCCGAACAGGCTCTGGCAATCCTTCAGGGAATAGGCAACGCCTTCCATGACGGCACGAACCATATCCCGCTTCTGGTGCATGGCGGAAAGACCCACGAAAGCACCGCGGCAATCGGAATCCAGGTGGGGGGTGCGTTCGCCCATCAGGTAAGGCAGATAGAACAGGCGGTTAGCCCCGATGGGGGACTGGGCCACCTGCTTGTTGATCAGGTCATAGCTGTCGCAGCCCATCTGATTGGCTACGGCCACTTCGTCAGCGCACAGGGTATCCCGGAACCACTTGAGGGAGAGGCCGGCAGCCTGGGTCACGCCCATCACATGCCATGCACCGGGCACGGCGCAGCAGAAGGTGTGGGCACGGCCAAGGGGGTCAATGGTGACCATATCAGTATGGGCAAAGACCACGCCGGAGGTGCCGATGGTGGTGAAAGCACGGCCGGAGCGCACAACGCCTGTGCCAACAGCAGCGGCAGCGTTATCGCCTGCGCCGCCAACCACGGGGGTGCCGGCTTTGAGGCCTGTCAGTTCCGCCACACGGGGGGTGATCACGCCGGTCACTTCAGGGCTTTCGTAAACCTTGCCCAGGAGAGCCTTGTCAATGCCCAGCTTTTCCAGAACGGTGTCAGACCAGCAGCGGCCGGGCACGTCCAGCAGCTGCATGCCGCTGGCATCGGAAACTTCCGTTGCGTATTCGCCGGTGAGCATGAAGCGGATATAATCCTTGGGCAGCAGGATGTGAGCGCACTTTTCGTAAATTTCGGGCTCGTGCTTTTGCACCCAGCGGATTTTGCCGGCGGTGAAGCCGGTGAGGGCAGGGTTGGCCGTGATGGCAATCAGCCTGTCCCGACCGCCCATCAGTGCCTCGATTTCAGCGCATTCCTGCGCCGTGCGCTGGTCGCACCAGATGATGGCGGGGCGCAGCACTTTGTTGTCTTTATCCAGCATGGTCAGCCCGTGCATCTGGCCGGAAAGGCCGATGCCGGCGATCTCGGCGGCATCCACGCCGCTCTTGCCCAGCACCGCACGGATGCCGTCCACGACGGCTTCCCACCAGTCCTGGGGATGCTGCTCTGCCCAGCCGTTTTTGGGCTGTTGCATGCCGTATTCGCCGGTATAGGAAGCAAGGCCGTTGCCCTGCTCATCAAAAATCACCGTTTTGGTACCGGAAGTGCCGATATCAATACCCAGTAAATATGCCATATACATTCTCCTTTTCATCCTTGTAATAGGAAAAAATCTTGCTGCAAAAAATATAACATTTTATGCAATGTGTGTCAATGCACATTTTCTAAACCTTTGTGATGTTTCCCTTAAAAATTGTGTTTGATGGTCAAGATAAATAAAAAAGGTGACAAAGAAGCGTGTTTTATGCTATAATGAACGTGGCAGTATATCGTTATTGCCTATCCTTTGGAAGCGCGAGGAAAAAACTGTTGGTCAAAATCACCAAACAAACCCGCAGCAATATTCTCAATGCGCTGGTGATTTTTCTCACCATTGGCATTGTGATTTATCTGGGTGCGGCAAACGGTGAAATTGGCGATGCCTGGCACGCCTTGAGAAGCAGCCATCCGTTCTGGATAGGGATGGCCTTGGTTTCTTACGGCCTTTTTATGGTGTTTGAGGCGTTGGGCGTGCATGTGTTTTTCCGCCAGCAAAAGTTAAAGCCAAAGTTTGGTACCAGCTTACTGGTATCGGTTATCGGCATGTTTTATTCCAGCGTTACGCCTGCGGCCACCGGCGGCCAGCCCATGCAGGTTTTCGCTTTCAAAAAGCGGGGCATTGCGCCGGGGGTTTCCTCTTCCGCTTTGGCGGTGAAGTTTTTCTGTTTCCAGACCGCCCTTTTGACCCTTGGCGGACTGATGTGGATATTGCATCCGGAAATTGTCCGGGCCTGCATTACAAGGGCGCGGGTGGTTGTGATCACAGGCTTTGTGCTCAATGGCTTTACGGTGGCGGCGGTGCTGCTGCTGGCCATCAATAAAAATATCGTTCGGTTTATTATTTCTTTGATAATTAACCTGCTCAATAAGCTGCGCATTGTAAAGGACGTGGCCAGAACCACCTCACGGATGGACGCTGCCTTAGCGGATTTCCATGCCAGCGTGGATATGGTTACCCATCATCCGGGGCAATTGGCGGTGCTGCTGATGATTTCCTGCATTCAGGTGATGGGGCTGATGAGCATTTCCTATTGCGTGTATCGGGCTATGGGGCAGAGCGTCTATCAGTATGGCGAAATACTGGTGTTGCAGTTCCTGCTTTATATCGGGGCATCCTTTACGCCTCTGCCCGGTGCTTCCGGGGCGCAGGAGGGCGGCTTCTATATCTTCTTCCAGGGAATTTTTCCGGAAAATAAATTGCTGGGAGCCTTACTTTTGTGGCGGTTCTTCACTTATTATTTATCCCTGATTGTGGGGCTTGGATGCGTGGTGTGGGACAGCTCTGCCAGCATCCGCAGCCAGAAAGCCAGACAACTGACGGATGGGGATGACCCAACGCTGAAAGGGGAGAAAGGTATTGATCAGGAAAACCAGAAGATCTCTTGATGCTTTTTTACCCAAACGGCGAATGGCAGCCAAAAAGCTGATGGAGAAGTGCCGGGAATCGCTGATGTCGGTGCTGCCCATTGCATTGGTGGTTTCAGCCTGCAGCGTTACGTTTGTGCCGGTGGATCTGGGCATGATCGCCCAGTTCTTTCTGGGGGCGTTTTTGCTGGTGCTGGGTATGGGGTTGTTTACCATGGGTGCGGATATGGCCATGCTGCCCATGGGCGAATATATGGGTGCCGGCCTGACCCGAAAAAAGAATATTTATTTTTTATGCGGTTTTGCTTTTTTGCTGGGCGTATTGATCACGGTGGCGGAGCCGGATCTGACGGTACTGGCCAATCAGATAAACGGCGTGCCCAATGCGGTGCTGATCCTGACGGTGGCAGTGGGCGTGGGGCTGTTTCTGGTGCTGGCTCTTTTGCGGATTTTGTTCCGTATCAAGCTGAAATATATGCTGATCGGCCTGTATGGGCTGGTGTTTGTGTTGGGGTTGTTTATTCAGCCCTCCTTTTTGCCCATGGCGTTTGATTCCGGCGGTGTTACCACAGGGCCCATTACGGTGCCTTTCATACTGGCTCTTGGCATGGGTGTGGCCAATGTGCGCAGCGGCCGTGAAGCGGAGGACGACAGCTTCGGCCTGGTGGCTCTGTGTTCCATCGGCCCCATTCTGGCTATCATGCTGATCAGCCTGTTTTATCCGCATCTGGAAAACACAAGCGAAGCTGCTGCGGCGGTTCAGGTGGAAAATACGCATGAATTGATTTCGTCCTTTGCCTCTGCTTTTCCGCATTACCTGAAGGAAGTAGTGGTCGCTCTGCTGCCCATTGTGGTTTTGTTTGCCGGGTTTCAGGTGTTTTCCCTGCACTTGCCTTTTGCGGAAATAAGGCGCATTGGCGTGGGTGTTCTATATACATATCTGGGGCTGGTGATTTTCCTGGCCGGTGTGAACGTGGGTTTTTTGCCCATGGGCCGGTTTTTGGGGCAATATCTGGCGGCGGAATATGTATGGCTGTTGGTGCCGCTGGGGGCTTTGATTGGCTTTCTGGTGGTGCGGGCGGAACCGGCTGTGCACGTGCTGAACAATCAAGTGGAAGAAGTTTCGTCCGGTGCCATCAGCAAATCCGCTATGATGATGGCCTTGTCCATCGGTGTGGCGGCTTCGGTGAGCATGGCCATGCTGCGGGTGGTGACGGGGCTTTCCGTCTGGTGGTTCTTGGCTCCGGGCTATTTTCTGGCTCTGGTGCTTACTTTTGTGTGTCCGCCCATATTCACGGCCATTGCGTTTGACTCCGGCGGTGTGGCATCCGGGCCGTTGACGGCGGCGTTTATGCTGCCCCTGGCTATGGGTGCCTGCGGCGCCGTAGGCGGCAATCTGCTGGAGGATGCCTTTGGCGTGGTGGCGATGGTGGCCATGACGCCGCTGATTGCCATTCAGATTCTGGGTGTTGTTTATCGGCTGAAAACCCGGCACAGCAAGCCAGAAATCGTGCCGGAAGAAGAGGAAATCATTGACGTATAGCGGAGGGGAAATATGCACAACGCATTGCTTAGCCTGCTGGTCACCATTGTGGACCGGGGCAAGGGAGAAGGGGTCGCTTCCCTGCTGAACCGGGAAGGGGCCAATCATCACACCGTTTCCATGGGCCATGGCACAACCCATAAGGGGATATTGAGCGTTCTTGGGCTGAAGGATACGGCCAAGGACGTGGTATTCAGCTTTCTTCCAAGTAAAGTGGCGCACGGGGCACTGGCCCGGTTGAGCTATGCGCTGGATATTGACAGGCCCGGCATGGGCATTGCCTTTGTGCTGCCGGTGGGCAGTGTGGCCGGGGCGGCAACGCTGAAAATGCTGATGGGCAGTGAGGAAGTGGATCAGCAAGAGGAGGAAAAGAAAATGACGGAGCAAAGCAGCCATGAACTGATCGTGGCTATCATCAATAAAGGATTTTCCGAAACAGTGATGGAAGCAGCCCGTCCGGCAGGAGCCGGCGGCGGCACGGTGATCCATGCACGGGGTGCATCCTCGCAGGAAGGCAGCCATTTCTTCGGCATCACCATTCAGCCGGAAAAGGAAATGCTGCTAATTGTGGTAGATAAGGAACATAAGCTGCCTGTTATGCAGGCAGTGACCAAGGCGGCCGGCATGCAGACGGAAGGCCACGGCATTGTGTTCAGCCTGCCTGTGACCGCCCTGATGGGCATCGCCCGAAAAGGCGAAAGAAAGGAAGAAGTATGAAGCGGTTTGTTTGCATATGGATGGTGTTGCTGACGGTTCTCTCCTGCGCCGGGGCGGAACTTTTGCCCGAATATGTACAAATGACGGCCGGGGAAAGCCTCTCTTTTGAATTGCCTTTTTCCGGCAAATGGGACAGCGATGCCCCGGAAGTGGCTTACGGCGACGGGGATACCATCCATGCCCTGCAGGAAGGCTATGCCATGCTGTATCTGATGAAAGACGAAGATGAAGTATTGGTGGAAGTAGAAGTGGTGGATGCGGTGCCTGCCGTCATCCGGGACGCCATCAATATCGCCCTGCAGGAATGGGAGGCATTAGGGGAAAAGCGGCTGGACAAAACCAAGAAGGGCAATAAATTCATCAAGTGGTGGGGCTATGAAAACATCGGCTGGTGCGGTGCCTTTGCCAATTATTGCATGGACACTGCCGGCGTGCCGCTGGAGCCTACGGATACCTTCCGGAAGGTGAAGCCCCATGAAGGCGGCATTCCCTACAGCGTAAGGGAAGCCGGCGTGCCCAAGATTCGCACGGCGTTTACCAATATGGAGCGGCTGACCAACGTGCCAAAGCCCGGCTATCTGATCATCTACGGTGCACGGGATTATTACGCCGATGTGCATGTGGGCATCGTGACGGACGTTTGGGACAGGGGCAACGGTGAATATCAGGTGTTTACGGTGGAAGGCAATGTGGGCAGCGCAGTGAAGCGGTTCAGCTTCCTCTATAACGCCAACGCCGAAGACCCGGAAAGAAATTTGACCCTGCTGCCGGAAGAAGAATGGCTGGAGCCGGAGATTTATCATTACGACGACCCCCGGCAAACCTCTTCCGGCGGAAAGAAATATAAGTGGTATGTGACCTGCTTCTGCGCAACGTGGGAATAAAAGGAATTTCGCATTCCGCCTTCTATTTCTTCTCTTCGGAAAACCAAATATAAACAACAAAAAAACCCGCCACGAGCGGGTTTTGGTTTTGCGTTTTGAAAGGCTTACGCTTCGACCTTGTTGAGGGCCTTGGCCAGACGAGCCTTTTTGCGGTTGGCGGTATTCTTGTGCATAACGCCCTTGGACACCGCTTTATCGATAGCGGAGGTGGTGGCGCTCAGTTGCGCACCGGCGGGGGCGACGCCCTCGGTCAGAGCGACCTGATACTTCTTAATGGCAGTCTTAACGCCCGTCTTCACCATACGATTCCGCAGGTTCTTCTTTTTGCTCACCTTTACACGCTTCATGGCGGACTTGATGTTCGGCAACTTCCTTCACCTCCCGGTAAATTCTTCTCGCTGATGAATCAGCATTGGCAATTTTATCACAGATAAAACCAAAATGCAAGGGTTTTTTGAATATTTTTTTGCATTCGGGGCAAATTTACAGGTCATTTGACGAAAAAAGGGCTTTTCTTTTCCGAAAATAGGTGCGATTGAGGAAAAACATGACGATCATGCCGATGCCGCTCACAATAAACTGGCTCATCAGCTGGGCAACAATGGAGGCCGCCAGCACATCTGTGGGCGTTGCCATTGTGAGCAGGAAGACGATCATCACAACAGAATACAGGGCTTGGAGCAGATACACGGCAAGCAGCAGCCTGACCCCCGGCCATTGCCTTTTGTACAGCTTGATTTCCGCCAGCAGGATCAGAAGAAGGGTAATGGCGGTGATACCAATGCCGATGACGGAATGGATATAAACTATATCCGCAAGGCCGGGCAGATAATCCGACGGCTGAAAATCTTTCAAAAGGGGAATTGTGTCTATCAGAGAAAGGACATTCATGATGAAGCTCAGGGGCAGGCCGAAATAAATCAAAAATTTATACCATTTCATGGGCATCAGGGCTGGATGGGCAGGAGGCCCCATGGGCTTTAGCATCTCCGGCACATCTTTTTCCTGCATGGCTCCGCCGCAGGCTGGGCAGAAAGCGGAAATCACGGGATTTTCTCTTTGGCAATGAGGACAAACGGCCATAGCAAACGCTCCTTTCTTTTTCATTATAGAGAAGGAAAGGAAAATATGCAAGATGCCAATTGTGGCAAAAAACTGCTCCGGGCAGCGGCATTGCCCGTAAAATTTCATTGAACGGGAAAGAAGAGTCTGTTATAATAAGGAAAAGAGAAAAAGAGGAGGATGCAGCCATGATCTGCCGCCCCATTCGCCCGGATGAATTTGCCTTGGCACAAAACGTGATGGATATTGCTTTTCGCTTTGAGCGCAAGGAAGACCCCGTGAACGATACCGGGGATAAACATAAAAATTTATACGGTGCATTTGAAGGGGATCTGTGCACCTCCACCGTGTATGCCAATGCCTATACCTGCGCCTATTTCGGGCAGGATGTGGGTATGCTGGGGGTGGGCGGCGTGGCCACGCTGCCGGAATACAGACGGGAAGGGCATATCCGGGAATTGCTTTCGCTGGTGCTTCGGGAAAGCTATAAGCGGGGGGATGTGCTGGCGTCGCTTTATCCCTTCTCCCATCCTTTCTACCGCAAATTCGGTTTTGAAAACGGCCAGTACATGGACAGGTGCCATGTGCAGACGCAAGATTTGCGCCAATTTCCCTGCACAGGCAAAGTGCGCCAGTTTATGCCAGGGGAAGATGACAGCGTAATCAAGGATATTTATAACGCTTTCCGGAAAAACCGCAATTTTGCCGTGGATCGCGGGGACTGGGAGTGGAACGCCCTGAAAAAAGACCCCTACAAGACCCATGTGCATACCTACATCTGGTATGCGGATAACGGAAAGGCGGAAAGCTATTTTACCCTGCGCCATGAAAACAACGGGGGCAAGAGCTATTTCGTGGGGGATTGGGCGTATCTGACCCCTCGCTCTATCCGGGGCATGCTGGGCTTTTTGGGGCTGTTGGCTCCCGGCGGCGACAAGATGGAAATCTGGCTGCCTCATGACGTGAACCCCTTTATTTTGTTTGAGGAACCCTATGCCGTCCGGGTGGAGCATACCAGCCGGGGCATGGTGCGCATTGTGAATGTGCAGAAGGCTTTGGAAGGACATCCGTGGCAGGAAGAGACGGACTTTATCTTGCAGGTGGAAGATAAGATTATTCCCGAAAACAACGGCGTTTTCCATGTGGCATGCAAGAGTGGCAAAACCACCGTGGAAAAGACGGACGGCCAGCCGGATGCGGCGTTCTCTATGCAGGCCTTCTCCCTTTTGTGCTGCGGCGTGTGCAGTTTGGATGAAGTGCTGCTTTGCCGGGACGATGCGGAGGTGTTTGGCAAGCAGGATGAACTGCAACAGGCGTTTATTGTAAACCACAATCATTTGAGGGAAGATTTCTGATGCTGAACGAGCAGAAAATCAGGGATTCCTTGGGGCGGCATCGTGATTTACCCGTGACGGTGCTCCGTGAAACGGACTCTACCAACCTGCGCTTGAAGGAAGCCTGCCGCAGCGGCGAAAAAAAGGTGCAGCTGCTTTGCGCCGACAGCCAGACGGCAGGGCGTGGGCGATTGGGGCGCAGCTTTCTGTCGCCGGAAGGCACAGGGATTTACATGAGCCTGCTTTTGCCCCTTTCGGAAGACGATTTGCCGCTCACCATCCGGGCGGCCTGCGCCGTGTGCCGGGGGGTGGAGAGCGTGACCGGGCAGAATTTACGCATCAAATGGGTGAATGATTTATTTCTGATGGGCAAAAAGGTGTGCGGCATTTTAGCGGAAGCGGTGGAAAACATGGCGGCGCTTGGCATCGGCCTGAACGTGAAAATGCCGGAAGGTGGCTTCCCCGGCGTGCCCATTGCCGGAGCTTTGGAAACAGACGCAGAACGGGAGCGGCTGATTGGAGCCATTGCCGCTTGCGTTCTGGATGCCCTGCAGGAAGAAAAAGACAGCTGCCTTTCCTATTACAGAGAGCGGATGCTGCTCCTTGGGAAGGAAATCACCTTCACGCAGAACGGGCAACAAAAAAACGCCCGTGTATCGGGCGTGGATGGGATGGGCGGCTTAATCGTGGAAACGGAAAGCGGAGAAGAAATCCTCCGCACCGGGGAAGTTTCCATCGGAAGCGGTCAGGTGGGCTGCTTGGAATAAAGGCAGCCGCAGTAAACCTGACGATAGAGGTCAAATTCCTTGGAAAGCTGCAAAGAGCGCAGATAGCCGTTTTTCTTTTTGAAATCGCTGACCAGATAGCGAACGCCCCATTTTTCCTCACAGGCATGGCCGATGTCGTTCAGCCGGACGGGGTCTTTATGGGGGGAAACGGACAGGGTGGTGGCGAAATAGGAAAAGCCATGTTCTTTTGCCAGCTGCGCCGTTTTATTTAGCCGCAGGGCAAAGCAGGCCGTGCAGCGGCTGCCCCCTTCGGGCTCGTCCTTCATCTGTTCAGCGAAGCAGGAAAAGGCTTCGTGATCCCATGCACAAGGCAGGATGGGGATGTTCAGCAGGGAAAGCAATCTTTTTTGTTCGGATAAACGCAAAAGATACTCTTCCTCCGGCTCGATATTGGGGTTATAATAGAGAATGGTGAGGGAGAAATGCTCCCGAAGCCGCTCAATCACGGCACTGGAGCAGGGGCCGCAGCAGCTATGGAGCAGCAGCGTCGGCTTTGCCCCCTGCAGAGACTTTATTTCCTCTTCCATTTCCAATTGATAATTGCGTTTCATGCTCTGATACACCTCACGGGCATTATACCACAAATACCCTTGCAAAAGGAAGGAACTTTTTTATGCAGGAAATCATCATCCACAGCTGGGACGAATTGCAGCATGCTATTTTTGACGGTGTATGGGACGAGAGCATCATGCGCTACCGGGACAACAGCGTGTACCGGGGCATGGCAGACAAAAACTGGAGCATGATGCCCTCTTTGAACCGTGCCTGCGCCCACGACCTTTCCCTGGAAAAGCAGATGCTGCGCTCCTTCCGCAAATATGGTTATGCGGATTTGCAGCAGGTATCGTCCTTCTGGCAGATGCTGGCCATGGCGCAGCAATTCGGCCTGCCAACGAGGCTTCTTGACTGGACGTATTCCCCCCTTGTGGCGGCGCATTTTGCAACCGAAGATCAGGATAGCTATGATAAAGACGGCGTGATCCTGTGCGTCCATATTGATAAAATGAATAAGCAATTGCCCCTGAAGCTTAAAAACATGCTGGAAAAAGAACGGGGCAATATTTTCACCATGGAAATGATGGATAAAGTGGCGGACAGCTTTGAATCCCTGCAGAGCATAGCGGAAAAGCCCTTTGCGCTGTTTTTTGAGCCGGCCAGTGCGGTCAACCGCATTGCCAATCAATACGCCCTCTTTTCCGTCTGCTCTGACCCCACGGTGTCCATTGATGAGCTGGCAACAGAGGAAAAGACTTTCCGCCGCATCATCATCCCGGCGGAAACGAAGCTGGAAATCCGGGATAAACTGGACTATATCAATATTTCCGAGCGCATGATTTACCCCGGTCTGGACGGCATCTGCAAATGGATTACAAGGCGATATGCTGCCCTTGGCCCCAAATATCACCAAGAAAATAATACGGCGGAGGAATGAAAAAATGACACGCAAAGACGGACGGAACCCCAATGAACTGCGCCCCTGCGAAATGCAGGTGGGCTTTGTGGGCACGGCAGATGGCAGCTGCCTCATTCGCTGCGGCGGAACGCGGGTGATTTGCACGGCATCCATTGACGAAAGCGTGCCGCCCTTCCTGCGGGGGCAGGGTCTTGGCTGGGTGACAGCGGAATATGCCATGCTGCCAGCCTCCACCGGGCGGAGAAAGGCCCGTGACGGTGTGAAGAAGGACGGCCGCAGCGTGGAAATCAGCCGCCTTATCGGCCGGGCACTGCGTCAGGCGGTGGACCGCCGCTTCCTTGGGGAGCGCACTATCACCATCGACTGTGACGTATTGGAAGCGGACGGCGGCACCCGGACGGCCTCCATCACCGGCGGCTTTGTGGCCCTTTGCTGCGCTGTGGATAAGCTGATGAAGCAGGGCAAGCTGAAGGAAAGCCCCATCAACCATCAGATTGCCGCTGTCAGTGCCGGGGTGGTGGAAGATACCCCCTGCCTTGATCTGTGCTATATTGAAGACAGCTCTGCCCAGACGGATATGAATTTTGTGATGAACGAGCAGGGAGCCTTCATTGAATTGCAGGGCACCGGGGAAGGCCGAGCCTTCAGCCGGGGCGAACTGAACCAGCTGCTGGCCCTTGGGGAAAAGGGCATCAGCGAGCTGCACGAAATGCAGAAGGAAGCTTTAGGCGAGGCGGCAAGGGTCATTGCCCCCAAGCGCACGTTGGTCATTGCCAGCAATAACCCCCATAAGATTCGGGAAATTTCTCAAATGCTGGATGATACCCTGCATGTGATTTCCATGGAAGAAGCAGGCTTTTATGAAGATATCGACGAAAACGGCGATACCTTTGAAGCCAACGCCATCATCAAGGCCAAGGCAGTTGCCAAGGCCACCGGTCTTTGCGCCATCGGTGATGACAGCGGCCTGACGGTGGACGCCCTGAACGGCGAGCCCGGCGTGCTTTCTGCCCGGTATGCCGGGGTGCATGGGGATGACAAGGCCAATAACGATCTGCTGATTGAAAAAATGGCCGGGGTTCCGGCGGAAGGCCGCACGGCGCAGTTTAACTGTGCCATGGCCTTGGTGCTGCCAAACGGCGAAACCTTCACCGTTTCCGGCACCTGCCCCGGCGTGATTACCTTCACGCCCCGCGGCAACGGCGGCTTTGGCTATGACCCCTATTTTGAATACCTCTCCGGCGAAACCTTTGCCGAAATGGACGGCGCAGAAAAGAACCTCATCAGCCACCGTGCCAAGGCCTTGCAGCAGATGCTGCCCTATCTGGAGGATTTGCAGTGATGCGCATTGCCGTGCTCAGCGATTCTCACGGGTATTATGGCCGCCTGTCCAGCCTGCTGATGATGATGGAGGAAAGAGGCCCTCTGGACGCTATCTTTCATCTGGGGGACGGCAGCCGGGATCTGGCCAAGCTGGATGTGGTGCTGCCGCCCGTCTATCAGGTGGCCGGGAACTGCGATTTTATGCAGCCGGGCACGCTGGAAGTGGTGGAAATGAGCAAGGCCAGGATGCTGCTCACCCACGGGCATATACAGGGGGTGAAGCAGAGCCTGGACAGCTTGCTTTTGCTGGCCATGGAACATAAAGTTCGGACAGCTCTTTACGGCCACACCCATGTGCAGCGATGCGAGGAAAGGAATGGCATCCTGCTTCTCAACCCCGGCAGTGCCATGGACGGCCATTGCGCCCTGCTGGAAATAAGCTGGCGTGGAGACGTGACCCCCACGCTTTACTGACAGGAATGAAACAATATCTTCTCCGGACACAAAGCGGCTGTTTGTGTCCGGATTTATGTTTATCAAAATGGTTTTGTGGCAAATTTGTGGTGTGAGGTTGACAAGCGGCATAAAATTGGGAATAATAAAACGGGCGGAGTGACGTCCGAAAGGAGAAACGAAATGTTTATTGACGATAAAGACAAAAGAAAGCAGCTGGCCAAATGGATTATCGGTGTTTTTGCGGCCTGCTGTGTGATTTTTTTAGTATTAAATAATCTGGCGGCTGTGGGAAACGGTATTAACGCTGTGATAAAATTGATATATCCGTTGGTGCTGGGGCTTATTCTGGCGGTGATTATTAATGTGCCCATGACGGCTCTGGAAAAGCGGCTGTTTCCCAGGGCGAAAAAGCCTGCCTTGCAGAAGCTGCGGCGGCCGCTGGCCCTGGTGCTGGCCTTGGCGGTGGTGCTGGTGGTGGTGTTCGGCGTGATTACGCTGGTCATTCCCGAACTGGTGCATGCAGGCAGCTTTTTGGTGGATACGGCGAAAAAGGTGATTGATATGCTGGCGGCGGCGGATGCCGGGCAGGAAAACTTCTTCTCCCATTTCGATATTAACTGGACGCAGGTGCGCCAGACCATTGATGAATGGGTGAAGAACAGCAGCGGCAAGCTGCTTTCTGGGGCGGCCAATATCTTTGGGGCGGCAGCCGGCAGCGTGATTGATTTGGTGTTTGGCGTGATTTTTGCGGTGTATATGCTGGCATGCAAGGCCACGCTCATTCGCCAGCTGAAGCGGCTGATGCACGTATGGCTGCCCAGGGGCTGGGCGGAAAAGGCCATTCATGTGGGTCAAATAATGAACTTTTCTTTCCAATCGTTTATTGTAGGGCAGGTGACGGAAGCGGCCATACTGGGGTCGTTGTGTGCCCTGGGCATGCTGATACTGGGGCTGCCCAATGTATTGATGATCAGCATTCTGGTGGGCGTTTGCGCCCTGATCCCCATCGTTGGTGCCTATTTCTCCGCCGTTGTAGGGGCGTTTATGATTCTGATTGTGGATCCCGTGAAGGCGTTGATTTTCCTTGTGTTCCTGATTGTTCTGCAGCAGCTGGAGGGAAATCTGATTTATCCCCGTGTGGTGGGGAATAAGATTAAGCTGCCGGCCATCTGGGTATTGGCGGCAGTGACTGTCGGCGGCGGCCTGGCCGGGCCGTTCGGGATGCTGATCGGCGTGCCGCTTGCATCTGCGCTTTATGCTCTTGTGCGGGAATGGACGCAGAAGCGGGAAGCAAAAAAGAAGTTGCAAGGGGCAGAGAAAACGGCATAAAAGAAAAGCAGGAGCGAAAACTCCTGCTTTTTTATTGCATGATTTGCTGTATAATTTGCTCATCCAATTGCTGAAAGGGAAGGGGTTCATCCGGTGCATCCGGGAAATCGCCAAGCGGCAGAAAGAGCCATGCCACATCCCGCCATGCGCCCAATTTATAGCCGGATTTTTCAAACCGCCCCACTTCCCGGAAACCAAACCGCCCGTGCAGCCCCATGCTTTTTTCATTGGGCAGGGTGATGCAGGAATAGGCACTTTGGAATTTTTGCATCTTCAAAAGCCGCAAAAGCCGCTCCATCAGCCCCTTGCCAAGGCCTTTTCCCTGAGCATCCGGGGACAGATAAATGCTCAATTCCACCGCCCAGCGATAGGCCGCCTTCTCCCGAAGCGCGGAAGCATAGGCAAAGCCGCAAATGCGGCCTTCTTCCTCATACACAAGGAAGGGATAGGGGGCGTGGATTTTGTGGAGAAAATCCACCGGCTGCAAAGGCTCTGTGGCAAATGTAATGGCGGTGTTTTCCACATAGGGGGCATAAATTTCCGCCAGCTGCGGCGCATCCGTTTCTCTGGCCGGGCGATAGGGCATACACATCATCCTTTCCAAAGGCAGTATACGCCCAAAGCCCTTTTCGGTCAAGAGAAGCGGGGGAAGCAGGGAAGATAAATGCTTCTGATAAAATTGCACCTTTTTGGAGGCGGCAGGCAGGATTTTTGTCATTTTTTCCGAATTTTATATAAGATATAGATTTTTTGTTCTGGAGGTTTTCATGAGTTTGCATCCTCCGCGCCGTTCCCCGGAAGAAGAAATACGGCTGATTGTTTTGTATACGGTTCGCTGCATGGCTCCTTGCACCGGGGTACAGCTGCAGCAATTTTTGTTTGATTATAACGAAATCAATTATTTCGATATGATGTTTGCCCTGAACGACCTTTGCGCCAACGGGCAGGCCATGCGGGAAAGAAAGGGCGAAAATTTCCTGTATACCATCACCCCGGCTGGGGAGGAAGCCTTGACCCTTTTTAAAAACCGGGTGCCGGGCAGCATCCGCAGCTATATCGAAGAAAAAGGCGAAGCATGGAAGGAAGCCTTCCGCCTGCAGGAGCAATATCCCTGCCAGATCCGAAAGAAGGATCAGGGGGATTATGTGGTGAGCCTTGGTGTACAGGAAAAGGAGATGCCGCTGATGCAGTTCACCCTTTCTTTGCCTACCTATGAAACGGCGGCGCAGATTGCGGAAAAATGGCCGCAAAAGGCATCTGGCTTTTATGCGGCGGCCATCCGGCTTTTGACGGAGGAAGAAACATGAGCGTATATGCCGTGATTCTCTGCGGCGGCAGCGGAACGAGGATGGGTGCACCCATCAATAAAACGCTGCTGAAGGTGGAAGGCGAAAGGGCGGTTGTGAAAGGGCTGCGCACCTTTTTGCAGGCGGTGGACGGGGCTGTGCTGGTGGTGAAGGAAGGGGAAGAAAAGGCGTTTGAAGAGGCCTTGCAGGAAGCATCTCTTTCCGTGCATGCCATTGTAAAAGGCGGCTTTGACAGGCAGGCCTCCGCCCTGTGCGGCCTGAAAGCGTTGCCGGGGGATTGCGATATTGCCCTCATTCATGACGGCGCCCGGCCGTTCATCCGCCGGGATGTGATTGAAAATGTGATACAGAGTGTCCGGGAAAAGGGCAGCGGCGTGGCCGCCGTAAAAGCACGGGACACCATCAAAGAAGCGGAGAAAAACGGCAAAGTGATCCGCACCCTGAACCGGGAAAGCCTTTACCATATGCAGACGCCCCAGGGGTTTTATGTGAAAGATATGCTGCTGGCTCATGAAAAGGCCGCCGGCCGGTATACCGATGATGCTGCGCTTATGGAAGCAAGCGGCTTTCCCGTATATCTGGTGGAAGGGCATTATGACAATATCAAGCTGACATCGCCGGAGGATATGAAAATGCAGAAGGCTTTGCCCCGGATTGGCCATGGCTATGATGTGCACCAATTGCAGGAAGGAAGAAAGCTGGTGCTGGGGGGTGTGGAGATTCCCTATGAAGAGGGGCTGCTTGGGCACAGCGATGCGGATGTGGCTCTGCACGCTTTGACAGACGCTCTCCTTGGGGCAGCAAAGCTGCCCAACATCGGCAAATTATTCCCGGACAATGATGCAGCCTACAAGGGCATCTCTTCCCTGCTTTTATTGGAAAAGGCCATGGAAAAGATTCGGGAAAAGGGCTTGGAAGTGGGCAATGCGGATGTGACCATTGCGGCGCAGGCACCGAAACTTGCCCCTTACATTGAGCAAATGGCGGCAAACACCGCCCGTGCCATGGGCGTATCGCCGGAACAAATCAATTATAAAGCCACCACCACCGAGCATCTGGGCTTTGAGGGCGAAGGCAAGGGCATCAGTGCCCATGCGGTTGCGCTGCTTTATCCCAAAGGCTGAAAGGGGAAAAATTATGCTGCTGAACAATCATATCTGGGTGGGCACCTCAAACGAAGGGGCGGTATCGCTTTTGCCTGCCATGGCCAATCGTCACGGGCTCATTGCCGGGGCTACCGGCACGGGCAAGACGGTGACGCTGCAGGTGCTGGCCGAGGGCTTTTCCCAGCTGGGCGTGCCGGTTTTTATGGCGGATGTGAAGGGCGATCTGGCCGGCCTTTGCAAGCCTGGCGAAATGAACAAGAAAATCGAAGAGCGTTTGGCAGCTTGCGGTATTCAGGATTTTTCTTTCCGGGCGTTCCCGGTAACGTTCTGGGATGTGTATGGCGAAAAGGGGCATCCCATCCGCACCACTGTCAGCGAAATGGGGCCTTTGCTCCTTGCCCGGATGCTGGGTCTCAACGAAACCCAGACCGGGGTTTTGCACATCATTTTCAATATTGCAGATGATGAAAACATGCTGCTCCTTGACCTGAAAGACGTGAAAGCCATGCTGGCCTATGTGGGGGAAAATGCCGGGCGATACACGCTGGATTACGGCAACGTAGCCAAGTCCACCGTGGGGGCCATTCAGCGTGCCATTGCCATTTTGGAGGATCAGGGCGGCGATATTTTCTTTGGGGAGCCTGCCTTGAACATTCAGGATTGGTTTACAAAGGATGATGAAGGCATGGGGATGGTGAACATCCTCTCTGCCGAGAAATTGTTCCGAAAGCCGGCCATGTATTCCACGTTCCTGCTGTGGCTGTTGGGCGAGCTGTACGAAGTGCTTCCGGAGCAGGGGGACAAGGCGTTGCCCCGGATGGTTTTCTTTTTTGACGAAGCGCATCTTTTGTTTGACGATTGCAGCAAAACGCTGATGGAGCATATTGAGCAGGTGATTCGCCTGATCCGCTCCAAGGGCGTGGGTGTTTATTTTGTCACCCAGAACCCGGTAGACGTGCCCTCTTCCGTTTTGTCCCAGCTTTCCGGCCGGGTGCAGCATGCGCTGCGTGCCTTTACACCGGCGGAGTTGAAGGTGGTGCGCTCTGTTGCGCAGACCTTCCGGGAAAACCCGAATTTTGACACTGAAAGCTGTCTGACGGAGCTGAAAACCGGCGAAGCGTTGCTTTCCTTCCTGCAGGAGGACGGCAGCCCGTCCGTGGTGCAGCGTGCCACCATCCTGCCGCCCCAAGGGTCTATCGGTGCCATTTCCGACTCCCTGCGTAAAACATATCTGGAAACCGACCCCGTCGGCGAAAAATACGACAAGACCGTGGACAGGGAAAGTGCGTACGAGCTTTTGTCTGCTGTTTTTAACGGTGCCGGGGCTGTGGAAACGCAGGTTCTGACCCCTGTTCCCGTGGAAATGGCCCAGCCGGAAAGCGTGCAGCCCGTTTATCAGCCCATGAGCTTCAGGGTATACAACCCCGAAACGGGCAAGTATGAAGAAGCGCAATTGCAGCAGATGCAGGCCCCTGTTTTACAGGCAAAGCCGCTGCCGCAAAACAGTGTGGCCCGGTCCGCCGCTTATCAGTACAATTACCCTGCCGTGCAGGATGCTGTGCCCGTTGCGGCGAAACCCAAAAAAGAGAAAAAGCCGGCCAAGAAGCGCAGCGAAATGACCAGAGCGGAGCAGCTATTGGACTCCTTTGCCCAATCTGCCACCACCGCCGCCGGGCGTGAAATGGGCCGCAAAATCAGCCGGACGTTACTGGGGATTTTGGGGTTGAAGAAATAGTTTTTTGGGGAATTTGCGGGAGGGAATTTCTTTTGAAAAGAAATTCCCTCCCGCACCCTCCCAAAGAAACGGCTCCGGAAAGAACACAAGGAGCAAAAATATATTGTGTGCCGGTGGGGCAAGAGGAGCTTAATTTGTTCATGGGCATAATGCTTCTGTGAAAGCATCAAGATATTTTCCAAATTGGTTTTGGGTGAGAGCGCGAGAGAGGGGATTTTGACGCAAAATCCCTTCTCTCGCACCCCATCCGCAAAAAGAAAGGAGCTAATCATATGAAACGCAGAATCGGTATCCTGACCAGCGGCGGCGATTGCCCCGGCCTGAATGCGGCCATCCGTGGTGTTGCTCGAGCGGCTTATGAGATGTTTGATGCGGAAATCATAGGCATTTCCGATGGTTATCGCGGCCTGATCGAAGGCGAATGGCAGGAAATGAAGCGCAGCCAGTTTTCCGGTATCCTGACCCTTGGCGGCACCATTTTAGGCACCGCCCGGACGCCCTTCCGCAACATGCGCGTGATTGAGGAAGACAATGTGGACAAGGTCAAGGCCATGAAGGAAAACTATGAGAAAATGAAGCTGGACTGCCTGGTCACCCTGGGCGGCAACGGCACCCACAAGACGGCCAACCTGCTTTCCGAGGAAGGCCTGAACGTGATTGGCCTGCCCAAGACCATTGACAACGATATTTTCGGCACGGACTTCACTTTCGGTTTCCACACCGCTGTGGACATTGCCACCGACGTGATTGACCGCATCCACACCACTGCCGCTTCCCATGGCCGCTGCATGGTGATTGAAATCATGGGCAACAAGGCCGGGTGGCTGACGCTGTATTCCGGCCTGGCCGGCGGGGCGGACGTGGTGCTGTTGCCGGAAATTCCCTATGACATCAAGGAAGTGGCAAAGGTTGTGGAAGCCCGTGCCAAGAGCAAGAAAGCCTTCTCCATTCTGGCGGTAGCCGAAGGGGCCATGAGCAAGAAGGAAGCCAAGATGAAAAAGAAGGAGCGGGAAGCCTTCCGTTTGGAAACCGGGTTCAACGGCATTGCCAACCGGGTGGCCAAGGAGCTTTCCGAGCTGGTGGGTGTGGAAGCCCGTTCTGTCATTCCCGGCCATATTCAGCGTGGCGGCTCGCCCTCTGCCTATGACCGAGTGCTGGCCACCCAGTTCGGCGTGCACGCTGCTCAGCTGATTGAAAAGGGCGAATATGGTGTGACGGTGGCTTTGTCGGGCAACAATATCATTCACAACAAGCTGAACGAGATTGCAGGTGTGGCCAAGCCCGTGCCCAAGGATTATCAGATGATTGACGTGGCAAGGGATATGGGCATTTCTTTCGGCGATTGATGCAGAAACGGGAAGAAAATCCCTTTTCCCATCGTTATCTTGGATAGAACACCATTTGCAAAGGATGCGAGAACTTATGTGGATTTGCAACCACTGCCATGCGGAAAACAAGGACGGCTATACTTCCTGCGACCAGTGCGGTGCTACCCGGTCAGCCGGGCGTTTCGGCTCTGCCCCCACGGCGTTGAACGCCCGTCCGCCGCAAGTATCTGCCCCCGGGGCTACCGCACCCCTGACCCGATATCAGGAGCCAAACCCCAATCAGGTGCGCCAGATGCCGCCGCCACCGCCTGCAAAATGTATGCAGGGGTTTGGAAAGGTTGTTGGCTGGGCGTTATTGATTTTGCTGCCGGTGTTGACGGCATTGCTTGCGTGGCGGCAGTATGACGTGCTGAACGGGGTGCTGGTGCCGCTGCTGGTGGAAAATGACGCAGCGGAAGCATTGAAAATGGGCTGCTACATCGGCTTTGCGGTGATTGCGGTGCTGCTTTCCATGCTGCCGGGGCTGCATGCCCTGCTTCTTTGCAGCAAGCGTCCCCCCAAGCGGAAAAAGAAGAAAAAGAAGTAAAAAAATGCCGGAGGGTTTCAATACCGTCCGGCATTTTGATTTGCGTTATTATTCTGGGAACACGGAGGCTCCACCCCCGAACCCTGGGCAGGGACAGTGATCCGAAACCTCTCTGCCTCGTCCTGAATCAGCTGTGGAGCCGCTTGAGCCAGACGGTGAGCACAGCGATATCTGCCGGGGAAACGCCGGGGATGCGGCTGGCCTGCCCAAGGGACAAGGGACGGGCGGCGTTCAGCTTCTGCCGGGCTTCCAGCCGGAGGGAAGAGAGGGTTTCGTAGTCGATATCCGGGGGCAGCAGAGCTTCTTCCATGGCACGGGCAGCCTTGATCTGCGCCATTTCACGCTGCAGATAGCCTTCGTATTTGATCTGGATGCGGGCTTGCTCCATGCTTTCCCGGTCAAAGCCCCATTCGGCAGGGATTTCCACTTTGGCTTCCGGGCGTTTCAGCTCCTTGGCCATGCCGTTATCTTCCAACCGTTTGATGAGCTCTTTGGTATCGGCGGCCTTTTTTTCGGTGCGGCGCATACGCTCGTCTGTTGCAAGGCCTAATTTATGGGAACGCTCGGTGAGGCGAAGGTCGGCGTTATCTTGCCGCAGATACAGGCGATGCTCTGCCCGGCTGGTCATCATGCGGTAGGGTTCGTCGGTGCCTTTGGTGGTGAGATCGTCCACCATCACGCCGATGTAAGCCTGATCCCTCGTTAAAAGGAAGGGCTCTTTTTCCTTGCAGTAAAGCACCGCATTGATGCCGGCATAGATGCCTTGGGCGGCGGCCTCCTCATAGCCGGAGGTGCCGTTTACTTGCCCGGCCAGATACAGCCCAGGGATATGCTTGGCACCGAGGTAGGGGGTGAGGGTCATGGGGTCGATACAGTCGTATTCAATGGCGTAGGCAAGGCGGGTGATTTGGCATTTTTCAAGGCCGGGGATGGTGCGGTACATCTCCCACTGCACATCTTCCGGCATGCTGGTGGACATGCCCTGCACATACCATTCGGGGTAGCCATCCCCTTCCGGTTCCAGAAAAATTTGATGCCTGTCCTTATCCGCAAAGCGGACGATTTTGGTTTCAATGGAGGGGCAATACCGGGCACCCACGCCGGTAATGGAGCCGGTAAACATGGGGGCACGATGGAGATTCTGTCTGATGATTTCGTGAGTTTTTTCGTTGGTCCAGGTGAGGTAGCAGTTGATTTTATTCTGAATGGGTTCATCCGTCATAAAGGAGAAGGGCACAGGGGGCTCGTCTCCGGGCTGGGGCGTCATTTTTTCAAAGTCAATGGAATTGGCGGCAACACGGGCCGGGGTCCCCGTTTTGAAGCGGCGGATTTCAAAGCCCAGATCCATAATGGACTGGGAAAGGGAGCCTGCCGGCATCAGGCCTTGGGGGCCGGCCTCCCATTCCGCTTCGCCGATGATGATGCGGCTTTTTAAGTATACGCCGGTGCAGACAACGGCCGCCCGGCAGGCAATCACATCGCCGGAGAGGGTTTTGACCCCCGTCACTACGCCGCCTTTCACCACAATCTGTGCGGCTTCCCCTTGGCGGAGGGTTAAATTTTCCTGATTGAAGAGGGTATTCAGCATGTTCAAATGATACCGCCGCTTATCCGCCTGGGCACGCAGGGAATGCACCGCCGGGCCTTTGCCTAAATTGAGCATGCGGCTTTGCAGCGTCACTTTATCGGAAGCCAAGCCCATTTCGCCGCCCAAGGCATCCACTTCACGCACCAGATGGCCCTTGCCTGTGCCGCCGATGGAGGGATTGCAGGGCATCAGTGCCACCGATTCCAGATTCATGGTGAGCAGCACGGTATCCATGCCCATCCGGGCACAGCAAAGCGCAGCTTCACAGCCTGCATGGCCTGCGCCGATGACCACGATATCTGCCATAAATTCATCCCTCCATACGGTGCATAATCGGTACCGTTCCCGATTATAGCACAAAAATGCAAAATGACAAAGAAAAATCCGTTTTCTTCCTTGCTATGCTTTAAAAAAGGGGGTACAATGGACATAACGGGAGTGTGATAACAGATGAAAATCGGTGCGCAGCTGTATACGGTGCGGATGTTTGCTCAAAACGAAAAGGACTTGGGACGGACGCTGGAAAAGATTGCCGGGATGGGATATGAAGAAGTGCAGGTTTCCGGCATCGGAAACATCGCCCCGGAAAGGGTGAAGGCTCTTTGCGATGCAAATGGCCTTTCGATCGTATTGACCCATAACCCCGAACACCGTTTTCTAAACGATGTGGACGGGCTGATTGCGGAGCATCAGCTGTATGGCTGCCGCTATGTGGGGCTTGGCATGATGAGCGAAAGATATCGCACGAAAGATATGTTTGACGATTTCTTTTTGGATTTTGAAAAGCCCCTGCAAAAGCTTCGTGATGAGGGGATGCTGTTTATGTATCACAATCATGCCTTGGAGTTTGGCAGGCTGCAAGACGGCCGGGTGATGATGGACGTGATGCTGGAGAGATTTCCGGCAGAAATCATGGGCATCACCGCAGACACCTATTGGATGCAGTTTGCCGGGGTGGATGTGAACGATTGGCTGAAGAGGCATGGAGACCGCCTGCCCTGCGTGCATCTGAAGGATTTGATTCCCGACGGCTTTACGGCGAAAATGGCAGCAGTGGGCAGCGGCAATATGAACTTTGGGGCGATTATCGACACGCTGAACAATAACGGAGTGACGGAATACGCACTGGTCGAGCAGGACGATTGCTACGGCGCATCGCCCTTTGACTGCCTGAAAAGCAGCCTTGATTATGTGAAGAGCCTGATGAACGGAGGAAAGAAATAAATGTTTAAGGTGTGTGTGATCGGCTGCGGCGGCATTGCCCAGGTGCATGGGGCTGTGCTGGCGGCCTTGGAAGGGGTGACGCTTTCCGGCTGCTGCGATATTGTGCCTGAAAAGGCGAAAGCCTATGCCGAGAAATTCCATTGCACCCCCTACACCGATTACGAAACCCTTTTGAAAGCGGAAAAGCCGGACGCCGTGCATCTTTGCACGCCCCATTACCTGCATACCCCCATGGCAGTGAAAGCGGCGGAAATGGGCGTGCAGGTGTTTACGGAAAAGCCGCCGGTAATTTCGTGGCAGGAATGGGAGACGCTGCAAAAGGCGGCGGAGAAGGTGCGCATCGGCGTATGCGTGCAGAACCGCTATAATCCGCCGGTGGAAAAGGCGTTAAGCATGATTGCTTCCGGCGAAATGGGCGAAGTGAAAGGCGTTCGGGGCATCGTCAATTGGGACAGGGGCGCAGATTATTATGTTTCCGGCGATTGGCGAGGCAAATGGGCCACGGAAGGCGGCGGTGCGCTGATCAATCAGGCCGTCCACACGCTGGATCTGATGCTTTTGTTCCTTGGCAAGCCGGATCAAGTTTCCTGCCATATGGCCAACCGCCGCCTGCAGGGCGTCATCGAAGTGGAAGACACGGTGGAAGCCTATCTGGAAAGCGCAGGCAGAAGGGGTATTTTCTATGTGTCCAATGCGTTCAGCGGCAATGCCCCGGTGCTGGTGGAAGTCGTGACGGAAAAGGGCTGTCTGCGCATGGAGGAAGATACGCTGGAAATTAAAAAAGACGGCAGCGTTTCAAAGCAGCGTTTTGAAATGCCCACGCCTGTTGGGAAAAGCTATTGGGGCAGCGGCCATTATGCCTGCATTGCGGATTATTATCGGTGTATGGCGGAAGGAAAGCCCTTCAAAAATGATCTGAAAAATGTGGCAACGACCATTGAAACCATGTTGACGATGTACGATCAGGGGAGGAAAGAATTATGAGCAAGGTGCGGCTGGGTGTAGTTGGCTGCGGCGGTATGGGCAGCGGACATGTGAACAATATTTTGCAGGGCAAGTGCCCGGAAATTGAAATTGTGGCGGTGGCAGATCGCCGTGCTTCCCGCCGGGACTGGGCGAAGGAAGTGCTGCCCGCGGCCAAGATTTTTACAGAAGGTGCGGACCTGATTGCGGCCAAGGTGTGCGACGCCGTGCTCATTGCCACGCCCCATTATCAGCACCCGGTGCTGGCCAAGGCTGCCTTTCAAAACGGCCTGCATGTGATGTGCGAAAAGCCTGCCGGGGTATACACTTTGCAGGTTCGGGAAATGATTGAAGAAGCGGATAAGCATCCGGAGCTTACCTTTGGCATGATGTTCAATCAGCGCACCAACTGCGTTTATCGCAAGATGAAAGAAATGATCGATAACGGCGAAATTGGCGAAATGAAGCGCATGAGCTGGCTGATTACCGATTGGTATCGCACCCAGTTTTATTATGATTCCGGCGCATGGCGTGCCACTTGGGCCGGGGAAGGCGGCGGCGTGCTGCTGAACCAGTGCCCCCATCAGCTGGATCTTTTGCAGTGGCTGTGCGGCTTGCCCGTGAAGGTGCATGCCAAGATGCAGGAAGGCAAATGGCACGATATCGAAGTGGAAGACGATGTGACCGCCTATCTGGAATTTGAGAACGGCGCAACCGGCGTCTTTGTCACCACAACCGGCGATGCCCCCGGCACCAACCGGCTGGAAGTGAGCGGCACCAAGGGCAAGCTTGTGTGCGATTACAGCGGCCTTACCTTTACAAAGCTTCTTACTGACGAGCGTGAATGGTGCTTCACCTGCAAGGAAGGCTTCAAAACCCCGGATAAGGAAGAAATCAAGGTGGAAACCGATGGCCGGAACGAGCAGCATCCGGAGGTGCTGAACAAATTTGCCGCCAATATCCTTCGGGGAGAGAAGCTGGTGGCAGACGGAAGGGAAGGCATCCGGGGGCTTATGCTCTCCAATGCCATGCACCTGTCTGCGTGGGAAAACAAAGAGGTTTCTCTGCCCATTGACGAACAGAAGTTCTATGAGCTTTTGATGGAAAAGTGCAAAACGTCCCGGCATAAGGAAGAAAAGGACGTCACCATGAGCACCGAGGGCACTTATTAAAATATTTTTTCCCGGCAGGGAAAACGCCTTTTATGCCGAAATACAATCTTTGGTTATCAAGGAAAGGAAGCGAAACAAGCTATGAGCGAATGCACCCACGATTGCTCCACCTGCACGGCCAATTGCTCCAGCCGTGAACAGCAGAGCCTCATTGAAAAGCCCCATCGTTTATCCAACATCAAAAAGGTCGTTGCTGTGATGAGCGGCAAGGGCGGCGTTGGCAAGAGCCTCGTCACCAGTTTGCTTGCCGTGCTTGCCAGCCGTGCCGGCTATAAAACCGCCATTCTGGACGCCGATATCACAGGCCCGTCCATTCCCAAGGCTTTTGGTATCAAGGAAAAGGCCATGGGCAATGATGAAGGCATCCTGCCCGTGGAAAGCCGCACCGGCATCAAAATGATGAGCGTCAATCTCCTTCTGGAAGAAGATAATGCCCCCGTCGTTTGGCGCGGCCCCGTCATCGCCGGTACTGTCAAGCAGTTCTGGACGGACGTGCTCTGGGGCGATATTGATGTGATGTTTATTGATATGCCTCCCGGAACCGGCGATGTGCCCCTTACCGTGTTCCAGTCCGTGCCCGTGGACGAAACCATCGTGGTCACTTCCCCCCAGGCTCTGGTGGGCATGATCGTGGAAAAGGCCATGAACATGGCGAATATGATGGATATCAAGGTCCTTGGCCTTGTGGAAAACATGAGCTATGCCCTCTGCCCCGATTGCGGCAAGCAGGTGGAAGTCTTCGGCGAAAGCCATGTGCAGGAAACGGCGGAACGCTTCGGCACCGAAGTGCTGGCCAAGCTGCCCATTAACCTCAAGCTGGCTGCTGCCTGCGATGCCGGGCTCATCGAACTCTTTGAAGGCAACTGGCTGGATGGTGCCATCCGCAAGGTGCTCACCGGGCTGGACGACTAAAGCAAAATAAATCAGCCGCCTCATGTCAGCAAGAACTGACCGTAGGGCGGCTTTTTTTGTGGCGTTTTTGCGTGTTTTCGGGGTGTTTTCGGGGCTTGCGCAGCCCCGAACCCTGCGCCAAAGGCTTCGCCTCTGGACTCGGCAGGCGAAGGGGGAGAGTTGGGGATTCAGATGTTTTTCCGCCTGAAGCAAAATACGATATTTGCTTTCCGGGCAGAGAGAAAACGCAAAAACGTCCCGGTAGAAAACGAGTTTTCTCCGGGAGTTTTCGTGTGTTTTCACCGGATGCCTTGCATCCGGCAAGGCGGCTTTCAGCCGCCCGGCCCGGAAAGTGGTGCCGCGTTAAGTTTCAGCGGCACAATGCTTGTATGAAAAAATACCCGTTTCGCAGGAAGGGGTTTAAGGGAGAATCTCCCCGGTGGGGTCACAGGGGTGAAACCTTTGAAAGAAAACTTACTTGAGAATACCGCCAAGCAAGTCGCCCAGCACGGACAGGATATCGGGGTCGTCTTCGCCCTTGAGGGCTTTGACTGCTTCTTTTTTATCCTCGGCGGAGGCGTTGCGATAGAGCTCCACCAGTTTCTTTTCATCGGCAGAGAGCTGCATGGAAGTTTTCTTTGCCGTGGAAGTGGTTTTGGCGGCGGTGGTTTTCTTGGCAGCGGTGGTCTTTTTGGCTGTGGTGGTTTTCTTTTCAGCGGTGCCCTTGGCAGCGTTCAGGAGGGAAGCTTGGGTAACGCCGCAGGCCTTGGCGATTTTTTTCAGCACGGTTTCGGAAAGCTCCGTTTCGCCCCGTTCGGCTTTGCTGATATCGGCGGCGGTGATGCCGGTAACTTTCCTGGCAAGCTCTGCCTGGGTGAAGCCGGCGGCGGTACGGGCTTCTTTGATGAGGGTGCCAACCTTCTTTGCCATAATGTATATCTCCTTTTTGCCGTTTTTCTTCAGTATAGTGCCATTGTGCATTTCCGTCAAGGGAAGGATTGAAAAGCGGCGGGGAAATATGGTATGATACGAGGGTATTTTGCATTTGGAGGTTTTTATGGCGACTAAAGCGGTATTATTTGATTTGGACGGCACATTGCTCCCCATGGATCAGGATGGGTTTGTGAAACTTTATTTCGGCGCACTGGCGAAGAAGCTGGCTCCCCACGGCTATGAAGCGGATAAGCTGATTGCCGCCATCTGGCAGGGCACCCGTGTGATGGTGAAAAACGACGGCACAAAGTCCAACGAAGCGGCGTTCTGGGATTATTTTGCGTCCCTGTTTGGGGAGGAAGCACGGAAGGACGAGCCGCTTTTCGAGGCCTTTTACCGCACGGATTTCGTGCAGGCGAAGGGTGCCTGCGGCTATACGGAAAAAGCGGCAGAGCTGGTTATGGCAGTGAAGGAAAAGGGGCTGCGCACCGCCCTTGCCACCAATCCCATCTTTCCGGATATCGCCACCAGCCAGCGCATCCAATGGGCAGGCCTGAAAAAAGAGGATTTTGAGCTGTACACCACCTATGAAAACGCCCGGTTCTGCAAGCCCAACCCGGCTTATTATCGGGATATATTGGATGCAATGGGGCTCCGGGGCGAAGACTGCCTGATGATCGGCAATGATGCGGTGGAAGACGTGGCAGCTATGCAGTGCGGCATGCAGGTGTTTTTGATTGAAGATTGCCTGCTGAATGGGGATAAGGTGGATATCACAGGCATTCCCCGCGGCAGCTTTGACGACGCTATACGGTTTGTGAAAGAGCTGTAAATGACGGAACGAGGCAGGGGCATTGATCCGCTACCGGGTCAAGGGACGGATCCCCTCACGGTTCCATGTAGTAGCTCTGAAAATTCTTGTGTTTTTCATTTATTATACCACATCCTATAGATTGGCACAAAAAAGGCCATACCACAGGCATGGCGGCGGAACGCCGCCACCGAATGCGAAAGCAGACGGAAAAACAAGAAAACGGCGGTGGGGAAACTTGTTTCCGACCAACGCCGTTTTTTATTTTCATTATGCCTGCGGCAATATTACTTTACATTTTCTTTTTTCCGTGCGAAAAAACGAAATTCCAATAAATTCATTTCCTTCGAGCGGTTATTTGCTCATTTCCTCATGCACCAGATGGAAGGAAGTTTTGATTTCGTAGTTTTCGGTAATCAAGCCGCTGTGGGTGCCGTTCATGCTGTAAGTATAGCCGGAGGCATTGGGGTTGTCGGAAACACCCCAGACGGCCACGCAGGTGAGCGGCTTTTCGTCGCCGCTGTTCACTTCCTTGAACACCTTGAACAGCTCCGCATAGAATTCGGCGTGGCGTTGGACGGTGGCTTCGGAGGCGTCGAAATTGCGCACGGCCATTTCTGTGATCTGCACTTCCACGCCCTTGGCGGCAAAGGCACGGATGGCGTTTTTGATCATTAGGGGATGGTTCTTGTCCAGACAGCCGTTCTGGCTGCCATAGCCGCCGATGTAGCCCTGCATGCCCAGACCGTCGATGAGCTGGCGGTAATTGCCGTTTTCGTCCTTGGCATAGGAATTGATAGAATCAATCAGGGCCAAAGCAGCGGTCTGCTTGTCCCGATAGAACATGTTATAGTCGTTATAGAACAGCTTAATATCCGAGCCCAGTTTTTCCACGGTATCCTTGGCGCAGAGGAAAGCGTATTCCACGTAATCGTCGCCCACATGGGTCTTGAACAGGTTATCCACGCCGCTGCGCACGGTGCGCAGATGCCGGGCGTCGGAATAATCGCTTTCGGACATATTATCGCCGATGGCTTCGTTCACCACGTCCCAGCAATAGATAACGCCGGGGAACTTTTCTTCAAAGTGGGTGATGACCTGCTCGATATAGGATTTGACCCGGGCACGCATGGTTTCCTTGTCGGCATAGGGCTTATTGCTGTCGTAATCTTCCCTGAAGAACCAATCGTTCATATAGGCGTCCCACACCAGCACATGCCCACGCACTTTCAGCCCGTTATCCTGCGCCCACTGCACCATTTTATCGGCCTGAACATAGATCATGCCGGGGGTGCCGTCATCGCTGAGCTTGCTGAGGGTCTGGTTCAGCAGGGAATAGGCCTTGGTTTCGTTGGTGCAGGTAATGGAATTGAAATGCTGCTTCATGAAGTCCAGATATTTCTGGTCGTTCAGCTGATTATAGGAGAAGCAGCCGCCCATCTTAAAGCCGTGCTTTTCCGTGAGGGTATAAAGGGGGGTATAATCCGTCAGGACGGTGCCGGCTTCCCCAGCGGCCAGAGCGGACAGGGGGCACAGGGGCAGGCAAAGGATGGCGACCATCAGGGCAGAGAAAAAGCGTTTCATGAAAGAGACCTCCTTGTGTTTATGTATGGAAATGGTATCACGGGCGAGGGATGATTGCAAGGGGAAATTGCATTTTACTGCCAGTTTACCTGGGGCAGATGGGGAGCGGCTTTTTTTAATTTGCGGTTACCGTTCACAATCATGGGATTGCCCACCAGTTCCAAAATGGGCAAATCGCTTTTGGAATCCCCGAAGGCGCAGGAGGCGTCAAAATCTGCTTTGACATCATTTGCTTTCAGATATTCCATCAAAAGCAGCGGCTTATTTTCTCCTTTGCAGTTGAGCATAACCTCCGCCTTTTCATTGAGCTTTGTGCAAATGAGCCCGTCCGCTTCCAGGACGTTTGCCACATACTGCATATAATTTTCCGTGGAAGCGGAAAGAAGCAGAACCAAGTACCCTTCCTTTTTCCGGGCATCCAGCACGGCCTTTCCCTTGGGATAAATGCTTGGCAGCAGGATTTCCTTCACAAACGCTCCATCCAGCGCAGCCCTCTTTTCCGGGGAAAGGGTGGCGAGGAACTGCAGGGCGTAGGACTTGAATTGGGCATCCGTCATGCGGCGAAAGCCCCACAGGGGCAGATGCGCGATAATGCCGAGGAAATGGCGAAGGGTCATGGCTTTTTTTGCTTTTGCAAAGAGGATGTAGCTGACGATACTGTCCCCTTTGATGAGGGTGCCGTCAAAATCAAAAATGGCTAATTTCCGGGGTTCCATGTTGCATCGCTCCGTTTGAAAAACCGCCGCAGAAACGGCGGTTATGTTTTTTACAGGTTATACAGTTCCTTATATTTCTTTTCCAGGTAATCGGTATAGGCGGCCGGGTCAAAGGGGCCGTCCAGTGCCTTTTCCAAGATTTCCTTGGGGGAGTAGAGGCAGCCGTGCTGCCAGATATGCTGGCGGTTCCATGCGTTGATGGGCTCGAATTTGCCTTCCTTGAGGCAGGTGTCCACATCTACGGTTTCCTTCATTTTGTTCAGCAGCTGCACGCCGTAGGCACTGCCCAGGGCATAGGAGGGGAAATAGCCAATGGAACCCTGACTCCAGTGGCAGTCCTGCAATACGCCGTGGGTATCATCCGGCACCGTGACGCCCAGGTATTCTTTATACAGCCGATTCCATTCCTTGGGTAAATCATGCACGGAAAGTTTTCCACGCATCACTTTCTTTTCCAGTTCATAGCGAATCATCACGTGGAGTGAATAGGTCACTTCGTCGGCTTCCGTGCGGATGAGGGAGGGCTGCACCTTATTCACCGCCCGGTAAATATCCTCTGCGCCCACGCCCTGCATCTGTAAGGGGAAGAGGCTCTGCATCACGGGGAAAATATGCCAGATGAAGGCACGGCTGCGCCCCAGCAGATTTTCATAAAAGCGGCTCTGGCTTTCGTGGATGCCCATGGAAACGCCGCCGTCCAACACGGTGTAGGCAAGGTCATCAGCACTGCCGGTATCGTAGAGGGCATGGCCGCCTTCGTGAATCACGCTGTACATGGAGGAGGATACGTTATTGGGGATATAATGCGTTGTGATTCTGGTATCGAAATGGGAGCCGAGGGAAGTGGTGAAGGGGTGTTCTGTGGTGGCGATGGTGACGTGGTTGCGATCCAAGCCGATAATTTCCATCAGCCGGTCCGAAAACTGGGCTTGCTTATTTTCGGGGAAATTGCCATAGAGGCAGGTATCGTCGATATAGCCCTGCTTCTGGCGGATTTTCTGAAGGAGGGGCACGATGCGGCTGCGCAGCGTTGCGAAAAACACGTCGCACTGGCTCATGGTCAGCCCGTCTTCGTATTCGTTCAGCCAGTAATCATAGGGCTCCATCTCTGGAGCGCAATACTTGGCAAAGCGGATGTTGGTTTCAAAAATCTTTTCCAAGTACGGCTCAAAGAGAGGAAAATCGTTGGTTTCTTTGGCAGTGTGCCAGATATCGTCTGCCTGCACCAGCAGCTCCTCATAGGCCACATATTCTGCCATGGGGATTTTTTGCATCTGCCGGATGCTCTTCAAAAGCAGATACACCATCCGCTGTTCCTTTTGGGAAAGCTCCGCCTTTTGCCCGTCCAGATATTCCAGCAAAGCCACCGTTTCTTCGCCGGTGGACAGCTTATACATTTCTTCGGACAGCACAGACAGGCTGTGGCCTCGGTTCTGGGCGGTGCCCTTGGGGGCGGCGGTGGAGCCGTCATAATAAATCAGCCCCATAGCGTGGCTGTATGCGCTCATTTTGGCCTGTAATTTCATCAATTGTTCCCGGGCTTCTTGAAGCTGCATGGATGATTCCTCGCTTTCCGGTGATGCTTTTTTTCATTTTATCATAAACCGACGCAATTTGCTACTATTATTTTGTTTTTTTACCAGATGATACAAAGCATGACGTTTGTGCAGGATGAGAATGGCGCAAAACGGTGTAAACCCGTTATTTTTCCTGATTTCCCGGTGATTTTCCGCTTTACTTTTTTTGCAAGGCGTGGTATAATTCCATCCATCGTGATGAATGGGAACGCCCTTCATTCGCCCGATGCAGAGAGCCGCACGGCAGGTGCAAGTGCGGACGGGAGGGGATGGGCCGCTCGCCCTGGAGCGATACCGTTTGAAAAGCGGCGATTGGCGCACGTAATGCGCAAAAGGGGCCCGGAAAAAAATCGGGCAAGCAGAGTGGTACCGCGAAGTGTTTTATGAGCTTCGTCTTTGCATGTTTTGCAGGGGCGAAGTTTTTTTGTTCCCAGCAAGTGTACTTCATTCCGTGAACATAAAAGGAGGAAAACCCCATGGAATTCAAGCCCTATGTGCCGTCCCAGATTGAACCCAAATGGCAAAAGTATTGGGAAGAGAAGAATGCCTTTGCCGCTACCGATGATTATTCCAAGCCGAAATTCTACGCCCTGATTGAGTTCCCCTATCCTTCCGGTGCCGGGCTGCACGTGGGCCATCCCCGTTCCAACACCGCCATGGATATCATTTCCCGCAAGCGTCGCATGCAGGGCTATAACGTGCTGTTCCCCATCGGCTGGGACGCTTTCGGCCTGCCCACGGAAAACTTTGCCATCAAGAATAACGTGCATCCGGCCGTGGTGACGAAAAAGAACGTGGATCATTTCCGGGAGCAGCTGAAAAAAATCGGCTTCTCTTTCGACTACAGCCGTGAAGTGGACACCACCGACCCCAATTATTACAAGTGGACCCAGTGGATTTTCCTGAAGCTGTTTGAACACGGCATGGTTTTCAGGGATAAGACGTTGGTCAACTATTGCCCCAGCTGCAAAGTTGTTCTCTCCAACGAAGACAGCCAGGGCGGCAAGTGCGATATCTGCCACGGCGACGTGGTGCAGCTGCCTAAAGACGTGTGGTATCTGCGCATTACGGCCTATGCCGATAAGCTCTTGCAGGGGCTGGAAACGGTGGAATACCCGGAAAACATCAAGCAGCAGCAGGTGAACTGGATCGGCAAATCCACAGGGGCTTTTGTGAAGTTCGCTTTCGCCGGGCTGGATGAAAAGATTGAGATTTACACCACCCGTCCCGACACCCTCTTTGGTGTGACCTTCATGGTGATGGCTCCCGAACATCCTCTCATTGATAAGTATGCCGACCGCATTGCCAATATGGATGAAATTATGGCGTACCGGGAAGAATGCGCCAAGAAGACGGAATTTGAGCGCACCCAGCTGGTGAAGGATAAGACCGGTGTGGAAATCAAAGGCCTGCGTGGCATTAATCCCCTGACGGGCAAGGAAGTGCCCATTTTCGTGGCGGATTATGTGATGATGGGCTACGGTACCGGGGCCATCATGGCCGTGCCTGCCCATGACCAGCGTGACTGGGAATTTGCCAAGAAATTCGGCGTGGACATCATCGAGGTCATCAAAGGCGGCGATATTGAAAAAGAAGCCTACACCGGCGACGGCGAAATGGTGAATAGCGATTTCCTCAATGGTTATACCAATAAAAAGGATTCCATCGCCCGTGTGCTGGAAGAAATCGAAAAGATGGGCATTGGCAAGGCCGGCGTCCAATATAAGATGAAGGACTGGGCTTTCAACCGTCAGCGTTATTGGGGCGAGCCCATTCCGCTGGTGCACTGCGAAAAGTGCGGTGTGGTGGCTGTGCCTTATGAAGAGCTGCCGCTGATGCTGCCCGAAGTGGAAGATTTCCAGCCCGGCACGGACGGCAAATCTCCCTTGGCGAAGATTGAAAGCTACGTCAACTGCACCTGCCCCAAGTGCGGTGCCCCTGCCCAGCGTGAAACGGATACCATGCCCCAGTGGGCCGGTTCCTCCTGGTATTTCCTGCGCTATTGCGATCCGCACAACGGGGAAGCCTTTGCTTCCAAGGAAGCGTTGAACTATTGGATGCCCGTGGATTGGTATAACGGCGGCATGGAACACGTGACCCGTCACTTGCTCTACAGCCGCTTCTGGCATCAGTTCCTCTACGACATCGGTGAAGTGAACTGCCCTGAACCTTACATGAAGCGCACGGCGCAGGGCATGATTCTGGGTGCCGACGGCGAAAAGATGAGCAAGTCCAGAGGCAACGTGGAAAACCCCGACGAAATCATAGCGGATATCGGCGCAGACGCTTTCCGGATGTATGAAATGTTCATGGGTGCCTTCGATCAGGCCATTCCGTGGAGCACCAACGGTGCCCGTGGCTGCCGCAAGTTCCTGGACCGTGTGTGGCGGCTGCAGGAAATGCTGGTGGACGGCGAAGAATACAGCGATGAACTGAAAGTGACCGTGCACCAGACCATCAAGAAGGTTTCCGAAGATATTGAACAGATGAAGTTCAATACCGCCATCGCCCAGATGATGACGCTGGTGAACGAAGCCTATGCCAAGGGCAGCATGAACCATGCGGAATACAAGACGCTGCTGCTCTTGCTCAGCCCCGTGGCTCCCCATATCTGCGAAGAAATCTGGGAACAGCAGGGCTATGGTGCCCCGGTGTATACGCAACAGTGGCCTTCCTATGACGAAAACTGTCTCACCAGAGACGAAGTGGAAATCGCCGTGCAGGTAAACGGCAAGGTGAAGGGCAAACTGATGATTCCTTCCACCCTGACCCGTGAATCCGCTCAGGAAGAACTGCCCAAACTGCCGCAGGTGCAGAAGATCGTGGACGGGAGGAACATCGTGAAGGTGATCTTCGTGCCCGGACGGCTGCTGAACATCGTGGTAAAATAATGATATCCAATAAGCCGGAAGGAAAACCTTCCGGTTTTTTGTCACCAACGGGTAAGAATGTGGGCTTGTAAACAGCTGGCAGATATGATAGGATAAAAAAGAAAGAGAGGGAAAAGCATGAACATATTGGAAGAGGCTGTTCATATTGCATTGCCTTATATTATTTCCATGCTGGAAATCATGGGCATATTGGTTGTAGTGTGGAGTGCCATCCATGCTTTTTGGGAATACATCCAGAATGCTTTCATGAAAAAGAATCTGGATTTGCAGCATCATCTGGCCACAGGGCTGGCCACCGGCCTGGAATTCAAGATGGCGGCGGAGATTTTGAAAACCGTGCTGGTACATGATTTGAGCGAACTGATTGTACTGGGTGCGGTGATTTTGCTGCGTGCCGTTTTGAGCTTACTTATTCATTTTGAAATGAAAAAGCCGGAAAATGAATTGAGAAATAAGGCTTGAAGGGTTTTGAACGGGAGGAAGAGCGATGAAACAGATTATTTTGGGCGGCACCCAGATGAACGCCCCGGCGGTAGTGGTTGGGTGCATGCGGCTGGCGCAGAAGAATGTGGACGAAATGCAGCGGTTTTTGCATGCGGCGCTGGAGATGGACGCCTATTATTTTGACCATGCGGATATCTACGGCGGCGGCCAGAGCGAACGTATTTTCGGCGAAGCCATGAAGAAAGACGCTTCCATCCGCAGGGAAGATTTGTTCCTGCAGTCCAAATGCGGCATCCGGCCGGGGTTCTTTGATTTTTCCAAGGAATATATTCTCTCCTCCGTGGACGGCATTCTGGAAAGATTGCAGACGGAATATTTGGACGTGCTGCTGCTGCACCGCCCGGATGCCCTGATGGAGCCGGAAGAAGTGGCAGAGGCCTTTGACAGGCTGCGGCAGAGCGGCAAGGTGCGCTATTTCGGCGTATCCAATCACAAGCCTTCCCAGATTGAGCTGATGAAAAAATACGTGAAGCAGCCGCTGATGATTAACCAATTGCAGTTCAGCATTCCCGTTTCCAATATGGTGGCCGCCGGGCTGGAGGCCAATATGACCACCGCCGGTTCTGCGGACAGGGATGGAAGCGTGCTGGACTATTCCCGGCTGAATGAAATGACCATTCAGGCGTGGAGCCCCTTCCAGATGGAAAACTGGCAGGGCTGCTTCATTGACAGCGAAAAGTACCCGGAACTGAACGCCGAAATGGAGAAGCTGGCAGCGCAATACGGCGTGACCAAAACCACCATTGCCACGGCGTGGATTTTGCGGCATCCGGCGAAGATGCAGGTGGTGTCCGGCACGGCCAGCGAAAAGCGGCTGCAGGAAATCGTGGATGCGGAAAAGGTGGATTTGACGAGGGAAGAATGGTATCGGCTGTATCTGTCTGCCGGCCATATCCTGCCCTGACGGAGAGAGAAATGAGCGGCGCAAATGGGTGTGAAGTGTCTTGCGGTGCCGTGGTTTTTACCATGACGGAAGACGGCCTTCGGTATCTGCTGGTGCAGGAAAAAGAGGGCTTCTGGGTGTTTCCCAAGGGGCATATGGAAGAAGGCGAAACGGAAAAAGACACCGCAGACCGGGAAATCCGGGAGGAAACCGGGCTTTCAGTGCGCTTCATCGAGGGCTTCCGGGCGGTGGACGAGCATAATTTGGCCAGGGAAGGCCACCCGGAGCGGGTGAAAAGAACAGTTTATTTTCTGGCGGCCTACGAAAATCAGGCGTTCCGGCCGCAGGAAAAGGAAATCAGCCGCATTGCCCTGATGGATTATGCGGAAGCTAAGGCGGCGTTTCGCTTTGACAGCTTCAAGGAAATTCTGGCCAAGGCAAATACATTTTTACAGCAGAATATCGCTTGATAAAAACACGCCGGAGGGAAAACCTTCCGGCGTTTTCTTTAGGAAGAGATGCGCAGCATTTCCGTTTGCAGGCGGTTCAGGATGCGCTTTTCCAGCCGGGAGATGTAAGACTGGCTGATGCCCAGCACATCCGCCACTTCCTTCTGGGTCATTTCCCGATAGCCTGCCATGCCAAAGCGCATGTGCATGATGCGCTGCTCCCGTGGGGAGAGATGGGATAATGCCCCGTGGAGCAGCTGCCGCTCCGCATCCTCTTCAATGCCGCGGGACACCAGATCGCTTTCCGTGCCAAGGACGTCAGAAAGCAGCAGCTCGTTGCCGTCCCAGTCCGTGCGCAGGGGTTCGTCCAGTGATATTTCATGGCGCAGTTTGCTGTTGTGGCGCAGGAACATCAACACTTCGTTTTCAATGCAACGGCTGGCATAGGTAGCCAGCTTGATTTTTTTATCCGGGTCGAAGGTGTTGACGGCCTTGATAAGGCCGATGGTGCCGATGGAAATGAGGTCTTCCAGCCCCACGTTGGTATTGTCAAACTTCCTTGCAATGAACACCACCAGCCGCAGATTCCGTTCAATCAGGATGGAGCGCACCGTGCCGTCGTCTTTATGCAGATGGGCCATCAGCTTTTTTTCTTCCTCTGGGGTCAAGGGCTGGGGCAAGGGATCGGCACCGCCGATATAGTGAATATTTCCGGCATACAGCGGCGCAAAAAATAGCTTCATCCATTGACGGAGGGGGGAGGTGATTTCCCGGTGAGCGGTTTTCTTTTCCATAATAACGGGGCCTCCTTTGGAATAATGGTGTTTGGGAGCAGGGCGTTAGGCAGCTTTTCCGGGGAAAGGGCAATGAGGGCGTCTATCTTTCTCTTTTCCGGCAGAAGGCGTATTTCATCCGGGTGAAAGCAAGGGAGCATCTTTCTGCCGTGGACGGTGGTACAGGGGAGCAGGGTAAAGCCTATGGGAAGCGTTGCGGCATCCTCCGCACGAAAATTTGTGGGCAAAAGCGGCTGAAGAGCTTCTTCCCCGGCCACAATAACAGGCAGGCGGAAAAGAGGATGATGCAGGGAATTGCCCGTATCATAAAAGGCGGAAAGCTGCACCTCTTTGCCTTGAAATGTGATGCGCAGGGCGCAAAGGGGCAGCGGCGGCTTTTTCCGGCAAAAGAAAAGAAGGCAGCAAAGGCCGCCTGCTATGGCAGGAATTAGCCCCCCTTGGCGTAGGGCGAAAAAGCGGAAAATGCCGCCGCAGCAAAAGCCGCAGATCAGCATGGGCAGGCTGGCCGAAAAGCCGCTTTTTCCAAAGGCGATAACGCCTGTCATGATGATGCCGGCGATTAAAAACGGGATGCGCTGCAAGGGCCAATTTGGTAAGAGTGCCAGCAGGGAATAGCCCCCGGCAAAAAGGCAGGCAAGAAAGGCTTTTCCGGGCTTCAGGGGCAGACACAAAACCTCTTTTGCGCAGAGCAGGCATATCAGATGCACAAAGCTGACCAACAGAAAATACTTCTCTCCCTGCACAACCATCTTGCCGCCTCCCCGAAAAAAAGTATAGAAAAAAACACCCCGGTTCATGGTCGAACCGAAGTGCGAAATAGATGGGTTTATGGGGAAAGATGCGCCGGCGAGGGGCATGGCCCCTTGACCCGGCAGCGGATTTGGCGGATGCTATCCAGTGAACTGTGAGCCGCTGTTGCAAGAAACACGCAGATAAGCTATTGCAGAAGACAATTGTAATTTTGCGGGTCGACTGCGGCACAGCCGCACGGGTACGGCGGCAGATATGCCGCCTGGCGGATGCAAAGCATCCGGGAAAAAAGAAAAAGGCGTGGATGGAAACAAGTTTCTTCCAACGCCTTTTTCGTGTTTTCTTTGCGCCCGCGGCTATACTTATATCCGCTTTTTAAGTTTTATGCGGTAAGAATGGCCGGGATAACGGGCGAATTTTCGCAGGATGGGTGCAGGGTCAATGCCCCTGCCGAGGGGTACAGAGGCTGCGTAAGCTCCTGCTCCGTTCTTACAAGACTATCCCATCACTTAACGAGAGCGCAGCCTTTCTTAATACATGCCGCCCATGCCGGGGTTGCCTGCGGGGGCAGCGGGTTCAGGCTGGGGAATATCCGTCACCAGAGATTCGGTGGTGAGCACCATAGCGGCCACGGAGGCAGCGTTCTGCAGGGCGGAACGGGTGACCTTGGTGGGGTCGATGATACCACGCTGGATCATGTCCACATATTCACCCTTGAGGGCGTCATAGCCATAGCCCGCTTTGCGGCTGCGGCGGATGTTTTCGATGATGACGGCACCGTCGATGCCGGCATTGATGGCAATCTGGCGCATGGGCTCTTCCATGGCACGGAGGATAATCTGCACGCCGGTCTTGGCGTCGCCCTGGGTTTTGGCAACGAGGGGCTGCACTTTCGCGATAGCGTTCAGCAGAGCCACGCCGCCGCCGGGCACGATGCCTTCTTCCACAGCGGCACGGGTAGCGGCCAGAGCGTCTTCAATGCGCATCTTGCGTTCTTTCATTTCGATTTCGGTTGCAGCACCCACCTGAATCACGGCTACGCCGCCGGCCAGCTTGGCCAAGCGTTCCTGCAGCTTTTCACGGTCGTAATCGGAAGTGGTTTCGGCAATCTGCACCTTGATCTGCTGCACACGGGCAGCGATTTCTTCGGCAGAACCGGCACCGTCGATGATGGTGGTGTTTTCCTTATCCACCTTCACCTGATGAGCCTGCCCCAGCATGTCGAAGGTGGTTTCCTTCAGGTCAAGGCCCAGTTCTTCACTAATCACCTGACCGCCGGTGAGGATGGCGATATCCCGGAGCATTTCCTTGCGGCGATCGCCAAAGCCGGGAGCCTTCACGGCAACGCAGGTGAAGGTGCCCCGGAGCTTATTGACAACCAGCGTAGCCAGTGCTTCACCTTCCACATCTTCAGCGATGATGAGCAGCTTCTTGCCGGCCTGCACAACCTGCTCCAGCACGGGCAGGATTTCCTGAATGTTGGAAATTTTCTTATCGGTGATGAGGATCATGGGGTTATCCAGTTCCGCCACCATCTTATCGGTATCGGTCACCATATAGGCGGAGGCATAGCCACGGTCAAACTGCATGCCTTCCACGGTGGTGAGCTCGGTCTTCATGGTTTTGGATTCTTCCACGGTGATAACGCCGTCTTTGCCCACTTTTTCCATGGCATCGGAAATCAGCTGGCCGATGGTTTCGTCGCCGGCGGAAATGGAGGCAACCTGTGCGATGGCCTGCTTGCCGGTGATGGGGGAAGAAATTTCCTTCAAGCCTTCCACGGCGGCAGCGGGGGCATCTTCGATGCCCTTTTTCAGCACCATGGGGTTAGCACCGGCGGCCAGGTTCTTCAGGCCTTCCCGGACGATGGCCTGAGCCAGCAGGGTGGCGGTGGTGGTGCCGTCGCCAGCCACGTCGTTGGTCTTGGTGGCCACTTCTTTGATCAGCTGGGCACCCATGTTTTCAAAGGGGTCTTCCAGCTCGATTTCCTTGGCGATGGTGACGCCGTCGTTGGTGATGAGGGGAGCACCGTATTTCTTATCCAGCACCACATTGCGGCCCTTGGGCCCCATGGTGATCTTTACGGTGTTGGCCAGCGCATTGATGCCGGCTTCCAGAGAACGGCGGGCTTCCTCGCCGTATTTCAGCTGCTTTGCCATAATAAATTCCTCCTAAAATCGCGAAATGCTTATTCCACCACGGCCAGAATATCGCTCATTTTCACGATAATCAGTTCCTGACCGTCAATCTTCACTTCCGTGCCGGCGTACTTGGAATAGATAACCTTCTGGCCGACTTCCACATACATTTTAATTTCCTTGCCGTCTACCAAACCGCCGGGGCCAACGGCCAGCACTTCCGCCAGCTGGGGCTTTTCCTTGGCAGCACCGGGCAGCACGATGCCGGAGCGGGTGGTTTCTTCCATTTCTACATTCTTGATGACCACACGGTCACCCAAAGGCTTTACGTTCATAGTGATCCTCCTCGATGGTATTGGATGGGTGCTTTAGCACTCAAAAGCAAAGAGTGCTAAAACCCTTCCTTGCATAGTATATTACATTCTGCGGATTTTCACAACAGTTAATTTTGCAAAATCGGGACGAATTTAGAAAAAAATTTATCAATAACATACTTTTGCCTTAATTTCCACAAGATGCGTTGTACATCACCATACATTAGTGCAGGGAAAATTTGCTCTTTCCGGCAGGGAAGAAAGTGTGATATAATCAAGTAAAAGGAGGGAGGCGCATGGAAAAGGCGTTATCGGAACGGCTGCTTACATGGTATGACCGTTATGGCCGCACCCTGCCCTTCCGGGGCACAAAAGACCCCTATCGCATCTGGGTGAGCGAGATTATGCTGCAGCAAACGAGGACAGAAACGGCAGGGGCGTATTTTCTGCGGTTTATGGAGCGGTTTCCCACGGTGTTTGATTTGGCCAAGGCACCGCAGCAGGACGTATTGAAACTGTGGGAAGGGCTGGGGTATTATTCCCGTGCCCGGAACTTGCATAAAGCGGCTGGGAAAGTGGCAGAGGAATGGGGCGGTATCTTTCCGGCGGATTACGATAAGATGCTTTCCCTGCCGGGGGTAGGGGAATACACCGCCGCTGCCATTGCCTCCATTGCCTTTGATTTGCCCTGCCCTGCCATGGACGGCAACCTCACAAGGGTGCTTTCCCGTGTGCATGGGGTCAGGGAAGATGTGGGCATTCCTTCGGTGAAGCGGAAGCTGCTTTCGTTAGCCAAGAAAGATATGCCGGACAGACGCTGCGGCGATTTCAATCAGGCGTTGATGGATCTGGGGGCGTCCCATTGCTGCCCCGGCACGCCGGAATGTGATAAATGCCCGCTTTTCGGGCTTTGCGATGCCAGAAAAGAAGGGGATGCGGAATACTTGCCGGTGAAGGCGGTGCAAAAGCCGCCGGTGGAAATGGAACTGGCGGCGGTGGTTGTAACCTGCAAAGGGGAAGCTTTGCTTTTGCAAAGGAAGGAAGCACTGCTGAAAAATTTATGGGTGTATCCCCTCCTGGAAGATGCGGAAGGGGAAGAGCAGGTAAAAGAAGGCTTGAAAAAAATGGGTTTAATGCCCGTGAAGCTCACAAAGCATGGGCAGGCTCGCCATGTGTTCACCCATCGCATCTGGCAGATGCAGTTATGGCACTGCGAGGTGAAGCAAAAAGGACCGGGGCAATGGTTTTCCCTTGCCGGGATGCAGGATTTGCCCATCCCTACAGCGGTAAAAGCTGCCCGGCAATTGGCGGAAAGAATACTGACGAAAGAGATTGCGTTTGTTTCCCTGAACGAATGCCCGGAAAAAATAACGGAAGCAGCCAAGGCCTATCAGGCGAGCTGGCAGGATGCGCATCGGGCGCACGCTTCCAAGGCATTTTTGGAAGAGCACACACCCCTTTTTATGGAGATGCTGCTGCGCAGCCATATCAGCACGGGGAAGATGGTGTATGCCGTCTGCACGGAAGGAAAGGCCGTGGGGGTGTTGGTATTGGACGCTGCGGAAAATGAGCTTTACACCCTGTACATTCATCCGGCTTATCAAAGGCAGGGCATCGGTACCAAGGCGACGGTTTTCGCAATAGAAAAGCTGAACAGAGAGAAAGAGATGTTTGTGACCGCTTTGGATCAGGCTCCCCATGCAGTGAAGATGTATAAAAATGCCGGGTTTGTGCAGGTGAAAGAGCATCGTTTGTTGAATAAAACCTACGATCTTTGGGAAACCAGCCTCATCCGTCCGGGTGAGAAAGAAGAAGGAGGACAATGAATTTATGGAAATGCTTGGACAGAAGATTGATTTTCTTGGCGACAGCATCACAGAAGGCTGCGGCACATCCGGCCCCGGCTATTGCTTTGCGGATTTATTGGCATCCGAGTACGGCATCCTGACGGTGAACCACGGCATCAGCGGCACCCGGATTGCAAGGCAGCGTGTTCCCTCTGACGAGCCCCGGTTTGACCTGGACTTCTGCTCCCGTGTGCCGGAGCTGGACAGCGATGCGGACGTGATTATGGTCTTTGGCGGCACCAATGACTTTGGTCACGGTGATGCGCCCATGGGCAATATGAACGACCGCACGCCGGATACCTTCTATGGTGCCCTGCACACCCTCTATGCCTCCCTCATCACCCGCTTCCCTAATGCCCTGATTGCCGTCATGACCCCCTTGCACCGGCTGACGGAAGATGAAATCTACGACGAAAACGGCCGCAAGCGGGCAGGCGTTCTTTTGGATTATGTGAACGCCATTCGGCAGGTGGCGGAGTTTTATTCCCTGCCCATTCTAGATTTGTACAGGGAAAGCGGCCTGCAGCCCCGTGTGCCTGCCATTCAGGAAATGTATATTCCCGATGGGCTCCATCCCAACGATGCCGGCCACGAAATCCTGAAAAACCTGATCTATTCTTTCCTGAAAAACCGCTGACAGGGAAAAATGATTGCATCCGCTTCTTATTTATGATATAATTGTTATCAGCCGATTTTTTATCAAATTGGCTGATGATTCTTTGGGCTTGTGACAGAAAGCAATAAATAGCAGAGCCCCATCCTCATCCTTCGGGAGAACCCTGTGCAAAAATGGAGGAATTGCATGTACAAACTGCTGATCGTAACGGATCGGGAAGATATCCGGCAGATGTTTGAAACACAGATTGACTGGGCAAAGCTGAATTGCCGCACGCCAAAGATGGTGGATAATGCGGAAAGTGCCATTGAGCTGATGAACTCCAGTGCTGTGGATGCGGTGGGGCTGCATTTGCCCAAAGCCAAGGCTACGTCCCTTGTGCGCTTTTTGAATTATGGCCGCCCCAGCCTGCCGATTTTTGAAGTATACAGCGAACTGGACAAGCAGATGAATGTGCTGAAGGATACAAGGCAATTGCTGGATAAGCTGCATCAGGATTTTTCCGATGAAGTGTACGACGAAGAAACCATGCTCACCATTCAGCGGGATGAGCTGATCCACGATATGCTCTCCGGCGAATACGGGGATTGGGAAAGGCTGGAAAGCTTGCTGAAATTGACCCGTCTTCGCATCAATGCCAAGGGCACTTGCGTGCTGTATGAAATTGATATGCCCCAGGGCGATGTGTTTTCCGATCATCATTATCATGCCCAGCGGCGGCTGGAGCGTGCCCTGCGCAATAATTTCTTTGGCCGCTATGTGGACGGCATTTACTATGCTGTGGCGGTGCTCACCCCACGGCATATCCGGCTGGTTTGCATCCCCATGATGAACGAAGCCCCCGAAGAAGCGGAATCCTTTGCCGCACGGGCGGACGAGCATGTGCAGGATGCCATTGGCCGCATCAAGGAATATCTGGATCTGGATATGGAAGTGGCTGAATCCGCATGGCTGGACGGGCTGAAAAACTTCATTGAAAACAATAAACAGTGATGATAGAGGAGGATGAAAAGTGGGTATTTTTGATTTGTTCAAGGGTCAATTGATTGACGTCATCGAATGGAAAGATAACTCCGCCGATACCATGGTGCATCGCTATGACCGGGGCGGCAAGGAAATCATGATGGGCGCACAGCTGACGGTGCGCGAAAGCCAAGTGGCTGTGATGGTAAACGAAGGGCAGATTGCCGATGTGTTTGCCCCCGGCCGGTATGAGCTTTCCACCCAGAACATGCCCATTATGACGGCATTGCAGAGCTGGAAATTCGGCTTCAACTCCCCCTTCAAGGCGGAAGTGTATTTCATCAACACCAAGCAGTTTCTGGATCAGAAGTGGGGCACGTCCAACCCCGTGATGATGCGGGATGCGGAATTTGGCATGGTGCGCCTGCGTGCTCACGGCATTTACTCCTTCCGGGTGAATGATCCCGTGGCCTTCCTGAAGGAAGTGTTCGGCACCAGTGCTTATATGACCGTGGACGGCGTCACCGGCCAAGTGAAGCGCACGCTGGTTTCCGGCCTGTCCGATGCCATTGCCCAGAGCAAGATTCCGGCTTTGGATCTGGCCGCCAATTATGACGAGCTTTCCCAGTATGCCCTGCAGGCACTGGCTCCCCGGATTGAAAATCTGGGTCTGAAGCTGGAAAGCTTTGTGATTGAAAATATCTCCCTGCCCCAGGAAGTGGAAGAAGCTATGGACAGGCGCACCTCCATGGGCGTTGTGGGCGATCTGAACAAATACACCCAGTTTCAGGCGGCGGAAGCGATGCGGGATGCGGCCAACAATCAGGCTGGTACCGCCGGCATGGGTGCCGGGATGGGCGCAGGCATGATGATGGCGCAGGCCATGCAGATGGCCGGCCAGCAGACGGCAGCTCCTGTGGCAACAGCGGCAGCCGTGGCCGGGGAAACCAAGTTCTGCTCCGAATGCGGCACGAAGATTGCAAGAACGGCTAAATTCTGCTCCGAATGCGGTGCAAAACAATAACATAGCGATTGAAAATCTGAACGGATGGTAAAATGCCATCCGTTTTTTGTTGTCCGAAAAAATATTCAAACGGGCTTGACATATTCCACAAGTGGAACTATAATATATTCAACATGTGGAATAAAACGGAGGAAAGAACAATGCTGAAGCACGGTATTCTGGGGCTGCTCAATTATGGGGAAAAGACGGGCTATGAGCTGATGGAAGTGTTCCGGGATTCGCTGAACTTTTTCTGGTCTGCCCAAACCAGCCAGATTTACCGGGAATTGCAGACCCTGAAAAAGAAAGGCTTTGTGGACAGCCGCAGCGTCACCCAGCAGGGCAAGCCGGACAAGAATGTTTTTTCCATCACAGAGGAGGGAAAAAGGGAACTGAAGCGTTGGCTACAGGAAGAGGAAACGGGGCTGGACAGCAATAGCCCCCTGCTGATGCGCACCTTTTTCCGGGGGGAATTGCTGCCCGGCGAGAACATCGCCTTTTTCCGGCGCATCCGAAAAGAATGTGAAGCGTTTTTCGCTGCGGCGGCCAAGCCTTCTGAAAATATTGCCTTTTATCAGGGAGAAATGGATGACCCCTTGAAGGCTCTCTATTGGAAAATGACGGTGGAATTTGGCACCATGTACATCCAAATGATGAACGACTGGGCGAAAAAATGTGAACAGGAACTGGAGGAAATCATTCATGCGTATTCTGCTGATTAACGGTAGCCCCAAGGGAAAGGCCAGCAATTCCTTGCAGCTTGCAAAAGCCTTTGCGGAAGGCCTTGGCAGCGCAGAAAAGGCGGAAACGGAGCAGATTGACCTGGCTTCTCTGCAGCTTTCCGGTTGCAAGGGCTGCTTTTCCTGCTGGAACAAAACGCCGGGGCAGTGCGTCCTTCGGGATGATATGGCACCGCTTCTGGAAAAGATGGTGCTTGCGGATGTGATTGTTTATTCCTTCCCCTTATATTATTTCAATGTGCCGGGGCTTTTGAAGGATTTTATTGATCGTCAGCTGCCGCTGGTGATGCCCTTTATGGCCGACAGAAACGACGGCGTCGGCAGCGGAGGCCATGTTATGCGCTACGATCTGAGCAAAAAGAAATATGTGCTTGTTTCCACCTGCGGCTTTTATTCCGCAAAAGGCAATTACGACAGCGTCTGCCGGATGTTTGACCACATCTGCGGCAAGGACAATTACACCACCGTTTTCTGCGGTCAGGGCGAGCTTTTCCGGGTGAAGGAGCTGCGGGAGCGCACCGGGGCGTATCTGGAATGGGTAAAGAAAGCTGGTGCAGAATGGGCAAAAGGCGGCATCTCCGAAAAGACAAAAGAGGCCTTGGACCCCCTGCTTTTCCCCAAAGAAACATTTGAGCAGATGGCGGATGCCAGCTGGGGCGTGGATAAGGAAAGCGGCGAAAAGGAAGACGATAGCCTGTCCTTCACCCGGCAGATGGCCGCCCTTTACAATAAAAACAGCTGGGACGGAAAAGACCGGGTGCTGGAAATCTGCTACACGGATTTGCAGAAAACCTATCAGATTGCTTTGCGGAAGGAGGGCAGTCAGGTGGTAACGGACGGAAGCCTTGTTCCCACCACCCGGATTGACACGCCCTTTGACGTGTGGCTGCAAATTGCAAAGGGTGAACTCCGGGGTGATGCGGCACTGGCCAAGCAGATGTACCGGGTGACGGGCGATTTTTCCCTGATGATTCGCTGGGGCGATTTTTTCGGCAGCGGAGGGGAAGCCCAAACCCAGCCTGCGCCGGACAAAAAAGAAAGAAAGCATCCGCAGCTTTGGATTTTCCTTGTGCCCTTCATGGCCTATTGGATCGTGGGTAATATGGGGCAGGGCGGCCTTTTTGCGTCGCTGATTTGCGCATGTATGGTGCCGCTGCTTTCCCTCCTCTTCCGGTTCACGAAATATGATGTTTTAGCCATCAGCGGCGTTTCCGCATTGGCGGCCACTGCGCTGTTCACTGGGCAAAACCCCTTATGCACAAACCTTTCCTATCTTTATTTCGGGCTTTTGTGGCTGCTTTCCTGTTTCACAAAAGAGCCCCTTTGCGCTGCTTATGTGAAATACAATTACGGTGGCGAGGATGCGCTGAAAAATCCCCTGTTTATGAAGCCCAACTATATTCTGGCGGCCGGCTGGGGCATTCTGTATCTCACAATTGCAGCAGCGTATTTCCTGCTGGGCTCCACGGCGGTGGGGGCATATCTGCCCATTATCCAGTATGTTCTGACGGCAGGAATGGGCATCTTTACCGGCTGGTTTGAAAAATGGTATCCTGCCCATCGGGCTGCCGGGAGAAAGTGACATAATTTTGATGCAAAATGCGCAAAATTTTCCTGTTTCTTTGCTTGCTTTTTGGGGCTTCATGGTGTAGGATGTAAATTGAGGAAGTGAGGGCTTCATTTGGAATGAAAAGCCATTCCTCAATCGGAAATGTTCCCATTTTGCAATAATTAAGAAAAGAGGTTCCGCATCATGAAGCAGATCGACTTGACCCGCTATGGCATCACCGGCACCACCGAAATCGTGCGCAATCCTTCCTTTGAAGTGCTGTTTGAAGAAGAAATGAACCCCGCTCTGGAAGGCTTTGAAAAGGGCCAGCTGACGGAACTGGGCGCAGTGAACGTAATGACCGGCATCTATACCGGCCGCTCCCCCAAAGATAAGTTCATCGTGATGGACGAAACCAGCAAGGACACCGTGTGGTGGACGTCCGACGAATTTAAGAACGATAATAAGCCTGCTTCCAAGGAAGCCTGGGCAGAATGCAAGAAGCTGGCCCAGGAACAGCTGAGCAATAAGAAGCTGTACGTCATGGACGTTTTCTGCGGTGCCAACCCCGACACCCGGATGTCCATCCGCTTCATCATGGAAGTGGCCTGGCAGGCTCATTTCGTGAAAAACATGTTCATCAACCCCACCGAAGAAGAACTGGCTTCTTTCGAGCCGGACTTCGTTTCCTATAACGCCGCCAAGGCCAAGGTTGTCAACTTCAAGGAACTGGGCCTGAACAGCGAAACCGCCGCTATCTTCAACCTCACCGATCGTGAACAGGTGATCCTGAACACCTGGTACGGCGGCGAAATGAAGAAGGGCATGTTCTCCATGATGAACTACTACCTGCCCCTGCAGGGTATTGCTTCCATGCACTGCTCCGCCAACACCGATATGAACGGCGAAAACACCGCACTGTTCTTCGGCCTGTCCGGCACTGGCAAGACCACCCTGTCCACCGACCCCAAGCGTCTCCTCATCGGCGATGACGAACACGGCTGGGACGACAATGGCGTGTTCAACTTTGAAGGCGGCTGCTATGCCAAGGTGATCAATCTGGACGCTGAAAGCGAACCCGATATCTACAACGCCATCAAGCGCAACGCTCTCTTGGAAAACGTGACTGTGGATGAAAACGGCAAGTGCGATTTCGCTGACGATTCCGTCACCGAAAACACCCGTGTTTCCTATCCCATTGACCATATCCAGAACATCGTGAAGCCCGTTTCCGCAGCCCCCGCTGCCAAGAACGTGATCTTCCTGTCTGCCGACGCTTTCGGCGTGCTGCCCCCCGTTTCCATCCTGACCCCCGAACAGGCCCAGTATTACTTCCTCTCCGGCTTCACTGCCAAGCTGGCCGGCACGGAACGCGGCATCACCGAACCCACCCCCACCTTCTCCGCTTGCTTTGGCCAGGCTTTCCTGGAACTGCATCCCACCAAGTACGGCGAAGAACTGGTGAAGAAGATGGAAGCAAACGGTGCCAAGGCTTATCTGGTCAACACCGGCTGGAACGGCACCGGCAAGCGCATCACCATCAAGGACACCCGCGGCATCATCGACGCTATCCTCAACGGCGATATCCTCAAGGCCCCCACCAAGAAGATTCCCCTCTTCGATCTGGAAGTGCCCACTGAACTGCCCGGCGTGAACCCCGCCATTCTGGATCCCCGTGACACCTATGCCGATGCTTCCGAATGGGACGTGAAGGCGCAGGATCTGGCTGGCCGTTTCGTGAAGAACTTCGTCAAGTATACCGGCAACGACGCCGGCAAGGCTCTGGTGAAGGCCGGTCCCCAGCTGTAAGGGTTTCACCCTTAACCCACCTTGCGAAATTGCAATCGGTTCGATGGGCAATCATCGCATGAAGCAAAATAATAAGCGGCTTGCTTTCGGGCAGGCCGCTTTTCTTGTTTTCAATTTTTGGTATTATCTCACCGCATGGGAATATACCCGGCCTGACGCACGCAGGCCTGCCCCTCCTCCGAAAGCAGCCACTGCACAAAGGCGGCGGTTTGTTCGTCGCCCTTGCGGTACACGGCGTAGTAATGGGCGGTGAGGGGATAGGAGCCGTTTTGCAGGTTTTCTTCGGAAGGATACACGCCGTCAATCTTCAAAACCTTGATATTTTCGTTCACATACAGGTTGTTCAGATAATACAGGAAGGAATAGCCAAGGGCTTGGCGGCTGTTGGAATAATCGCCGATTTGCTGCACCAGATCGCTCATGCCGTCGGAAACGTAATTCTCTTCCACGGCCACAAAGCGCAGTCCTTTCATGACCATGTTTTCCATGGCGGTCTGGCTGCCGCTGTTTTTGGGCCGCTGATAGGCGATGATGGGGTCAAAGGACGTGCTGCCCACCTGATCCCAGCTGTAGGTCTGGCCGGAATAGATGGAGCGGATTTCTTCCATGGTGAGTCCGTCCACATCGTTTTCGCCGTTCACCAGAAACACAAAGGCATCATAGCAAAAGGGCACCACTTCCAGCTCCACCCCGGCATTTTTCGCCATTTCCAGTTCTTCGTCGGAGGGCTCCGTCACCAGAATCAGGTTCACGGGCTGGGCTTGATCCATCATGGCGTTTTGGGAGGGCAGCATGGCGGTGAGGTTGGGTTTACCGAGGATCAGCCGTTCATAGGCGTAGGGGGTGGTGGAGAAATTGACAAAGCCGTTCAGGTCTTCTTCCGGCAGGTTCAAAATCTGCCGTGCCAGCTCCATGCCCAAGGGCACGGACACGGTGGAGCCGTCAATGGAAGGATAATTGCCAAAGCCGCAGATGGAAAAGCCGGCGTCTTCGTAGGGGGTCATATCGCCCAGCGCATAGGGGCTGTTTTCCACGATTTTCTGCCAGCCTTCCGGCTTATCCAAGGGCTGATTGATTTGCACGAGGCTACCTTCCGCCAAGGCAAACATGGGAAGCAGGCACAGAAGCATCAGGGCACACAAAAGCCTTTTCATTTTCTCATTCCTCCTCTGGTACAATGCAAATATAGGTTTTCATCATCCAGCCTTCTTCCAGCCCGTTCACCAGCACCTGATAGAAATCACCCTTTTCGCCGATGATTTCCAGCTGCGTGCCGGTGAAGAATTTGCCGAGGGAAGAGCTTTCTTTATTGGGTTTCTCTCTCAAATGCACCCGGTTTTTCGGGGCGTCCGAAAGCACAATGCCGAAGGTTTTTCCATCCCCGGTTTTTTCCCGGTACAGGGCGGCATCCTGCATAGGATACTGCCACTCCGATAGCCCAAAGCCTTCATAAGTGCCTGTCAGATAGCAAATGCCCACGGTGCCTGCACCATAAGTACTCATGTCGAAACCGCTGTGCAGGTCAACAAGCACTTTCAGCGTTTCTTCGGTGGGTTCGATGTTCGTGGGAACTGGAGCATGAGAATATTCCAGCGCATCGGCCAAGAGCAGTTCACGGCACCGGGCATAGGTGAGGGTTTCGCTATTTTCGCTGTAGGAGTCTACGACCAGAACCTGATCGTTTTTCGGAAAGGCAGAGGTGATATGAAACAGCGTTTCCGCAGGGGCGATGATCGCCTCCTGCTTGGAAACATAGCCCGTTCCCCGGTCATAATTGACAGCATAAAAATCCGCATAGCCGGTGAGATTGTCCTGTTCCATCATCATGAGTGCGCCGCAGGGGTAGGTGGTAAGCACTGCGGAAGTCGTGTCCGGGAGAGCGTATACGTTGATGAAGTCATTGGCATTTTTCGGAGAAGCCACCAGCATTATTTCCCGGTAAATCCGGTACCGGGGGCGGGCAGGGACACCGCCTTCATCCCCGTGCCATGCGGCGTTTTCCAGCTTGGGGCAGTTATCAAACACCATGGCAAAGGGGATGGGGTTATCATAACGGGAGGGCGTGTTTGCCCCGGCTATCACTTTCTCTTCCAGTGCCGCACTCATGCTTACCTTTTCCAGATTCACGCAACTGGAGAAAGCGTAGGGGCCAAGTTCGGTTACCGTCAGGGGAAGATTAATACTGATGAGATTTCCGCAGTGATAAAAGCCGCGCTGGCCGATGGTTTTTAAGGAAAGGGGCAGGGCGACGGAATGGAGAAAATCATTTTCCGCAAAGGCGTATTCTGTGATGTGCTCCACGCCGAAAGGCACGTCAAAATGGGAATTTTTCCGGGCATTGGGATAGGCAATCAAAGTTTTCATATCCTTGGAATACAGCACGCCGTCCACAGCGGTGAAAGCCGGATTTTCCGGGTGTACGGCATAGGCGTCGATGAAGGTGTGTTCCAGCTCCGGGAATTGGGTTACATGTTCCGGGATGTGCAGCACATCGAAGGTGCAGGCGTACAGATAGTAAGGCACATCTTCGTTGGGCAGGGTGTATTCCTTGGCGGTTTTGAACTCAATGTAAGTTGTTTGTTCTTCTTTCTCTTCCGCCGCTGCCGGCCAGAGCAAGCACAGGCAAAGCAGCAATATCAGCCATTTTTTCATATGTTTTCCTCCGTTCCGTACATAAGACGAAAGGTGAAAGGATTTTATTGCATCTGCGGAACGATTCTGACAAATTTTTTCATCATCCAGCCTTCTTCCAGGCCGTTCACCAGCACCTGATAGAAATCCCCCTTTTCGCCGATGATTTCCAGCTGCGTGCCGGTGAAGAATTTGCCGAGGGAATCGCTTGACTGGGTGGCCTTTTTGCGCAGGTGTACCCGGTTTTGCTTTTTGGAGGCAACCACCACGCCGAAGGTTTTCTGATCCCCGGTTTTTTCTCTTTCAAAGACGGCATCCAGGACGGAAAACGTGATATCCGCCGCCTGTTCGCCCTGCAGGGAATAGATATACATCTGGGCGGTGGCCACATGATCGGTATGATAAAAATCGGTTTTCAAATCAAAAGAAGCAAGGGAAGAAGTGTTGGTATCCGCAAACAGCTTTTCCTTGAAACGGGCATAGGTGACATCGGTGTACACATGCTGCCCCAATTCCGGCTTGAACCCGGCGGCCATCACCTTTACCTGATCGTTCTTTGGCAAAACGGAGGTGATATGGAACAGCGTTTCTCCGGGAGCCGGAACCAGATATGATTTTTTCAGATACCCTTCGGTTGAAAAGGAGCCGAAAAAGCCGTGGAAATAATCTTTGGTGGAAAGATCGTCCTTTTCAATGATGACCACATCGCCGCTGTTATAGGAGCCGGCAGAGGAACCATCTTCCGTGGGGGTTTTCCGGGCACGCACATAACTGTTGGCATTTTCCGGGGAAGCAACCATCCGCAGGGGCTTGGGCAGCAGCATTTCGGATACATCGTCCGGATGAAGGGAAAGGAGATTGCCCTCATTGCCACTGAAAGGCAGATTCTTTTCCAGCTTTTCGCAATTGACAAAGCAGGTTGCATGGTGTTCGTCTGAAAGCAGGGAACGCAGGCTTTCGCCCATGGACACTTTTTCCAGATTGGTGCAGCCGGAAAAAGCGTGCGGCCCCACATCCTGCACAGAAAGCGGCAGGTTCAGGGAGGCAAGGCCGGTGCAGTAAGCAAAGGCCATTTCACCGATAGCTTGCAGGGAAAGGGGGAAAGAAACGGATTGCAGATAGCCGTTGCCAAAGAAAGCAAAAGGCGCAATTTCCTTGACGCCAAAGGGCACGTCAAAATGGGTATCGTCTTTCAAGCCGGGATAGGCGATCAGGGTTTTTCCGTCCTTGGAATACACAATGCCGTCCACGGTGGTGAAGAAGGGGTTTTCCGGGTGTACCTCAAAATGCCCGATGGCGGTATCGGAAAAGTCAGGCCACTGGGTGCAGGTTGCCGGAATGTGCAAAACATCGATGGTGCAAAAATCTATCCAGATGGGCTTATTCGTTTCCGGCAGGGTGTACGTGGGCAGGAAAATGCCATGGAGAAGCAACTCCTCTTCTTCCGTCATGGCAGGGGAGCAGAGCAAGCACAGACAAAGCAGAAGCAGCAAAAACCGTTTTATTTTCGTTCACTCCTTTGCAAACGCAATCCTTTCAGCCAAGGCCAGAAAGCTTTCACGGCTGGCGTTTTCGGCGTAGAGGGAATAGGCGGCGTCGTTCGTCTGGAAATAGAGGCAGTGGCTTGTGCCCTTGGAAGCCAGCGCAGCAGGCAGCCCGGCCACGGTGAAATCCGTTTCCATGGAGAGGGCAAGGTCGCCGTGCAAAAGCAGAGGAGAAGCAAAGGCCGGGCGCAGGGACGTGAGGGTAAAGCCCTCATAGAGCTGGGTGATTTTGCGCACATTCAGGCCGTTGAAAGTGACATTGGCGGCCTGCCCCTGAAAACGATAGCCTTCCAGCCAGGGCAGGGGCGCACCGAAAGCCTCCTGCAAGGCGGCGATATCCGCCGATTGCCCGGCCTGCAAAGGGGCAATGCCGTCCGCTTCCGGCAGGGAGCGGCTTTCGCTGAACTGGCCGGAAATCATCAGGATGGACAGATAGCAAATCGCCGCCGCCAGCAAAAGCCCCAGCAGATAGAAGAAATTTTTCCAAAGGTTCCGGCCTTTTTGGTTGTTTGACATAAGATTCTCCTTTGAAGAAACAAGATTAGCGGTCGAAAATATCCCCCTCCAGTGCGCTGCGGGCGGCCAGGATATATTTGGCCGTGTCCAAGGGGTTCACGCCGTGCCGGGGCAGGGTATCCTGCACGTCGTCGGGGGCGTATTGATAGCTGTGGATTTCGGTGGTCATGCCGCCACGGCCGCCGGTCAATTGCAAGAGAGTATCGGCATAGGGCAGGGCGTTCACGGCAGGAATCAGGGCTTCGATGCGCAGGGAACTGCCCATCAATTGAGAGGAAAGCACTTGCCCGCGCATCTTGGTGATATCGCTCATGACCCTTCCGCCGTTTCCTTCCGGCACCTGCAAAAAGGCTTTCAAAACGGGTTCGAGCAGCCTTGTGCCGCCCCGCTGCAGGCCGTCCATCACTGCCATGGGGGTGGCTACCACAAAGTCCAAAGGATGCGTGTGGATTTCGTGATGATTGCCGCCGATGAGCGTGATGCGGATATCCGTCACCTGAAAGCCTCGCATTCCCTGCCGCAGGGCCAAAGGCAGGGCGTTTTCCACCTGATGCTGATACCGCAGGGCAATATCCCGTGGAGAAACCCGGCTTTCAAACTGCACGCCGCTGCCCGGAGGCAAAGGCTCCATATACAGGTTCATGATGGCCCAGCAGGGCTTGGGCATGGTATAGGCCACAAACCCTTCCGTGGGGGCGGCCAGCGTTTCCCGGTACAAAAGCTGAGGCTTGGAAAAGGTGCAGGGCAATTGGAAGCGGGTGCGCAGGGTTTCTTCCAGAATTTCCAACTGCATATTGCCCATGGCACGCAGCGTTGTTTCCTGCGTCTCTTTATAGTAACGAACCTGCAGCAGCGGATCTTCCCCGGCCAGCATCTGCAGGGCTTTTCGCATTTCCTGCGCCTTATCCGGCTGGATGGGCTCGGCCTTTACGGCAATGAGAGGCTCCCGAAGCTGACCCTGACGGATTTTCCGGGGCAGCAGGTTTTCGTTGCCGAGGATGGTGCCAATGGGGATATCGGAAAGGCCGAATAGGGTGCCGATCTGGCCGCATTCCAATTTGCCGGCGTCCTTGCCCCGGCCATCCGGGGAGGGCAGGCGGATTTGGGTGATCTTCCGCTGGGAATCCTGATAGGGGATGGCGTCCCGGTTTTGCAGCGTGCCGGAAAAAAGGCGCACTTGCACGCCCCGGCCAAGCAAGGGGTCCTGGTGAGCGGCGAAAATAACGGCGCAAAGCTCCCCGTCCGGGCTTCCCTTGGGAGCAGGGAGAAAATCAATGATGGCGTCCAAAAGCTTCGGGATGCCCACATCCTTCAGTGCAGAGCCACAAAGGGCCGGAAACAGCCGCATATCCGCCATGGCCGCTTTCGCCAGCGCATGCAGCTTTTCGTCGGGATAGATGTTCCCCGAAAGATAGTGTTCCATCACCTGATCGTCATATTCAGATAGGATTTCCATCAGGCCTTCCCTGTCCTCCAGCATGCAGCCGAGGGGAGACAAAATTTGCCGGAAGGATTGTAAAGCGGCATCGGCATCCGCCCCTTCCCGGTCGATTTTATTGAAGAAAAGCAGGGTGGGAATCTGCGCCTGCAAAAGCGCACGGAACAAAACCTCTGTTTGGGGCTGCACCCCTTCGGCGGCACTGATAACCAAAATGGCTCCGTCCGGGGCCCAGAGGGAACGCTCCACCTCGGCGGAAAAATCGCTATGGCCGGGGGTGTCGATGAGGTTGATGTCCTCCCCCTTCCATGAAAACAGCGCACCGGAAGCCTGCACAGAAATGCCCCTGCGCCTTTCCACGGCCAAGCGGTCTGTGTGGGCGGTGCCGTCGTCCACCTTGCCGGGGTTGCGGATGGCACCTGCATGGGAAAGAAGCTGCTCGGAGACGGTGGTTTTCCCGGCGTCCACATGGGCAAAAATGGCAATATTGCGCATGGGCTTCTCCCTCCTTCTGTATGGACTTTCGTTTCCTGCAAAGTATACCATATTTTCGGGGCGGCGTACAGGCGAAAACGGAAAAATGTTACAGTTTCTTTTCAAATTTATGTGGAAACGATGATGGAAGTGTGGTATACTGGCGGTGTGAACCAAGAAAAAAGAGGAGGGCTGCAGGATGATGTATGACAGTATTTTGATTGGTGCAGGGCCTGCGGCTTGCAGCGCAGCATTGACCCTGCGGATGCGAGACAAAAGCGTGCTGCTTTTATACGGCGGCATGGGCGCACTGGAAAAGGCGCATCGGGTGGATAATTATCCCGGCATGCCGAAAATCAGCGGCGGCGAAATGCTGCGCATCATACACGGGCAGGTGCTGGAAGCCGGTGTTGAAATGAAAAAAGCGGTTGTGCAGCTGGTGCAGCCCGGAAAGAAGAAGATTTCCGTTCTGGCCGGCAATGATATTTTTACCTGCCGCACTCTTTTGATGGCTACGGGGGCTCCCAGGAAAATCGGCCTGCCCGGCGAAAGCGAGCTGCTGGGGCAGGGGGTCAGCTATTGCGCCACTTGCGACGGGATGTTTTATAAGGGAAAAGACGTGGCCGTCATCGGCAGCTTTCATGAAGCGGTGGAGGATGCCAATTTTCTTACCGGGATTGCAAAAAGCGTTTCGTATTTCCCGGAAAAAAAGCATGATATTTCGGCCTTGGATGAAAAGGCAGCCGTTTTGGAAGCAAAAGTATTGTCCCTTGAAAAGCGGGAAGAAAAAGTGATTCTGCATTTGGAAAACGGGGAAGCGGCAGCGGATGGCGTGTTTATCCTGCGTCCGGCGGTGGCCCTTTCCCAGCTGATTCCAAAGCTGGAAACAGAAAACGGAAAAATCCTGACTGATGCGGACGGGCGCACCAATATCCCCCATGTTTTTGCAGCCGGAGATGTGACGGGCCTGCCCTATCAGATGGCAAAAGCTGCCGGGGAAGGCAACCGGGCCGCCCTCATGATGGCAAAAGAAATAGACGAAATGCAAAAGGAGGCAGAAAAATGAAAAAATTTATAGCGATGATACTGTGCCTTTTCCTGATGATGACATCAGCGCACGCTTCTGTCACGCCCATTCGGGATATGCAGGGCATGGATATTGATATCGGGGTAGATTTGCAGCAGCAGATGAATGCCGCCGTTGGGGAAATGCTGGAGCGTGAGGTGCAGGTGTTTGTTTATACGGCATCCTTTGACGGGGAAAAGGCCGTGGTGCTGGGTGATGTATACGAAAGCGACGGGCCGGATGCGCTGGGGGCTTATCTGCACCACTGCCAGTTGACACTGCAATATGAGCCGGAAATGGAAAGCGGCTTTTCCGTGCTTTCCTGCGACAGCCTGTCCCCGGAATACCGCTGCGGCGATGTGATGCAGTGGGAACCCTTTGACAACGATGTGTACGGTTATTCCTTTAATTTGCCCACGGGTTTTCAGGTGACCGATGAAACTGCCCGGCATATGCGCTGGCAGATTGAAGAAGGGGAAACCCTCAGCGTGGAAGCCTATGAAAACCCCGGTTATCAGAAGGCAATGGAAGACTATCTTCAAAACCCCACCGGCGAAGTGCTGATGGAAAACGAAGCCTTCGGCTATTTCTACACCTATGGCGACGACTTCTTTGAAATGTATATTGCATCTGACGGCATGGAATATGCCTATAAGGTGCAGCTGGCGTTTCCCAAGGAGCGGCAGGGGGAATATCTTCTGTATGGGGAAATCATCCGCAATTCCTTCTTGATTTGGGGTGGCGCAGTTGGATAAATACAGAAAAAACCGGCTGCTGGGTGCTGTTTATGCCGTGATTGTGCTGCTTGTGGTGCTGGCGGTTGCCTGCCTTTTCGGGGTGGAAAAGCCTGCCGTTCCCCCGGCGGAGGAAAAAGAGGAAAAGGTGGCGGTTCTTTCCGAACAGGCTCCGGACGGCACGGTTTTGAGAACGGAAGGGGAAGCCTTTTTCCCGAATGAAAAGAACTGGGTGTATCATTTCACCTATGCTTACCCCCATGTGACGGGGGAAAACTATGCGGCCCTCACTGTGAACGATACCTACCAGATGGCACTGGATGAAATGACCCAGCTGGTGCTGCCCATGTTTGCCAATGAAGAAGCCATGCGCTTTGACGGAAAAAACGAAGTGGCGCATGATTTTGAGGTGAAATGCAATAATGGGCGGTTCCTGTCCATCCTGCAAAAAAAGAGCCAGACAAGGGGCGATGAAGGTGCTTTTCTTTCGCTGGAATCGCTCACCTTTGATATGAACGGCGAATATCTGGGCGAAAGCCTGACACTGCGAGGCGTGGTGATGGTGGGGGAATCCACGGATCAGATTGCTGCCGCCGTGCTGCCGGAAATCTATGAAAAGTTCAAGGCCTTGCAGGCAGAGGGCATTTGCAAAGCGGATGTGGACGAAGAAACCTTCTCCATCGAATTCAGCCCGGCCATTCATTTTTATGCGGACGAGGGCGGAAGGGCTGTGTTTTATCTGCCACCGTCGCTGCTTGCGGAGCCTTCCTTCTCTGTGCCCGTCTTCCCCTATTCCCCGGCGGAATTGGAAGCATTATTGTAAGGAAAAGGAGAAATTTCCATGGCAACGGGAATCTGGGTGCGCCTGATGCACAGAAACAGAATTGAAAAGGATATCACCGCCCCCTGCACCATTGAAGAATGGCAGGAAGCTTTGGACTTGGCCTGCCGGAAGCTGGATGTGCCGCGTCCCATGATATTGCCCCGGCATGAAAGGGACTGGGACGAATTTGCCCAAGCCCGGTTTTTGCCGGATCATTTTGTGGAATCGGTTGAATTTGACCGCATGGAAGTGGAGTTCATCGACCCTGACAAGAAAAAGAAGGACAATCCCCTGTATTATTGAGAGGAAAAGCGATGAAAAGGTTTTTCGTGTGTCTGTGTATGATGCTCTTTATTGCTCTGCCCGCTGGGGCGGAACTTCTTTTCAGTGAAGTGATGACCTCCAATGGGGTGTATATCAACTGCGAAGCCCACGACTGGGTGGAGATTCATAACACCGGCAGCAAGAAAGCGGACTTGAGCGGCTGCTTCTTATCCGATAGCAAAAAGAACCTGCAAAAATGGGCGTTTCCGGAAGGGACGGCCATCAAGGCTGGGGAATACGCTCTCATTTACTGCACCGGTGAAGAAAGAAGCCCCGGCAAAAATAAGACCTTCTATGCTTCCTTCAAGCTTTCATCTGCCGGCGATCAGGTGTACCTGACGGACAAAGACGGCGAAACCATCCTTGCTTACCTTGAAATTCCCCCCCAATACGGCAACGTTTCTTGGGGCAAGCAAGCAGGCGGTGAAGACTATGGCTATTTTGCCGCCGCCACTCCTGGCAAGAAAAACGAAGCGGCCGTTTACCCGGCCCGCGCGGCTCAGCCGGAAATCCTGACCCCCGGCGGCTTTTATGAAGCAGGCATTGTGGTAAAGGCAGAGGCTGTTGCCGGCGAAACGCTACGCTACACCTTGGACGGCGATACGCCCACGGAAAAATCCAAAGAGTTTCCAAAGGAAGGCTTGGCCATCGAAAAAACCGCCGTTCTGCGGCTTTCGGCCTTCTCCGAAAACAGAGTGCCGTCCCAGCCTGTAACCGCTACTTTCTTCATCGGGGAAGCGCAGCCAGTGCCCGTTATTTCATTGGTGACGGATGAAAAATATCTGTTCAATCAAAAAACCGGTGCTTTGGTGAAAGGCCCGAACCCCGATTATCCCAATTATGAGCACGAATGGGAATACCCGGTGAACATTGAATATTACGGCGCAAATGGCCTTTGCGAAATCAACCAGATGGGCACCTTCACCGCCGCCGGTCATTCTGCCCGGCAGAACGCCCAAAAGTCCATTGCCGTCTACGCCCGGAAAGCCTATGGGGAGGATCGTTTTTATTTTAATCCTTTCCCCAACCGGGATTATGACAGCTACAAATCCCTGCTGCTGCGCAGCACCAATTCGGACGCCTTTTCCACTAGGCTTCGGGACGTGGTGATCTCCTCCCTGGCCAAGCCCTTGGATATTCTCTATCAGGACGCTTTGGCTATTGAAGTATACATCAACGGCGAATACTGGGGGCACTATAATCTGCGTGAGAAGATCAACAAGCATTTCATCGCCCAGTGGGAAAATGTGACCGACGAAACGGACATCGATAACATTGACATTCTGGCGCGCACCGGGCGAGATGAATTTTTGCAGAACGGCGATAACACGGACTGGCTGGCCTTATGCGATTTTTGCAAGAAGGAAGACCTGAATGATCCCGACAACCTGCAATATGTATTGGACAATCTGGATGTGGACAGCCTCTTTACCCACGCCGCCTTTGAAATCATCGTCGGCAACGACGATTTTACCAACGTCCGGGTCTATCGGGTGCCCGGCGGCAAATGGAAGTATCTTTTGTTTGATGTGGAAGCAGGCTTCCTCTCCCTCGACAAAGCTCCCATGAACTATTACCTGAAAAAGGTGAACGATAAAATTCAGGGTTTCCGCCACGAGCCCATGGCCGCCCTGCTCAATGTGCCGGAAATGAAGGAGAAGTTCCTCGCCCGGTTTGCGGAAATTCTGGAACTTTCCTTCCAATGGCCTTTCATGGAGCAGGCCTTCGCCCCGTGGGAAGAAACGCTGGAAGTTCTCTTGCCCCGGCACTTGGAACGTTGGCCCCATTTCACCATGAAGGAATGGCGGCAGAACGTGGATGCCGTGAAGTATTACGGCCGCATCCGGCCTACGAAAATCGTATCCCTTCTGCAAAAGCATATGAAGCTCACCGACGGGGAAGTGGAACAGTATTTCGGGGACGTGCAAAGGCTTTTGGAAGATACGAATATTTTTAAGTGATTTGCAGGAGCTCCGCCCCTGCACCCGGCAAGGGGCATTGCCCCTTGACCCGGTAGCGGATTTGGCGGATGCTATCCAGTGAACTGTGTGCCGCTGTTGCAAGATACATGCAGAAGCATTGTGGCAGAAAACGGTGGTAACATTGCGAGTTGGCTGCGGAGCGGCCGCATACGGGAACACAGTAAAAAGGCGTGGACGGAAAAGAGTTCCTCCATCGCCTTTTTCTTTTTTTCTTTGTGCCCGTGGCGTATATTGCTTCCGTTCTTTAAGTTTCGTGCGGAAAGAGTTGGACGGAGAACATGCGTGCATTCGCAGAGTAGGTGCAGGAAGGAACTTCCTGCCGTGGGGGGATGGGGGATGAGAAGTCCCCTGCTTGGTTGCTCCGGTATTGGTTGTGCGTTTGAGGCAAGGGATAACGATCGTGTAATCAATGCTTCGTCATTTTCTGCCATCTGCACGCAAAATTGAAAAGATTTGCAGCTTTTCCCGGCTTTTTATCCTGTTGTTTGCTTGACAGGAATGGACAAACAGTCGTATAATATTGAGTTGGAGAAGAAGGGAAAATCTTGTTGATTTTCTACTCTCATATAAGCTTAAAGGAGGCAATCTCATGGCAACCAAATTGACCATCGACGGTAACGGTGCAGTTAGCCACGTGGCGTATATGTTCAGCGACGTAGCCGCTATCTACCCCATCACCCCGTCCTCCACCATGGCCGAGTATGTAGACGAATGGGCCGCTCAGGGCCGCAAGAACCTGTTTGGCCAGACGGTACACGTGGCCGAAATGCAGTCTGAAGCCGGCGCAGCCGGTGCTGTACACGGCTCTCTGGTAGCCGGTGCTCTCACCACCACTTTCACCGCTTCTCAGGGTCTGCTGCTGATGATCCCCAACATGTACAAGATCAGCGGCGAACTGATGCCCGGCGTTTTCCACGTTTCCGCCCGTGCGCTGGCTGCTCATGCTCTGAGCATTTTCGGCGATCATTCTGACGTTATGGCTTGCCGCCAGACCGGCTTTGCCATGCTGGCCTCCGGCTCCGTTCAGGAAGCGATGGACATGGCCCTGGTTTCCCATCTGGCCGCCATCAAGGGCTCTGTTCCTTTCCTGCATTTCTTTGACGGTTTCCGCACCAGCCACGAAATCCAGAAGATCGACGCTTATGAACTGGAAGAAGTTCGCAAGCTGGTTGACTGGGACAAGGTGGCCGAATTCCGTGCCCGTGCCCTGAACCCCGAACATCCCCATCAGGGCGGCACTGCGCAGAACCCCGATATCTATTTCCAGAATCGTGAAGCTGCCAACAAGTATTACGACGCCATCCCCGCCATCGTTGAAAAGTACATGAAGCAGGTGGCAAAGCTCACCGGCCGTGCTTACAAGCTGTTTGATTACTATGGCGCAGAAGACGCTGAAGAAGTGATCGTTGCCATGGGTTCCGGCTGCGAAACCATCCACGAAACTTTGGATGCTATGCTCAAGAAGGGCAAGAAGGTTGGCGTGATCAAGGTTCACCTGTATCGTCCCTTCTCTGCCAAGCATTTCCTGGCCGCTCTGCCCGAAACCTGCAAGAAGATCGCCGTGCTGGACCGCACCAAGGAACCCGGTTCCCTGGGCGAACCCCTGTACGAAGATGTTTGCGCCGTGCTGGCTGAAAACGGCAAGAAGGATATCGTTGTTGTGGGCGGCCGTTACGGCCTGGGCAGCAAGGAATTCAACCCCACCATGGTGAAGGCTGTTTATGACAACCTGGCCAAGGCTGCTCCCAAGAACCACTTCACTGTGGGCATCATCGACGACGTGACCCGGACCAACCTGAAGCTGGGCAAGCAGTATAACGTGGCTCCCAAGGGCACCGTTTCCTGCAAGTTCTACGGCCTCGGCTCTGACGGTACGGTCGGTGCCAACAAGAACTCCATCAAGATCATCGGCGACCATACCGATAAGTACGCTCAGGCCTATTTCGCCTATGACTCCAAGAAGTCCGGCGGTCTGACCGTATCCCACCTGCGCTTTGGCGATGTGCCGATCCGCTCCACTTATCTGATTGACGCTGCTGACTTCATCGCCTGCCACAATCCTGCTTATGTGACCATGTATGACATGGTGACCAGCCTCAAGGACGGCGGCACCTTCCTGCTGAACAGCCAGTGGGAACCCGAAGAAATGGACGAGCATCTGCCCGCTACCATGAAGCAGCTGCTGGCCAAGAAGAAGGCCAAGTTCTATACCCTCAACGCCATCAAGCTGGCCGCTCAGGTTGGCATGGGCAACCGCATCAACACCATCATGCAGGCTGCTTTCTTCAAGCTGGCCAACATCATCCCCTACGATGATGCTGAAAAGTACATGAAGGCTTATGCCAAGAAGACCTATGGCAAGAAGGGCGACGCCGTGGTTCAGAAGAACTGGGACGCCATCGATATCGCCATCTCCGGCCTGAAGGAAGTTAAGGTTCCCGCTGAATGGGCCAACGCCACCACCGGTGCTGTGCCTGCCCAGGTGGAAGCCAGCGATTACTTCAACAACTTCGTCAAGCCCATCCTGGCTCAGGAAGGCGACAGCCTGCCCGTTTCCGCTTTCGATCCTGCCGGTATCGTGCCCAACGGCACCACCCAGTACGAAAAGCGCGGCATCGCTGTGAAGGTTCCCGAATGGATCGTGGACAACTGCGTGCAGTGCGGCCAGTGCAGCCTCGTTTGCCCCCATGCCTGCATCCGTCCCATCCTGATGAAGGAAGGCACTGAAAAGCCCGCTTCCTACATCACCAAGAAGGCCATCGGCAAGGAATACGCCGGCTACGAATATCGTATGCAGGTGAGCCCCCTTGACTGCACCGGCTGCGGCAACTGCGTTGAAGTTTGCCCCGCCAAGGTGAAGGCCCTGGTTATGAAGCCTCTGGAAGACCAGAAGGTGGAAGAAGAAAACTGGAAGTTCGCTATGGAACTGCCCCGCCCCGACGTGAAGATCAATCCCTCCACTGTGAAGGGCAGCCAGTTCCTGCAGCCCCTGTTTGAGTTCTCCGGTGCTTGCGCCGGCTGCGGCGAAACCCCCTATGTGAAGCTTGTTACCCAGCTGTTCGGCGATCGCATGATGGTTGCCAACGCCACGGGCTGCTCCTCCATCTACGGCGGTTCCGCTCCCACCAACCCCTACACCGTCAACGAAAAGGGTCATGGTCCTGCCTGGGCAAACTCCCTGTTTGAAGACAACGCCGAATTTGGCTTTGGTATGAACCTGGCTACCGCTCAGCGTCGTGCCAAGCTGGCCGAAACCATCCAGGCTCTGGCTGCCAAGTGCCCCGACTGGAAGGAATTCCAGGAAGCTGCCAACGAATGGCTGGAGAACATGGAAGAAGCCGAAGGCAGCAAGATCGCTGCTGAAAAGATCATCGCTTGCGTGGAAGGCTGCAAGGACTGCGGCTGCGAATGCGACGGTCTGTGCAAGGAAATCTACGATGCCAAGGATATGCTGGTCAAGAAGTCCATCTGGATCTTCGGCGGCGACGGCTGGGCCTATGACATCGGTTACGGCGGTGTGGACCATGTGCTGGCCCAGAACCAGGATGTGAACATCCTCGTGCTGGACACCGAAGTGTACTCCAACACCGGCGGTCAGGCTTCCAAGTCCACCCCCACCGGCTCTGTGGCCAAGTTTGCCGCTGCCGGTAAGCGCACCAAGAAGAAGGACCTGGGCATGATGGCCATGAGCTATGGCTATGTGTACGTGGCCACCGTTGCCATGAGTGCCAACCCCGCCCAGCTGATCAAGGCCATGATCGAAGCCGAAAAGTACCATGGTCCCTCCCTGATCATCGCTTACGCTCCCTGCATCAACCATGGCATCAATATGTCCCTGGCGCAGGCTGAAATCCGCAAGGCTGTGGCTGCCGGCTATTGGCCCCTGTATCGCTACAATCCCGATCTGGATCAGCCCCTCACCATCGACAGCAAGGATCCCACCGAAAGCTATCAGGACTTCATCCGTGGCGAAACCCGTTATCAGACGCTGCTGAAGATGTTCCCCGAAGCCGCCGAAAAGCTCTTTGCCCAGAACGAAGAGGATGCCAAGGTGCGTCTTGCCAACTACAAGCGCATGGCCGGTCAGGAATAATTCCTAACAAAATTAGGGTCGCCCCCAAGGGCGGCCCTTTTTGCATGCAAAAACACAATGGAAAACAAGGCGTAATCCTCCATCAAGGCAGCGAGTGATAGAGGATGCGTTGCTTGTTTTTTTGAACTGTGATAAAATAAAAGGGATAAACGGGAAGCTGTGACACAAACAAAGGGAACGGTGAGGGGTTCCACCCCTTCACCCCGGCCAGGGGCATTGCCCCTGGACCCGGTAGCGGAAATTGAAGCCTTATGTGACGGGCAATGTGCCGCTGTTGATTGGGATAGCCCTGTCGCACACGGGCACGGCGGCAAAGTGCCGCCTACCGGATGCAAAGCATCCGGGAAAACGTGAATAACGCCGAAGGAGAAAGTAAAAAACTTTCTCTCCCGGCGTATTCTCGTTTTCATTGTGCCCGTGGCGAAAACTGTGTTTGCTTCTCAAGTTTCATGTGGAAACCGTCCGTTGGAAAGCGAGCGCATTTTCACATATTGGGTGCAGGGAGTTTCTCCCTGCCGTGGGGTACAGGGGACGAGTAGTCCCCTGTTTCGTCCATCACAGCATAAACTTCCAGTTTATCGGGCAATTCACGGGTGGATGATGGGTTGATTCGCACGGCATCCGGGTATGATATAATAAAAAATATTGAAGTTGACGGAGGAACAGACCATGAAATGGATGATTGCATCGGATATTCACGGCTCGGCATACTGGTGTGAGAAATTACTGGAAAGGTATGAACAGGAAGCGGCGGACAGGCTGCTGCTTCTGGGGGATTTATTGTATCACGGCCCCCGGAACGATTTGCCGAAAGGTTATAATCCCAAGGCTGTCATTGAAATGCTCAACGGTATGAAGGAAGAAATCACCTGCGTCCGGGGGAACTGCGAAGCGGAAGTGGATCAGATGGTATTGCAGTTTCCTGTATTGGCGGAATATGGGGTGATGATGCTGGGGGAGAGGATGCTGTTTTTCACCCACGGCCATCACTTTAACGAGCAAAATCCCCCCATGCTGAAAAAGGGGGATATCCTGCTCAACGGGCATTTTCATGTGCCTGCCTGCCGGGAAAATGATGGGTTTGTTTATATGAATCCCGGTTCTGTTTCCATCCCCAAGGAAAATTCGCCCCACAGCTATATGACGCTGGAGGATGGGCATTTTATCTGGAAAGACATAGAGGGAAACGCTTACAGAGAATATTTTCTGAAATAAATTTTCTTTTTTCGGGAACAAAATCTGCTTTGGTTCGTCTATATGGATGGAACCCAACAGAAAAGGAGAAATGAAAAATGACCAAAGTATTATCTGTGTTGATGGCTCTGCTGCTGGCTCTGGGCGGCGGTGCGGCGGAGGATGCCATGACGGAAGAACCTTTTACCCTGATTCAGGAAGATGGAAAGACTTTTATTGAAGTAACGGGCAACCCCTCCACGGGCTATATCTGGACGGTGTTTGCCATTGTGGACGGCATCGTGCAGGCCACGGATCCTGCGGCGGTGGAAGAAGCAAATGACGAAAATTTGGTGGGTGCGCCGGTCAAATACCGAGTGGAAGTGACGGCGGAAAACCCCGGCGAAACCATTCTGGTATTGCGCTACTTCCGGCCTTGGGAAATGATGATTGAGCAGGAAATTCCCGTACTGGTGACGGTGGATGAAGCGGGGGAAATGTTCTTTATGTATCTGGAAGGCATGCCAATGGAAGTGACCGTGGTGGAAGTGATGGAAGAAGAGCGGATGACCTTGGTGGAAAACGAAACGCTGGGTCAGGTGCTGTGCACATTCCCGGAAGAAATGCCCTTGCCCATGGCCGGTGAAAACATCAAAATCTGGTCCAATGGCGTGATGGCCTTGTCCTTCCCCGGCAGGATCAACGTACTGGGATGGGAAACGGTAGCACCGTCCCAGGCACGGACAATGCCAGAGAGCGATTGAAAAGCAGCTAAAGCAGCTTTTCAATCGGAGCATCACATTTACTGTAAAAATGGGCTTTCAGCCCCTTTCAGGTGGCTGAAAACCCTGTTTTTACGGACGTAAATTGATATAGGAAGTGCCATGGGCACTCCTTGGGGCGGCAAGGCTGCCCCTGCGGATTACACATAAAGGGACTGCGGCCCCTTCATACATCCCCGGAATGGGTTTATTGACATTCTGAAAGGAGCTTTGCGGCTCCTTTTAGTTTGCGATAAAATCCAGCGGCTCCTTGCCACGATACAGCTCTTTCCCCTGTGTGGTTCTAATGGTTCCCTGCCAGCTATCGGCAAATAACGTCTGCTGCCCGGCGCAGCGAACCCGGGCTGGCCATGTGCAGGGTGTGCGGAAAAGAAGCCGCCCCTTGGGGTTTATGTGCAAAAGGCCGCCGTGACAGCCCATCATCAGGCCGCCCCCCGGCAAAGCGCACAGGGAGCAGGGCATCTGCGGACAGACGAAGATTTCCTCCGTCACGTTTCGGGCACTGATGGATAGAAGCCTTGCTGAAATCTCCTGATCCCCGGCGGCGCAGAGCACGGCCAGCCCCCTTGGCAAGAAACACACAGCCACCGCCGTGCCGGCCACTTTGGTTTTTCGGATGCAGTGAAGGCTTCGGTCAAAGACCAGCACTTCCCCTGCTGCTCCTCCTGCCACGGCGGCATAGCGGCCGCAGGGGCTGACGGCAAGGCATCTGGGATAATTTCCAGCAGGGGCAGAAAGGCAAAGCACACCATTTTTCGGGGAGAGGGCGCACAGGCAATCGGCCTCCGTGCTGAGGGCGCAAAGATGCTCCCCAAAGGGTGCAAGATCGAAAACACCGCCCGGCAGGGGAAAATCAAAAAGCGGCGTTTTGGTTTCCATGTGCAGGCAATAGCCCCGTTGCTGCCCGGCGGCAAAAAGCCTGCCTTGCGCTTGGCACAGGGCAAAGCAGGGCGGCGTGAGGCCAACCGCTTCATTTGTGCAAAGCCCTTTTTGCCCGTCTGCAATCCATAACGCCATCTTCTATCGCCCCCTGCCATCAGATTATGCAAAGGGGGCAGGGATGGTCAGCCTGATTTTGCGCAGCGGCTGAAAGCGGCAAAGAAAACGCAGATCAGGCCAGGGATGGCGTAATAGAAAAGCCCGGTCAGCGCATAAAGAAGCAGCAGCATGCCGCCGTAAAGGGCATAGCGGCGAGCCTTTTCGGGCTGGAAGATGATGTGCAGGATATGGCGCAGGGAAAGGTGCTTTTTTCTTTTTTTGCCAATGGCAACCAGCTGGCTGTCCGTCACGGGGGAGACGGCTCCAAACAGCGCAATGAGCCTGTCCCGGCCTATGAAGCGCACGGGCATTTCTTCTTCCGCTTGCTGATGGGCTTCTTCCGATATGCCACAGGGGACGCACAGCCACACTTCCTCTGCCTTTTCCTTTTTTGCGGCTTGCTGAAGCAATAGCACATCCCGGCCGGAGAGCTTTTCGCCGCTTGGCAGCTGCATAAAGGAAACCAGCAGCGTCTTTTCTCCTTTTTTGCAAAAAACGCCCTTTGCCAGCATCCGCACGAGGGTCAAATTTTCCGCAACGGAAATCAGCATGGCTGCCTCAAAGTGGGCTTCCCTGGGGGGCTGAAAAAGCAATTGCTGCAATTTCAGCTGGCCGCCGATGCGCTGGCGCAGCTTTTTTTCTTTCCGTGCCAGCCGATGATCCCGTGTTTCATGGCGCAGCAAAAGCCCCAGCACATATAAACAGCCGCCTGCTAAAAAGGAGGGAAGCCCCACGCCCCACAGCAACAGAAACCATCCGCAGCACAGGGACAGCAGCAGAAAATGAAAGCCCAGAGCGTCCATTTTCTCCCGAAAAGAATTTTTCCATAAATATTCTTGCATTTTTTCTTCCCTCCTCTTTTCAGAATGCCCAATTTGCGGTATAATATGGATAGGAGATGAAGGATATTGCTGCATATTGGCATCCTGGGCGGTACATTCGACCCCATTCATGAAGGACATCTGGCTCTGGCACGGCAGGCAATAGCGCAGGCTAGGCTTTCTTTTGTGTATCTTTTGCCCATGGCTACGCCTTCCCATCGGGATGTGTTTGCCGATAGCGTACACAGGCTGCAGATGTGCCGTTTGGCCGTTGAAGGGGAAGAGGGGCTGAAAATCAGCGAGCTTGGGCTGCAAACCGGCGTCCGCTATGCGGTGGACACTTTGCGGCTATTGCGAAAGCAGCACCCGGACGCCCATTTTTCCTTTATCATCGGGGCGGACAAGCTGCCGTCCCTGCCCTATTGGCAGGGGGCACAGGAGCTGTTTTCCCTGTGCGATTTCCTTTGCTTTCCCCGTCCCGGCATTTATGTGGCCGAAGCCATGCAGAAGGCCGAAAGCGCGGGGGCGAGAATCAGCTTCCTGCCGGCTCCGGAAGCCCCTTATGCGTCCACCCTCATCCGCTCCCGCACGGCGCAATATGAGGATGCCTTCGGCGTGAAGGAAAAGGTTTTATGCTATATGGCGCAGGAAGGGCTGTATCAGGAAAACCTGCTGCCCCGGATTCGGGAATTGATGAATGCCCATCGCTATCATCATACCCTTGGCGTGCGAAAGGAAGCCATTCGCTTGGCGGCGTTGCATCATTTGCCCATTCAAAAGGCGGCCTTGGCGGCTCTTTTGCATGATATTGCCAAGGGCATGCCCCAGCCGGAACTGGCGCAATTGGCCGAGCATTATCATTTGGTGGATCCGGAAAGCTGCCTGATGATCGGGGCTGTGCTGCATGGGCCTGTGGGGGCTTGGCTGGCGCAGAAGAATTTCCATGTGCAGGATGAGGATGTGCTCAATGCCATCCGCAATCACACCACCGGCCGGGATGGGATGACGCCCTTTGAAATGCTGATTTTTGTGGCCGACGCCATTGAAGAAGGCCGGGAGGATTATCCCGGACTGGCGAAAATCCGCTGGCTGGCGGAGCGTTCCTTGCCGGCAGCGGTGCTTTGCTCCATTGAGGGCACCAAACGCTATATCGAAAGCAACGATGGCAGAACGCTGGATCCTGCCAGCCTGAAAACGGAAAGCTATATCCGCAGCCTCTTAACAGAACAGGAAAAGCAATGGATGTGCGCATCCATATCATAAATAAAGGAGGACCCTTTGATGGAACAGACGACCCTTGCCCAAAAGATCGCTGGTATCCTGAATGACAAAAAAGCACGGGATATTACCGTGCTGCATGTGGCACACCTGACCGTGATTACCGATTATATGGTGATTGCTTCCGGCCGTTCTTCCCTGCAGGTAAAGTCTTTGGCCGATGATGTGGACGATGCCCTGGCCATGGAAGGCATTCAGCTGCGCTCCAAGGAAGGCCAGGCGGAAGGCCGCTGGATCGTGCTTGATTACGGCACGGTGCTTGTCCATATCTTCCATCCCGAAGACAGGGAATTTTACCATCTGGAAAAATTGTGGGATGACGGCCAGAACAGGATTCAGCTGCCTTTTGATGAGGAAGACTGACCTTTTATGAATATCATGATCTATACGCTCAAGCGTAATTTTGACGTGCAAAAAGCAGAGCGTTTTTTTAAGGAACGCCGCATTCCTTATCAGCTGGTGGACCTGAAAAAGCATAAGCTGGGGCCAAAAGAACTGCAGCTGTTCATCCGTCGGCTGGGGGCGGAAAATCTGGTGGACAAAACCCCGGAGACCCTCTCCCTGCCTATTGGGCACACGGACGACGTGCAGTATATTGCGGAGGAACTTTTGCTGCACCCGAACTTTATCAAAACGCCCATCGTCCGCAACGGCGAAAAATGCACCCTTGGCGTGGACGAAAAAACATGGCTTGAATGGATTCAATCAGGGAAATAAAATCACAAAATAGGAAAACTGCGTCAGAATGCTGGCGCAGTTTTTGTTAACGAAATTTTTGGGGGTTCCCCCCCTGCACCCGGCAGCAGAAAGAATTGAACGAACTCTTCCAACGCTCTGCTGCTGAAACAAAGGGAAACGCATCGTTGCCGGGCACAAAAATGTTTATAATACCGCTTAGCTTCATTGCCTGCCGGAGTCCAGAGGATGAAATCCTCTTGTGCGGAGGTGGGGAGGCTGCATAAGCCTCCGTAAACCCACGGCGGCACAACCGTTCTTTCACTCAGATGCCGGTGTGCAAGGCACTTTTGCCCACGCCCTCTGCATGGATATAGACATCCATATATTGAACGCCGTCCCGTTCATATTCGTATTCAAAGCAGGGGATGATGCCGTCCTTGTGGTCTTCCTTGAAGCCGTTGGCTCCCAGATATTCCAGAATCAGTTTATAGGCGGTGGGGATGCGTTCAAAGGGCGCAGCCATGGGGTCTTTGATAGAAATAACGGCATAAGAGGCGGCAGGCTGGCTGGCGATTTCGGCACCTTGGCAGGCCGGTTCAAAGCCTTCCGGCAGGATGCAGGCAGCCACATAGCCACGCAGATTGAAACGGTTTTTCTGTTCCGGGGAGACGAAGGGGAAGTCCCAGCCGATCATTTTCTGCTGCGCCTTGGGCAGGGCGGCATAGCCGCTTTTTTCCGCCCATATGCGCATATACTGCTGCACATCGTCTTCGCAGTTAGGAGAGATGATCACATACCGAGCGGTGCGGAAGCCCTCCACCTGCCGGACGGAAACGGGGGAATAGATAGTGGCGTGGGCGGTCAGATCCTCCCGGATCAGGGCGTCCAGTTTCACGGAAAAAAGATCGCAGATTTCAAGCAGCTTGGGCATTTCGGGAAAGGCTTCGCCCGTTTCCCATTTGCCCACCGTCTGCCGGGACACATTCAGCCTCTCCGCCAGCTTCTCCTGGGTCATGCCGCCCATTTTTTTGCGCAGATGTTGCAGGTTGTTTTCAAAATACATGCCGAATCCCTCCTGTATAAGTGATGTATTCAATATAGCGTGCCGCCTTCCTTCTTTCCACCATATAAGCCGTGCTTTTTGGCTGTTCCAAAGCAACCGGCGGTTTGCTTTTTCCGCATTTTCGGCGAAAAGGACACTTTTTTTATTTTTTTGCAAAAAAGGGCTTGATTTTTTTCTCCGAATGGTGTATTATATCAACGTTGCCCAGTTGAGCAATGCTGATGTAGCTCAGTAGGTAGAGCGCATCCTTGGTAAGGATGAGGTCGCCGGTTCAAATCCGGCCATCAGCTCCAGAGAAACCGTCAGAAATGACGGTTTTTTTGTTGTTTTGGGGCTGATTTTGCAAGTTTTAATCCTTCTTCTTGCAAATTTGGGATACCTCGTGTGTCAGGATGGGCATCTTGTCAACAAATGTGTCACATTTTCCGAAAAAAAAGTGCCCGAAAAGCCTTGTGCCATAAGGGTTTGCGGGCTTTTCTCCGTGTCACATACTTTGTCACATAGCAGAGGGTAAACCGTATACTTTGGCGATTGCCAATGCCGTATCGGCATTTTCTTCTCTGCCCTTGACATAATGTTTTAAAGTCATGGCAGCAGTGGTGTGCCCTGCTGCCGCCTGGGTTTGCTTGATATCCTTTGTGGCATCGTATATATCCGTAAGAACCGTGGTACGAAAACGACGGGGCGTGATGCTCTCCTCAAAGCCAATGTCGTTTCGGATGCGCTTGCACATATCCTTGACCAGCTGATAGGATTGGATCTTATCATCGCCCACCAGAAATTCATCGGCCGCTCCCGGCACCATGAAGGTTTTCAGCTGGGGCACCAGAGCAATGGTCCGTCTGCTGCTGTCCGTCTTGGTCATTTCCCGGAACAACCCCTGGTTTCTGTCTGGGTGGGTCACTGTACTGCTGATGTGGATCAGGTCTCTTTCCAGATCAATATCCCTCCAGCGAAGCCGCAGCACTTCCTCCAGCCGCAGGGGGTGCATTGCCAGAAGGGATAGAAACATCCGATCCTTGTAATTGCGAATACTG
>JAZNQO010000027.1:0-76590 GCA_045590215.1 Clostridia bacterium | reverse complement strand
CCTCTTCCCCGCAACCTCAATCTACGCCTTGGTCGCTGCCGCTCCCAATGCTTGTTTCGGTTGATTCATTCGGCTTCCTGCGGCTTTCAGCCGCTCCCTCCACCGGAGGGCCGGTCGCCTCATTCACCCTGCACCCGGCAGGCGAAGGAAATGAAACTTACTGAAATTCATTTTTCCCCATGAAAATTGATGAAACGTAATATTGCCACGGGCATAATGAAAACAAGAAAAAAGCGTTGGACGGTAACAAGTTACCCCCAACGCTGTTTCCTATTTTCCCCCGTCGGCTCACGCATCCAGTGGCGGCGTACCGCCGCCGTGCCCGTGGGGCAGATGGGCTGAAGCCATAACAAAAATGCGGATATGACGAGTCTCTTACCCAGATAAAGCAGGGGGTGATCATTGATCGTCCGTAACAATGGGTCAATTGAAGCGTTTTTTGATGCGTCAATTTGTTTGATGATGCGATGACGGGCGGTTGATGACCGCCCCTACGATTGCTTTTGATGTGTTTCTTTTGATTGCTCCTCGTGTTTTTAATTTGTAAGCACAACAAATTTCCCATTCCAAATTCCTAATTCTGAATTACTTTCGCCCGACATCCTGCGATTTTTCATTTGGAAAATTGGCTTTGCCCTGCATTTATTATAACATATTCATACATTACAACGTATCGGAACAGAAGAAAAGGCAAACGAAAAGCCCGGCCATTCATAAGAACAGCCGGGCTTTCTTTGGGACGGATTAATACTTCCGCTTGCGAGCGGCTTCCGCCTTCTTCTTGCGCTTTACGCTGGGCTTTTCGTAATGTTCACGCTTGCGAACTTCAGCCAACACACCAGCCCGTGCGCACTGACGCTTAAAACGCTTCAGAGCACTTTCCAAAGACTCGTTTTTGTTTACATGAACCTCAGACACTTGTTTTCCCTCCCTTCGCACATCTCGCCTGGATACGACGCCGTGGCGACGGCGTCTACGCCGATCTTGGGCGAATGGCGACCGTGGGTTTATTATAACGCTTTCTTTTTTGTGCGTCAACAGATTTTTCGATACTTTTTTTGATTTTACAATTCGTTCAATTATTTGGAAAAAAATTGACCAATCACGCCATGCTTTCGCCCATCTGGCGGCCGCCTAAAATGTGGATATGCAGATGATGTACGCTCTGGCAGGCGTCGGGGCCGCAATTGGACACCACCCGGAAGCCGTTTTCCAGCTTTTCCTGTGCGGCGATCTTTTCGATGGCGGCAAAGAGGGCGGTCTGTGCCTTTTCGGGCAGTTTCGCAATTTCGCCGATGTTGGCTACATGGGTTTTCGGAACCAGCAGCACATGGGTGGGGGCTTGGGGGTTGATATCCCGGAAGGCGTAGCAATATTCATCTTCATACACCTTGGCGGAAGGAATATCCCCGGCAATGATTTTGCAGAACAGGCAGTTTTCCATTTTTCTCATCTCCTTATTCTTCCATGGCTTTAAGCTGGTTCACGGTATCCAAAAAGACCTGCATGGCTTCCTGCACGGCGGTAGGCTCGGCCATATTGACGCCGGCATATTTCAACGCTTCAATGGGCGGCACGGAGGAACCGGCGGACAGGAATTTCTTGTAATCTTCCACGGCCGGAGCCCCAAGCTTCATAATGCGGCCGGCAATGGCCACGGCGGCGGAGAAGCCTGTGGCATACTGATAGACGTAGAAATTGCGATAGAAATGGGGGATGCGCATCCATTCGTTTTCAATCAGCTGATCCACCACGCATTCCCGGCCGTAGTATTTTTCGTTCAGGGCGTAATAGACACGGCTCAAGGCATCGCCGGTGATGGCTTCGCCCCGTTCATACATGGCATGGCTTTCCTTTTCAAAGGTGGCAAACATGGTTTGACGGAAGACGGTGGTGCGGAATTCTTCCAGCAGCTGATTGCAAAGATAGGCTTCGGCAGCCTTGTTGCCCTTGAATTTCTTCATCAGATGATGCATGAGCAGCACTTCGTTGCAGGTGGAGGCCACTTCCGCCACAAACAGGGAATAGCCGGCCTTCATGAAGCACTGGGCAGAATTGCTGTGGAAGGTGTGCATGGCGTGGCCCAGCTCATGTGCCAGCGTCATGGCACCGCCCAGATCGTCGGAGTGGTTCAGCAGCACATAAGGATGCACGCCAAAGCAGCCCCAGGAATAAGCACCGCTCTTTTTCCCCTTGTTTTCATAGACGTCAATCCAGCCGTTCTTCATGCCTTCCCGGAGGGTGGCGATATAATCTTCGCCCAAGGGAGCCAAGCCTTCGCAGACCAGATCGCAGGCTTCGTCAAAGGTGAGCTTCATATCGAAATCGCTGACGATAGGCACATAGAGGTCATAAAGATGCAGCTCCTCCACGCCCAGCTTCTTCTTGCGGATTTTCAGATATTCGTCCATGGCAGGCAGAGCCTTTTCCACTTCGGCAATCAGATTATCATACACTTCTTCGGGGATTTCCAAGGGGTAGAGGGACGCCTGACGGGCACTTTCGTATTTTCGGGCCCGTGCCATGAACACATCGCCCTTTACGGAGCCTGCATAAGCGGCGGCTACTGTGGAGCGGAACTTGGCAAAGGTGCCTTGCATGCCTTCAAAGGCAGCCTTGCGCACATCCCGGTTCCGGCTGCGGAGCAGGGGACCCATATTGCCGTGGGTCAATTGCACCTGGCCGCCCTCGCCGTCCGGCACCATGGGCAGGGGCAAATCCACGTTATTGAACTTGGAAAACACATCGTTAGCCGTGCCCCGGATTTCCCCCATACCGGCCAGCAACGCTTCCTGCTCTGCCGGCAGCACATGGCTCTTTTCCCGGCGCAGAAGGCGCAGCATTTCGCTGAAATCGGAGAAGGAGGGGTCGTTTTGCATTTCTTCCAAAGTGCTGTCGGGCAGCATGAGAAGCTCGGGGTCGAGGAAGGCGGCGGAGCTGCGGGCGGCGATCATCAGGCTTGTAACCCGGTCAGACAGCTGCTGGCGCACGGGATCGCCGTTATCTTCGTCCCGGTACAGGCCGATGTAGGTATACACCCGTTCCACTTTTTCGTAAAGATTGCTATATTCCCGGAGGGCGGTACGGGGGTCGTCCTTCACATGGCCTTGCCATTTTTGCAGCTGGCCGATCATTTCCTTAGCCTCTGCGAAAGCGGCTTCAAAGGCATCCATGTTTTCATAAATTGCGGTGAGATCCCAAGTATAACGGGGGTCCATTTCATTGCGGTTTTTCAGTTCTTTCAGCATTTTTATTCCTCCCGGGCAGTTATTTTTTTCGGCACAAAGCCGGAAAATACGGTTTTTTCTTCGCTGCTTTCAACGGACAGATTTCCGCCTGCGCTTTGCAGGGTTTTTTGGGAAATATGCAGCCCCATGCCCCGACCTTCGCCCTTGCCGGAAAACCCGGCTTCAAAGATTCGTTCGGCGGTTTGGGCCGGAATCATGGGCCCGTTATTCATAACGGAAAAGGCGAAGCGATGCACATCCTCCCAAAGGGTGACGTGAATGTGTGGATTTTTCCATCCATCCAGCGCATCCATAGCGTTGTCAATCAGATTGGAGAGCACCCGGCACATTTCCCATGCCGGGATGGAAAGGTGTTTCCAGTCCGCCCGAACGGTGACTTCCAAAGGGATATTGCGCCCTTCCGCTTCGGTTATTTTGGCACGGAGCAGGGCGTTCACGGGAGCACAGGCGGTTTTGAGGGTTTTGCTCAAATCCTGAATATCGCCGTATACCTGGCCGATATACTGCTGGGCTTCCTGAAATTCTTCCATTTCCATGAGGCTGTATACCACCTGCAGATGATTGAGAAAATCATGCCGCTGGGCACGGAGGGCGTGGTTCAGATCTGTCATCTGGGTCACTGTTTCGTCCAGCCCGTGTAGCTTCACATGCAGCCGCCGTGCGTGGATGGCATCCCGGATATCCACAACGGCCCCCCATATGACCACCACAGCCAGCATCAGGATCAATATATCGCCCAGGGAATCCTGCAATACATGATTGAATTCATCCGTCAGCACATAAATCGCCAGCGCAATCATGGACAGAATCTGGAAGGCGTTGATGACGATGGCATAGACAGTGGCCTTTTTCAGGTTAAATTGTTTCAGTTTCGGCAACGCTTTCATGCGTCTGGTTCCATCTCCTTTTTCAGAAAGGCTAAAATGCGCCTTTCCATTCTGGAAATCTGCATTTGTGATGTTTGCATCATTTCGGCCACCTGCCGCTGGCTCATTTGCTTCACAAACCGCAGCAGGATGAGCTTCCGTTCATTCTCCGTCAGCTTTTGCAGGGCGGCTTTCATATCCGCCCGCTGCTCAAAGCGCAGAAAACCCTCTTCCGTATGCGGGATTTTTTCGCCCAGGGACAGGCCTTCTTCGTCCGTCTGATCCATGGATATGGCTTCGGAATGGGCCTGCAATGCCTGCAAAACCCGGTATACATCCCAAGAAAGCAGGTCGGCCAGCTCCCTTGGGGTGGGCTCCCGTCTTTCCTTTTGCAAGAAGGCGGCTCTTTCCTTGGATATCCGAATACTGTCCTGCCGGATGGAGCGGGGCGTGTGCACAAGCCCTTGCTTATCCCGGATATAGTTTTGCAGCGTGCCCATGACGGTGGGGGTCATGTAGGTGGAAAATTTCAGGCCTCTTTCCGGATCAAAGCCCCGGATGGCCTGCACGCAGGCAAGGCAGGCAGTTTGATAAAGGTCGTCATATTCGATGCCCCGGTTGGACAGGCGTCTGGCCATCGTTTGCAACAAAGCATCGCAGGCAAGGAGAGCCTTTTCCAGGGCGGCATCGGTCTTTTTTGCATGAAAGGCCAAGACCGCTTCATGAATTTTAAGAGCGTTCATGTTATGCCTTTGCAGGCAGGATCATCTTGACGGTATGCACGCCGTTTTCGTCCTGCTCCAAATCCACCCGGCGCACCAAGGTGCCGATGATGAGCTTTGCCATGTCTGCATCTGCCGGGCAATCCGCCTGCTGGCAGCAGCCCTTTGCGGCGGTGATGGAAAGATGCAGGCCGTCCTTCTTATCTTCGCACAGGAGGGTGAGGCATTTTACCTCAAAATCCTGATGCAAAAGCAAATCGCAGCTTTCATCCACGGCGGAGCGCAAATCTTCCATCACATCCACCGGCATATCATATAAAGCACCCACGCCGGCCATTGCCATGCGCAGCAGCAGGGAAAAGTCTTTCTTTGCAGGAACGGTCATTTCTAAAATTTTCATTTTGTCACCACTTTCATATCCTGTTCGGGCAAAAAGGCGTTCAGAGTTTCCAAGGCTTCTTCACTGCTGCGCACCCACATATCCCGTGGGCAGAGCAGGGTGATATTTTCATCCGGCAGGTTGATATAGACGGGGATTGGCCCCTGCATATCCGAAAGAAGAGCCTGAATGGGGGCCATCTGGCTGCGCTTCATGCGCAGGAAAATACGCTCTTTGGCGTCCTTCGCCCGCTGGGCATCGGTACGGGTATCGGGCAGAGGCTTTTCCGCAGGAACCAGCAGCGGCTCAATGGTATCCACCATGAGCTTGGGCTCTTCATCTTCCCGGATGGACAGCCTGCCCGTCACCACCACCGCTTCATCGGCATTCAGCTGCCGTGCAAAGCGTTCATACACCCTTGGGAACAAGAGGCACTCGATTTGCCCGGCATGGTCTTCCAAGGTAAGGAAGCCCATCATGGCTCCTTTTTTCGTGGCTTTGGCGTGGCTTTCCACCACCATGCCCCCCATAGCCACCTTCTTTCCGTCTTCGGAAAGGCCGCCGTCCGGCTGTTCTAACAGTGCCATCAGGGATGTGGTGTTGAAAGAAAGCTGTTTTAAGGCGTCCGTATATTCATCCAAAGGATGGGCGGAGCAATAAATGCCCGTCACTTCCTTTTCTTGCAGGAGCAGCTCTTTCAAGGGGTATTCTTTCAAGGGGGGATAGGTTTCTTCGGTGCGCATGCTTTCGCCCTGCTGGCCGAAATCAAAGAAGGAAACCTGGCCGGACACCGTTTGCTTGCGTTGGTTCATCTGGGCATCCATGGCACTTTCAAAAACCGCCATGCACTGCACCCGTTTTGCGCCCAGAGGGTCGAAGCATCCGGCTTTAATCAGGCTTTCCACCGCCCGTTTGTTCACGTCTTCTCCTGTCATCCGGCGGCAGAAATCGAAAATATCGGTGAAGCTGCCGTTCCTCTCCCGCTCGTGGATGATGCTTTCAATGGCTTTTTCGCCCACGTTTTTGATGCTGCCCATACCAAAGAGAATGCCGGCTTTGTTCCCTTGCTTGGCTACGGCAAATTTGCCCATGGAGCGGTTGATATCCGGGGGCAGGATGGGAATGCCCTTCTGGCGGCAGTAATAGATATAGGCGGCGATTTTGCCGCTGTTGCCGGAAACGGAGTTCATCAGCGCAGCCATAAATTCCGCCGGGTAATGGCATTTGAGATACCCCGTACGCAGAGCCACCACTGCATAGCAGGCGGCGTGGGGCTTATTGAAGGCGTAGGATGCAAAGGAGGACATTTCGTCGAAAATCTGCTCCGCCACTTCCGCCGGCACGCCCTTGGAAACGGCTCCGGGAATGCCTTCGGCTAAAGAACCGTGAACGAACAAGGCACGCTCCTTGGTCATCACGTCCTTTTTCTTTTTCGCCATGGCACGGCGCACAAGGTCGCTCCGGCCATAGGAATACCCGGCCAAATCACGCACAATCTGCATCACCTGCTCCTGATACACCATGCAGCCGTAGGTTACGTCCAGAATGGGAGCCAGCAGGGGAGAGAGATATTGCACTGTTTCCGGGTGCTGCTTGCCCCGGATATAGCGGGGGATGGAATCCATAGGGCCGGGACGATAGAGGGAGATACCGGCGATGATATCTTCAAAGGTTCGGGGGCGCATATTGGACAGAAAATTGCGCATGCCGCCGCTTTCCAGCTGGAATACGCCGTCCGTATCCCCGGCGCAAATCATATCAAACACCGCCGGGTCATCCATGGGGATTTGTTCGGGGTCGATGTCAATGCCCCGGCTTTTCAGCATGTCCACCGTGTCTCGGATGACGGTGAGGGTGCGCAAGCCCAGGAAGTCCATCTTCAGCAGCCCCAGCTTTTCAATGTTCCCCATGGGGTATTGGGTGGTAATCACGTTATCGTTGCATTGCAGGGGAACGTAAGTCGTAGCCGCTTCTCTGGTAATCAGAACCCCGGCGGCGTGGGTGGAGGCATGGCGGGGCATGCCTTCCAGCTTCATGGCGGTATCAATCAGCCGGGTCACATCCGGGTCGCTTTCATACATATCGGCCAAGGCTTTGTTTTGCTGCAAAGCCTTTTCCAGCGTCATATCCAGCGCAATGGGCACTTCCTTGGCCACCTGATCCACCTGTGCGTAAGGATAGCCCAGCACCCGTCCCACATCCCGGAGCACGCCTCTGGCCGCCATGGTGCCGAAGGTGATGATCTGGCAAACGTGATCGGAGCCGTATTTCCGAGCCACATAGTCGATCACTTCCTGCCGTCTTTCGTAGCAGAAGTCCACGTCAATATCCGGCATGGACACCCGTTCCGGGTTCAGGAAGCGTTCAAAGAGCAGGTTGTATTTCAAAGGATCCAGCATGGTGATGTTCAGGCAATAGGCCACGATGCTGCCTGCACCGCTGCCTCGGCCCGGCCCCACCATGATGCCGTTATCCTTGGCGTATTTGATAAAATCCCACACGATGAGGAAATAATCCACATACCCCATCTTTTCAATCACGGAAAGTTCGTATTCCAGCCGTTCCATGGCTTCCCTATTGTTTTCGGGGTAGCGTTCACGGAGCCCTGCGAGGCACAGCTTTCGCAGCATGGATTGGCTGGTTTCCCCATCCGGCACCTGAAACTTGGGCAGGTGTACTTTGGAAAAATCAAACGCCACTTGGCATCTGTCCGCAATCTCCTGCGTGCGATGCACGGCGTCTTGATAATCCGGGAAGAGGGAAAGCATTTCTTCTTCGCTTTTGACGTAGAGTTCTCGCGTGGTCATGCGCATGCGGTTTTCTTCGTCCAGGGTTTTGCCGGTCTGAATGCACATGAGCACTTCCTGGGCGTCGGCGTCGTTCCTCGTTTCATAATGGCAGTCGTTGGTGGCAACGAGGGGAATACCGGTCTTTCGGCTCATTTCGGCAAGCCTTGGCAGCACGGTTTTTTCTTCAAAAATGCCGTGATCCATGATTTCGATATAGAAATGATCCGGTCCCATGATGCGGCTCATGTTCTGCACATATTGCTCTGCTTCGTTGTAGCGTTCATCCAGCAAAAGCTTTGGCAAATCGCCGCTGAGGCAGGCACTCATGGCAATGAGGCCTTCATGATGCTTTTCCAATAAGGCATAGTCAATCCGGGGTTTATAATAAAAGCCGTCTGTGAACCCGGCACTGACCAGCTTCATCAGGTTCTGATAGCCCGTCTGGTTTTCGCAAAGGAGAATCAGATGGCTGTATTCCTTGGAGAGGCTGCGCTTGTCCTGCATATCGGGGCAGATGTACACCTCGCACCCGATGACGGGATGGATGCCCTGCTCCTTGCAGGCGGTGTAAAAATCAATGGCACCGTAGAGCACACCGTGGTCGGTGATGGCGCAGGCGGTCATTTGCATTTCTTTCAAACGCTTCACCAAATGCCGGATGCGGCATGCGCCGTCCAGCAGGCTGTATTCCGTATGCAAATGCAAGTGCGCAAAGCTCACCCTGTTCATCCCCTTCACAGCATATAATTTCCTACCATAATTATACCGCAAATCGCCGGAAATTGAAACAGGGAAAGCAATAAAAAAACCGGGTATATAAACCCGGCTTGATTTTATTTGGTAATCAGCAGATCGCCGTAATCGGGGAAGGGCCAGATGGCCTTATCCACCATGGTTTCCGCTTCGTCCACGGAAGCGCGAAGGCTCTGCATCAGTGCGAATACCTGATCCCGGTAATAGAGGGCTTTTTGCAGGATTTCCACATCCTGCGGAACGTGAGAGAGCAGATAATCCACGCGTTCGCTGGCCTTGGCGATGAGGTTCAATAGCTCCGTCAGGCGGCGCAAACGCTTCTCTTCGCAGGAAAGGTCAATATCCGGCAGGAACGCCTTTTTCTCGTTAGCGGCCTGCGCAATGTGCCGGGAATAGGTGATAATGGCAGGGATAATCTGCTTATCCGTCATTTCCATCATGGTGTGGGCTTCGATGGCAATCACTTTGCAGTAGTTTTCCAGAGCCATTTCATAGCGGCTGAACACTTCTTCTTTGGTGTATACCCGCTGGCGTTCAAAGAGGGCGATGTTTTTTTCATCCAGAATGTGGGGCACGGCGTCCGGCGTGGTGGGCAATTCCAAGAGGCCGCGGGCTTTGGCTTCCTGCCGCCATTCCTTGGCATAGTTATTGCCGTTGAAAATGATGCGCTTGTGATTGGTGATGGTGTTCACCACAATCTGCTCCACGCTCTCCCGGAGATCCTGCGCCTTTTCCAAAATGTCGGCAAATTCCTGCAGCACATCCGCCACGATGGTATTGATGATGGTGCTGGCGGCGGCGGTGGACATATTGGCCCCCACGGAGCGGAACTCAAACTTGTTGCCGGTAAAGGCAAAGGGGGAAGTGCGGTTACGGTCGGTGGTGTCTTTGGGGATGGGGGGCAGCGTTTTGACGCCGATGTTCATCTGCGTCTTTTCGCCGGGCACATACGCCTTATGCTGCTCTAAAGAAAGCAGAATATCCGTCAGCTCATCCCCAAGGAACATGGAAATGATGGCCGGAGGGGCTTCATTAGCCCCCAAGCGATGGTCGTTTCCGGCACTGGCGGCGGAGAAGCGCAGCAAATCCTGATGCAAGTCCACAGCCTTGATGACCGCTACCAGAAACAGCAGGAACTGAGCGTTTTCGGAGGGGGTTTCACCGGGCTCCAAGAGGTTCATGCCGGTATCGGTAGACATGCTCCAGTTATCGTGCTTGCCGGAGCCGTTGATGCCGGCGAAAGGCTTTTCATGAAGCAGACAGGAGAAGCCGTGGCGGTGCGCCGTGCGCTTCAAAACCTCCATGGTCAATTGGTTATGGTCGCTGGCGATATTGGCAGTGGCGAAGATGGGAGCCAGCTCATGCTGGCAGGGGGCGGCCTCGTTATGCTCGGTTTTGGCGGAAACGCCCAGCTTCCACAATTCTTCGTCTACGTCCCGCATAAAAGCGGCGACCCTTGTTTTGATGCTGCCGTAATAATGATCGTCCAGCTCCTGCCCTTTGGGCGGCCGGGCACCAAAGAGGGTGCGACCGGTATAGACCAAGTCTTTACGCTGACGATAGAGATCCCGGTCAATGAGGAAATATTCCTGCTCTGGGCCGACGGTTGCGGTGACACGCTTTACATCCCCGTGGCCAAAGAGCTTCAGAATGCGCTTGGCCTGCCGGTTCAAAGCCTCCATGGAACGCAGCAGCGGCGTTTTTTTGTCCAGCGCATGGCCGCCCCAGCTGCAAAATGCAGTGGGGATATAGAGGGTGTGATCCTTGATGAAAGCGTAGGACGCGGGATCCCATGCGGTATAGCCACGGGCTTCAAAGGTGGCTCGCAGGCCGCCGGAAGGGAAGGAAGAAGCATCGCTTTCGCCCTTCACCAGCTCCTTGCCGCCAAATTCCATAATAGCACGGCCGCCCTCCACGGGAGAGAGGAAGGAATCGTGCTTTTCGGCGGTGATGCCCGTCATGGGCTGGAACCAATGGGTGTAATGGGTGGCACCCTTTTCAATGGCCCAGTCCTTCATGGTGTTGGCCACCACGCTTGCTACGTCAATATTCAGGCTTTTGCCTTCGGAAATGGTGCGGTGCAGGGCACGGTAGGTTTCTTTGGGCAGCCGCTGGCGCATCACATCATCATTAAAAACCATGCTGCCGAATGTTTCCTGTAAACCCATCTGCCTTTCCTCCTTTGATTGAAAAAAGCTGCGTGACACACTGTGTACGCAGCGCAGCAAACCTTGCTTTGTTACCGATTGTAGGCTGATTCTTTAGAATTGTCAAGTGTTTTTTCCGCAGGGAAAAAGAAAAGCCACCGGCAGGAAAGATACCGATGGCGGATTTAGATTATTTATCGTCCCGGAAAAGATCGCCGAAGCCGTCGTCGATGGCGTCGTCGTCATCCTGCTGCTTTTCATGGATGTTATGAATTTGCAGCATGGAAACATACAGGGAAAGGAGCGCAGCACTCAAAAACACAGCCCCTGCGATGTCCGTCAGCCAATGCACGCCGGACAGGATGCGCCCGGCCACGGAAACGGCCATCAGAAGCCCGGCACCGATGCGGATAAGGGGCAGAGCCTTTTTGCCAAAAAGCTGGGGATAAGGCACCATCATGGCACCGAACACGCACAATGCCAGCATGGTATGGGAGGAAGGATAGCTGGCCTCCAGGCCCTCTTCAGCATCCAGCAGAACCGGACGGTAATTGATGGGCAGCTTTTCAAAAATCACATAGCACAAAAGCGTCAAAACAAAGAAAATGCCAAGAAAGATCAGCTGGGTATCCACTTTTTTCAGGCTGCGGCGGCGAATGAGCTGCATCACGCCCAGCAGCCCATACCCTGCCACAAACAAAAGGGCTACATAGCCAAGGAGGGTGGTGAGCTTATAGAAAAGGCTATTATGAGGCAGGACTTCATGCACCGGGGCATTGAGGGTAGCAAAGCCCACTTCCGTGGTGAGGGAGGGCGCGGTGCCGGTGATATCTTCCACGGCCACGTTCTGCACGTCCACATTGATAACGGCTAACGTGAACGCAAAAAACAGAAGGAACAAAAGGGCCGTGCGCCAGATGCCGGTTTTTATCATGAAGAGAAACGCCTGCCTTTCAGGATGGATTTAGGATTGCTCCATTATAGCATGTTTACGCTTCGTTTGTAAACAAGGGTCAGTTCGGCTTGCCCGAAAGGCTTGAAAAGCCTTCGCCCAGCGTTTCGTGGGTATCGGTGATGAACATGAACGCTTTGGCATCCGCATCATGCACGATGCGCTTGACTGCCATGATTTCCTTATGATCCACCACGCTGATAAGAGCCCGTGTTTCCTTGCCGGTATAGCCGCCGATGGCCGGCAGCACCGTCACGCCCCGCTCCAGTTCTTCCATAATGCCTTTGCAGATTTTTTCGCTTTCCCGGCTGATCACAAAGCACATCTTGGAGGAGCCGAACCCAGCCAGCACCATATCAATTACCTTGGAGGAAACGAAAATGCAGATCAGGGAATAAAGAGCCGCTCTGGTGCTCATGGTGAACCCGGCGAGGAGAATCACCAGGCAATCCACAGCCATCAGCACACTGCCCACTGTGATAAAGGGGAATTTGCGGTGAAGCAGCTGGGCGATCATATCGGAACCGCCGGTGGTGGCACCGCCTCTGATGATGATGCCAAGGCCGATCCCCAGTAAAATGGCCCCATACACCGTGGCCAGCAGCACATCATCCGTTATGGCAGGCAGCTTCAAAAGGTCAATGAACACGGAAAACAGCACCATGGCAACGAGGGAGCGGAAGGCGAATTTGCCCCCCAGCATCTTATAGCCAATCATGAAAAGGGGCACGTTCATCAGCATGCTGGTGAGACCCACGGGCAGCCCGAACAGGTAATTAAGCACCGTGGCGATACCCGTCAGGCCGCCGGGAGCGATGTTATTGGGCGTGAGAAACAAGGGATAGGCGGCGCCGCCGATGAGACAGCCCAGGATAATCTGGCTGTAGGCGAGAAAAGCTTCGTTTTGCTTCAAGGCTTTGAATGCTTGCTTCATGTGGTCTTGCTCCTTTGAACAGGGGTAATGTCAGTATGGGTTTAATTCTTTTTCCATAAACAAAAATCCTGCCAAAGAAACAAAAAATGTTTTTTTATTGTATTTTGAAGATGAAATCTGCCAAGGCGTCGATGTCTTTTTCGGTGTTGTAAAGCCCCGGACTGGCACGCACAGCCCCGGATGTGCCGTGAAAGAAATGGATGGAGGGGGCGCAGTGGAGGCCGGAGCGCAGCGCAAAGCCTGCTTGTGCCAGCATATCCGCCAATTCCCCGGAATCTTTGGAAGGCATGAAAAAGCTGACCACCGCTGTTTTTTCCGTGTCCGGGCTGCCCATCACCTGAATGTGCTCCATGTTTCGCAGCTTTTCTTCCAGCCGCCGGGCTAAATACTGCTCATACTCCCTTATCTCTGCCCGGTGCGCCAGCACGAATTTCAGCCCTTGGCAAAGCCCGGCAATGCCCGGCAGGTTATGGGTGCCGCTTTCCAATAAATCCGGCATTATGGGCGGCTGATGCAGGCTTTCCGAGGCGGAGCCCGTGCCCCCTTCCCGGAAGGGGTGCATATCCATGTGCGGAGCTACATACAAAAGCCCCGTACCCATGGGTCCCAGCAGCCCTTTATGCCCCGGCATGGCGATCATATCCGCCGGCAGCAGGCGCAAATTTTCCGTTCCGGCGGTTTGGGCAGCGTCCAACAGAACGGGGACGCCCCTTTCGTGGGCAGCGTGAATCAGCTGCTGCACTGGCTGGATGCAGCCGGTCACGTTGCTGGCATGGCAGAGCACAAGAAGGGCGGTTTTGCCGTTGATAAGGGGAAGGATGCTGTTTGGGGAAAGGACGCCTTTTGCATCCGGTTCTGCCATGTGCACTTTGATGGCTCCCTGATCCATCAACCCCATCAAGGGGCGCATAACGGCATTATGCTCCTGATGGGAGACAATTACCTCATCCCCCTGATGCAAAAAGCCTTTCAGGGCGATGTTGATAGCATCGGTGCCGTTGAGGGCAAAGATGATGTTTTCAGGATGATTCACGCCCAATAAGGTGGCGGCCAGTTCCCGGCAGCGGTTCAAAATGCGGCCTCCGGCCAAGGCACCCGGATGGCCGCCCCGGCCCGGATTGCCACCGATTTTTTCCATCACGCCAGCCACCGCCCGGATGACCTCCGGCGGCTTTGGGAAGCTGGTGGCTGCATTATCCAGATAAATCATGGCTTGCTCCCTTCTGCACAAAAGGCACATGCTTTCCATAGAATGTATGAGAAAGAAGGGAGGCTGATAACCTTGGAAGAAACATTTGGCATTGCAGCATTTCGTTCCCGGCAGCAGGTGCTGCGCTTTGACAGTGCCTTGCAGCGCAGCGGCATTCATACAAAGGTAATCTCCACCCCAAAGGATATTCAAGTGGGCTGCGGGCTTTCGGTGCAATTTGATTTGAAGGATGCAGGCAGGGTGATGGACGTCTATCGCCGCTATAACCCCGGCAATCTCATTGGGTTTTATGCCTTCAGCCGGGGGAAAAACGATAGCCGGGGGCGCATAACGCCGCTGTAAACGGGGAACGCTACGAAAAAAACAGAGGGAGAAAAAACATGAAGGCGTGGCAGCGGTTTTTTCAGCAGTTTGGGTCCTATGTGTTGGCGGTGCTTTGTGTGGCGGCCATTTTGCTTTCCGCCCTTTGGACGAGAAATGTAAACAGGATAGAAGCAAAAAACCAGCCGGCGCATTTCAGCCAGGCGCAGCGGCTGGAGGATGTGAAAAACGAAGAAGAAAAACCGGGCTTTCTGCGCCCGGTATCAGGAAAAATTCTGCTGCCATATTCCGATGAGCCTGTATATTTCCCCCAAAAACGCTGCTATGCCTATCACTTTTCCACCCATTTGGCGGTAGAGGCAGGGGAGAAAATCAAGGCTGCCTTTGAAGGTACGGTTCTTTGGCAGGATGGAACATTACTTTTGCGAAATGCGCCCCACACCCTGCAATACCTTGGCGTTTCCCAAGGAACTGTACGGGATGGGCAGCAGGTGAAGCAAGGAAGCGTGATTGGCGAAGCGACGGGGAGCATCCAAGGCGAAGGGGAAAATATCCTCTGCCTCACCCTTTACGAGGGGGAGCAGCCTGTGAACCTGATGGACTATGTGACGGAAGAATAAATAAAAAAAGAGGAGCGTTTCAGAAGGACTGGTGTGAAGGAAAAAGAATGTTGCAATTTTACGAGTCGGCTGCGGCACTACCGCACAAAACGGCACGGGAGAGAATGAATTCTCTCCCGTTCCTTTTTCTGTGTTTTCTTTGTGCCCGTGGCGATAATTGCGTTTGTGCTTTATGTTTCGTGCGAAAATATTTACATGGATGAACATGGATTTTTCGCATACCGGGTGCAGGGAGGAACTCCCTGCCGTGGGGTACAGGGGCTGCGTAAGCCCCTGCTTCGTTAAACAGGGGACGAGCAGTTCCCTGTCTCGTGCGTCCTTCACTCTGCTTTTTTATTATTTAGTTCAGCCGGTTTTCGTAGGTTTTCACATCGGCTTCGCTGATCCACGCATCCAGCTGATTGCCGAAATGGGTTTGCTGAGCCTCCGAAAGCAGGCTTTCTTTCATTTCTTCCCTGGCTGCTTCGATATCGAACGCACCTTCCGGAATATCGCCAACGTACTGCAGGATATGATAACCGAAATCGGTCCCCACGGGCTCGCTCACATCACCGGGATTTTCAAGAGCCATAGCGGCATCAGTGAAGCCCTGCACAAAGCCTTCATAGCCTTCGCAAACCACATAGCCCTTGGGGCCTTGGCCGGGGTCTGTGCCGTACTGGGCGATCAGCGCATCAAAATCAGCATTTTCGGCGGTGGCAAGGGCGTACACTTCGTCAAGGGTTGGCTGGATATTGGCAGCAGCCTTGGCACGGGCATCGTCGAAGGCAGCCTGCGCCGCATCCACATCCGCCTGCAGGGTGGCGGTGTCTGCCCCTTCTGCGGCGTTATTCAAGGCCATATAGGCACTGGTCACGGCGTTCAGCTTTTCGTCAATGAGAGCCTGATCTTCATCGTTATAGGAAATCAGAATGTGCTTCACAAAGCGATAGCCTGCCGGGGCGTAATACACCCGACCCATAGCCTGATTGAAATAATCGCCGAAATAGCTGGCGGAAGTTTCAAACATGCCCTTATCCGCTTCCACCATTTTGTTCAGGTTTTCTTCCACCACATCATCCGCCACGGTGATATCCTGCACAACATATTCCATCAGCTTATCAAAGACTTTGTTCTGGATTTCGGTGGCAGTATAGTTTTCTTCGGTGATATCGAAGTCCTTGGCGTATTCCACAGCCTTGGGGCGGGCGTCTTCCACAGGCAGGGTGGCAAAGATGGTGGCCGAGATATCGCTGATCTGGGTTTCGTAATTGGCGAGGGCGGCTTCCTTTGCCTGTGTCGCTTCTTCTTCCGTCAGCTGATCCAGCCCCAACTCCTTGGCCTTTTGCAGAGCCACCAGACGGTTGATATTGCGGCGGATTACATCCTTGCCTACTTCCGCGCGATCGGTGGAATAGCCTGCATCGAAGCCGTAATAGGACATATACAGCTGGTTCATCTGCTCGTTATAGCCGATTTCATCGTCGATTTGCTGATTGATGGTGGCCTTATCCACCGTTTCGCCGTTTACGTCCACAATGACAAGGGCGGCATCGGCGGCTTCGTCCTTCACAATCAGGGAGCAGCCGCTGGTCAGCATCACAACGGCCAGCATCAGGGCAAAAATACGCATCTTTTTCATGATAAACAGTCTTCCTTCCGTTTTAATTGGGTTTTGCTTTTTGCTCCAGCTTTTTATAGGAGCCGTCTTCCTGCTGCAGATACACCTGATCCAGCGTTAATTTCAGATTGGCTTTGAATTCGTCGATGTATAGCCGGCGCAGGGCCTCGTGCTCTTTTACTTCGTCTTCTGTGAGCCCCACGGTTTTTTTCTTCCGTGCCAGTTCGTTAATGCGATCCACTTGTGCTTTTTCCATGGGTTATGCCCCCTTCTTTCGGAATTTCAGCCCCAGATAAACCGGGAAAGCCACTAGCAGCACATAGATGAAATACAGCAGATACCGGTTGATTTCCGTGCGGTCAATGGCAAATTCCAGCCCGATGCCGATGCCGGAAATCAGCACCATCATGCCAAGGAGCAGCCAAATCTTCCCCTTGCCATGTCCTGCACGCTTGGCTGCCATCAGAAGGCCGCCGGTCAGATACAGAATGGCCATCACCTGCTGTATACGGATGAAGGAATAGCTGATATGCCGGTCATACCGCAGGCTTTCCAGAATAATCTGGGAAGCACCAAAAAGCAACAGGAACAGGACAAAGGTGTTTCCTTCTTTTTGCTGCTTTTTCACATCCCGAAGCAAAATGCCAAGCAATATCACAGCGGCCAAGGCTTCCAGAATATACGTTGCAAAGCAGCTGTCATATTCGCCGTTGATGGCAATGGGCAGCTTGGTGGAAAATTCATAAACCAGCGAGCGGCTGATGCCAAAATCCGGCACCGTCATTTCACCAAGCCTTGCGAAAAACACAAAGCCGAGGGCGGCTGGGGCGAAAATATCCATCACCCGGAACGCTTTGATGTGCAGCAATTTTTCGGCAATAGCGGCTCCCATAAAGCCGCCGAACAGAACCCCCATCATGGAGTGGCCGCCGCCTGTAAACAGGGACAGCATTTTGAAAGAGAAGGGCAGACCCAAGCTGAAACTGAACAGGCAATAGAACAGATGGCTGAAAAACGCACCCAGCAGCATGGACAAAACCCCGGTCAGGGCGGCGGTGCCTTTGGGCAATTGCTTCTTTGCGGATAAAGCTGAAAGCAACAGCATCATGGATAACGCCCCGGCGGCAATAAACAGGCCATAGGCGTACACATCCATTCCCAGCAGGGACACAATTTCCGCTTCTTCCCACATATACATGGAATTATTCCTCCGTCACGGCACTGGCGAAATAGATGATATCGCTGACGGCACGCTCGCTGCCGGCCAGATCGTTATAATAATCGCCGTTGTAATACATGGCAGCCGTGCCGCCGCCGTCCAGATTATAGGCTTCCTCGCAGCCCAGCAGGAACATGAAATCCGCCAGCTCCTGATGGGTGACGCCCACGCTTTCGCCGCGGCCTTCTGCAATCACCATCACATAGCTCAAAGGCCCCATCTGGCCGATGGCACTGCGAGGCTCCCGGCCATTGGGGTTATAGCCGTAGCCGGTATCCACTTCCAGATGATTGCCGTCTTTCACGAGAGCCGGGCCGAAGGTGAAGGCGTGCAGAATCTTTCCTTCCACGCCTTCCGCTTCAATCAAATCCTGCAAATTTTCTTTGCTGTTGGTGGCGTTTTTGCCAACAGTGATGCCTTGGGACTTGAGGAAGGTATGGAAATTGCCGTTTTCGTCGATGATGAGGATATCTTTGGTTTTGTTGGTTTTCAGGGCATTGGAATTGACCGATTGGAACATGCGGATTTCAAAGCACCGCTTCACCTGATCGTCGGCAAAATAATCGCCGTTGAGAGCCACGACGGCATTGCTCTTTTCCGCCATGGCCTTTACCTTGGCGGTTTTGGTGGAGGTATAGATGCCTTTTTTATTGAAATCCCCGGCCAGGGTGATGCGCAACTGGGAAGGGTCTTTAATGTCTACAAAGGCGATGCGGTAAATCACGTTATTTTCTTCCCGTGTTTCCATGCGCACGGTGATGCTTTCGTCCTGATAGCCTTCTTCCGTAAAGCCTGCAGGGTTCAAAGCGGCACCGGGGGTGAAATCATAGGGCAGGGCAAAATTTTCCTCGGCACAGGCGGCGGGGAACAGCCGCAAAAGCCCTTCTTCCATGGCGTCCATCACTTCCCATTGGGCTTCGCCCACCATGGAGGGAGAGGAGATGGTGAAGGGCAGGGCCAGAATCATGGCAACACACAGAACCATCAGCACAATACGAACAGGCAGTTTCATTTTCTTTCTCCTTTAATTTTTTTCCGGGAAAACCCATGCCTTCTGAATCCGGAAATTGATCATATACATAGCGATATCAATGACCATTTTCAGCAGGATATGCAGGAAATTGGTCTGCACATAATGATCCAACCAGCCAAAGAGCAGCGTGGTAACCACAAGGGAGCAGGCGGCTAGAATGATATAGCGTCTGATGGTCCCCTTGGTCTTTTTGGCGTGGAAGGCGAAATTTTTGTTCAGCAGGTAATTCACCGGCGCACTGCATAGCCTTGCAATGGGGGCGGCGATGAGGGCTTTGACACTGAAGGGAATGCCAAGGAAGGTGATGCCCGGCTGATCCTTGAAAATCCAGAACATCAGCAGGGACAAAATCAGATAATCCAGCAGGAAGGAAAGAATGCTGGCGGCACTGTAGCGCAAGAAGGAGCCAAGCAGCAACTTATAAATCCGCCAGCTGTCCCGGATGGGATGGAAATGGCTGCCCTTGTTTTCATCCAGGTACACCGTTTCAATGCCCACGGCACGCATGGCAATCTTCTTTTCGGCGCAGTGGATGAGCTGGTTCATCTCATATTCAAAGCGGTCGCCCTGCACGTTCAGCATGAAGGGAATCAGGCTGGAAGGGAAGGCGCGAAGACCCGTCTGGGTATCCGGCAGCCATTTGCCGTAAAATACCCGGAACACGCAGGAAGTGATGCGGTTGCCGATGCGGGATTTGGGGGGCACTTGGGTGCTCTTCATGGAAAAATCCCGGCTGCCAAGCAAAAGCTCCTGGGTATCGGAAAGCTGGGCGGTCAGCTTTAGGGTGTCCGGTACGGTATGCTGGCCGTCGGCGTCGGCTGTGACGATGCCCTGAATTTTCGTTTTTTCCATGATGAACTGAAACCCCGTGCGTAGCGCTTGTCCTTTGCCGTGGTTCACATCATGATGCAAAACGTGGCAGCCGTCCATCTGGCTGAGCCTATCAAAGATGGGCTGATATTCGGGGGCGGAGCCATCGTCCACCACTAAAATCAGGCCGTACTCCGCCCGCAAAAGCTCCTCAATATATTTGGGCAGCCGTTCGTCCGGGGAAAGGGAGGGGATCAGCACACAGCATTCCTGGGGTCTCATTGCGCAAACCTTCTTTCGTGGGTCATTCCAGTATTTTTGTATCCAGATAATCTTCCACCAGTGCCGTCAGGTCGCTTTGGGCAAACCGGTTCAGCAGGGTTTCAAAATCGTTTCTTGAAGCGAGGGAAAAAGCATAGGTCTCTGCGTATTCCCGGAGGAAAGCGTCGGCTTTTCCTTGCATAAAAGTGTCCAGTGCCAGCATCAGAGCGGCTCCCCGGCCATAGACGATGGAGCGATAATCCATCAATGAAGAGAAATGGTGGATGGGGCTGCCGGGGGTGAGGCCGCCGGGAATAATTTCCTGCATGGGGGCGTCCACCCGGTAATAACGCAGGTTTTCAAAGGCAGTTTGCCCGTACCGCTTTTGAATGTAGCGCAGCATGGCGTATTCGCTGATGGCTTCATCCTGCCATGGTTGGTTCACAGGGTCTGACCCCACAAGGGCGTAAAACCACTGATGGGCGGTTTCGTGGGCAATGAGAAGCTCCAGCGTTTCTTTTTGCTCCGGTGCAAAGTATTTTTCGTCGATTACGCAAAGGCTTGGGTATTCCATGGCCCCTGGCGCGAAGGACGCATTGCAAACAGTATAGGTTGGATAGGGGTAGGAGCCATAGAGGGCTTCATACGTTTCCAATGCCTGCCGGGCAAAGCGCAGGGCACGCTTGGAGGCGGCCTGATCCTTGGCAAAGGAAAGCACCTGCGTATCTCCTGCCTTGCCGGAAGATAATACATAATCCGGGCTTACGCACAGCCCCACATCCCGGATGGCAAGGCCGGTGCCCGTGAAAACGCCGTCCTTCTCTTTTGTCAGGGGGATGGAGCAGGCAGGGGTGTAGTTTTCCGGCGCATGCAGCGTCAAATGGAAATTGGCGCAGGCGGTATAGAAAGGTTCGCCGATGGGGCTGTAGGCGTCCTGCCGCCAAGCACCGTTTTCATAAACGGATAAAAGGGGCAGCACATTGCCAAGGTGATAGGTGTTTTCCATGTAGCCGGTGCGATGGGTACAGTTTGGAAGCTGCACCACGCAGCGCAGATACAAAACCCCTTCCGTTTCCTTTTCCCATGAGCCGATGTTTACGGAAAGAACGGTTTTTTCTGCGTCCAGGAAGGCATACTCTGCCGCCGTGCCGTTCCATTTCACATCATGCACAAGCACGCTGCCGGAAGAAAAGCCGTTTGGATAGCACAGGTCAAAAAGCTCGTCCGCGGCGGCAGGGCTTGTGTCCTGCGTCTGATAGGCATTGGGCCACAGCCGCAATACCACGGAGGAAAGGGTGTCTTCTGTGCGGTTTTGCAGGCGAATTTCTTCGGTGATGGAAAGGGTGTGCTGCGAAGGAATCAGCTTCATTGTGATGGTATAGTCATCCAGGCCTTTCGCCGCTTCCAATAAAGCAGGGGATGGGGAAGGCGATTCTTTCCCTGAAAAAACCATCCATGCGGCGGCGCAAAGCACAAATAGGCATACCACCATTATTATACACCGTTTCTTCCGCATTTTCTACCCCCTCCTTTCCCAAGAAACGTAAATTCTCTATGATTATAACACATCAAAGCCTGTTTTCCTTCCTCATTTCAAGAAAATAAGTAAAAATTTACGCTTCATTCATTTTCTTTTGTCATTGCATGGAAAAAAATATGCAGTATAATAGAAAGTGAATATGCTGTTATGGGGTATACACGGATGAAACAGATTTTTGTTAGGGACAGGAATTTTTATAAAACCATGGTGCGCCTTTCCGTGCCGGCGGCATTGCAGGCGTTGCTTTCGCTGCTGGTGATGTTGGCGGATAATGTGATGGTGTCAAGGTTTGATGCGGCGGCATTGGCTCCCGTAAGCCAAGCCAATTCTGTTTCCACGTTTGTTATTGCCGCCCTGAACGGCCTTGGCGGCGGCGCAGTGGTATTGGTGTCCCAGTATTGGGGCAAGCAGGATAAGGCGGCTATCAAGCGGGTGTTTTCGGTGGTGGCGGCGATGTGCATTGCCATTGCCGGTTTGTTTATTGTGCTCATTCAATTGCTTCCGGAAATGGTGGTTTCGCTGGTTTTGGATCCGGAGCTGAAAGCACTGACGCCCGTTGCCGTTTCCTATCTGCGCATCGCCTGCCTTTCTTTCCTGCCCTTTGGGCTCACCAGCGCATTGGTGGGCGGCCTCAAGGGCGTGGAAGTGGTGAAAGTGACGCTGTATGCGGCGGTGATTTCCCTGCTTTCCAATGTGCTGATGAATTATCTTTTGATTTTCGGTGTGGGGCCGCTGCCTGCCCTGGGGGTGCAAGGGGCCGCCATTGCCACGGTGCTGGCAAGGGTGATTGAGCTGGCGGTGGTTTGGGTGTATTGCTTCAAGAAGCAAACGGCCTTGGAAATCACCCCCAGGGACTTGCTGATGCACGAAAAATGGGCGTGGAAGGATTATCTGCGCTTTGGCGGCCCGGTAGGGTTTACGGATGCCCAGTGGGCGTTGGTGGGGCTGATGAAAATGAGCATCATCGGCCATCTGGGGGCGGCTATGATGAGTGCCGTCAATATCACCGATACCATGATGAACCTTGGCACCATGTTCACGTTCGCCCTGTCCGGCGGTGCCTGTGTGGTGGTGGGGAAAGCCGTGGGGCAAAGGGACATGGAAAAGGTATACGCTTACAGCCGCACCATTCAGGCCATGTTTGCCATCATTGGCGTTTGTATGGCCGGGCTTGTGATTTTGCTGCGAAACCCCTTCATCAGCCTCTACGGCCAGCCGCAGGAGGTTACGACCCTTTCCTCCACGCTGATTTTCATCGGGGCCATTACCCTGATGGGCACCAGCTATCATGCCTCCTGCTTTGTGGGCATTAACCGAGGAGCCGGGGACAACCGCTTTGTGATGATGGTGGATTTGATTTGCGGATGGCTGGTGGTGCTGCCGCTGACGTATCTGGCGGCGTTTGTGCTGCCCATCCCGGATGGATGGAAACTGCCTGTCGTGTTCCTTTGCACAAGAATTGACCAGTGCTTCAAATGGATTATTGCCTTTTTCAGGCTCAGGGGGAACAAATGGATCAAGCATGTAACCCGGTGAAAGTAAGCATAGACGGAATTGAATTTCAGCTTTTGCAGGCCGAGGATTTTTCTTGGCTGCGCAAATACGGCCGGGTGTTTCAGGTGATGGATCAGCAATCCTCCGGCAATTTGTGCTTTGGGGTGGACGGGGCGTACGGCAAATTATTTGTGAAATACGCCGGGGCAAAGACGTTGCATTTTCCGGGAAGCCCCATGGACGCTGTCTATGCCCTGCAGGATGCCATGCCGCTGTACAGCGTGCAGCATCCGTCCCTTGTGCAGCTTTTGACCCACGGGCCGGTGAACCATGGCTATGCGGCGGTTTTTGCGTGGCAGGACGGGGTGCCCATGCGAGGGCAAAAGGGGCAGAGCCAGAAGGAAAATCTGCGGAAGCTGCCCTTGTGGCAATTGCTTTCCATGCTGGATGGCGTTTATGATGTGCACGCCCTGTTTGCGGAAAAGGGCTATATTGCCGTGGATTTTTATGACGGCAATCTGATTGTGGATTTTGCACAGGGGAAAATGACCCTCTGCGATGTGGATTTATATCGAAAAAAGCCTGCGTTTAATGATCGGGGACGGATGTTTGGCTCCTCCCGGTTTATGGCCCCGGAGGAATTTGAATTGGGAGCGGCGCTCACGGAGAGCACCACGGTATTTAACCTGGGCGCACTGGCTTTTGAAATTTTCGGGGATAACATGGACAGACGGAGAAAGAACTGGCAGGGGCCGCCTGCATTATTTGAAGTAGCGTCAAGAGCCACCAGCGATCATCCCGTGGATCGCCACCCTTCGGTGCGCTCTTTCCTTGCGGATTGGCGAGAAAAGGTGCGGCTGATGAACTTATAAAAAGGGAATCGTTCAAAAATTGTTTATGGTTTGTTCTTGAGAAACAGGTATTTCTATGGTACAATGACAGCGCGATCAGAAAGGAAAGGGGTGCAGAAATGGCCTATCAGGCAGTGTTCAAGCGATATGAGCTGAAATATATGCTGAACGAAGCGCAAAAGCAGCTGATTTTGTCTGCCATGGATGGGCACATGAAGCTGGATGATTACGGCGAAACCATCATCCGCAACCTCTATTACGATACCGACGATTATCGGCTGATTCGCCGTTCCATGGAAAAGCCTGTGTATAAGGAAAAGCTGCGCATCCGCAGCTATCGCAGGGCAGGGATAGATGACCCTGTGTATGTGGAACTGAAAAAGAAATATAAGCATGTGGTGTATAAGCGCAGGCTGCAAATGCCGGAAGGGGAAGCCCTGAAATGGCTGGCCCATGGGGAAGCGGCTCCCCAGGACAGCCAGATTGCAAGGGAAATCACCTATTTCCGGGATTTTTATAAGGGCTTGAAGCCGAAAGTGTTTCTTTCCTATCATCGCTTGGCCTATTACGATCTGGAAGGCTCCTCTTTCCGGGTGACGTTTGACAAAGAGATTTGCGCAAGGCAGCAGGATTTGACCTTGGACAGCGAGCCGGGCGGCACCTCCCTTTTGCCGGAAGGGCTGACACTGATGGAGCTCAAATGCGCCGGAGCCATGCCCCTTTGGATGGCGCATGCGCTGAACGAAGGCAAGATATATAAAACATCCTTTTCCAAATACGGCACGGCTTTTGCCACCATGATTTTCCCACAAATGAAGGAGGAAAAACAAAATGCTTGATTCCCTGTTCAAAGGTTTATTTGATACTAACGCCATTTCCGTGATTGCGGTGGAAGATTTTCTTTTGTGCCTTGGCGTGGCGTTAGTGTGCGGCCTGCTGCTTTCCTTTGTGCATATGTTCCGCAGCCGGCATACGGCTTCCTTTGCGGTCACGCTGCTTTTGCTTCCTGTGGTTGTGTGTGCGGTGATCATGATGGTGAACGGCAATATCGGTGCTGGCGTGGCAGTGGCCGGGGCGTTCAGCCTTGTGCGCTTCCGTTCCGTGCCCGGAACGGCCAAGGAGATCACTATGCTGTTTCTGGCCATGGGGGCTGGGCTGATTTGCGGTATGGGGTATCTGGGCTATGGCGTGTTGTTCACGCTGCTGATGTGCGTTGTATTCTTCCTTTGCAATCAGCTGCGCTTTGGCAGCAGCAAAAAGGGCAGCCTCTATAAGACGCTGACCATCACCATTCCCGAAGATTTGGATTATTCCGGCATTTTCGATGATATTTTTCAAAAATATACCAGAGAGCATACCCTCATGCGGGTGAAGACGACCAATATGGGCAGCCTCTTCAGGCTTACCTATCATATCACCCTCAAGCAGAGCGAAAACGAAAAACAAATGATTGACGAAATGCGCTGCCGCAATGGCAATCTGGAAATCAGTGTTTCCCAGCAGGAAACCGCTGTGGAGCTGTAAGAAAAGAAGGAAGTGTTCCATGAAAAAATTGTATAAGCTGCTGGCCGGCCTGTTTGTATGCACGCTGCTGACCGGGTGTGTTTCTGCTACCGCTTCGGAGGCGGAAAAAGGGGTGACGCCCCTGAATACAGAAGATTTGTTCTCAAACAGGGACAGTGATTGGGCCTATGAGACAGAAGAATATACGGAAATCCTTTTGCAAAACGAAAGCGTGATGGTGGATAAAGAAGGCATCTATGTGCTAAAGGGCAGCCTTGAAAATGGGCAAATCATCGTGGACGCTGGCAAGGATGAAAAGGTGCAGCTGGTGCTGGACGGGGTTTCGGTTGTAAGCAAAGACAGTGCAGCTCTCTATATCAAGCAGGCGGATAAGGTGTTTGTCACGCTCTCCCCCGGCAGCGAAAATCTGCTGGAAAACGGCGGCAATTTCATGCAGACGGATGAAAATAACGTGGATGCGGCTCTTTTTTCCAAGGAAGATCTGACGCTGAACGGCGAAGGGAAATTGAAAATCATTTCCCCTGCCGGGCATGGCATTGTTTCCAAGGATGAGCTGACCGTGACTGGCGGCAGCCTTGAGATTGAGGCATCCGGCCACGGCCTTTCGGGGCAGGATAATGTGTGCATAAGCGGCGGTTCCTTTGCCATTACCGCTGGAAAAGACGGCATTCATGCCGAGTACGATGAAGATGCGGCACGGGGGTTTGTGTATCTGGCAGGCGGTATCTTTGCCATTACCGCCGAAGGGGACGGCATCAGTGCGTCCGGCATGATGCAGATAGAGGACGGAAATTTTGCTGTTACAACAGGCGGCGGCAGCGAAAACGGCGAAGTTCATACGAGCGGCTTTGGTATGGGCGGCTTTGGTGGCGGCTCCGGACGGGGCGGCAGAGGTGGCTTTGGCGGTTTCGCCCCTGGCATGCCTCCTGATTTTGCCGAAATGAATGAAAACGAAAATGCCGATGCAGAACCGGTGACGGTCAGCATGAAGGGCATCAAGGGGGAAAATATCTATATCTGCGGCGGTCTTTTTTCTCTGAACACGGCGGACGATGCCCTGCACGCCAATGCCAGCTTGCAGCTGGACGGCGGCGTATTCTCCCTTGCGTCCGGCGATGACGGGGTGCATGCTGAAGAGACCCTCATCATAAACGGCGGCGATATGACCATCTCAAAGAGCTATGAGGGCTTGGAAGCGTTGCATATTCGCCTGAACGGCGGCTATACCACCCTCAATGCCGATGATGACGGCCTGAACGCCGCTGGGGGCACCGATCAGAGCGGCTTTGGCGGCAGAGACCAATTCGGCGGTTTTGGCGGTCGGGGTGGCTTTGGTGGCAGGCGCGTCGGAAACGGAAGCATTGAAATCACCGGCGGTGAAGTGCATATCACTGCTTATGGGGACGGGATCGACGCCAACGGCTATCTGAAAATGACGGGTGGTTTTGTGACCGTCTGCGGCCCCATAAGGGGCGATACCGCCACTTTGGACTATGACACCACGGCAGAAATCGACGGCGGAACATTCATTGGCAGCGGTGCCATGGGCATGGCGCAAACCTTTTCCGGCGGCACCCAAGGGGTGATTGCCGTGCAAGTGGGCAGTGCTCCAGCCGGCACGGCAGTGACTCTTTTGGATGCTGATCACAAGCAAGTGCTTTCCTATGCGCCGCCATTGGAGTTTAGCGTTTTGATTCTCTCCTCCCCGGACATAGTCAAGGGCGAAACCTACACCCTGCAGGTGGACGACGGAAGAGGCACATTCACGGCGCAATAAGCAGAGATGAAAACACCCCTGCTTTCCTGTAACAACGGGAGAGCAGGGGTTAATTTGTTTGCAGGATGGATGATGGAACGGAGGAAAAATCCGGCTATCAACCATGATGCTGCAGAGGCGGCTTTATCAGGTTCTCTTGACGATTTTGCCGGGGGCTTTGAAGATGCAGTCTTCCGGAACGGTGCCCCGGACGCAGGAGGTGGGATATACGCTGGCACGGCGGCCAAGGATGGTGCCGGGGTTCAGGACGCTGTTGCACCCTACTTCCACATAATCGCCCAGCATAGCACCGAACTTTTTGCGGCCGGTTTCCATTTTTTCTTCGCCATCCCGGACGGTGACCAGGGTTTTATCGCTCTTGACGTTGGAGGTGATGGAGCCTGCGCCCATATGGCTCTTGTAGCCAAGGATGGAATCACCCACATAATTGTAATGGGGCACCTGCACATTATCGGAAATGATGCAGTTTTTGAGCTCCGTGGAGTTGCCGATGACGCAGTTGTCGCCGATCAGGGCACTGCCCCGGATGAAAGCACCGGGACGCACTTCGGTTCCGTGGCCGATGATGCAGGGGCCGGCGATGTAATTATTGGGGAAGATGATGGCGTCCTTGGCGATCCATACGTTTTCGGAGGGTTGGTCGTATTCGTCGGGGGAGAGGGTTTTGCCCAGCTCCAGAATGAAATTCTTGATGCCGTCCAATGCTTCCCAAGGATAGGTGGTTTTTTCCAGCAGGGGAGCGGCCATGGTGTGGGAAAGATCGAAAAGGTTGAGGGTGGTTAGCATGATGATTACCTCCAATTGAAATGAGGAATGAGAAATTCGGAATGAAGGATGGTGAAACAATCATCCGATTTTGTTTCTCTTGCCGTTTCACCGGCACACAGAATTTATTGTTGTTTTCCCTCCCATCCGGAGCAGGTTTTCTTTGGGAGGGTGCGGGAGGGTCTTTCTTTTTCATCAGAAAGACCCTCCCGTATATCTATCCACTTACTTTGTCAGCTTTTCGGCAATCAGTGCGTTGATGATGTGATCCACGCACTGCTGGCACAATTCCATCTTGCTGCATTCGGCCATGACCCGGATGACGGGCTCGGTGCCGCTCTTGCGAAGGAGGATGCGTCCATCGCCTGCCAGCATTTCTTCTGCTTCCTTCTTGGCCTGCTGCACTTTTTCGTTGTTCAGGGCGATTTCCTTATTCACCACCCGGACGTTCTTGAGAACCTGGGGGTAATAGTGCAGGGGCTCTGCCAGCTTGGACAGGGGCAGCTTCTGCTCCAGCATGGCCTGCATCACCTTGATAGCGGTGAGCATACCGTCGCCGGTGGTGGCATACTTGGAGAAGATGATGTGGCCGCTGTTTTCGCCGCCGATGGAATAGCCGCCTTCACGCATGGCTTCGTACACAAAGCGGTCGCCAACTTGCGTCTGCAGCAGGTTAATATCCAGCTGTTCCAAGGCCTTGCCCAGACCGAAATTGCTCATCACCGTGCCAACCACGGTATTCTTCAGCAGCTTATCCCGCTTTTTCAGGTAAGCACCGTAGAGGTACATGATGGCATCGCCGTCCACCACATTGCCGTTTTCATCCACGGCCAGGCAGCGGTCAGCATCGCCGTCAAAGGCAAAGCCTACGTCCAGTTCCTTTTCCTTCACGAACTGCTGCAGCACTTCGATATGGGTGGAACCGGCGTTGACGTTCACGTTGGTGCCGTTGGGTTCGTTATTGATAACGTAGGTCTTGGCACCCAGCGCATCGAAAACGGACTTGGCAATCATCCACGTGCTGCCGTTGGCGCAGTCCAAGCCTACCTTCACGCCCTTGTAGGACTGGGTGGCCAAGGAGATGAGATAGCCAATGTAGCGGTTACGGCCGGAGGCATAGTCAATGGTGCGGCCAATCTGATCGCCGGTGGCATAGGGCGGTTCGGGCAGCAGGCCGTCGATATACTGTTCCACGATATCGGTCACTTCATCGGGCATTTTCTCGCCCTTGCCGTTGAGCAGCTTGATGCCGTTATCCTGATAGGGGTTATGGCTGGCGGTGATCATGATGCCGCAGTCAAATTCGTCAATCTTGGCGATGTAAGCAACGGAAGGGGTGGTGGTCACGTGGAGCAGATAAACATCCGCACCGCTGGCCATGAGGCCGGCACTGAGCGCATATTCAAACATATAGCTGGAAAGCCGGGTGTCCTTGCCGATAACCACCTTGGCTTTATGATTCTGGCCATAGTAATAGCCGATATAGCGGCCTACCTTAAAGGCATGATCGACGGTTAAATTCACGTTGGCTTCGCCACGGAAGCCGTCCGTTTCAAAATACTTACCCATAAACGTCCCTCCGGATTCGTTTTCATGATATGGAATAACCTGATAGATTATAGCACATTATCTGGAAAAAGACAATGTTCTCAAAGCATGAAAAACCTTCTGCCGCCGTTTGAGCAGCAGAAGGTTCACAAACGGATGTTACAGCAGAGAAGCAGCGTCCTTATCCACAAGGAAAATGGCGTTGGGATGGCCGCGCAGGATGGAAGCCTGCACCTGGGGATCCATATCGCCCATCACGGCGTCACGGACGGCCTGCGCCTTGGCCTTACCGGTGGCAATCAGCACCACCTGACGAGCGTTCATGATGCCGCCGATGCCAAGGGAGATGGCCTGGGTGGGCACTTCTTCCCGGGAGTTGAAGAAACGCTGGTTGGCGTCGATGGTGCTGTCGGTGAGCTTGACAATCTGGGTGCCGTACACGAAGTGCTTGTTGGGCTCGTTGAAGGCGATGTGGCCGTTGTTACCGATACCAAGCAGCTGCAGGTCAATGCCGCCGGCATTTTCGATGGCGGCGTCGTAACGCTTGCATTCAGCCTGCAGGTCAGGAGCGTTGCCGTTGGGCACATGATGCTCTTTCATGTTGATGAAGTCAAAGAGGTTCTTGTTCATGAAATCATGATAGCTGCAGATATGGTCTTCGGGGATGCCGCAATATTCGTCCAGATTATAGCTGACGCACTGGGAGAAATCCAAAACGCCTTCGTTATACCATTTAATCAGCTGCTGATAGGCACCCACGGGGGAAGAACCGGTGGCAAGGCCAAGAACGCTGTCCGGCTTCTTGGTGACCTGGGCGGCAATCAGCATAGCGGTGGCAACGCCAACCTGCTGGGCATTTTCATATACTCTTACTTCCATGGAATGTTACCTCACTTTCATTGGGGTTCCAAATTCTTGCCTATTATAGCATGGCAATGCCGGAAAAACAAGGAAAAAATTGCAAAAGCATGACGGAATCGCTCAAAAAAATGCAAGATATTGCAAATGGTATTGCTTTTCATGCAAGGATGATGTCATTGGCTACCTTGCGCAGCTTTTTCAGCCGTTCTGTGCTGATACCGTCATCGGTGATCAGGGTATCCGCATCTTTCAGATAACAGATGCGTACCAATGCGCCATGACCCACTTTGGCATGGTCTGCCACGATGACCTTGCGGGTGGCCGATTGCAGCATGGCACGCTTGATGCCCAGCTCGTCAAAATTGGCGATGCACACATTGCCCATCAGGTCAATGCCGTCCACCCCCACAAAGGTGATGTCTGCTTGGGTGGAATGGACAAATTCTTCTGCCACAGTGCCCACCAGCTCGTGCTGGCTGCCCCTTCGCATGCCGCCGGTGCAGATGAGGGTGGAGGAGGAGGGCAATTGCAGCTGGGAGGCGGTGAAGAGGTCGTTGGTGATGATGGTGATGCGCTCCAGGGGTGCAATGGCCTGAGCGATGGCAAAGGTGGTGGTGCCGGCGTCAATGAACACGGTATCGCCGCTTTTCACCATCCGGGCAGCCTGCAAAGCAATCTTTTCTTTTTCCGGCTGCTGCAGCTGCATCCGCTCCTGATAGAGCGATTCATAGGCGGTGCTTTTTTCGATGCGTAGGGCTCCGCCGTGGGTGCGCAGGATGGCCCCTTGCCGGGAAAGCTCATCCAAGTCCCTTCGGACAGTGGCTTCGGATACGCCGAAATGCTGTGCCAGTTCCTGCAGATGGGCGGTGCGGTTCAGGTTGATGTATTCCAGCATCTGCCGCTGCCGCTCCACCGGCGCATAGACAGTTTCGCTCACATCCTTCCCTCCAAACTTGCAAATAATCACATAATCATGCAATTACTTTACCATAGTATGCCTGTTTTGTAAACAAATATGTAAGTTTTCAGAAAATAAAAAAGCGGAACGAAAGGCCGTTCCGCAAATGATTATTTCTTTTGAAGCAGAATATTGCCGGGGCAGCAGCGATCCGCAGGCATATCGGGGTTCCATGCACACTTTTTGCAGTGCAGGCAGGTGCCGGTATCTTGCCCGGAAAGGGCGGCGTTTGCAAAGGCATAGTTCACCAGATGCCCTTTGCCCACGTCGATAGCATCAATGCCGGTGAGGGCGAGAGCCTCCCTTGCCATTTCGCCGCTGACAATGCCGTGCACGCCGAAAATGGGCATATCCGGCAGAGCATTTTTTACTTCCATGGCTCCGTATATGGCGGCGGAGAAGGGGAAATCTTCGGGGCAGGCGGTGGTATCGCTCTGGATGCCGTAGGAAATATCTATGAAATCCACGAAAGGGGCCAGCTCCTTGACGTGGCGGAGGCCATCAGCCAAGGTGGGCTCATAGGCCGCCAGACGGATGCCTACGCAAAAATCCTTGCCGCAGGCAATGCGGATGGATTCCAGCACTTCTTTGGTGAAACGGGTTTCTTCGCCGTATTCGTCGGTACGGCGGTTCACATGACGGCTCATAAACTGGCTGAACAGATACCCGTGGCAGCCGTGGAGCTCGATGCCGTCCAGCCCTGCGGCCTTCGCCCGAAGCGCAGCCTTCACAAAGGCATTGCGCAGATAGACGATGCGATCCAGCGTCATTTCCTTTCCAGCGGTAAAATCGGAATGGGTGGGGGTATAATCGCTGGGGCAATCGGCCAAGGGGTCAATGCCGTTGACACCGGCATGGTGAATTTGCGCCAGCATTGGCGTGCCATGCTGATGGCAGGCATCCGCAAGCTTCTTCCAGCCTTCAATCTGCCCGTCTTCCCATAATCCTAACTGGGTCTGATGCAGCCTGCCTCGTTTGGTAACGCACACGGCTTCGGAGAAAATGAGCCCTGCGCCCCCTGCTGCCAGAGAGCGATAGTGGTTCAGGTGTCTTTCCGTTACCAGCCCGTCATCCCCAGCCCAGCCAAAGCACACCATGGAAGGCACAAAAATGCGGTTTTTTGCGGTGATGGGGCCGATTTTCAGGGGAGAAGAAAGAGTTTGCATTCTTTTTCACCTGCTTTCCTGATGATAAAAAGGGCATGCTTTTGCGCAGTGCCCTTATGAAGAATTACAGAAGGATAATTTCGGCGTCGTTAATGGCCTTTTCGATGAGGGCATCCTGACAGAGTTTCACTTCGCCTTCCAGAATTTTTTCCATCTTGGGCTTGGTGGCAGGATGCTTGGGGGTGAAGACGGTGCAGCAGTCTTCATAGGGCAGGGAAGAGGTTTCATAGGTGCCGATTTTTTTGGCGTATTCGATGATATCCACCTTATCAAAGCCAATCAGCGGCCGGAAGACGGGCATCTTTACCACTTCGTTGGTGGTTTGCAGGGCTTCCATGGTCTGGCTGGCCACCTGCCCGATGGATTCGCCGGTGATGAGGGCAAGGCAGCCTTCCTTTTCGGCGATCTTTTCGGCAATGCGCATCATATAGCGGCGCATGATGAGGGTGGTGTAATCTTCGGGGCATTTTTCGTGGATTTCCATCTGGATTTCCGTAAAAGGCACCACATAGGTTTTCATGCCGCAGCAGTATTTGCTCAGGATCCGTCCCAGATCCAATACCTTTTCCTTGGCCTGTTCGCTGGTATAGGGGAAGGAATGATAATGGACGGAAATCAGCTGCACACCGCGCTTGGCAATCATATAGCCTGCCACCGGGCTGTCAATGCCGCCGGAAAGCAGCAGAGCCGCCTTGCCGCCGGTGCCAACCGGCATGCCGCCAACGGCCATGTATACCTGGCAGTAAAGATAAGCCTTGTCCCGGATTTCAACGGACAGCACATGCTCCGGTTTATGCACATCCACGGACAGGTGATTTTCGTTTCGTTCCAATACATATTCGCCGATTTTCCGGTTAATCATGGGCGAATCCATGGGATACCGCTTATCGGAGCGGCGGGCTTCCACCTTGAACGTACCGTTCAAAGGACGCATCATCTTTTCTGCTTCCTGGCAGATGGCATCAAAATCGTCCTTTTCCATTTCGATGGCAGGGCACACGGAATGGACGCCGAACACTTTGCGAACCCTTTCCATGCAGGCATCCATATCGTCCATATCGCAGACGAAAATCCGGGCGTCATGCAGCCAGACGTTGGCGTGGAATTCCTTCACCGCCTGCCGCACACGCTTCACCAGTGCTTTCATGAAATAGGGACGGTTGAGGCCTTTGAGGTAAATTTCGCCGTAGCGAACCATTAACAGCTGTCGCATAAAAAACCTTCCTTTTATCGCCGCTGGAACCGGGAAAGCAAATCATAGCAGCTCTTTACCGCTTCCAGCACGGTGTTCATTTCTTCGATGGTGTTATCGGGGCAGAAGGAGAAACGCAGTGCGCTTTCCGCCAGCGACTGTTCTACGTTCATGGCTTTCAACACGGCACTTACCTTCTGCTTATGGGAGGAGCAGGCACTGCCGATGCCCACATAAATCTTTTTGCCTTCCAGCGCATGCAGCATGGTTTCGCTCCGCACAGGAGGCAGGCTCACGTTCAGAATATGGGGGGCAGCGTTTTCGCTGTCCGGGTTTGGGCCGTTCACACGGGCTTTGGGGATGATCGCCTGCAGCCCTTGCCACAAGTGCATTTTCACCAGCTGCATTTGATTTTCTTTGGGAAATGCTTCAATGGCTGCCATAAGCCCGGCAATACCCACCGTGTTTTCCGTGCCGGAGCGGATCATATTTTCCTGACCGCCGCCCACCTGACGGGGGCTCACCTGCACGTTTGGCTTCATCACCAAAGCACCGATGCCCTTGGGGGCGTGAATCTTGTGGCCGGAGAGGGCATAGCTGTCTGCCCCCGTTTTGCACATATCAAAGGGAACCCGCAGATACCCCTGCACGCCGTCCACGTGGAAATGCGCTTCGGGGCACAGGCGGTTTCGCAAATCGGCAATTTCCTTCAGCGGCTGAACGGCCCCTGTTTCGTTATTCACCTGCATGCAGCAGATGAGAGCCGTGTCTTTGGTCATGAGGCTTTCCAGTTTGGTTAAGTCCACAAGCCCCTCGTTGGTATAGGGCATGGGAATGGCCTGTGCATCTTCCACGGCCTGGCATGCTTCCTTCACCGCCGGATGCTCCCCGGCGGAATAGAGGATGCGCTTGCCCTTGCACTTTTTTGCCTTGCCCAAGATAATTAAATTATCCGCTTCCGTGCCGCCGGAAAGGAAAATAACCCGGCTGGCGGCGGGGGCATGCAGGGAGTGCAAAATCAATTCCCGGCACTTTTTCATCATCTTTTCCGGGCCCATAGCCGGGGCATACAAAGCGGAAGGATTATAAAAATCCTCCCGCATGGCGTGCAGCATGGCACTGACCGCTTCTTCACAGGGCTTTGTCGTAGCACTGTTGTCCAGATAAATCGTCATACAATCTTCCCGTCAGTTGTTCTGCCATACACCCTGACCGATGTATTTCTTAATCAGGGCAATCATTTCTTGAGAAGGCTCGATAATGATGATGCGCTTTTGTTCTTCCTTCTGGAAATAGAAGTAAAACAGATCGGCGTCCCGGTTCAAAAACCAGTTGGTGCGCTTGATGCCGGGCATGTTGATATAGCGGTTGAAAGAGCCGCTGGCCACCATGCCGCAGGCTTCCACATTGCGCACGTTCATGGTGCCAAGAGCCTTGCGCTTTTTATTGTTATACACCTGGGCAAAGTCCATCTGGCCGTTGGTAAAGGTGTATTCATATTCCATTTTGATTTTGTCTTTATTGAGGAAGGTGACAAGGGCGATACCGCCGGCCAGCAGGGCAATGGCGATATTGATCAGCACAGCCACGGAGAAGCCGTTCATCATGGCGAAGGTGATGATGCTCTGGATTTCCGAAAAAGCAAAGATCGCCAGCAGAATCCACACCAGATTGGCAAAGAGATAGATGAAGGAATCCAAACCTGCTCTTCTTTTGCTTACGCCCTCTTCCCGAAAATTATCCATCATTTGATTTGTTCCTCCTTGTTTGAAATTGCGATGTATTTATGCCAGAATCAAAACCATAACCAGCCCTACGAAGATGCCGCCGCACACTTCCAGCGGCGTATGGCCCACCAGCTCTTTCAAGCGTTCTTCTGTGATGCGCTTGCCCTCGATGAGCACTTCCCGGATGATATGGTTCAGCACAGCTCCCTGCTTGCCCGTTTCTGCCCGGACGCCCAGTGCGTCATAAATCACGATAATCATCAGGGCAAAGACAACGGCGAAAACGGCGGAATCAAAGCCCTGTTCCAAGCCGCACATCAGCGCCGTAGAAAACACGAAAGCACTGTGAGAGGAGGGCATGCCGCCCATGCCAAAGCACCTTCGCCAGTCGAAACGCTTGTCCATCCACCAGGTAATCAGCACCTTGATCAGCTGGGCGGCTGCCCATGAGAGGATGCCGGCCAAAATAATCTTGTTTTGAAAAAATGCCTGTAATTGATTCACTATATTGATGCCTCCGGGATTATTGTACACGATGCAGGGTGGAAAGCGCAAGGGATTGCAAAAATTCCGCCTTATTTCCAAGGGGCTGCAGGGCGGAAACGGCGGCCTGCACGCATTTTTCGGCATCCTGCCGGGCTTTTTCCATGCCCACGCAGGCAGGCCATGTGAGCTTTCCTTCGGCTACGTCCTTGCCCACGGATTTGCCAAGCAGGGCGGCATCCCCTTCCAAGTCTAATAAATCATCGGTAATCTGGAAGGCCAGCCCCAGATTGCGGCCATAGGTTTGGGCGGCCTGCAAAGCCTGTTCGTTCCCATGCCCAAGTGTAAACCCGGCCACCACCGGCACGGTAATCAAAGCGGCGGTTTTGCCAAGGTGAATCTGCCGCACCAGCTTTTCATTCGGCGCAGCACCTTCGTTCAGGATGTCCAGCACTTGTCCGCCCAGCATGCCCTGCATTCCGGCGGCTCTTGCCAGCAGCCCCAATACCTGAAAGGCTTCAGGATTTTTCTGCATGGACAGCCATTCAAAGGCATAGTTCATTAGCCCGTCCCCGGCCAAGATGGCCATGGCTTCCCCAAAGACGATATGGTTGGTGGGCTTGCCCCGGCGCAGGGTATCGTTGTCCATGCTGGGCAAATCGTCATGGATGAGGGAATAGGCGTGGATCATTTCCACGGCGCAGGCAAAGGGCAGCGCATCCCGGTAATCGCCGCCCACCGCTTCGCAGGCAGCCAGGGCCAGGCACCCCCGAAGCCGCTTGCCGCCGGAAAGGAGGCTGTATTGCATGGCTTCTTTCAGCTTGTCCGGCGCACCGTCAAAGGGCAGGGCGGCAAGGGCTTCTTCCACCTGCTGCTTATAAAAATCAAACTGCGCTTGAAAATTCATGGGGCGTCCTCCATGGGAAGCAGATTGCCGCCGGATAATTCCAGCATCCGCTTTTCCGCATCGGAAAGGGCGTTTGTCAGCTCCTTGGACAGTTGAATGCCCGTTTCATAGCATTTCAAGGTTTCTTCCAAAGGGAGATTGCCCATTTCCATTTTTTGAACCAGCTCTTCCAGAGCCAGCAGTTTTTCCTCAAAGGTTTGCTGTTTCTTCGCCAAAGGGATTCTCCTTTCGGATGCCGGTGAGCCGCACGTCCATACGGCCGTCCTGCAAGATGAGGGTCATTTGTTCTTTTGCATTTTCGACGCTGGTGATGGGGGTATTTCCGTCCATCACAAAGGCATAGCCTCTTTTCAAGGCCTGCCTCGGCCCCAGCGCATGCAGCTTTTCGGAAAGCCTTGTAATATCCGCCTTTTTCTGCAACGCTTGTTTCTCCATGATGGCATGCAGCCGGGCGGTGTACAAATCTGAAAGAGCCTTGATTTTTTTCAGGCGCACTGCCGGGTGTTCCTTTGCAAGCCTGTTTTCCATCAGGTGCAGTGCAGCCTTTTGCCGCAGGATGCTGTTTTGCCCGGCACGGAGCAGAGCCTGCCGGTATTTTTCGATGGTCTGCACCACCGCCCGATATTCCGGCACGCATTTTTCGGCGGCTTCGGTGGGGGTGGCCGCCCGTTCATCGGCAGCCAAATCGGATAAGGTCACGTCCACTTCATGCCCCACGGCGGAAACCACCGGTACCGGGCAAGCGGCAATGGCACGCACTACGATTTCTTCATTGAACGCCCACAAATCTTCCATGCTGCCGCCTCCGCGGCCTACAATAATCACATCCACGCCGGGCACCATGGCCATTTCCTCAATGCCCTGCGCAATATCCGGGGCGGCGTTTTCCCCCTGCACAAGGCAGGGCCGCAGCACCAATTGCATGCCGGGATAGCGGCGTCTTGTGACGGTTGCGATATCGTGAATGACGGCACCGGAGCGGCTGGTAACCACCCCGATCATCCGGGGCAGAAAGGGCAGAGGCTTTTTACGGCTGATGTCAAAGAGCCCTTCTTTAAGCAGCTTGGCTTTCAGGGCTTCGTACCGAAGGTACAGATCCCCCATGCCGTCCAGCGTGATGGTATCGGCATAAAACTGATAGCTGCCGGAAGCGGTGTATAAGCCCACAGCCCCTGTCAGCACTACCTTCATGCCGTTTTCCACAGGGAAAGTGATGTGCATGTTTTTCTGGCGAAAGCAGACGCATTGGATGCGGCTTTCTTCATCCTTCAGGATGAAATACCAGTGGCCGGAGGCGTATCGCTTCATATCGCTGATTTCTCCCCGTAGGGATAAGAAACGCAGGGAGGGGTCCGAAGCCAGCGAGCGGCTTACATATTCATTCAGTTGGGTGACAGTCAGCGTCCATGCCATGATTAGTTCACTTTCTTTTCAGCGGCTTCCACCGTATTGGCCATCAGCATACAGATGGTCATTTTGCCAACGCCGCCGGGCACGGGGGTGATATAGCCGGCTTTTTCGGCCACGGCGTCAAAGGCCACATCGCCGCACAGCTTGCCGTCCACCCGGTTGATGCCCACGTCCACCACGGCAGCCCCTTCCTTCACCATATCGGCGGTAACAAACCTGGGCTTGCCCACAGCCGCCACCAGCACATCGGCGTTTTTGGTGTGCTCGGCAAGGTTTTGTGTCCGGGAATGGCAGATGGTGACGGTGCAGTTTTTATCCAGCAGCAGCATGGCAATAGGCTTGCCCACGATATTGCTGCGGCCAATGACTACGGCGTTTTTTCCGGAGAGGGGCACACCGGCCTTTTCCAGCATATAGATAATGCCCTTGGGCGTGCAGGCCACCACGCCGTCCTGCCCGGTAAAGAGCTTGCCGGCGTTTTCGATATGGAAGCCGTCCACGTCCTTTTCCGGCAGAATCTTCCGCAAAGCAGAGGCTTCGTCCAGATGACGGGGCAGGGGCAGCTGCACCAGAATACCGTTGTAGCGGTCGTCCCGGTTCAGGTTGTCGATGATGTTTTCCAGCTCTTCCTGGCTGGTTTCAGCCGGCAGGCGCAGGGTTTCGCTGGTCATGCCCAGCTGTTCGCAGGCAAGACCCTTATTGCGCACATAGACTTGGCTTGCAGGGTCTTCCCCCACCAGAATCACGGCCAAGCCGGGGGTGACGCCCTTTTCCTTCAGGCTGTCTACCTTATTTTTCAATTCTTCCATAACCTGTGCGGCCATGATTTTTCCATCCAGCAAAATCGCCATTGTTTCAGCCTCCCTGTAATTTTTCCAAGCCCAGCAGGGCAACGCCCACGGCGTTATCCCCGGAATATTCGGGCTTGCCAAAGTGAAGTTTCAGATGCAGGCGGCGTTTTTCATTACGCTCCTGCAATATTTCCCTGAACAGCTGGGAGGAGGCCACGCCCCCGGCCAGCAGAATGGTTTCGGTGTTGGTTTTTTCTGCCGCTGCTTTCAAAAGACGCAGCACCGTGCGGCAGAGGATGGAGTAAACTTCCGCTGCAATATCGTTTGCGTTTTCCCCGGATTGAATCATGCGCATTAACTGCGCTTCTGCGCCGGAGAGATGGCATTGCAGGGTTTTTTCCTCCATGCTGACGGGCACTTTCGCCCGACTGATGCCCTTCTTTGCCAAGGCTTCCAGATGGGGACCGCTGGGGAAGGGCAGGCCAAGAGCCACGCCGATGCGATCCACCAGCTGCCCGGCATGGAGATCCATGGAGGTGCCAAGGGGGGTTAAGTTGTCCCCTTCTTTCAAAAGCACGTCCGTGGTGCCGCCGGACAAATGCAGGGCTAAAAAGGTGTTTTCGGTGATGCCGCTTTCCACCTGCGCTGCCCGAATATGGCCACGCTGATGGGTGGTGGTAAAAAACGGCACATGATGGGCGGCGGCGATGGCACGCCCGGCCATTTCGCCCACGGAAAAAACGGGCATATAGGAATCATCCCCGTCTCTGGGCGATACGGATGCGCACACGCAGGAAAGGGGCTCGTCAGCCATGCGCATCACGTTTTCCACTTGATTTGCAAGTTGTCTTACATGCGCAAACACGGCCTCGCTTTGGCGAAGGCCGCGTTCACCCGTTTTGACGGGCAATAAGCACCGGCTTTGCAATATTTCCCCTTGGGCATTGCAAAGGGCAGCGGAGGTTGTATAGCAGCTGGTGTCCAGCCCCAGGGCAAGCATTATGCCTGCTCCCCGGCCTGATTCCGTGCTTCCAGCACGGAGGAAAGCACGCCATTGACAAACTTTCCGGCCTGTGGGGTATTGAAACGCTGTGCCAGCGTGACTGCTTCGTTGATGATGACGGCATCAGGGGTGGTGCGCTGGAAATACAATTCAAAGATGGCCACCCGCAGCACAGCCTGATCCACCTTTGCAATGCGGTTCAGAGCCCAGCCTTTGAGGTTTTCTTCAATCATGGCATCCAGTGCTTCCGCATGGCTTTCCACGCCCTGCAGCAGCTGATCGATATACTGCATATCGTCATCTTCGGGGGTAAAGGCGATGAGACCCTGCAAGGTCTCATCCCCGCCGTCGCCGCCCAGCATGTTTTCAAACACCATCTGAACGGCGGCGGCACGGGCTGATTTACGGGACATGGGACATATTCCCCCATTAATTATTCTTCGGTAGCTTCTTCCACGGCTTCTTTGATTTCTTCCACCACTTCTTCAGCGGCTTCCTTTACTTCTTCCACCGTTTCCTTTACTTCTTCTTTTACTTCTTCCACGGTTTCTTCGGCTTCCTTGGCTTCTTTGATGGCCTTCTGAACCTTGGCGTCCTTCATCTTGTAAACCTTATCCTTCACAGGCGCAACCTTATCGGCAGCCTTTTGGAAGGTGCCTTTCTTATCGGAAACGCCGCCGATGAACAGAGCCACAACCAGCAGAGCCACGATCAGCAGCGTCTTCCAGAAACCGATGGAAAGGAACAGGATGGCCATAATCAGGGCGATCACACAGCAGAAGATGGCGCATTCGGGGGTGCCGATTTTGAACACTTTTTTCATCATGGTTTCAAACTTGGTCTGATTGTTTTCACTCATTGGTTTCTTCCTCCTGTGCCTGTTGGGCATTTTCTGTATTTTCTTCCACGGGGGCTATATCTTCCGCAGGGGCTTCTTCCGCTGCGGGAGCTTCGATGGGAGCAGGCTGTTCTGCCGGGGCAGCTTCAGGGGCTTCGGGCAGGGGAGCGGGCTGGGCTTCATCCCGCTTGAACAGACGCTGATGAATGGGCTGCTTTTTATCCTTGACAGGCTGTTCCGTTTCGGCGGCTTCTTCCTTCACCATGTAGGGAGAATTCTTGGAAGCTTCTTTTGCCGTTTCCACAGCCACACGCACTTCTTTCACTTCAATGCCGGAGGAAGCCTGCAGATACTGCTTGATTTTCTTTTGCAGGGAGGAAACAGCCAGAGGAATGATGATATTATTGGAAAGGGAAATGCTCAAATCCACAATGATGCCGCCCCTTGTGTTATGGATGCGCATGGAGGAAAGGGACACTTCCTCGTGCATATCCACACACTTTTTCACCAGATTCTTGATGGCCACCACAGCAATGCGAAGTTCGCCGTTTTCCGTCTGCTGGATGACAAAATCCTTGCGGCGGATGGTGAACTTATGGGGAATGGTGAACAGATACAGGGCAAACAGGATATCCAGAACGCCGATGGCCATAAGGCCAAGCTTGGTCCATTTGCTGACCAAGATGGCGTTCATATCATACTTGAAAAAGGGCAGCATGGGCAGCAGCGCAGGCAGAATCAGCGCAAGGCCCGTCAGAATGAGGATCAGAGCACCGATGGCCAAGATGATGCGATGCCAGAAACGGAATTGCTTCATAATTTACACCTCTTTTGATGGTCGGTCAGCTGCGGCGGCGGCCGGGAGCCTTTTTCTTATTCTTATTGGCTTCTTCCTGAACGGGCTCGGCTTCTTCTGCCTGGGCAGCATCTTCTGCTGTGCCGTCCAGCAGGGCTTCTTCCTTCAGGGTTTCTTCGTTAGCGTCTTCAGCTTCATTCAGGGATGCTTCTTCCACCTGCGGGTCCGTTTCTTCCGGTACGGCTTCCTCTGCCGGAGCTTCTTTTGCAGGTTCTTCAACGGGCGTTTCTTCCACGGGGGCAGGCTGCACGGGGGCTTCCTTGGCCTGTTCCGCTTCGGTCAGCCGAGGGCTGGTAGCCGCTTCGATGCCGGTGAGGGTGGCCTTCTTTTCTTTTTCAAAGCTGACCCCCTGCACATGCACATCCACCCGAACCACATGCAGACCCGTCAGGCTTTCCAGTGCCTTGCGCACGTTTTCCTGCACTTCGCTGGCAACCTTCTGGATGGGCTGGCCGTATTCCACCACGATGTACAGATCCACCGCAGCTTCCTGACTGCCCACTTCAACCTTCACGCCCTTGGTGATGGTGCGGTTACGGCCTAGAATTTCGCTGAAACCGCCGCTGACACACATGCCGGCAATGCCGTCTATTTCATTGGCTGCAACGCCTGCGATGGTGGCGATCACTTCATTGGCGTAGGTAATGGTGCCGCCATTTTGCAAATCCACATCAACCTTTACAGGGAGATTCTCTTTTTTCTGGGGCATACAACGCACCTCCTTCGGGATATAGAAACAGTATAACAGATTTTTTCAGCTTTGGCAACCGTTCCAAGGGGTTTGCCATTTCATTGACATAAACTTTCTGTGAATAATGGGCTGAAAAAAAGGATGTATTTGGCCGCATTTCATCAGGGGGTCAGCCGGTTGGGGCCGCGGAAGAGGAACATGACCTCTTTGATCGGGATGCCAAGCAGCAGCATGGTCAGCCTGTCAACGCCCAGGCCAAAGCCGCCGTGGGGCGGGCAGCCGTAGCGGAAGAAGTCCATATAGAACTTCACATCTTCACCCAGACCCTTTTCGTCTGCCTGGGCACGCAGCTGTTCATAGCGGTGTTCACGCTGGGCACCGGTGGTGATTTCCGTGCCGCGCCAGATCAGGTCATAGCCCAGAGGCATGCCGTTTTCGTCACGCATATGATAGAAAGCGCGCTTCTGGGGGCCGTAATCGGTGACGAACAGGAATTCGTGGCCGAACTTATCCATGGAGAGCTTTGCGCACAGGTGCTCGGCCTCGGTGGTCAGGTCATTCTTTTCTTCTTCGGGGCAAACGTAGCCGTAGCGTTCTTCCAGTTCTTTATATACATCTGCCAGCTTCATTTCGGGGAAGGGCAGGGTGGGCACGATGGTTTCCATGCCGAACAGTTCCTTGATCTTATCGCCGTACTTGTCGTTCACGGCTTTCAGGGCGGCCTGCAGAAGCTCTGCTTCCATGGCCATCACATCCCGGAAAGAGGAGATATAGCTCATTTCCAGGTCGAAGCCGGTGAATTCAGTGGCGTGCTTATTGGTGAAGCTCTTTTCCGCACGGAACACGGGACCCACTTCAAAAATGCGGTCAAAGCCGGCGGCCATGGCCATCTGCTTATAGAACTGGGGACTCTGGGAAAGATAGCCCTTGCGGTCGAAATATTTCAGCTCAAACACGTCGGAGCCGCTTTCGCTGGCCGCACCGATGAGCTTGGGGGTGTGGATTTCCATGAATCCTTCGTTCAGCAGGTAATTGCGCATGGAGGCCACCATTTCCGTCTGCGCCTTGAAAATCAGCGTGTTGCGGTCGGAGCGCAAATCCACCCAGCGGTAGTCCAGACGGCTGTCGATGGCGGCATCCTTGGAGATGGGCAGGGGTTCGGCAATGGAGAGGATTTCCATTTCTTCCGGCAGCATTTCAATGCCGCCCATCTTCACATAGCTGTTTTCCACCACCGGGCCCACAAACGTGACCACGGATTCCACCGTCAGCTGGTCAATCTTCGCTGCGATTTCGGGGTATTTTTCCTTTTCTACCGTTACCTGAATACGGCCGGTGTGATCCCGGATGACCAGGAAAGCCATGGTGCGCTTATTGCGCAGGTTTTCCACATAGCCCTGAATTTTGTTCACTTCTCCTACGTTTACCTTGGCAATCAAACTTCTGTTCATATGTATATGCTCCTTCTCTTTTTGTTAGGACTTATTTTAGCAGGTTGGCCGTTTCTTCCGCGGCCGTGTCCAGCGAAAATTCCACTTCTTCACGGGTTTGCATGTTGCGAATTTTTACCGTGCCGCGGGCGTATTCGTCGCCGCCCATGATGGCCACGTATTTGGCGTTCACTTTATCCGCAAACTTGAACTGAGCTTTCAAGGAACGGCCGCACACGTCGCAATCCGCCTTCACGCCCTTTTCACGCAAAGCTTGTGTGAACGTGAACGCAGGCACCGCCATATCGGCACCCAGGTTTGCCACATACACGTCCGTGATGCCGGGGGCTTCCGGCAGCAGGCCTTGGTTGGTCAGCTCAATCAAAATGCGCTCGATGCCGATGCCGAAGCCGGCTGCCGGCGTTGCCGGGCCGCCCAGCTCTTCTACCAGTTTATCATACCTTCCGCCGCCGCACAGAGCCAGCCCTTCCCGGCCGGACTGCATGATGATTTCAAACACCGTCTTGGTGTAATAGTCCAACCCACGAACAATTCTGGGATCAAGCGAAAAGGGGATGTTTTTTGCCGTCAGCAGCGTTTGCAGCTTTTCAAAGTGGCTGCCGCAGTCTTCGCACAGGCAGTCCAGAATGGAAGGAGCGTCCTTCACAATCGCCTTGCATTTTTCTTCTTTGCAGTCTAAAATCCGCAGGGGGTTCTTGGCAAAACGTTCCTGACAGGTGGGGCACATTTGGGAAAGCCTTTCGCCCAGATATTCCTTCAGCTTCTGGTGATACTTGGGACGGCATTCCGGGCAGCCGATGGAGTTGATATGCACGGACAGGTTCTGAAGGCCAAGACCGCCCAGCAGCTCAAACAGCGCACAAATCAGCTCTGCTTCCACCGTCGGCTCCTTGCCGCCGAAACATTCCATGCCGAATTGGTGATGCTCACGCAGCCGCCCGGCCTGCGGCTTTTCATAACGGAAAATGGGAGCCGCTAAATAATACATTTTGCAGGGCAGGGCTTCGTTATACAATTTCCCTTCGATAAACGCACGCACAGCCCCGGCCGTGCCTTCCGGTTTTAAGGTAATGCTGCGCTCGCCTTTATCAAGGAAGGTGTACATTTCCTTGGTCACGATATCGCTGGTGTCGCCCACGCCGCGCTGGAACAACTCCGTGTGCTCAAAAACCGGGGTGCGCACCTCCCGATACCCCCACCGGGCCGCTAACTTGCGCATTCTCTCTTCTACATATTGCCATTGATAGGCGTCCTGGGGAAGCATGTCCTTGGTTCCCTTGGGTGCTTGTGTGAGCATATAAACCCTCCTGTAAAAAAATACGCCCATGCCATGCGCATGGGACGAAGTTGTCTTCGCGGTGCCACCCAGCTTGAAGGCGTTACCCTTCCGCTTTTTTTCCGTAACGCTGAAATGCGCCTGCTCTCGCAGGAGGCTCCGGGTTGTCCCACCGGATTTGCGATGTGCCGCTCTCAGCCAAGGCCGCACTCTCTTTGATCGCTTCTGCCGGTTTCTTCCCATCCAAGCCGCTTCTTATTATAAGTCGAAAACCTTTATCTGTCAACGAAAAATGCTTTGGAAGGGGCTCTGCCCCTTCGGAACCCCGCCAGGGAGCATTGCTCCCTGGACCCTACCTTGCGGAAGGAGCAAAAGGCTGTTGCTTTTTTGCGTGCCGCTGGAGCGGAGAACGGAGGGGCTCTGCCCCTTCCGAACCCTGCCAGGGAGCATTGCTCCCTGGACCCTGCCTTGCGGAAGGAGCAAAAGGCTGTTGCTTTTTTGCGTGCCGCCGGAGCCTTAGGGATAACGTTGATTGGGCAAGATTTCCGGGCGGACGGCGTTTCGCCGTCCTGCCGGATGCCAGCGGCATCCGGTGGAAAACATGAAAAACGGTCAGGCGGAAAATGACTTTTCCCCTGACGGGAGGATTCTCAAGGAACAGTTTATCCAATGGCGAACAAGCGAGCATCCAACAATCGGATGCTCGCTTGCTTATGGATCAATATGCTTATCAGTTCAGCCTGCGAACCGTGGAAACGCAATGCACCGGAACGGTGCGTATAATTGCATCCTCCTATATGATGGGAATAGGAATCTTCATCTACTCGAAAACATGGAATTCGACGAATTATTCATAAACTAAATCAATTACTTTTTTATTGGAATACAGATTTCGCTTACATAATCCATTGCTGTTGGATTACCAGGCAAATAATTCTCAATATAGTAATCAGAAATCAACTCATATTCTGCTGTTGGAAGCCATTCATTATAAATCCTATCCCACATTGCCTGAATAGCATCCGGTGATGGTCCCACACAGCGGAATACTGCCCAGGAATATTCCGGAATATGTATAATCTCAAACCCTTCAGGAACACCTTCCACGTCAGAAGCCTTGCATCCTATTCCATACTGAAATACATCAACAGCTGTCTTTTTCTGCATACAAATACCCAAGTATCCTGGTATCTTTCTATATTCTTCACTCTCATAATACTCATCCCAAAACAAAGGGATTTCCTTCTCACTTGTTTCCACATGAAACTCCTTCGCATGTACCAGCAAATCCATTGCTTCCCATTTTTCAATCTGATATTCCATCATACTGCCTCCTTCAATTGTGATTCGGATGGTATACCGATTCATAAACTTAATGGGACTGCCTTTTCTTACTTGTGACGGTGAAAAGCCATGAAACCTAGAAAATGCTTTTGTAAAGCTTTCCGGCGAATCATATCCATACTTCAATGCTATATCAATCACATGTACATTACCGCTTACCAGCTCCGCTCCAGCTTGTGAGAGACGCCGGTTTCGCAAATACTCAGTCGGCGTTATACCTGTCATCATAGAAAATGCACGCTGGAAATGAAACAAAGAAATAGATACGCTTTCCGCAATATCACTAAGTTTAATATCCTCTGTTAAGTGGTTCTCCATATATGCTATAGCATTGTTAATTGATTTTACCCATTCCATCGGTATTCCTCCTTTCACAGTTGATTATATGACCTATGACATTAGAATTCCTGTCATTTTTTGCTCCGTTTTGTCCACAACTTACAATTCCTGTTACCTTGATATAAAACATCACAAAACTTCCTATTTATCTCTTCGGCCTATTCAGATTTGTTGCTTTCATTCTATCACGCAGAACAAGAAACAGCAAGCCTTGGCGGGCTTGCTGTTTCGGTATTTCCTTGACGCAAAGTGAAGGATAACTCTTTCCTTTCTATCACTCTTGCTGACGTTTTTCTGTTTTCATTTTGCCCGGAAATCCATGCACCGCCTCCTGTTACAGGCGCAGACACCCCGAAAGAAAAGTCACCCTGTTCGCCTACCGGAGTCCAGAGGATGAAATCCTCTGGTACAGGGGTATGGGGGCTGTATAAGCCCCCGAAAAAAGGGACTGCCTGTGAAAAGCAGTCCCTTGCAAGTGTAAGAATGTTTTATGCCATCAGAGCCTGAGCCGCCGTGGAGAGGGCAGCGTTGAGGGCGTCGGTGGCTTCCTGGGTATCCGCTTTGGTGGCAACATAGAGCTTAATCTTGGGTTCGGTGCCGGAGGGGCGGATGCAGAGCCAGTTGTTGTTTTCCAGATCGAAGTAGAGCACGTTAGACTTGGGATAGTCCAGCTTTTCTTCCTTTCCGTTGAGCACACGGATGGAACGGCCAAAGTCCCGGATACCGATGACCTTGAGGCCGGCCAGTTCGGCAGGGGGATTATTGCGCAGGTTATCCATGATGTCCTTCATCTTTTCCACGCCATCCTTGCCGGGCAGCACCACAGAAACGCCGGTTTCTTTATAGTAGCCGTATTTCTGATAGAGCTTCTGGAGGGCGTCGTAGAGGGTTTCGCCCTTTTCCATGCAGGCGCAGGTGGTTTCGCAAAGGAGCAGGGAAGCGTTCACGCCGTCCTTGTCACGCACCTGCGTGCCGGAGAGATAGCCAAAGCTTTCTTCAAAGCCGAAGACAAAGGTATGATCGCCGGTTTCTTCAAACTGCTGAATTTTTTCGCCGATGAACTTAAAGCCGGTGAGCACGTCGTAAAGGGGCAGACCGTATTCATCGCAGATGGCACGAGCTAATTCGGTAGACACGACAGATTTGACGGCGGCAGCATTTTCGGGCAGCGTGCCGTTTGCCTTACGGCTTTCCAGGATGTGAGAGAGCATGAGGCAGGCGATCTGGTTACCGGTGAGGGTACGCCAGATGCCGTCCTTATCCTTCACGGCGCAGCCGAGACGGTCGCAGTCCGGGTCGGTTCCGAAGACGGTGGTTGCGCCTACTTGTTCAGCCAGCGGAATGGCCAGCTTGAAAGCGGCGGGGTCTTCGGGGTTGGGCGCAGTGACGGTGGGGAAGCGGCCGTCGGGAGCTTCCTGTTCCTTAACGACGGTAACATTTTTCACGCCCAGTTCTTTCAACAGACGGCGCACGGGCACATTGCCGGAGCCGTGGAGGGGGGTGTAAACGATGTTCAGGTCGCCGCCGCGCTTTTCAAGCAGTTCAGGGCGCAGGGACAGGGTTTTCACCATCTGGATGTAGTCGTCGTCCACTTCTTTATTGCCAACGATCTGCAGAAGGCCCTTTGCCAAGGCTTCGTCTTCCGCCATGGGCACACATTCTTCATAAGAAAGCGCATTGATATTGGCAATGATTTCGTCAGCCACATCGGGGCCGATTTGCGCACCATCTTCGCCGTAGGCCTTGTAGCCGTTGTACTGGGGCGGATTATGGCTGGCGGTGATGATAACGCCGGCAGCAGTGCCCAGATGGCGCACGGAATAGGAGAGAATCGGCACGGGGCGCAGGGATTCAAACAGGTATGCCTTGATACCAGCTGCGGCCAGCGTCAGGGCGGTTTCCTTGGCGAAAACGTCGCTCTTGATGCGGCTGTCATAGGCCACGACCACGCCCTTGTTTTCCGTGCCGTGGGCTTTGATATAGCGAGCCAGACCCATGGTGGCCCGGCGGACGTTGTAAACGTTCATGCGGTTAGTGCCCATGCCCAGCACGCCGCGCAGGCCGCCGGTGCCAAAGGCCAGATTGGTATAGAAACGATCTTCGATTTCTTTTTCGTTGCCTTCAATAGATTTCAGTTCGGCCACCGTTTCTTCATCGGCAGCAAAACGGGTGAGCCAGCTTTTGTATTCTTCCATATAGCCCATAGGAAAACCCTCCCCTTAATTTATACATATTTTCATGGTTACATTATACGCTATTTTTTCCAGCCGTGCAAGCATTTTTCACGGCGGAATGATTACAAAAAGACGGCATCCCCGAAGGAATGCCGAAAGAAAAACATCAATAAGAGCCGCCGGAAGCGTTTTCCACAGGGGAAAGGGGTTCTTCCGTCAGGATGCCTTTTGCAAGGCGTTCTTTTGCTTCTTCCATGATTTTGACCGTGGCGGAAACGCCGCAGCGCACAGCACCGGCTTTTCGGCAGGCAAGCACCATATCCAAGGTGCGGATGCCGCCGGAAGCTTTTACCCGAACTTTTTCGGAAACGGCAGCACGCATCAGCCGCACATCGGCAACGGTGGCACCGCCGGAGCCATAGCCGGTGGAGGTTTTGACAAAGTCAGCCCCGGCAGCTTCGGAAAGGCGGCAGGCAATGCGCTTTTGCTCGTCGTTCAGATAGCAGGTTTCCAGAATTACTTTCAGGATGGCGTCCTGGTTGTGGGCGATTTCGGCCAGCTTTTGAATTTCATCCTGCACATATTGCTCGTTGCCTTTGAGCATCTGGCCGATGTTCAGAACCATGTCCAGCTCCTTGCAGCCGTCGTCCAAAGCACGTTCCGCTTCAAAGCATTTGACGGAGGTGTGGTGAGCACTGTGGGGGAAGCCAATGACGGTGCAGGGCAGAACACTGCTCCCAGTAAGCCGCTTGACCACAAGGGGCATGTCCCCAGGCCGGGCGCAGACGGTGGCGGTATCGTATTGCAGGGCGATGTCGCAGCCTATGATGATATCATCTTCCGTCAGGAAGGGCTGCAGGGTGGAGTGATCCAGCAATTTGGCGATTTCCTGTAATGTGATAGCCATAATAGAACTTCCTGTCATTTAATGATGTAAAAGTAACACGGAGAAAAATGATGGGTAAACAGCCTATAGATAATTCCGAGTCGGCTTTTTTTGCGGCGGTTCGGGAGGGAGCTTTCTCCGGAAAGAAATCTCCTCCCCTCAATCCCTCAAAACCTCATTTTCCCTTACAATACTTTGCTACATAAGCGGCGGCGGTTTCGTATTCCTGCTGGGGCATGCGCAACACCATGGGAGCCAGATGGGGCGTGTGATAGAGAAGGATTGTGCAGCTTCCGGGCTTGTAGCGCACGGACTGCACATCGCTCCACACCATATGCCGCTCTTGGGACAGGTGCATCAGGCCGCCGGCGGGGTTGGGCACATTCAGGGCAGGGTCAGACGATTGCAGGCGAGCCCAGCTCTTTTTCCGGGAGGGCTCATGCCATGTTTGCAGGTGCGCTCCACGGGGATCCAGCACATAGACCAGAATCTCCTTGCCCTGTAAAAAGAGCAGCAGGAAGGAAAGCAAAAGGCCAAGGGGCAGGATGGAAAAGATGAGGGCAGGCAGATTGCCCTGCCACATTTGGGCGGTGCGGGTGGAGCCGTTGAGCAGGGCTTCCAACCCAAAGAGCACGGCCAGCAAAAGCCCCGTGACCACCACCAGCACAATCAGGATGCTTTTCCATGTGCGCCCGTCAGATAGGGGCAGGAATGCGGCACTCCAAACGTCACGCTGTGCGTTGGCAGAGGCACGCTTGCCGCAGGTCTGGCAAACATCCGACGGGGATTCAGCCTTGCATTTATTACAATAGGAATAAATCATTCTTCAATCAGGCTCTTTCCGGTCATTTCGGCGGGGATGGCCACGTTCATGCTGTGCAGCATGGTGGGAGCGATATCCGCCAGACGGCCGCCTTCACGCAGCTTCTTGCCAATGAGCGCATTATCGCAGGCAATGAAGGGGACGGGGAAGGTGGTGTGGGCGGTGAAGATTTCGCCGTTCACGGGATCCACCATCTGGTCGGCATTGCCGTGGTCAGCGGTGACAAAGGCACGGCCGCCCTTTTCCAGAATACGGTTGACGAGGATGCCAACGTCCTTGTCCACTTCCTTCACGGCGGCAACGGCGGCGTCCATCACGCCCGTGTGGCCTACCATGTCGCAGTTGGCAAAGTTCAGGATCATCACGTCATACTTGCCGCTGTCAATGAGCTCCAAGGCCTTTTCGGTCACTTCGGGGGCACTCATTTCGGGCTTTAAGTCAAAGGTTGCAATCTTGGGAGAGTCGATCAGGAAGCGGTCTTCCAAGGGGTTGGGAGCTTCCACGCCGCCGTTGAAGAAGAAGGTGACGTGAGCGTATTTCTGGGTTTCGGCGATGTGCGCCTGGGTCAGGTTCAGGGAAGCCAGATACTGGCCCAGCGTGTTTTCCATGGAGGCCGGAGGGTTCACAACCTTCAGGCCGGTGAAGGTTTCGTCATACTGGGTCATGGAAACGAACTGCACGGGAATGAAGCCCTTCTTGCGCTCGAAGCCGGTGAAATCGGGCATGATGAAGGAACGGGTGATCTGACGGGCACGATCGGGCCGGAAATTGAAGAAGATAACGGAGTCGTTTTCCTTTACGGTGGTGATGGCCTTGCCGTTTTCCGTTATGACCACGGGGTTCACAAATTCGTCCGTCACGCCGTTGTCGTAGCTGTTCTGTACGGCCTGCACGGCGTCGGTTTCCTGAACGCCTTCGCCCAGCACGATGGCATCATAGCCCTTCTGCACACGATCCCAGATGTTGTCACGATCCATGCCCCAGTAGCGGCCCTGGATGGTGGCAATCCGGCCAACACCGATTTCCTGCAGCTTTTCTTCCAGCTGCTTCATGTATTCGATGCCGGAGGTGGGCGGCACGTCACGGCCGTCCAGCAGGCAGTGGATGAACACATTCTTCAAGCCACGCTGCTTCGCCATTTCAATCAGAGCGTACAGGTGGGTATTATGGCTGTGCACGCCGCCATCGGAAAGCAGACCCATCAGGTGCAGATCGCCGCCGTTTTCTTTCACGGCATCCATCGCCCAGATCAGGGGCTCTTTTTCAAAGAAAGCACCGCTGCGGATATCGGCCGTGATGCGGGTCAGCTCCTGATACACAATGCGGCCTGCGCCAATGTTCAGATGGCCCACTTCGCTGTTGCCCATCTGGCCGTCCGGCAGGCCTACGTCCATGCCGCTGGCACCCAGTTGGCAGGTGGGGAACTTGGCCTTCAGCTTGTCCAGTTCCGGCGTGCCGGCAGTGTAAATGGCGTTGCCTTCCGTGGCAGGGTTCAGGCCGAAGCCGTCCATGATAATCAGAGCGGTCATTTTCTTGTCCATAGCGTTTCTATCTCCTAACCGGCGTTTTTTCAAACGCCCATATTAACACATTTTATATTATAATAGAATAAATCCTTTGTTGCAAGCGGTTGGGGGAAAAGAATTTGCTGGGGAGAGGGGGTGTTTTCGGGGATTCCACCCCTGAACCCCGGCAAGGGGCATCGCCCCTTGACCCATCCTGCGGATGGAGTGGATTTTATTTGGCGAACTATGTGCCGCTGTTGCTTGTGGCACGCAGAGAGGCTATTGCAGAAGACAATTGTAACTTCGCATACCGGGTGCAGGGAGGAACTCCCTGCCGTGGGGTACAGGGGACGAGAAGTCCCCTGCTCCGGTTGACAGGTCAATCCCTCAGTCAGCTTCGCTGCCAGCTCTCTTTACACAAGGAAGCCGGATAAGGGGACTGGGCTTTGCTTGCTTTTTTGAGGGGAGATGTGTGAAAAAGTGCGTTTAGACGAGGGAAAGTGAAGGAAAATAGCCGGAAATAAGGGAAAAAGCACTTGCAATTTCGGAAGAAGTCCTGTATAATACATTCTTGGCACATCCTTGCATCCCACAAGAGGATGGGATGCCATACGTCCATGAGGAGGTGAAAAGAATGAACAAGTATGAAGTGGTGTACATCATCGATCCCGCCGTGGAAGAAGAAGCCCGCAAGGAACTGATCGCCAAGTTCAACACCCTGATCGCCGATAACGGCGGCAACGTTGACAAGGTGGAAGAATGGGGCAAGCGTCGCCTGGCCTATGCCATCGATTATAAGACCGAAGGCTATTATGTGCTGGTGAACTTCCAGGCCGAATCCGAGCTGCCCAAGGAGCTCGAACGTAACCTTCAGATTTCCGACAGCATCATTCGCTACCAGGTGATCAAGCTGCTGGAGAGGAAGGCTGGCGTGAAGCCGCGTCCCGTGCGCACTGCGCCTGCTGCCCCCGCTGCTGTTGAAGCACCGGTGGAAACCCCTGCCGCTGAATAATCGGGAGGAAAGCGTATGAACAAGGTATTTCTGATCGGCAATCTCACCCGTGACCCCGAAATGCGTACAACGCAGTCGGGCGTCTCCGTCTGTTCCTTCACGATTGCTGTAAACCGCCGCCGTTTCAATAACGCCGAGGCGGGCCAGCCCGAAGCGGATTTCTTCCGCATCAGCGCATGGCGTCAGCTGGGTGAAAACTGCAGCCGTTATCTGGCCAAGGGCCGGAAGGTAGCGGTTGTGGGCACGGTAACGGCCAATGCCTATGTGGGCAATGATGGCCAAGCTCGTGCCAGCCTGGAAGTGACAGCGGACGACGTTGAATTCCTCACGCCCCGTGGGGAAGCTGGCGAAGCTGCTGCTTTCGCCCCGGCATCTGCACCCCGTGCCAATCAGGGCTTCGGCTCTGCGCCTCAGGGCGGCGGCTTTGTGCAGGTGGATGAAGAAGAATTGCCTTTCTAATTCCAAACGGAAATCTCATAGAAGGAGGAAACAAACATGTCTGAAGATCGTGGCGAAAAGCGTCCTCGTCCCCGTGGAAAGCGTCCGCGCCGCAAGGTGTGTGACTTCTGCGTGAACAAGATCGAATACATCGACTATAAGGATGTCAACCGTCTTCGTCGTTCCATCAACGAACGCGGCAAGATCCTGCCCCGCCGTATGACCGGCAATTGCGCCAAGCATCAGCGTCAGCTGAGCGAAGCCATCAAGCGCGCCCGTGCCATCGCGCTGCTGCCCTACACGGTGGACTAAGCAAAGTCAATCGCAGCCTGGAATTGCTCCAGGCTGTTTTTTTGTTACAATTGTAAATTTACCCCCCGAAAGGAAGAAAAAGGAAGGAGCGGACGTTATGTGGGTGAACAATTCATTTCTAAAGAGAAAGAAGGAAACGAAAAATGAAGAAAATCTGCATTGCAATGCTCGCCCTGATGCTTTTGACGGGGATTCTTTCCGGTGCCACGGCAGTGGAAAATGTAAAGGGTGCGTTGGAAGTTACAGGCCCTGTTTATGAAATGGGGGACAGCGTGGCGGCATTGAGCAAGCAAGGGGAAATCGTGAAAGTCAGGACAGACAGCCCCGAATGGCATACGGTGAACGGGCTGTGGAATGATGGAATCGGTGGGCTGTATGCCGCTGCGACGGATGGCGAAAATGACTGGTTTGCCTATACGAAGGAGATAGACGGAAAGAATATGCTGTGCCTTTCCGGGGTATCCCAGGAAAATGAAACTGTGTTTACCCTGCCTTTGGAGGAGTTTGAGCAGCTGAATGTTGGCATTTCCATGCTGCCGCTGAAAAAGGGCATTGTGCTGGCAACCAGATATAAAGAACAGAATTCTGGGATGGAACATCGTTTGATTTTCGTGGGCACGGAAGGTGTTTTGCTGAAGGAAATAAGCACTTTTACACCCCCTTCAACGATAACGCTGAAAAGCGACGGGGAGACGGATAACGTGCACGTGTTTATTGATTATATTGGCGATCCGACAATTTTGCATAAGGTGTTTGACAATCGAGGAGAATTATTGAGTTTAGCGACGGCACAGCGGCTGTATACCTTTGATATCTATGAATACATAGACGGGGCGTGGCACATTTGGGATGATGAGGCAGAGCAATTGGTGCCGCTGTTTGACTAAAAGAAGAAAAAAACCGCCGCAGCGGAAAGGCTGCGGCGGCTGCGTTATGCCGTTAATTGATCAGGCAAAGGGGTTTTCCGTGGGATAGGGCAGAGACTTGGGCTGATTGTAAGCGATGTCCTGCACACCCAGGAACTTGAAAATTTCAAACAGGTACTTGCCCACATGAGAGAAGGCCACAGCACCGTGATGGGGATAACGCTTCTGAACCAGCACATGACGATAGAAGCGAGCCATATCCTTGATGGCAAAGATGCCGATGCCGCCGAAGGAACGGGTGGGCACATCCAGCACTTCGCCTTCAGCGATGTAGGAGCGGAGCACGCCTTCGGAATCGCACTGCAGGCGATAGAAGGTGATGGGGCTGGCGGCGATATCGCCTTCCAGGGTGCCGCGGCTGATGTCGGGATCGCTTCCTTCGGGTTCCAGCACACGATGCTGAATCAGCTGATATTTCACAGCACGATTGGCGCACATCTTGCATTCGGGGGTATTGCCGCAGTGGAAGCCCATGAAGGTATCGTTGAGAGCATAGTCATACTTGCCCTTGATATCTTCGTCATAGATGTACTGGGGCACGGAGTTGTTGATGTCAAGCAGGGTGACGGCGTCCTTGGTGACGCAGGCACCGATGTATTCGCTCACAGCGCCGTAGATGTCTACTTCGCAGGCAACCGGGATGCCACGGCTGGCCAGACGGCTGTTCACATAGCAGGGTTCAAAGCCAAACTGGCTGGGGAAGGCAGGCCAGCACTTATCGGCAAACACCACATACTTGCGGCTGCCCTTGTGCTGTTCGGCCCAATCCAGCAGGGTCAGTTCAAACTGAGCCATGCGTTCGTTCAGGTCGGGATAGTAGGCACCTTCGCCCATTTCCTTGGCCATTTCTTCGCAGATGGCGGGGATGCGGGGATCGCCGGCATGAGCCTTGTAGGAAACCAGCAGATCCAGCTCGCTGTTTTCTTCGATTTCCACGCCCAGTTCGTACAGACCCTTGATGGGGGCGTTGCAGGCAAAGAAGTCCTGGGGACGGGGCCCGAAGGTGATCACTTTCAGGTTCTTCACGCCGATGATGGCACGGGCGACGGGAATGAAATCGGCGATCATCTTGGCGATTTCATCAGCAGTGCCCACGGGATATTCGGGGATGTAGCCCTTCAGGTGGCGCATGCCCAGGTTGTAAGAGCAGTTCAGCATGCCGCAGTAAGCGTCGCCACGGCCGTTGATCATATCGCCATCGCCTTCGGCGGCAGCCACGAACATGCAGGGGCCATCAAAGTTCTTGGCGATGAGGGTTTCGGGGGTTTCGGGGCCGAAGTTGCCCAGGAAAACAACCAGAGCATTGCATTCCTTGGCCTTCACATCAGCCACGGCCTTGAGCATATCCAGCTCGTTTTCCACGGTGACGGGGCATTCGTACAGGCCGTCGCCATAGGCCTTGACGATGTTGGCACGGCGCATTTCGCTCAGGGCGATGGGGAAGCAGTCACGGCTGACGGCGATGATGCCCAGCTTTACGTCGGGGATGTTCTGAAACATGGTAAATCCTCTCCTTTGATAAAATTATAAGTCGCTTTTGATATCGATGTTTTCACCCGTCAGAGCGATCTGTGCGCCCTGGGATGCTTCATCACTTTCGGGATGGGCCAGCAGCCACTTGTTCCGGGCCCACAGCTGGCTGTCCATTTTATTGGCACCGCCCTGGGGCCGATAATCGGTATTGGTGTTGAGGGGCAGACCCACCAGCACCTGGAAGCCCTTTTCGGGGTCCACATGGCAGGGGGCATAATGCAGGGTGGTTGCATATACTTCCACCATCACGCCGGCAGGCACTTTGAACGCCTTTACCTTGGAGGTATCCAGAACGCCGTCTTCAATTTCGCTCTGCAGGGCGATGAGCAGGATGAAGTCTTCCGTGCCCAGATTGAATTCGCTGTCCCTATGATATTCCAGACAGTTCAGCTTGGTATTATGGCCGTTGCAATAGCCCAGCTGGAAGGGCATGCCGCCAAAGAGAGCCTCGCCCACTTCTTCCGCATAGGGGGCTGCGTGCAGCGCATCCACCTTGGGAATGTATTCCACGTTTTCAGGCTTGTTGCAATTTTTCAGTGCAGCCAGAATGCCTTCCACGGGATAGCCTTCCACGATGCGGCCATAGGGCTTGAAGGCAGGATCGGTGACAGGATAAATGTGCATGATACTTCCTCCAGTTCAAAAAAGTGTTGTAATATTATCCGTTACTGTGATTATAGCATATTTTCATTTTAGATGGAAGTATAAATTTGTTTGTAAAACAGGTGATTTTATCCGTTTTTGCATAAGTTCGCAATTTCTGCGGATTTTCGGGCATCCAATGATGCGTAAAAAAGAAAAAAGAAGGCCATTTTGGTGGGAGGATTCTTAAGGAACCATTTATCCAACAACCAACAAACGGGCATCCGACATTTGGATGCCCGTTTGCTTATGTGGTCCCCAAACGCAATGCACCGGAATGGTGCGTATAATTGCGCCCTCCTAAGAGGGAGAAAATCTGCTTTGGTTTGCTCAACAAATTGGAATTTGACTACCCTATAGCAATCTTTCCATTTACTATATCCGCAATTACCTCTACTAAGAATTCGTGCTCTTTTTCTAAAACTCTTGCCCCTAACTCTTCTGGTGTATCATTTTCATACACAGGAACTGTTGTCTGTGCAACAATCTCACCACTATCATATTCTGCACTAACTCTGTGAATTGTAACACCTGTTTCTTTTTCTTTTGCTTCCACTACCGCAGTATGAACATTCATTCCATACATACCTTTACCACCAAATTTAGGAAGTAATGCAGGGTGTATATTAAAAATTCTGTTATTATACTTTTCAAGAATTGATATATGCAACATTCTCATATAGCCAGCTAAAAATATCATATCTATTTGGTGCTTTGACAATACCTCAAGTATTTCTTCAGCTAATAATTCTTCACTTCCAAATTTCTTTGCACTAAGATGATATGAAGGTATACCCTCATTGTTTGCTCTCTGTAAAGCCATAGAACTTCCATTATTACTAATAACAACTGACACATTAGCACCTATTTTATTACTTTTACATCCGTCTATTATTGCTTGTAAATCACTACCACCGTGAGATGCAAAAACTGCTATATTCATTTTCTTTTCCTCCATATTCAAATTATATATTTCTTCGACCTATTCAAGTTTGTCGCTTTCATTCTATCACGTAGAACAAGAAACAGCAAGCCTTGGCGAGCTTGCTGCTTCGGTATTTCTTTGGTGCAAAGCGCAGGATAACTCCTTCCTTTCCATCATCCCTACTGGGGGATGACATTCTTTTTCGGCAGCCGCTTTGGGAGGATCATTTATACAGCATCAGGCTGGCTTCCACATAGCGACCTTTTGTGAAAATATTGAACAGCACATTGCTGCGCTTTTTTAGCAGCTCACGCACGCTATGCAGCCCCAGCCCTTCATGGTTTTCCTTGGTGCTTTTGCAAAAGCAGGGTGCGGTATCGCTGGAATAGGTATTGCTGATGAGGATGGAGAGGGCACCGTTTTCATTGGCAGCCCGAAAGGACACCATGGGAGCCTGCGATTGTCTCGTGGCCTCCAGCGCATTATCCAATAAAACCCCCAGCACCTGACACATCTCTTCATCCTTCAGCCCAAACCAATGGATGTTTTCTTCCACGGAAGCATAGAAGGGGATTTTCAAATCATTGGCTTGATGGATTTTATTGAGGAGCAAAGTGCTTACGGCGGCGGAGGGCAGCCGCTTCAAGGCCACCACATTTTCGTTGTTGATCATTTGGCAGGAGGCCACCATGGATTGATAATATTCTTCGATGGCCTTCATATCGCCGCTGAGCAGGGTGCCCTGAAAGCCGTAGAGCATATTGGAGATGTTATGCCGGAACACACGGGTATCCTGCAAAAGCAGGGATTGGAGGGACTGCTGGTGCAAGAGGGTTTTGTTTTCCTGGGCTTGATGATAGGTGCGGATATCCTGCAGAACATAGGTGATGCCGATGGCCAATAACAATAGTATGAGGAGAAAATCCGGCAGCAGCAGCTGGAAACGCTCGATTTCATCGGAGGTTGTGAGATGAATGAGGGATCTGGCAAAGATAAGGCAAGTGGTAGTCAGCATCATCAGAGGCCGCAGCAAATAGCCGATCAGCGTATTGATTTTTGCTTTTTTCACACGCTTGGACAGATGCAAAAGCCCCCGATAAATAAGGGCAAACAATGCCATCGCCAGGCCGGAGCTGCCCTGCAGAAGGATGGTGAGGGGAGAGGTCATATGCCGCATGGTGGCGATTGTCTGGGAATCAAAGAGGGCGGAAAAAACAATGCCCATGGAAATATCGGCAGCAAACTCCACCAGCAGCAATATAAAGGATTGCAAAAGCAGCAGCATGCCCTTTAACTTGAAAACAAAATAATAGCAAATCAGGGTACCTGCAATGGCGAAAAGGAATTTCATGGGGGAATCCGGCGTGAGGAAAAAAAGATTGACAACCAAAATGCCGCCGAGGATGCCGGTGCAGCAGAGGAAATTTTTCCATGTGATTTTCCGGCCCACCACAATGCAGCAGGCCATGGCTGTGCCCATGGAAATCAGAATATGGGAGATGACTCTATACAAGAAAATGGGGAAGGAAACCATATTATGCTTCCTCCATCGCCTTCAGGGCTGCCTTCAGGGCCGTAATGCGCCGCCGGGAAATGGGCAGCGATTGCTGATTTCGCATCAGGAGCATATTCTCCTGCCAGTCAATATGGGCAACTTGATGGAGATTTACCACAAAGCTGCGGTGGCACAGGAAAAACACATGCTCTTCCAGCCGGGGGAGCAGATGATCAAAGCTCTCCCGCCATGTGAACACATTGCCGTCTTCCATATGCGCCTGAATGCTCATGCGATCCCTTGAAAAATAGAGGATTTTCCGGGATGGCAGCAGTATGGTCTGGCTGCCCATATGCACTTGCAGCGTCTTCTCCGGAGATTTATTGGTATAAATGCGCCAGAGAACAGAAAGACAATCGCTGATTTGTTCATCCGTCAGGGGCTTGAGCAGAAAATCAAAGGCATGGGTGTGCAAACATTCCATTGCGTATTGGGCATGGGCGGAAACATAAATAATATAGCTTTCATGGGGCTGCCGCTGAATGAACTGATAAAGGGAGAGGGTGTTTTCCTTCTGATCCAGTTCAATATCCATAAAATACACGGTGGGCTGGCGGCAGTCCTTGGCGTAATGCAATACGTCTTCGGGGTTGGTGGTGGTCAGGGCAATGTGACAAGGCCAGCCGTTTTTCTCGCTTGCCTTGATGATTTTGGATGACAAAATTTCGTTATGCTTTGCGATATCATCAATTAAAACATATTGCATGACGCAACCTCCTTTGTATCCAACAGTTTACAGATATTTGAAAATAAAGTCAATTCATTCCTTGAAAAATCTGGAAAATGAACAGTAAAAGTGCAAAAGTGTGACAAAAACGACTATGAATGTGTAAAAAAAGAGAAGGCATTTTTGCCTCCTCCTTGCGTGTATGAAACTTTCTTTTGTATGCGGAAAAATCAACGGTTGAAAATGTTTTCTGTTTCCAGATGCCCAATGTGCCGGGCGTCGTTGAAAACCTCGATTTTCGGCGTTACAAGCTGGCCCGGCTGATCGGGCATATTCACCACTGTGATGCCCGTATAATGGATGCCCATCACGCAGCAGATGAACAAAAAGGGCAGATTGAACAGATGGCTGAAAATGGAGGCGGAAGCACCGCCGTGGCCAAAGGCCGCAATGGTTTGATATTTGGGGGCGATGCAGCGGTAATAATTCCCTTCTCGTTCATAGCCCAAATCTTTCAGCCAGGCATCCGTATCCCCGGCGATTTTTTCCACATATTTCTTGGCCTTGTTGCGGCAAAGGGGGGGCTTTTCCAGGGCGTCCAAATCCATCAGCGGGATATTTTCCAATACCATTTTGTCCGCATTATCCCACGGATGGCCGTCATGGAACAGGGGCTCTCCTTCCACCGTGCCCCAGCCAATTTCACGCATAAATTCACATTTTTCAATGGGCAGGCCGATTTTCTCTGCCGTGTACTGCGCCGTTTCAAAGGCGCGGCCGCAGGTGGAGGAAAAAATCTTTTCGATGCCTTCGTCCTTCAGCCTTTCCGCAGCGGCGGCGGCATGCTGCTGCCCCAGAGGGGTCAGGCAATCCTTTTCATAATTGGGATGACCGTGACGAACAAAGATAATCCGCATGGAAATGCTCCTTTCGTGTGAATGGATATCGGGAATGTGTTCGATTATTCCTCTTCGTAAATCCGGACAGGGCGGCTGGAAAGACGGCAGAGCAGCTCGTTTTTGTTGGTGCCGACAAGGGCGGCGGCCTCGGCGATGGAGAGAGTATTGTGGCTGCCATCGCCATAAATGATGGCCACATCCCCTTCCTGCACGTCAGGCACATCCGTCACATCCGCCATGCACTGATCCATACACATGAGGCCGATGATGGGACATTTTTTGCCCTTGATGGTCACATAGCCTTTGCCGCTCAGATTCCTCGGATAGCCGTCGGCATAGCCAAAGGGCAGCGTGGCAATCAGGGAAGGCCGTTTGGCCTGCCACAAAAGGTCATATCCCACCCCCTCGCCTTCTTCGACTTTTCGCAATCTGGCAATACGGGTTTCCATGGAAAGAACAGGCTTCACGGAAAGCGCATCGCTTTCAAAGCCCTTCATGCCGTAAAGCACCGCCCCCGGACGAATCATATTCAGCCGAAAATCGGGATAGTCCACGGCACTGATGCTGTCCGCAATATGGCGGTAGCGGAAGGTGTGGCCGGTTTTTTCCAAGGCATCTGCAATGGACATAAATTTTTGCAGCTGCGCTTTGTCGGTGGCTCTGTCTTTGAGAGCCAGATGGGAATAGAGACCCTCTGTATCCAAATGGGGCAGGGAAAGAATGGCCTTTAATTCGTCTAAATCATCCGTGCCAAGGCGATTGAAGCCAGTTTCGATTTTCAGGTGGACAACCGCTTTTTTCTGCATTTTTTCGGCCAGGGATGAGAGAAGTTTGGCCTGCTGCAAGGAAAAAATGGTCAGCGTTATTTGCCTTTCAAGGGCAAGCGGCAGCAAATGATCCGGCGTTCTGCCCAGCACAAAAAGGGGCGCATTCGGATATTTTTCCCGAAGGGGCAAGGCCTCTTCCATTCTGGCCACGGCCAGATAACGGGCACCATGGCGCAGCAAGGTAGGGGCAATTTCGATGGCTCCATGCCCATAGGCGTTAGCCTTAATGACGGCCATCACAGCCACGCTTTCCCTGGCCAATTGCCGCAGGGCGTCCATGTTTTCTCCTAATTTTTTCAGGGAAATGCGCAGGATGGTATCGCCTGTTATCATGGCGTTTCCTCCATAAGATACTGCACGAAAGCGGAAAGCAGGGAAAGGCCTGTTTCCATGGCTTCTTCCTGTGGGGCAAAAGAGCCGCTGTGCAGCGATTGGGCAGGCTCGCCTTTTTTGCCTGTGCCGATATTGAAATAGCAGCCGGGGGCGGCTTGGGTGAAATAAGCAAAATCATCGGCTCCCATGCTGGGCGTATCTAATAAAAAGACGTTTTCTTCCCCAAGCATTTCTTTCGCATATTGATATAAGTTCCGGGTCAGTGCCGGGTGATTGATAAGAGCAGGATAGTCATCCGTCAGGGTCACTTCTGCCGTTGCGCCGAATGCAGAGGCGGTGTTTTCCGCCATGCGGATAATGTGCGCTTTCACATTTTTCGCCGTTTCCATGTCTAGTACACGCACTGTGCCCTGCAAAAGCACTTCACCGGCCACGATATTCCGCCCGGTGCCGCCTTGCAGGATACCGATGGTGAGCACCACGGGGTCTGTGGGGGCAGAAAGGCGGCTGTTCACCGTCTGCAGTGCACAGATAATCTGTGCGGCAGCCACGATGGCATCCACACCCTGCTCAGGGTGCGCCCCGTGGCAGCCTTTGCCTTTGACCTTGATATCCAGCTCAATCACGGCGGCGTTCATCTTTCCCGGCAGGAAAGAGGCCGTGCCCACAGGCAGCGCGGGATCCACATGCAAGGCCAGCACCTGTGCAACATGGGGATTTTCCATGCAGCCGCCGTCAACCATGATTTTTGCGCCGCCCACCGTTTCTTCCGCCGGCTGGAAAAAGAGCTTGACCATGCAGGGCAGTTCCTTTTCCTGCATTTTGAACATCTTGGCAGCGGCAAGCAGGATGGCGGTGTGCATATCATGGCCGCAGGCGTGCATCACGCCGGTATTTTGCGACGCATAACAGAGCCCCGTCTTTTCTTCGATGGGCAGGGCGTCCATATCCGCCCGGATACCGATGGCCTTTTCCCCCTGGCCGATCATGGCACAAATGCCGCCGTTTGCATACCGGGTATAGGGAATCTGCCATGCGTCCAGATGGGAGAGGATAAAGGCGAGGGTCTGGTGCTCCTCGCCTGATAATTCGGGATGCTGATGGAGATGACGGCGCAGCTGCACCATTTCAGGGTACAGGGCGTGCACCATAGCCTGATAATCGGCCATAGAAAATCAATCCTCCCGTTTGCCGTTGATGAAAACGGCCTGGGTTTTGGTCAGGTAATGGAAGGGGTGCCCGGTAAAGACCACGATATCGGCATCTTTCCCAAGGGCGATGGAGCCAATCCGGTCGTCCACCCCGGCAGCCTTGGCGGCGTTGATCGTGATGGAGCGGAAAGCAGCGTCTTCGCTTAAGCCTTCCCGGACGGTGATGGAGGAAAGATAGGGCAGCTGCCACAGGGCAATTACGTCATGATCGGTGGCCAAGGCAAATTCTACCCCGGCGGCTTCCAAATCTTTGGCCATGGCCAGATTGCCGCCCACGGTTTCCGGCTTACCGGCAGGGCCGATGCAGGGCCCCACGATGGGGATGATGCCGGAAGCGGCGATTTCCGGAATGACGGGTGCGCCGCCGGTTGTATGTACGGTGGACAAGCGGAGATTGAACTCCTTGCAAAGCCGGATGGCCGTCAGGATATCGTCCGCCCGGTGGGCATGGATATGTGCCGGAATTTCCCGCTTCAGAAGGGGAATGAGGGCTTCCATTTCGGGGTCATACACCTTTTCCCCGTCTTCTTTTTTTTGCATATACCGTTTGGCATTTTCCATGGTTTTGCGGAAAATGGCGGCGGTGCCCATACGGGTCATGGGGGTTCGGCCTTTATTTTCGCCGTAATTGCGCTTGGGGTTTTCGCCGGTGGCACATTTGATGGCGCAAGGGGCTTTCACCACCATCCGTTCCACATTGGTTTCCTGGCACAGCTTGATAACAGCCGCCTGACCGCCGATCACATTGGTGCTGCCGGGAGCCACCACAACGCTTGTGATACCGGCCTTCCGTGCCTTGGGAATGGCGATATCAAAGGGATTGATGCCGTCCACCACCCGCATATCCGGGGTGATGGGATGCACGGTTTCGTTGCAGTCTTCACCCTCCCAGCGCAAGCCTTCTTCGGAAATGCCGATATGGGTGTGAGCGTCCATAAAGCCGGGCATGATATAGCCGCCCTTGGCGTCCATGATTTCGCCGTCGTAAGGGGCGGCGTCTTTCATATCGCCAAAGGCTGTGATAACGCCGTTTTCAAAGTCCACATAGCCTCTTTCATAGCGGCCGTTTTCGATGGTAATCAATAATCCGTTTTCAATGCGCATAGTATTTCAGCCTCCGGTTTCAGGATAGGGGAAGGAAGGAGAAAAGCACCATCAGGATACCGCAAATAGCCTTGGCAATGGCGTTTGCCGTGTCCACCTGCTTTTCGGTGAAATTTTCATCGGATGCCATGGTCTGGGCGGTGAGATCATCGTCAAAATCGGCACTGTCCATGCGGAAGGAAGGGCGATTGGGTTTTTGATCCTTAAAGCGGCGATGGAAGAAAGGAACTTTCCTGGCTGGCTTTTTCTGCCCAAAGGGACGCATACCGGTCATTTTGAGGTAAGTGAACCATGCGAGGCACAGCATTAAAAACCCGAAAGCGCACAGGGCGTGGGTCATATAGATGCCGCCCCCAAGCAAAGCCCCAACCAGCAGCGACAAGACCAGCATCAGCCCCAGGCAGTGGAAGGTTTTCCGATAGATCAGCCGGCGATACTGCCTGCGTTCTTTTTCCTGCATGGGTTACAGCTCCTGCCGATAGGCGGCCAACTCTTTTTCATTGGCCAGAATGAAGTGGCCGGGCACGATTTCCGTCCAGACGGGCTTATCTGTTTCATAATCGTGCATGGAAGCATCATAGGAAAGCAGCGTTTTGTTCCGTTCTACTTCGGGGTCGGGATAGGGCACGGCGGAAAGCAGAGCCTTGGTATAGGGGTGCAGGGGATGGCGGAACAATTCTTCGCATTCGGCCAGCTCCACAATGTGCCCCTTATTGATGACGGCGATGCGGTCGGAAATGAAGCGCACCACGGACAGGTCATGGGCGATGAAGAGGTAAGTAAGGGAGCGTTCCCGCTTCATTTTGTTCAAAAGGTTAATCACCTGCGCCCGGATGGAAACGTCCAGGGCAGAAATGGGTTCATCCGCCACTACAAAATCCGGGTTCATGACCAAACTCCGGGCAATGCCGATGCGCTGCCGCTGGCCGCCGGAAAACTCGTGGGGGAAACGGGAAGAGAAATCGCTGGAGAGTCCCACTTCGCCCATGATTTTTTCCACTTTATCCAGCCGGTCTTCCTTGCTGTCAAAGAGGTGATAGTTATACAAGCCTTCGGAAATGATATAGTCCACCTTGGCACGCTCGTTGAGGGAGGCCATGGGATCCTGGAAAATCATCTGCATTTGCATATGCAGTTGCTTGGCTTTTTTCTTGTCGATTTTACCGTTGATTTTTTCCCCGGCGAAGATGATTTTGCCGTCCACTTTATTATAGATGCGCATGATGGCCCGGCCGATGGTGGTTTTGCCGGAGCCGGATTCGCCCACCAAGGACAAGGTTTCGCCCTTGTAAATATCGAAATTCACCTGATCCACGGCCTTGAATTCCCGATCGCCCAGCTTGAATTTCACGGTGAGATCCTGCACCTGCAAGAGCTTCTCTGCGTTTGTATAGTCAAAGGGTTCTGCCGGCTTTTGCTTATCCTTTTGCTGCTTATCCTTCTGCTCTAAAAACTTGCGGTGTTCCTGGGCATAGGGGTGCATCAGCCACGTTTTTGCAAAATGGGTTTGGGATACTTGGAACATGGGCGGCTCTTCTTCAAAGTCAATCTCCATGGCGTCCGGGTTCCGGGGGGCGAAGGCATCGCCCTTGATTTCCTTGAACAGATTGGGGGGCGTGCCCTGAATGGAATACAGATCATGGCCTTTGACGCCCAGCTGGGGCATGGACTGCAAAAGGGCTTTGGTGTAGGGGTGCACGGCGGAAGAAAAGATTTCGTCCACAGTGCCCGTTTCCACAATCTGCCCGGCGTACATCACGCTCACCCAGTCAGCCACATTGGCCACCACGCCCAAGTCGTGGGTGATGTAAACCACGGTCATTTTCAGCTCTTTTTGCAGTTCTCGAATCAGGTTCAGAATCTGCGCCTGCACCGTCACATCCAATGCGGTGGTAGGTTCATCGCAGATGAGAATTTCAGGCCGGCAGGCGATGGCGGTTGCAATCACCACACGCTGGCGCATACCGCCGGAAAATTCGTGAGGATATTGCTTATAGCGGGTTTCGGCGTCCCGGATGCCCACTTTTTTCAGGATTTCAATGGCTTCCTTTTTGGCTTCGGAATGGGGTGTGCCAAAGTGCCATGTGATAACTTCCGTAATTTGTTCACCGATGGTGCGCACGGGGTTCAGGGAGGTCATGGGGTCCTGAAACACCATGGCAATTTTCTTGCCCCGGACGGCGAGCCATTCTTTTTCCGTTTTGAACTGGGCCAGATCCTGCCCCTGATAGAACAGCTGGCCGCCGGTGATGCTGCCGTTTTTATCCAGCATGCCGATGAAGGATTTGGTGAATACCGATTTACCGGAGCCGGATTCACCCACGATAGCCAGCGTTTCGCCCTTATATAAATCCAAGGAGGCACGGCGGACGGCCGTCAGGGTTTTCCCCCGCAGGTTAAACTGGATTTCCACATCCCTTGCAGAAAAAATGCAGGGGCCTGAATGAAATTTTTGTTCCATAAAAGCAGAGCCCCTTTCTTAAACGTGGTTCCGGGGGTCCGACGCATCGGCGAATTTATTGCCGATCACATAGAACGCCACCGTGATGATGCACAGGATGATGGTGGGCAGCAGCATCTGATAGGGATGCAGTGTGAAGGAGGAACGCCCCTGATTGACGATATTGCCAAGGGTGATGGCGTCCACGGGCAGCCCGATGCCCACAAAGCCCAGGAACACTTCGCTGCCGATGGAATAGGGGATGCACAGGGCAGCTTCCATGATGATGAGGCTGATGATATGGGGGATGATGTTTTTTGTGGCAATACGGCGCATGGGCGTGCCAAGGCACCGGGAAGCCATATTATATTCATTATCACGGATGGACAGGATGCGGTTGCGGAAGAACCGGGCTTCCACAATCCAGCCACGGGAGGCCATGGAGATGAACAGCGTCAGATAGCTGGTGTTCATGATGTAGGCAAGGAGCACCAGATACACCGTGGAAGGGATATTGGTGATGACGTTATAGATTTCGATCATGATGGGGTCCAGCTTTTTATTATAGCCCCACAAAGCCCCCACAATCATGCCGATGCCAACATCGGAAAGGGCGATGCAAAAAGCCAGCAGGAAGGAATTGCGTACGCCGTACCATGCCCTTGTCCAGATATCCCGCCCCAGCGCATCCGTGCCGAAAAGATGCTCCCAAGAGGGGCGGTTATTCCACTGTTTGCGGTACAGGGATACTTTGTTGGGGTCTACCGGAGAAACCATGGGATAAACAAAGCTCATCACAATGATGGCGATGATCAGCACCACCAGCACCATTACGGCCTTATTTTTAAAGAAGGTGCGGAAGGTGGACCGCCAATAGGAATAATTGGAATAGCCCGTGTCTTCGCTGAGCATCTGGTCAAACACTTTGGCACGGAATTTTAAGGGGTTCAGTTCAGGCATTTTCTTTTCCATACCTTATTTATCCTCCGTCAGCGTAATGCGCGGGTCAACAGCCGCAATGAGCAAGTCTCCAAGGAATACCCCTAACACAGAAAGCACGGCGTACATCAGCACAATCACCTGCACCAGATTGTTATCCTGCTTTTCGATGGCGGTGGTGAGCAAACCGCCGGTGCCGGGAATGACATACAAAGTTTCAATCACCAAGGAGCCGGAAATAATAAACAGCAAATCGCTGGGCAGATAAATGACCAGCGGAATAATGGCGTTTTTGAAGATGTGGCGTTTCCAGACTTCTTTCTTGGAAAAGCCCTTGACCTGGGCGAATTTCACATAATCCTTGTTTTCTTCATCCACCATGAACCGCCGCAGCCACAGGGCATACCATGCAATGGAGCCAAGGGACAGGCAGACGACAGGCAGAATCCACGAGGAAGGAACATCTTTATAAAAGACCATGTCCAGATCCAGCCACAAAGAAACCCAGACCTGAATGAAGAACAGGTAAATCAGGCTGGGAATGGCACGCACCACAAGGATATACCCGGTGCCGAGGTGATCGCCCCAGCGATCCTTAAAGCGTACCATCAGCATGCCAAGGGATAAGCCCAGCACAATGCCGAGGATCATGCTGGCAAAGCCGAAAGCGGCAGTGACGGGAATTTTTTCGGCAAGCAAAGTGGAAATGGGCACTTTGGGGTAGACCGTCAGGCTGCGTCCCAGATCGCCCTTGAAGAGATTGGCAATGAAGCGTCCCAGCTGCACCAAGGGATGATCCAATAAGCCCTGATTGCGCAGGTAGGTCATCCGGGTGGCCTCGTCTGTTTCTTTCAGCATTTCTTGGGGGAAATAACCGCTCAGCGGCATCAGCCGCAGCAGCATAAATACCGCCACGAACACAATCATGACGGTCAAAATGGAATTGAGTGTGCGCTTTAAGATATACTTTCCCATAGTTGCCTCCGGGAACAAATATGTTTTTCTGTGAAAAAACTTCGTCCTGCCCGCATGGAGCAGGACGAAGCTGTTTTATGGGGTTTACTGACCGGCCAGAGCCTTGTCTCTTTCGATTTCGTAGGCTTCTTTCAGCACGGTGTATTCATCCATGGTCAGGGGTTCGGCCATTACCAGGGTGCCCTTATACTTTTCGTTGCCGTAGAGGGTGCGGGGGCTGGTGTAGGGGATGGAATTGCTCATGTAATAGCCGCGCAGGGAGGAAATGAAGGGGATGATGTAGCCATTGCCGCAGATGTAAGCTTCGGCTTCGGCAAAGTATTGCAGGCGTTCTTCAAAGGTTTTGGCGGCCAGAGCCTTTTCGATGAGAGCGTCAAATTCGGGCACGTTGTACTTGCCCACGTTTTCGGCACCATCGGTGGTCACACGGGTCAGGATGCCGGAAGGATCGGCATAGCCGGTGGACAGGGAGTCGAAATAGATGTCGTAGTTCAAAGGATCAGCCACAGTGCCGTAGGTCCAGCCGGCAAAGGCCTGAATCTGGAAGTCCACATTTTCAGCACCCAGAGATTCTTCGATCATGGCCTTGAACAGCTGGGCCATGATGATTTCTTCTTCGTCATCGGTGCCAACGTAGCAGATGGTCACGGGCAGCTTGCCGTCGATATCGAAGGAGCACACGGGCAGGTAATCCACAGTGCCGGCTTCGACGCCGATGATGTTGCCGTTTTCGTCGCAGAGCTCGGCGATGGCCTTGTTCATGTATTCACGGGCCAGCTGGGGGTTATTGTAGTTGGTTTCCTTGATTTCCTTCAGGGGGCTATAGTCGGTGTAATCCTTGCCGTTGGCGTCATAGATGGCACCTTCAGCGTTGATGGTATTGCGCAGGATACGGGCAGGGTCTACAGGCTCACGCAGGGCGGCCAGCACTTCACGATCCATGGAGTACAGAAGGGCCTTGCGGAAGTTTTCGTTATTGATGAAGGTTTTGAATTCGGTGTTCTTGCCGTCAAAGTCCAGCCAGAGGTAGTTGGTGGAGAAAGAATGGCTGGTGGGCAGCAGGTTATCGGCATATTCGGTGCCCTTCAGGGAATCATAGGCTTCGGATTCCACGCTGGTATAGTCGATCATGCCACGCTTGAACATTTCGAGGGAAGTGGTGCCGTCGGGAATCATCTGATATTCAACGGTGTCCAGGGTGATATTGGCCTTGTCCCAGTAGAAGGGGTTAGCGGTCAGGGTGATGGCCTTGTCACGCTCAAAAGCGGACACATAATATGCACCGCAGTAGAGCATGTGTTCGTTATCCACGGCAAAGTCATCGCCAAGAGCCATAGCATAGTCATATTCCACGGGCAGCATCAGCATGCTGCTTTCGATGAGGGACAGGAAGTAGGGAGCACTGTTTTCCAGGGTGTACTGCACGGTGTATTCGTCCAGAGCCTTTACGCCCACCATTTCATCGAAGGAAGCGACCACATCTTCACGGTTCTTGTCGGTCACCAGTTCGCAGTCGATATCGTCCAGCAGCCAGTAATAGTCATACAGGCCGGAGATCAGGTTGCGCACCACACGCAGGGAATAGGCATCGTTCTTGGGATCGCCGATGTAGCGGATGCCGTCCACAAAGTCCTGCGCGGTGAGGGCATATTCGGTTTCAGCACCGGTATGATCGATCCACTTGAGGCCTTCACGGATTTTGAAGGTCCAGACCGTCTGGTCGTCATTGACCGTCCAGTCTTCAGCCAGAGAAGGCTTATACACGCCGTAGATGTCCGGCTCTACCAGACCGTCGATGCAGTTGGCCACGATTTCACGGACGGTGGCATAGGCGGTGCTGTAGTAGTTGAAAGAGGAGTAGGAAGAGGAGAAATAGGTGTTGTAAGTGGTTTCAAATTCTTTGCCGTCGATGATGGCCTTGGCCTTGGCGGCGGCATCTTCTGCCTGCGCGCCGGAGACGGCAAAGCTGAAGAGCATCATCATGCTCAGCAAAAGTGCAGTCAAGCGTTTCATGGGGAAACCTCCTTCGATATAGATGAATATGATCAACACCTATGATACACTTGACCGGGGGATGGTGGCAAGGGAATTATTGTTTTTTATCCGTATTTATGAAAGAATATGCGCAAAAATTTGCGAAATATGGGATGGATTGTATACAAACACGGTTTTGCGTTTGACAGCCGGGGGCAGATATAGTAAACTGACAGGGAAGACAGAACGTTTTTGATATACATATTCGTATCAATTTAGAATAAAGGAAGAAGCGGGCATGGCGCAGGTGTACAGAAGCGATAATATAATGGAAGAAAAAAGGCATCTATCCCCGGCAAAAAGCAAGGGGGTCGATTGGATGGCCTTGCTTTACAATGGATGCAGCAAAATTCACTATATTCTGCTGGCGGCCTTGATCGGGGCTTTGCTGTTTGGCCTGATGGCGTGGAAAACCAAGCCTCTTTACACCGCTACGGCGAAAATCTATGTGGCCACCCAGCAGGAGGAGCCCTTAAATATCACCAGCCTGCAAATGGGCTCTTTGCTGATGCAGGATTATAAAGAAGCACTTTCGGCGTGGGAAGTGCATGCGGCGGTGAAGGAAAAGCTGAAGCTGCCATACACCATAAAGCAAATGCAGGCGTTGCCGGACATCAGTTATCCTGCGGACAGCCGGGTTTTGTATATCACCATCGGCGGCAATGACCCGGAAGAGACAAGGGACATAGCCAACGCCTATGCCGAGGCCGGACGGGATTTTATTGCCCGGAAAATGAAGGGGGCGGAAGCTGAACTTTTTTCCGAGGCGCAGCTGCCTGCTGCCCCGGCCTTGGGCAGCCATATCCTGCAAACGCTGATAGGGTTTATGGTAGGAGCTTTGGCGGCTATGGGGCTTCTGACGGTGCGGTTTATCTTGGACGATGCCCCGAAAACCCCGGAAGATGTGCATGCTGCCGGGCTTTCTGCCCTGGCTGTGCTGCCGGAAAAGGAAAACGCCGCTTATGGCAAGGCTGTGCGCCATCTGGCGGCGCAGGTGGCCGTTTTGGGCGAAGGGAAGAAAACGCTTTTGCTCACCAGCCGCTATGAGGAGGAAGACCTATCTGTTATCGGCAAGGCTCTGGCCGATGCGTTGGCCATGCGGAATGAAAAGGTATTGCTGGTGATGTCATCCGGCATCTGCGAAGGAGCAGAAGCTTTGGAAATGGCACGGCATACGGATGGCGCACTCATTATAGCGGAAGCCGGCCGGGGCAGCGAAAAAGATCTTCGCATGGCGGCCGAGGAACTGGCAAGGGCATGCTGCCCGGCGATGGGGGTTGTTCTGACCGGAGTGGATTTTGATACATTTATGAACCGGCGGTATTATTACCGCTCCGAAAAGTTCCGTGCCTATCGCCGGAAATGAAGGTGCACTTTCTCGTATAAAAGAAGGCTGTTCCGAGATGAGAGACGCTAAACAGAGAGAATAGACAAGCATCCGGAAAAAAGAAAACGGCAGGAAGAAAGCGAGCTTTCTTTCCTGCCATTTTTCATGTTTTCTTTATGCCCGTGGCTGCAACATTTTGTTTTTCAAGCCTCATGCGGAAGTAATTACATAGATAATCTATGCTTCTTCCCAGGATGGGTACAGGGGACGAGAAATCCCCTGCTTCGTCCATCTCAATGCAAAATTTGTTCTGCCAAACCACAGGGGGGACAGCCTTTTGCTGCTATTGTTAGTCCTTCCAGATAAGGGTATCTTCGGTGACGGGGGAGGCAAAGGGGCCGGGCAGGGGAGCAATGCCGCGATGGGAGCCGAAGAAGTCGCTGTCGAAGGTGATGGGGGAGCCGTCGTTATTTTCAAAACGCTGTTCCGGCTCAAAGGCGCAGCCCAGAATATCGCTGTCGATGATGCCGCATGCAAAGCCCTGCAGCGCATCATACACATTGGTTTTCAGGGCGTAGCTGCCGTCCTTTTCGATAAGCTCCACCTTCACGCCCTCTGCCACCAGATTCTTCTTTTCATGCTGCCATGCCTTGGCACCATTGAAGTAGGCGTTGCCGCTGGCCCAGACGGGCAGATGAGAACGATGATATTTATCCAGTTTCATCATGTTGGGACGCTTCACATCCAGATCAAACCAGCTGATCCATTCGTCGTAGGTGGGATATTCGTCAAACTGCCAGGTGCCGCAGATGCGTTCCTTTTCCCCTGGCTCGCCCTGACGGATTTCGCTGTTCGGATCGAAGCCCTGCACGAAGATGTTGTTATAGAAGCGGTCGTCCCCATGGAGGAAGGTCATGAACCCGGCCACTTCCGTGCGGTGACGGATGTGGTAGGGGGTGTAGCGGTCGCCCGTGCCGCCGCCAACGAAGGTGAACGTGCCCATGCACAGGTTATGCACCATGGCGACGCCCTGGGTTGCAATGCGCAGGGAAACACGGGAAAGAAGGATGTTATTGTCGATCAGGGTGGGGCCGTGGCTCACTTCCACGAAAATATCCTGGCTTTCCATGCCGCCCTCTGCCCAAGTGCAGCAATCGGGGCGTTCGTTATGGTGCAGGAAGTTCTGGCTGATGCGGGTGCCCTGCGCCTGCCAGTCACACCAGATGCCCATGGTGCAGTGGTGGATATGGTTGCGGCGCATGGTAACATCAATGGCGGCGTGGAGCTTGATGCCGCTGATTTCGGCACCGCCCAGCTCCTGCATGTTATTGATGTTATGGATGTGGTTATCCTCGATGAGGGAGAAAACGGCCCCCATGCGGCCTACGATGCCCGTCTGCTCGCAGTGATGGATATGGCAGCGGCGCACGATATGGCTGCCCACTTTTTCCTTCAGCCAGCCGTGATATTGCCCCCGGCACAGGGCGTCACGCTCCATCTGGGTGGGGGATTTTAAGTGCTTCGTTGTGAAATAATGGTCGTTTTCCGGGTCGTAATATTTGCCGAGGGAAATGCCGCAGCATTTGCTGTTGGAAATATCGCAGTCTTCAATGATCCAGCCTTTACTCCAGTGGGGGCCCACCATGCCGTCCTGGAAAGCGGCGGGGGGAGCCCAGGTGGTGGCGGCTTTTTCTACCTTGAAGCCGGAGAAAGTGATATAGCCCCGGCCTGTTTCTTCGGGGAAGAAGCAGCGGCGGCGCACATTGATTTCCACCTTTTCTTCGTTGGGGTTCTTATCCTGAAAATTGGCGTAGATCACGGTTTCCTTGCCATCCTGCACGGCGAACCACTTATAGATGGAATATTCCGGCTCCCAGGAGGGGGTATAGATTTCGCCCTTTTCCATTTCTTCCATGGTGAGGGCTTCGTACATGGCACGGTCGTTTAAGTAAACGCAGCCGGTGTGGCGTACGGTGGGGGCGAAATACCAATCGCCGTACACTTCTTCGATGTAGGGGTTGAATTTGCCGAAGATGCCGTTGTCAATGCGCTTGACCCAGACGGAGCCTTCCTTCTTTTCCCAGCCGGTTACGATTTCGGCTCCGGTGATGACGGCACCGAGCGGCTCCACGGAGCGATACACAATGCGTTTTTCCTCTGTGCCGCCTCTTTCGGGGTTCACATATTCCCGGTAAATGCCGGGATAGACCCATACTTCATCGCCGGGCATGGCCAGCTTGGCTGCTTCGGAAATGGTGCGGAAGGGACGGGTTTTGCTTCCATCACCGGGCATTGGCATAGCCTGATTGACATAATAAATCATGCGAATCGTCCTCCTTATTCAACATATGACGAATTGTTGCTGCCTTCATTATACGGGATAAATTTCTGTTCGTAAAGAGCGCAAAAGCGTTGTTTTCCATCAAATATTATGATAATCTGTTTTATGGCACAGACCCATTCGTTTTTTGCATAAGAAATTCAGAAAATAGAGAGAAAACCGGGCAATTTCCGAAAAGTTGCCAGATAGTTGGTGGCGCAACTGATCTTTTAGGATTATCATATGCACAAAAAAGGACGGAGGAATAGTTGATGAAAGAAAGAGTCTTTTCCCTGACAGCTTTTCTTGTGACAGGTTTGAATCTTATTTTGTTAGCGGCGTTTTTGTTTTTATTGGTGCTTGGGATCCGGGCGTTGATGAAATATCTTCGCACTGCGCCCGTGCGAAAAGAAAAGGAAGAATTTCAAAAGACGCTGGGCGAAACCATCAAGGAAAAGCGGCTGCAATGCCGGATGACGCAGGAATTTGTGGCGGAGCATCTGGGGGTCAGCCGTCAGGCGGTGTCCAAATGGGAAAGCGGCCTTTCTTCCCCCAGCACCGCCAATCTGATGGCACTCGCCCGGCTTTTTGATATTGCGCCGGAAAGTTTGCTCCGTGGCGCAGGTGAAAAATAGGCGCAAAGGGCATTTTTTGAGCTGTTGCGGTGTTGTTATTTTGCGTTGCTTGCTTTTGTTTTTCATCCGGGCGTATGCTGAAGCCACGAAAGGAGGGCATGAAGGATGCTCAGCGAGAATTTGAAACTGTATCGTCAAAAGAAGGGACACACCCAGGAATCCTTGGCTATTCAGCTCCATGTGGTGCGGCAGACCGTCTCCAAATGGGAAAAGGGGCTTTCGGTGCCGGATGCGGAAACGCTGCAAAGAATTGCCGAAGTCTTGGAAATATCGGTGAATGATTTGCTGAATACGCCGGCAGAAGAAACGCTGCCGCCGTCACCAGCCGCCTGGCTTTGGAAATTCTGGAACGGGAGAAAGTGCCTTTCTATTCCGCGGCCTGGTGCAACGTGGCCTCCGTCCGCAATGTCATCAAATGCGGCTTCCGCCCGGCCTGGGTGGAGCTTTCCGCCGGGGAAATTATAAAAGAATAAAGAAATCCATATACAGCCAATGAGCATCCGATAAAAACGGATGCTCATTTTGGTTGCTTATGCTGCAAGGGGAACAAAAAAAGCACTTGCTTTCACAAGTGCTTTCTGGTGCACCATCAGGGACTCGAACCCGGGACACCCTGATTAAGAGTCAGGTGCTCTACCAACTGAGCTAATGGTGCATCTTGGAGCGGGTGATGGGAATCGGACCCACGTAGCCAGCTTGGAAGGATGGAGCTCTACCATTGAGCTACACCCGCACAGTGGAGCGGTAGACGAGATTCGGACTCGCGACATCCACCTTGGCAAGGTGGCACTCTACCACTGAGCTACTACCGCATATCTGGTGCCTTGGGGCGGAATCGAACCACCGACACGTAGATTTTCAGTCTACTGCTCTACCGACTGAGCTACCAAGGCAAAAAAATGGCGACGCGGAAGGGGCTCGAACCCTCGACCTCCAGCGTGACAGGCTGGCATTCTAACCGACTGAACTACCGCGCCACTTATGAAATTGGTGGGAACAACAGGGCTCGAACCTGTGACCCTCTGCTTGTAAGGCAGATGCTCTCCCAACTGAGCTATGCTCCCGAGTTGGTATCCCCCGCATCGCTTGATTGTGTCGAGCGCGGCGACGAAATATATAATACACGATGAGCCGCATTTTGTCAACTGTTTTTTTTGAATTTCTTTTTTCTTTTTGCGCCCCATCCTGTTTTTTCAGTCATTGCTGAAAAAACAAAGCAAAAATCACGGAGCACCGCAAGCGTTCTCACGGTGCTCCGCGAAATGCTTTTCAGGTATCGTAATAAACTGTCCTTTCTTTGTTCGGTCTTTCATTGGCCGCACACGACATCTATATCAAGTATCTATGTCAATGTCTTCTGCCGATTGAAACCTGTTCGGCAAAGAAGGGTTTTTCGCATGCCCTGACTTCTTCGTTGATTTTCAGTCCTGCGCATGCCGTCTGTTTACCGTTTATTTGGATTCCCGTTGTTTTCCTTATTTTCAGTTTTTAC
>JAZNQO010000026.1:0-279340 GCA_045590215.1 Clostridia bacterium | reverse complement strand
CCGATACCCATACTGAACAACTCCCTTCCTTACAGTTCTTTCACAAAACGGAACAGGTTCCAGGACAGGGGCTTCAGCTCTGCGGAGACCTGACCGGCGGTGCAGGCGGTATCCCCCACGGCAACCGGCACGATGGTATCCGGGTGATCGTAGTCGTTATAGGCTTCGGGATCCTCGCTGTACAGGGCGGTATGTTCAACGAACTTCCAGCCCTCAAAGGCGGCGGCATCCAGCGTGAAGGCGTGGCTCTCCTCCCAGTCGGTATTGACCACGAACACGCTCAGGCTGCCCGCTTCCTCATCCAGCGCAGCGGCGGCCTGCACATAGGGCACGCCGGTAAAATCGCCGTACTGGTTCATATCGTCGATGGCATAGCCGTCCACATCGTAGGTTTCGCAGGATGTGACCGTTTGCAGGGATGTGCCCTTGCCGTATTGCATGAGCTGGGTAAAGGGATAATAGGCGGCGGACTTCCAGACGTGTTCTCTGTCCGTGGAGCAGAGCATGCCAAGGCCGCCGGTGGCGCAGCCGATCTTGATGCGATCCGCATGGCGAAGGAGCGTAAGCATGATGGAAGCGATGGCCAGCGTCCGAGGCATTTCGCCGGCTTTGGGGAAAGCACGCCGGGTAGACCAATCGTCCGGGTCGTGGTTCACATACTTGCGGTTGGGGTCGAAGGAATAGAAGTTCATATCGGACTGGCGGCCGCCAACACCCAGATGCACCCCGTTTGCCGGGCGATAGGAAGCGGCGTATTCGTCAAAGGACAGAAGCATCTTTTTCTTGACCCGCTTTTGCGTCTGGATATAATCGCACAGGGCGATTTCTGTGCGGATATAATCTTCAAAGGACTGATATCCGGCAAGCAATGCGGCGGTATTGCCAATGGGGGCGGAATGGTAGTGATGCAGAGAGATATAATCCACCGTTTCGTAGCACTGCTCCAGTACCTGCCTGTCCCAATCGGGATAATGATTGAGATGAGGAGAAGAGGAAACGCAGGCCACGGTTTCGATGGTGGAATCCGTCCATTTCATCACCTTGCTGGTTTCATGGGCTAAAACACCATAGGCACGGGGGTCCTTCTGGTAGGAGGCAATTTGCCAAGGGCCGTCCATTTCGTTGCCCAGATACCAGGTTTTTACGTTGTAGGGGGCTTCGTGGCCGTTCTGACGCCGCAGATCCGACCAATAGGTGCCCTTTTCAAAGTTGGTGTATTCCACAATATCCATGGCATCCTGCAAAGTGCCGGTGCCAAGGTTCACGGTGTAGAGGGGTTCGGCACCGCATTTTTCCGCCCACTGCAGATATTCGTCGTGCCCTACGTCGTTGGGGATATACTGGAACCATGCGGTGTCCAGATGCACTTTGCGCTGAGCTTTGGGGCCGATGGAATCTTTCCAGTTCCAACCGGAAACGAAATTACCGCCGGGCAGACGCACACAGGGCAGCTTGCCGTCTTTCAAGCCTTCGATAAAGTCCTTACGGAAGCCCTGCTCGTCAGCTGTAGGGTGCTTGGGGTTATACATGCTGCCGTTGACCATGGAACCGATGGGCTCCAGGAATGCGCCGTAAAGGCGATTGGAAATATCGCCGATTTTGTAGGAAGGATGGATGGTGATGCTTGCTTTTTTCACAGAATGCACCTCAATTCCGTTTTACTCAAAGATGATGGATTTCAGCATGGGATTGCCGCCGCCCTGGAAGGTGATGTAAAGGGCTTGCTTGCCCTTGGGAAGCTGGATGGGGGCTTTGAATGCCGTCCAGATATTGGTGTTATGCAGCGGAATGGTAGCCAGCACCGGGCCGTTCTTTTCGGTCTTGATCTGGAAAGCACCGCCATAGGCATAGCCACGCACCATCAGCGTGATGGAAGACACATCTTCAAAGTCAAAATACTTGAAGCCGATGGTGGTGTTATTATGGATATTGGCGATATGGCCGGGGATTTCATCGCCGTCCTTGCCGTCTTGCGTCACATAGGCAGAGCCGGGTGCACCGCTCATGAACTGTCGCTTGTCGTCAAAGATATGGCAGGCGATATAGGCCGGGTATTCGCCCTTTCCCGGCAGGGGGCCGCCGTTGGGGCCGCAGGACGTCATTTCCACTTGGGGAATGGAGCCGTCGGGCAGAATTTCAATGGGTTCCAGGCAGCCCTGACGGCTGTACCAGGTGGCGTTGGTCTGGCGGTGATAGAAGATATACCATTGGCCGTTAATTTCGATGATGCTGCCGTGGTTATTACCGCCGTAGGCCTTGGGCAGGGTGGGTTCATCGCCGATATGCAGATCGCAGTTGGAAACGATGACGCCGCCGTATTGGAAACCCTGCCGGGGGTCCTTGCTGGTGGCATAGCAAAGCTCGTGCATGGGGGTAGAGGAATAGACGAAATAGTAGGTATCGCCTTTTTTGCGGATGGAGGGGGCTTCAAAGAAAGCATGGCCTTCAAAGCCTGTGTCTTCGGCGTATTCCACGCCGGGAGCCACAAACCGCATATCGCCCTTGATGGTGAGCATGTCTTTTTCCAGTTCCACCATCATGGCACCGTGGCGGCTCTTATCCCCACGGCCGCAGAAGCCGGTGTAAAGATACGTGGTATCGCCTTCTGTGAGCACGCCGGGGTCAAACTGGGGCTCGTTGCCTTCCTTGCGGCCATAGAGGGTGCCGTCCGGGTAATGCACATGGCCGTAGAACTGATACCGGCCGGCAGGGGTATCGCAAACGGCAACAGCCACGATATCCAGATGATCCAGCACATAATAGAGGTAATAGCGGCCATCAGGGCCTACCGTCACGTCCGGGGCGTAGAGGCACATGGAGCCGTCTTTGTTCATGGGGTCTTCGTTTCGGGGATAGATGATGCCTTCATACCGCCAATCGGCCAGATTATCCACAGGGGCAGACCAGCAAACGTAATCGCCCATGCAGAACACATAGCCGTTAAAGAAATCGTGGGAGCCGTAAATATACACACGATCGCCGAAAACGTAGGGTTCTCCATCGGGAATATATTCCCAAGAGGGCAGATAGGGATTGAAACCGAGCTTTTTCATGGCAGTATCGTTCCTTTCTGATTGAAAATAGAAGATGGATGGAGCGGCTGCAAAGCAGCTGCCACACGGGATAACGAATGGATTTTTTCTTCCTTTATTGTACGGAAAAATGCAAAAGATGGCAAGAGCAGTCGAAACAAAAGAATAACCAAACAGACGGAAATAAAGGACAAATATATCCTTATTTTCGTCTTTTGTGATCCTGGGAAGGATGCTTGACAAGGATTTTTCGGCGTGATATACTACCCCGGTGAGAACGGAAACATACTAAAGGAAAGAAGATGGGAAAATGGAAGGCAGAATGGAAAACAAAGTGTTCAAGCTGGTATTGACGGCTCTCTTTGCGGCTCTGGTTTGTGTGGCTACGCTGCTTGTGCGTATTCCTGTCCCGGCAACAGGAGGCTATGCCAATCTGGGCGACGGCGTGATTCTGGCAGCGGCGTTTATGATCCATCCCCTTTATGCTTCGCTGGCGGCAGGCGTGGGTTCCATGATGGCGGATTTACTGGCTGGGTATATGCAGTTTGCCGTGGGCACGTTTATCATCAAAGGCCTGATGGCCGTGATAGCCGGATGCTTCTTTCACAGGATGAAAAGAGAACGGCAGGGGAAAGCACGCTTTTTCACGATGGTGATGGGTGCTGTTTTTGCGGAAATCTGGATGGTGATGGGTTATTTTGCCTTTGAGGCTGTTTTTTTAGGCTTTGGCATGGGAGCCGCTGCCAGCATCCCCGGCAATGCCGGGCAAGGCATTATCGGCATGGCGGTTGGCTGCACGGTGACGCCCATCCTATTAAGAAGCAGCGAAGTCAAAAACATGATGATAAAAACATGGAAGTAAAAAGAGCTTGCTGCAGGAAAAGCAGCAGGCTCTTTTCATTGGAAATTAATTGTTCAAAAGCAAAAGCAACGCTTCCTTAAAGCTGGTGACGGTATAGGTGGCGGTGTTTTTCTGGATGTTTTTGCGGCAGAAATAGATGCTGTCGATGCCGGCGTTCTGGGCGGCGGCAATATCGGCAGAGAGGCTGTCGCCCATGAGCACGGCCTTGCTCTTATCCGTGCAGCCCAGCTGCTCTAACGCAATGCGGATCATTTCGGCATCGGGCTTGGCAACGCCCACTTCCTCGCTGATGATAATGGCATCAAAAAGGGGCGTCAGGGGGCATTTGGCAAGGCGGCTGCGCTGGATGCTGCTCACCCCGTTGGACACCAGCGCAATCTTCATTTTTCCGTGGATCCGCTCGATAAATTCGTCGGCACCGGGCAGAAGATCGGCGAAATTGCCGAGGTTTTTGGCATAATCATCGGCGATGAACTGGGCGTTGATTTCCCGGTGATCGAGATACTCCAGCAGCTGCTGGAAACGCTCCACTTTCAGGGCTTGCTGGGTGGTTTCGCCCCGTTCGAGGGCTTCCCACAAGGCTTTGTTAATCTGATGATAGGTGGCGATGGTTTTATAATCCGAGGGCAGGCGATAGTCCTGAAGGGTCATTTCAAGCGCCTGTTCTTCGGCGGCGTTGAAATCCATGATGGTGTTATCGTTATCCACCAGCAGATACTGATAACGAAGCTCGCCCTTTTGCTTGGCCGGCTTTTTATCCTGATAGGTGCGCTTGAAGCAAAAATTAGCCGTGAGGATGCCAACGATGGGCAGCAGAACGAAAATCAGCAAAATAGCCATAAAAAATCTCCTTTATCTTTGGTATGGGTCAGGCCATCCACAGCCGGGCGTCTGTTCCCAGCAATTTACACAAGGCTTCCACGTAGAAATAATCGCCGTAGAGGATATTCACATGGCGGCCTGCGCCGTCGTTATGATAGGCGGCGGTGCATTTTTGCAGGATGCCGGTGGAGTTATCGGAATAATCGGCGGTATGGTCATGCAGGCCTTTGAGCAGGCGGAGCGCAGCGGAATGGTAGCGTTCGCTGTCTGCTTTTTCTGTAAGTTTCGCCAGCTCCAGCAGCCCACAGGCGGCGCAGGCACCGGCGATATTGTCAATGCGCTCTTCCGTATCCGGCTGGCAGAAATCGCAGTCCGTCAGGCCGTCCGGGCGGATATGGGCAATGAAATAATCGGCGATGCGCTTTGCGGCATCCAGATAGCGAGCATGGCCTGTGTTGAGGGCACTTAATGTGAAGCCATACAACGCCCACGCCTGACCCCGGCTCCAGCTGCTGCCCTCTGCAAATCCCTGCCCGGCAGGCCGGGAAAGCACTTTGCCCGTTTCGGGGTCGAAAATGCAGATATGGCAGGAGCTGCCGTCTTTTCGCAAAAATTCCCGGATGGTGGTATCGGCGTGGATGCAGGCGATTTTCTGAAAGCGAGGATCGCCTGTTTCTCTGGTCGCCCAGTGGAGGAGCGGCAAATTCATCATGCAGTCCACAATGGCATAGCCCTTCTTATCGTCCCCTTCCCAGGCACGGATGAACCCTTCCGGATTAAAACGCCCGGCTAAGAGATTGGCTACATGGAGGGTATTGGTATAGGCTGCTTTGTCGCCTGTCAGTTTGTAATGGGCTCCGCAGGAAAGCAGATACATGAACCCCACGTCATGATGCAGTTTTTCAAAGCGCATGATTTCGCTGACCAGCAGCTTTTCTGCCCGAAGGGCTTCTTCCATGAAGCAGGCTTTTCCGGTAGCGTGATACAATTGCCACATGAGCCCCGGCCAAAAGCCGCCCGTCCACCAGCTGTTATCATCAAAGGGGGAGGGCAAGAAGGCGTCTTTCGCCCCCATATAGGGCAAAATATTTTGCTTTTTTGCGATGGCAGTGCCTTTTTCAAATTTGATAACGGCTTTTTCAAAGGCTGACTGAATCCATTGTTCCATGGGAAACCTCCGCTATATCCATGATTTTGCCGATGAACAAATAAAAATATCTTCAAGCTTTATTGTATCGGTTTGGGGATGCAATGTCAACACACTGAAGGAAAAACCTTTGTGACAAAAGGGGACTTTTTCATATAGGGGGTCAAGAATAATCCGGCCATAATTTGTATAAACTTAAAAGGAATAATCAAGCAGGAGGTAGTATATGAATCCTTTTCTGGAAAAGACAAAGCGGATTGACGACCATCTGATGAACTGGAAAGATTTAACTCCCAAACCCTATGATAAATACACTGTGGATCCCTACACCAGAACCCGTGTGATCCTGATGAACGGCACGGAGTTTGAAAACGTATGGTTTCCCCATCAGTTTCACAGAAATTGCATGAACGGCGATGTGCGGCGTGCATTGGCTTTGATGCGCCGCAGCGAACAGCAGCAGCAAAAGCTGGTGGCCGCCCTGAAGCCGGACGATGAAAACATGCTGGAGCACACCATCGGCTATGAGCAATTGGCGGTGGACTTGACGGCGCATCTGGCCAAGCGGGAGCCGGACGAATATGTAAGAAACGCCCTGAACTTTGCCTTGCTTGAGGACTTTGACCATCTCTATCGCTATGCGGATTTTATGGAATTGGAAGACGGCGTGCATGCGGAAAAGCTGGTGGGGCGATACACGGAAATCATGCCAGGAAGACCCACCGTTTCCCATCACCGCTATCCCTTTGACAGCGTGAAGCGGCCCATTAACAATAAAAACGCTGATCCCATGACCAAGCTGACCGTGGGCATCATCACCGCTGCCGAGCAGCAGACCATGAATTATTACATGAACGTTTGTGCCACCTATCCCAACACGCCGGGCAGAGCCCTTTACCGGGAAATCGGCATGATTGAGGAGCAGCATGTGAGCCACTACGGAAGCCTGATGGATCCCAGTGCCACATGGTTGGAAAACCTGCTGATGCACCAGTACACCGAATGTTATCTCTATTGGAGCTGCTATGAAACCGAAACGGAGCCCTGCGTGAAGGCCGTCTGGGCACATATGCTGGAAATTGAATTGAGCCATTTGCAGGAAGCATTGAAGCTGCTTCGCAAGGAAGAAAAGAAGGATTATCCGCAGGTGTTGGGAGAAGGCACCTTCCCGGCTCCCCTGAAGCTGGAAAGCAATATTGAGCATGTGCGTGCGGTGCTTCAGGGCACGGCGCAGATCACTGCTTGCCGGGAAAGCTATACGCCGGTGGAAAATCTGGAAAGGGATACGGATTTCTTCCGCTATCAGGTGCAGGTAAACGGGGACTTGGACAGCGTTATCAGCCATCAGGTGATTGAAAAGCACATTCACTGCTTCGGCCAGGATTATCGTTTTCAGGTGGCGGAGCATCCGCTGGAAGTGCTGCGAAACCGTAAGGAAGATAACACCGACGTTGGCCGCACGCCCTGCGCCCTTAAAACTGAATAAAGATGAAATAACGCTGTTTGACGATAACAGCGTTATTTTTGTCTGCAAAAAGTGTGAAATGCTTGTTTTCAAGCGATGAAGAATATGCTAAAATACAGATAATGAAAGCCTTTGAAACAAAGGAGGCATGAAGGAAAAATGAAAAAAGCCCTGATATTTGGTATTTTGCTTATGCTTATGCTGGCGGTGGCGAACTGCCTTGGGGAAGATGTGCTGTACGCATCTGATTTTTCCAAGGGAACGGACGGCTGGTATCCAAGAAGCGGCGGCGGTGCATCCATTGCCGTGACGGAAGACGGACTTTCCATTACCGGCCGGAACGCCACATGGAATTCCCCCGGCAGAGCCTTTGAGCTGGCGGCCGGGGAGTATTACCAGATCAGCGTGGACGTGATGCAGCGGACAATCGAAAACGGCCAGTTTATCCTGTCTGTGGAGCACGCATTTGCCGGAGAAACAACGTATGAAAACTTGGCGAGAGAAAATGCCGCCAAGGGAGAATGGGTCACATTATCCGCCGCATGGCTGGCAGGGGAATATGACACCTATGTATTGTATGTGGAGGGCGGCGAAGCGGATACGCCGTTCACCATCCGTAATTTTACCCTGAAAGGCCCGGAGAAAAAAGAAGAAGAACAGGAAGCGGTTATCCCATTTGATATGCCTGAAACAAAGGAGGACATGGCAGCAATGTTTGAAAACATGACATGGAAAAAGAGCTACAAAAGAAACGGGGAAAATAACCCCCTCTACACCCAGCGTTTCGGCGCAGACCCCGGCTTCCTTGTATGGAACGACAGGCTGTATGTGTACACCACCAACGATATCATCGAATACGATGCCGATGGGAATGTGAAGGAAAACGGCTATGGCCTTGTGAACAAAATCAATTGCATTTCCTCTTCCGATCTTGTCAACTGGACGGATCATGGGGCCATTCCCGTGGCTGGGGCCAGCGGCATTTTGAAATGGGCACGCAATTCCTGGGCTCCCTGCGCCGCCCATAAGGTGATTGATGGGAAGGATCAGTTTTTCCTCTACAGCTGCAATAACGGCAACGGCGTGACGGTATTGGTGGCGGATGACCCGGCGGGCCCCTTCCGGGATCCTTTGGGGCATGGCCTCATTACCCGGCAGACGCCCAATTGCGCGAACGTGACGTGGCTGTTTGACCCGGCTGTGTTTGTGGACGATGATGGCACGGGGTATCTGTATTTCGGCGGCGGCGTGCCTGCAGGGAAGGATGCCAACCCCGGCACGGCCCGGTGCGTGCAGCTGGGGGATGATATGATTTCCATCGTGGGTACCCCCAAGGCCTTTGACGTGCCGTACCTGTTTGAAGATTCCGGCATGCTGAAAATCGGCGATACTTATTATTACAGCTACTGCTCAAACTGGAATACCGGCGGCAATCCCTATCGCATGGGCAATGGCGCCATCCAGTATATGACAAGCAAGCATCCCCTTGGTCCCTTTGAATATGCCGGGCAGGCCTTTGTGAATCAGGGCACTTTCTTTGGCATGTGGGGTAATAATCATCACAGTATGGTGGAGTTTAAGGGCGTGCATTATATGCTCTATCACAATCGCCCTGTGGAAAAGGCCATGGGCATTACCGGCAATTATCGCTCTCCCCAGATCAACGTGATGGAAGTGAATTTAGATGGCTCCATCAAGCCTGTGGTGGGCACCATGAAGGGCGTTCAGCAGCTGCATCATTTTAACCCCTATGAAAAGGTTTCTGCCCAGACCATGTACCGGGAAGCCGGGATTGAAGTGGTGGGTTATGGCCCGGATGCCGTAACGGCAGCCGAAAGCGGCGACTGGATGCAGCTGAAAGGCGTAGAATTTGACAAAGGCGCATCTGAAATCACCTTCTGCGCTTCCTCTAAAAACGGCGGCGTGGTGCGTGTGATGGCTGGCGATATGGACGGTGAAATGCTGTGCGATATCGTGGTGAACGCAGGAGAAAAGACGGAATACACCGTGGATATGCAGCATATTTCTGGTGTTCAGGATGTATATTTCCTCTTTGCCGGGGATGTGGAAGCCTACTGGTGGCAGGTTAAAGCGGAATAAAAAAGCTGTGTCGAAAGCACTGCAAGGATGAATTGCAGTGCTTTTGTTTGAATTTGTTACGAAATGTGTATAGAGAGAATAGATGTGATGCAGCATTATGCTGACGAAACATCGGCTTTACGAAAGGAATTGAAAGAATGGACATGGTATTATTAACGGCTCTGGGGGTGGGCGGAGCCACGGTAATCGGGGCTGTGATGGGCTTTTTATTCAAGCACATTTCCCATCGGTTCAGCGATATTGTTTTGTCCTTTGCGGCCGGGGTGATGTTGGCGGCGGCGGTGATCGGGCTGATATTGCCCTCCTTGGATTACGGCGGAAAATTCGGCATTTTGGTGACGATTGCCGGGGTGTTTTGCGGTGCGCTTTGCCTGAACGTGATGGACAGGATTGTGCCGCATTTGCATAAATTATCCGGCGTGGATCAGGAAAGCCATCCGGGGCAGACGGAAAAGCTGAACAAGGTGCTGCTGTTTGTGATGGCCATTGCCATTCATAATCTGCCCGAAGGCATTGCCGCCGGGGTGGGCTTTGGCACGGGCAATACCGGGGAAGCTATCACCATTGCGGCAGGCATTGCGCTGCAGAATATCCCGGAAGGGATGGTGATTATCGGCCCCATGCTGTCTGCCGGGATGAATAGAAGCCGCACCTTCATAGCAGCTCTGATGACGGGGCTTGTGGAAGTGCTGGGCACGTTGATAGGGTATTTGGCGGTGAGCATTTCCACGGCGGTTTTGCCCTTTGCGCTGGCCTTTGCCGGGGGTACTATGCTGTATGTGATCAGCGATGAAATGATACCCGAAACCCATGCCCACGGCAGCGAAAGAGGGGCTACATACGCTTTATTGGCCGGCTTTTCTTTGATGCTGGTGATGAGCCATTATTTGGGATAAAAGGATATTTATGACCGAAAGCCAAGCTTTCTGCATAACGGCGAAAGCTTGGCTTTCGGCATTTGGTATGGTATAATCAAAAGTACAGAAAAGAATGAAACTGCTGTTCAGGGAGGAAATAAATATGGGCATGCAAGCAAAACCGATGGTGAAAACCCTTGAAAACGGCGCAAAAATATGGAGCCATGTGTTTGAAAATTTCAAGGTGAAAGTATATGTGCCTAAAGGGGACGATTTGGCCGGGATTGTGAATTTCGGCTTTCGGGCCCCCTATCTTTTGATTTTTGAAGAAACGGAAATGACGGAAATGCAGGCTGTTTCCTTTGCCGAGGAAAAGGGCTTTGCGAAGATTGCAGCCATGGATTCCGGCAGCGTTGTGTTCGTCTATCCTACCAGCGAAAACGGCTGGGCGGATGCCAAGGAGTGCCTCTTTGCCGATGTCATCAAGGAAAGCCGCATCAGCCAGTATTATGAGGATGGCATGGTGCTCTCCCGTGATCGCTTTACAAAAGAATGGGGCGACAGCTTCATCCGGGGTGCCATTTTCCGCACGATTCTGTTCGGGTTCGGTGCCTCTGCTGATTTCCTTGCGAAAAATTATATGAAAACTTTGCAGGGGCAGTATCTTTGGGGGCCGGGGGAAATCACGCCCCTTGGGATGGTATTGGAAAACCTGACGGTTGTGCCAGCTCCTGAAAGAAGGGATATGCCCATTGTGTCCATCGGCAACAGTGAAGAAATCAATGCTGCGCTGAAAGCAGGACTTGACGAAGTGCTGTTTGCCGGGGAAGAGGATGCGGAGCGTGACGTTGCTTTCGTGCATCGTTATAAGCGTTGGTGCGGTGTGCTGGAAGAAGAAACGGATATGGAGAAGGCCGGCATCGTGGAAGAAACGGGCTGCATCTATGTGAAAACATCCGGTGATAATCTGGGGGATGATCAGGGTACCCAAACCCATCCTATCGGGTATCTGGCCTATTACAACAAGGATTTGTTTGAAAAAGGCCCGGCTCCGCTGCTCTTGGCCTTCCACGGCGGCGGCGATTCCTGCTATTATATCACCCATGTGTCCGGCTGGTATCGGGTGGCGCATCGAAACAACTTCCTGCTGGTGGCGGTGGAAAACCATCTGAACTCTACAGCCACGGAAATGATGGAATTCATTGAGATGCTGAAGGAAAAATACTTAATTGACGATAAGCGCATCTATGCCACAGGCTTTTCCATGGGCGGCTGCAAAAGCTGGGATCTGTATCAGGAATACCCGGAAGTGTTTGCCGGGCTGGCTCCCATGGATGCCACGTTTGAAGTGGGGCTGAATGTGTACGGAAAGCCTGCCCCCAAGCCCATCAACGAAACGGTGTCCGTGCCCCTTTTCTATGCAGGCGGCGAAATTACGCCCTTGCCGGAATTGCCCTTCCAGGCCGATAAATGCTGGGACAGGATGCGGTATGTGTTCAAGGTGAATAAGCTCAAGACGTCCTATAACGTAACCTACGAAGAAAAGGAAAGCTGGCCCAACAAAATCTGGGGCATTGACGGCGATGAAACGGAGGTATTTCATGACGACAGCCGGGATGCGGATTTAACAGTGCAGTATTTTGAAAGCGGAGACGGCGTTATCCGCACCGCCTTTGGCTCCATCAGCGGCCAAGGCCACGAATGCCGGGAGCATACCTGCGAACAGGCATGGCAATTCCTGAAACAATTCAGCAGATAATATAAAAGCCGGACTGCATGGAAGCGGTTCGGCTTTTTTTATGGGGTGAGGCATTCGGATTCAGAGAAGGCCAAGCAGCGTTTGTATATTTTCATCGGAATACTCAATTTCGGAGGAAAACATCCGGGAAAAATCGCAAAGGGTTTCAAAGGTGCAGGGTGTGCAGGCGTTGCAAAGAGCTATTATAAGCCATACGGACAACACGCAGAAGGACACCCTTTGGGAAAGGGCATCATCGTCAAGGGCTCCGGGCAGATGGCGATAGAGAAGATAGACGGCGAACTGCTCAAAGGCACATTCAAAGGGGAGCAGGGCCGGGGGCAGGGCGGGGAAAGGAGAAAGCGTTTTGATGGACCCAAGAGCCGCATCCCACGCCGTGTCCAGCCGCTCCAGAGACCGGAAAATGGAAAGCCAATCCCTGTCAGGAAGGGCGGCATCGGCTGCTTTCAGCAGCATTTGCAGGCGATCCGTCAAAGGAAAAGAACGGTCTTGCAGGATGGAAATCAGCTGTGCCCGGAAGGTGAGCAGGGCTTCTTCCACCGGGGCTGGCGTTTCATTTTCGCCGTCATCCTCCATCACCATCAGCTGCATGGGCGTTTCCTTTTTCAATATCAGCTGGGCAGCCGCTTCGCAGCAAAGCCCCAGGCCGATTTCCGTGCGATGGGTGAAGAAATTGCGAAACCGGGGATGATCGGCGCAAATCTGGCACAAGGATTCTTCCCCCAGCTCCGTAATCAAATCGCACAGGCCGTTTTCGTTCAGCATAGGGCAGCGTTCATGGGCAACAAGCCGGAAATGCGCCCCGTCCTCCGTTTCTGCAATGGCGTCTTGCAGCCGCCTGCCAAAGGGCGTGTCCATTTCACGGTAGAAAGCCAGTGTGTCTTCGTCAATATCTATTTCCCAGCCGATGCAACAGGAATGGCGGCAGCGGTTGGCAATGCAATGAAATTCGGGGTAATAATCCGGGGAAATCCATTTCATTGGCAGAACTCCTTATGGTTAATTCTTCATCAGTATAGCATAAATTTTGTCATTTGCGGCAAGGCAGAATGAATTTTATGAAACTTTTCTTTTTTATGGGGTTATGATATAATAAGCAAAAAAGCAGTGCATAGAAAGAGGGACGTTTTAGTGAACGGCAGCAACGAAAAACAGACGCTTGCTTTAGAACGATGCAAGCGAGCCATTTTGACATTGGAAGCTTTTTTACAGCGGCTTGATACGGCTTATGAAACGGCGAAAGCGGCTGCTGATAAAGAAACAGTGGAAGTCAAATGGTCATCCGGCGGAAGAAATATGACGCCGCTTGGCAGCTGCGAGCCGTTTTTGATGATGGATGTTTTCGTTGGGAATTACAAACGAGCCAAGCTGCAAAGGGCTTATCCGCAAAGAGCAAAGCTGGTTTATGAATATCACCTGAATCAAGAAGGGCAGTTAACAGGCGTGCGCCTGCATAGCAGGGATAATGAAGCGTGGCAAGAGCGGTTTGGCCCTTATTATCATGAAGTGTTTTGCGTGGACAGGGCAGAGGGAAGAGAAGCTTATGCCGCTTATAGCCAAAGAGAAAATAAAGAAAAGGAGCTACGTTGGCTCTATTTCTACACCGATTATGCGGATCGCCAGCCCATGACCTGCGTTGCCCTTGATGTTTTGTCAGGGGGATATGAGGTGCAGATATGCAGCCGTGATGCGGAAAGCGGTATGCTTTCAAAGGCGGACATTCATCTGACGCCGGATTCATCCATGGCGAAAATGCTTGCACTGCTGCCGGATTTTGAAAAGATAGCAAACAGAATGCAGCAAATCAAAATTTGCGATACAAATTATCGAATGGTCTACAGAGAATGGACAGTGTTGAAAACATGATAGAAAATAAGTTGACAATCGAACATTAAATGGCACGTTACATGGACAAAAGCAGGAAAACATGATAAAATCAAATAAATGACAGCGATAAACGGAGGGAACATCCTATGACAGTTGTGCAGAAAACGGTATATTTTGATGAAGCGACGGGGAGCACCTGTTTTGCGGAAAAAGAGCTTCAGTGGGTGGAGGAAGCTTCCCTTGTGAAAGCAGTGGAAGCCCGTGTGGTTGGGCTTTATCCGGACTATACCTTTCAGACGGTGGAAGGCTGGGGCTGCGCCATGACGGAGGCGGCCTGCTATCTGCTGTCCCAGATGAGCGAGGAAAACAGGAAGAAAGCCCTGGCCAAATGGTTTGGCCCGGACGGGATGAACGCCCGGTTTATTCGGATGCACATTGACTCCTGCGATTACTCCCTTTCGGAATATCAGGCAGTGGCGGACCCTATTGCCGATCCGGAACTGAACACCTTCACCATTGACCGGGACAGGAAATGGACGATTCCTGTTGTGAAGGAAGCCCTCGCCATGGCTAATGGCCAATTGCAGGTGCTGCTTTCGCCCTGGTCTCCGCCTTATCAGTGGAAAACGCCGCCGGAATTCAGCCAGAATGATGCGGCGGTGTACGGCGGAGCGGAAGTGAAGATTGACACCACCAAACCGGGACGCTCTTTCGGCGGGCGGCTGAAGAAGGAATATTACGGCTCTTGGGCACGGTATCTGGTGAAATTCATGCAGGCTTATTTAGCGGAGGGCATTCCCGTCACCATGCTTTCCCTGCAGAATGAAGCCTCTGCCGCCACATCTTGGGACAGCTGCTTATGGAGCGGCGAGGAAGAACGGGAATTTTTGAAGAACCATCTCTATCCCGAAATGGAAAAGGCAGGCCTTGCCGGGAAAATAGCTGTCTTCATCTGGGATCACAATAAGGAGCGTGCCATTGAGCACATTGACGCTTTCATGGCCGATAAGGATGCGGCGGACAAGGTGGACGGCTTTGCTTTCCACTGGTATTCTGGCGATCATTTTGAGGCGTTGGATTTACTGCGTCGGCAATACCCGGACAAGTTCTTGATGCACACGGAAAGCTGCCCCTTGCACATGCCAGGCAAAGCCCTTTCCATGAGCCCCGGCGAGGATGGGGTGCTGAACAATGCGTGGGACGCAGGGGCCGGGATGCTGGATCCGAGGAAGATTGACCATAACGATGCCATAGCCTATGCCCATGACATGATCGGCGATTTGAACCACGGCATGCAGGGCTGGATGGACTGGAACATGGTCGTTGATCAGAACGGCGGCCCCCGGCACGTGCAGGGTGGCTTTGGTGCGCCGCTGGTCTGTGAGGAAGACGGCAGCCTTCGCACCACCATTATGTATGAATATCTGCGGCTGGTGGCATTGGCGTTCCGTCCCGGTGCAGTGCGGATGGGCAAATCCGTCTTCGGAAGGGATGTGGAAGCCGCTGCCTGCCGCAATGCTGATGGTTCTTATGGGCTGCTGTTGCTGAATCAGGCAAAAGAGACGGTGAACGTCAATATCCGCATGGGCGGCAAGATTTTGAGGGAAGTATCGCTGCCCGGTGAATCCCTGACCGCAGTGAACATGGATGGGGAGTAACAGGGGTTAACGATGGAGCAGGGGACTACTCGTCCCCTGTACCCCACGGCAGGAAGTTCCTTCCTGCACCTACCTTGCGAACAACGAATGCTCTCTATCGAATACCTTCCGCATGGAGGTTGAGAAACGAAGAAGTTGTAGCCACGGGCTAAATGAAAACAAAGAAAACCGTCACGGAAAGTAAACTTTCCTGCCGGTTTTTCTTGTTTTCCACGGATGCTAACGCATCCGGTGGCGGCGTGACGCCACCCTGCCCGTGGGAAAAAAGGAGCCTTATATGGCTAAATTTTTCTGCAATGCTGAATGATTATATAAACTGAAAGAATAATTTGCTTGAAATAATTAAAAAATGAACGCAAATTACATATGAATATATTAAGTTGGTGGTTATATTTCTACAACAAAAAACGGCCATGAAGGCCGTTTTATATAGATACTGAATGAATTGCATCAGCCCTTGACAGCACCGGCAATGAAGCTTTCCTGAATCTGCTTGCTCAGGAACACATACACAAGCAGGGTAGGAATCGTTGCCAGCGAAAGCGCAGCACCGATGGGGCCCCATTCCGTTGTATACTGCCCGGAAAGGGATTGAATACCGACGGGCAGCGTTTTGAGCGTATCGCTGCCGATAAAAACGTTGGCAAACATCAATTCATTCCAGCACTGGAGGAAGGTATAAATCCCAACTGTGGCAACGGCAGGCATCATCAGCGGCACAATGACCCGCATAAAAATGCCCCATACGCCGCAGCCGTCCAGGAAAGCCGCTTCGTCCAGATCGTAAGGAATATCGCTCATGAACCCGATACTGATCAAAATACCCATGGCCAGCGAGAAAGCGGAATAGGGGATGATCAGTGCCCAATAGGTGTTCAGCATATCCAGATCGGCCAGCGTGGTATACAGAGGCACAATGGATGCGTGAATCGGGATGGTAAGACCCAGCATAAAGAACTTATGTACGGTGGTTCTTAAACGCCACTTGAGCCGGGTGAGGGCATAAGAGGCCATGACAGAAGTGATCAGCGTGATCAGGATGGTGGAAACCGTGACGACCACACTATTGAAGAAATAACGGGGCATATTGCCCACGTTCAGAGCTCTTGTATAGTTTTCCCAAACCCAGTATTTGGGCATGCCGATGACGTTTTCGCCGAAAATTTCCGCATTGCTCTTCAGGGAGAACGTCAGCATCCAATAGACGGGGAATATGCTGACAAATGCCCACAGAAGCAGAATGATATAGGTGATGACCTTGCCGATCTTATCATTCTTTTTCGGCAGTTCAGGCAGCCGCTGTTTATCGTTCGTACTCATCTTATTTCTCCTCCTTGAATGCAAGATTGATCAGAAGAGCAAAGACGAAGCACAGCACAATCAGCATGACGGCAATGGTGCTTCCCATACCATAGCGGTTCCGGAGGAACAGAAGGTTAATCATCAATGTGCTGGGCACTTCGGTGGCGTGATTGGGGCCGCCGTTGGTCAACACATAGATGAGGTCAAAGGATTTCAACGAGCCGGTGACAGCGAAAATGACACTGACACGCAGAATGGGCTTGATATAGGGGATGATGATGTAGCGGTTCAGCTGGCTTTCCGTACAGCCGTCCAGCATGGCGGCTTCGGAAAGCTCCGTGGGCACGCCCTTGATGCCGGCATACATCAGCAGCATATGATAGCCCACATACTGCCACAAAATGGGCACGAAGCACGCCCATAGAGCCGTCTTTTTATCGCCCAGCCATATGCGTGTCCATTCCTCAAGCCCCAATGACTTCAAGGTCAGGTTCAGCACGCCGTAGTCCGGGTTATAAATTTTCAGCCACAATTGGCCGATAACCACTGTGGAAATCAGTACGGGCATAAAGAAGATGGAAAGGAACGCCCGTTCACCTCTGGGCTTTTTGCCCAGCTTCAGGGCCAGCCACAAAGCAAACGTCAGCTGAATAAACACGGATAGTCCAGCCAGCAGCATGGCGTTTTTCAGGGCGCGCATGATGTTGATGGACTTACTGGTAAACAATTCCCGATAGTTGCTCAAGCCGATATAGACAGGTTCTTTCATGCCGTTCCAGTTGGTGAAGCTATAGTTGATGGACATGAAAATGGGGGCGATCAGCACCCCGACGAACAAAATCAGCGCAGGCAACAGAAAGAGAAAGATATTCAGCTTATAGCTAAAGTTTTTTTTCATATTCTGTGCTCCTTCCCTGTAAAAAAGGGGGAGAGGCTTCTCTTGGGATGAGACCCGCGAAGAAGCATCTCCCCTTTTTTATAGGTTATGCTTTTTCAAGCAGCTTCTGTGTTATTACCACAGGTCAGCAGCCAGACCTTCAGCAAATTCTTCGGGAGTGATTTCGCCAGCGAAAGCCAGACCGATGTAGTCCAGATAGGTGTTGGCAGCATCAGCACTGAGGAAGTTATCGCCGAACAGAACCATATCGTCAGCCTTGGAAACCATGTCGGCCACGGCGGGGATCAGGTCGTTAGCAACAACAGCATTGGGGTCAGCAGCCCAGCAGGGCAGGTTGGCGCCGCTCACATAGTCAGCGTTGGAGAGGAACTTGCCCAGTTCGAAGGCAGCCTTGGCAGCCAGTTCGGGATGTTCGGTGGTAGCAGTCACGGCCAGGGTGTTGTTGGGGCCGCCGATCATCTGCATCAGGGTAGCATTTTCGGGATCCAGAACGGGGAAGGTACCGACCTTCACGTTGGCAGCGATGTCAGACTTGCCGATGTCGCCGTTGTTCCAGGAGCCATTCTGATAGAAAGCATACTTGCCGGCGATGAAGTTGTTCTTCACTTCGTCGTTGCCCAGAGCGGCAGCACTGGGATCGAAGTAGCCCTTATTCACCATTTCCTGGAAAGCAGCAACGGCCTTGACGATGCCGGCATCGTTCCAAGAGGTCTTGCCGTTGTACACATCGCGGAGCTTGGCACCGCCGATGGACTTGATGACCAAGGGTTCGAGGTATTCAGACAGGCACCACAGTTCCTTGCCGGATACGCCGAAGGGGATGATGCCAGCGGCCTTCAGGTCTTCGCAGCACTTCATCATGTCTTCGTAGGTAGCGGGGATTTCTTCCCAGCCAGCCTTCTTGAGAAGATCCATGTTGGCATACAGAGCCACGATGGACATGGAATAGGGAACGCCGTACACGGAATCGCCGTAGGTGACGTTGGTGGTCATCACCTGGGGCAGTTCAGCAGCGTAGTTGGCATAGTATTCGTCCAGGTTCAGCACACGGCCGCCATCCACGAATTCGCCCAGGAAGCCCATGCCCCAGGTGAAGAAGATGTCAGGCAGTTCCTTGCCGGAAGACATAGCGGACTTGATCTTGGTCTTGTAAGCTTCGTTAGCGGTGGTGTTGTGTTCGATCTTGACGCCGGGGTTGGCAGCTTCAAAAGCAGCGATGGCGTCGATGAAGGACTGATGGCTGGAGTCGCTTTCGGTAGCGATGGACCACAGCGTCAGGGTGACCTGATCTTCAGCCATGGCGGGAACCATGGATACCAGAACGATCAGAGCCAGCAGGATAGCAAGCATTTTTTTCATTTGGTTGTTTCCCCTTTCATGTATTATAGCGTTTACGCTATTTTTTCTGTATTATAGCATTACCAATTCAAAATGTCAATAAATCAAACATATTTGTCATCGCTATATTTCTCAATTATGGTTATTTTTATTTTGAATGTTATCATCATATGTTATATATGGTATGAAAAGACAATATAAATACATCCAGCCATGAAAACTGTCTGGTTATGGACGAATAGGAAGTCTGATGCGAAAAGGAAGAAGAGATGGAACCAAAACACAAAATACAGGGGAAAAATGCAGGGGCTTAAAAATAAACAACTGTACGGATATATGAATTTGTGATATGATCATACAGGAAATCAAGTTCTCCTTTTCAGCAAGGAGAAGGAATGATGCGGAGTTATGGAAAGATGAAGAAAATACTGTTTATTTGCCACGGCAATATCTGTAGAAGCCCAATGGCGGAGATGATTATGAAGCATCTGCTGCGGGAAAGAAGATTGGAGAAGCAGTTTGAGGTGGCGTCGGCGGCTACCAGCACGGAAGAAATCGGCAATCCCATTTATCCGCCGGCGAGGGCGGAACTGGCACGGCAGGGCGTTTTTGTGGAAAAGCGAGGTGCCCGGCAAGTAACAAAAAGGGATTATGCGGCCTACGATTTGTTGATTGCCATGGATTATTATAATGTACGGAATCTGAACCGGATGCTGGACGGCGACCCGGAAGGGAAAATCCATTTGCTGATGGACTATACGGACAGGCCGGGGGAAGTGTCCGACCCGTGGTACAGCGAAAGGTTTGACATTGCATACCGGGATATACTGGAAGGCTGCCAAGGGCTTTTGAACGTATTATTGAATGAGAGGAAAGAAAGATGAATCAGATGTACACGGATAAGGAACGTTTTCCTATTTATACGATGCTGCGGCAGGATGAGGATGTGGCGGTTTATATCAGCGAGCAGAACCGGGCGATGAAAGAGCTGCATTATACCGAGCACAGCTTTGCCCATGTGGGGATTACGGCGCAGCGTGCGGCGGACATCCTGACGGCCTTGCAAATGGATGACCATACGATTGACTTGGCTCTTTCCGCCTCATGGCTGCATGATATTGGGAATATTGTGAACAGGGCCGAGCACAGCCAGTCCGGGGCTGTGATGGCGTTTCAGATTCTGAACAGGTTGGGCGTTCCGGCACGGGATATTGCGCCCATTGTGTGCGCTATCGGCAATCATGACGAAGGAACCGGCGTGCCGGTAAGTGATGTGAGCGCAGCGGTGATATTGGCGGATAAGTCTGATGTGCGGCGCAGCCGGGTGCAGGAGGAAGGGGAAGACGATTTCGACATTCACGATCGGGTGAACTTTGCCGTGACTGAATCTCAATTGGAAGTGGGGAAGGACGGTAAAATTACGCTGATCTTGTCCATTGATACCAAGTGGGGGGAAATCGGCGAATATTTCCAGATTTTCATGCCTCGGATGCTCATGTGCAAAACGGCGGCGGAATATCTGAAACTGGATTTTGATTTGATTATCAATGGACAGAAGATGATGTGAAGGATATCAAAAAAGGCACAGCGCATCGATTGGCGGCTGTGCCTTTTTGATTGGAGAAAATCAGGCTTTCTTATACTCTGCTTCCATGGCAAGGAAAGTTTCCTTGATATCAGCGCAGAGGGCGTTGACGGTATCGGCATTCATGCCTTGGGCTTTGAGGGCGGAGATATCCATCGGCTTGCCCACATACACATGCACATGGCGCAGGGGCTTGAGCCCTTTGGCGAAATACACAGGCAAAAGGGGCACGCCGGCACGCAGGGCAATGAACGCTGTGCCGGATTCCACTTCGTGCATGAGGCTGGGTTGATGCCGGGTACCTTCGGGGAAGATGCCCAGAACGCCGCCATTTTTCACCTCGGCCATGCACTGACGCATGGCGGCCATATCGGTATTATGGCGATCCACGTGAATCATATTGATTTTCTTGGCAAACCAGCTAATAACGGGCATTTTACTGATTTCCTTTTTGCCAAGCCAGCGGATTTCATGATGCTTGCAGGCATAGCAAAGGAATAGAGGATCCAGCATGGAATGATGATTGGAAATGAGGATATAAGGGGCGTCCATGTTCAATTGCTCCCGGTTATGGAAGGTGGTGGGGTAGAGGGTGTGGGAAAGGAAGCAGGCAAGGCCTCTGACCACGGAATAGGCAAAGTTCCGCTTTTTCTGATGATTACTTTCCATACTTTTCCTCCACAAGAGCCATCACGGCGTTGACGGTTTCATCAAAAGTGAGATTGGTGGCATCCAGAAGCACGGCATCCTCTGCCTGACGCAAGGGGGTGAGGGCACGGGTGGTGTCCTGCAAATCCCGTGCGTTGACTTCCGAAAGCACTTCTTCAAAAGAGGCTTCTTCGCCCCTTTGCTGAAGCTCCAGCATGCGGCGGCGGGCACGCTCTTCAGCCGTTGCGGTGAGGAAAATTTTCACCGTGGCATGGGGCAGCACCACCGTGCCGATATCCCGGCCGTCCAGCAGCATGGGCTGGGTGGCGGCCATTTCCTGCTGACGCTTGACCAGCATGCTGCGAACCGGCACATACCGGGAAACCGTGGAGGCGGCACCGCCCACTTCCTGCGTGCGGATGAGATGGGAAACATCCTTACCGTTGAGATAAGTGGCCTGCACGCCGTTGTGGTATTTTACGTCCACCTGCGCCAGACCTTTTTCGCACATTTGGGAAACAGCCTTTTCGTCATAGGGGTCAATGCCCATTTCCAGTGCACACAGGCCGATGGCACGATACATGGCCCCGGTATCCAGATGCAGGATATTCAGTTTTTCGCAAACCGCATTGGCAACGGTGGATTTCCCAGCACCGGAAGGGCCGTCGATGGCAATGGTTAAGGGTTTCATGAAGCATGGCCTCCTTTTGTTTGTTGAATCAGAGAATATAGCGACGCATATCGTTGAGCTTGGCTGTTTTGAGATGCTCTTTCACATAATCGGCAGAGATGGAAAGATACACATCCGGCATGTTTTCGCCGCCGGCGTTGAAAGAAACGTCTTCCAAAAGCTCTTCAAACACGGCATGGAGGCGGCGTGCGCCGATATCTTCGCCCTCTTCATTGGAGCGCATGGCAATTTCGGCGATTTCTTCCAGTGCCTCATCTTCAAAGGTGAGATGCACTTTATCCACTTCCAAAAGGGCGGTATATTGGCGCGTGATGGCGTTATCGGTTTTCGTGAGGATATTGACAAAATCTTCTTTGGTGAGGCTTTTGAGGTTTACATGCACCGGGAAGCGGCCCTGCAATTCCGGGATCAAATCGGAAATCTTGGCCACATGGAACGCACCGGCACCGATGAAGAGCATGAAATCCGTGCGGATGGGGCCGTATTTGGTGTTGACGGTGGAGCCTTCCACGATGGGGAGGATATCACGCTGCACGCCTTCCCGGCTCACGTCTGGGCCATGCCCCTGACCATTCTTGGCGGCGATTTTATCAATTTCGTCAAGGAAGACGATGCCGTTTTGCTCGCAGCGGCGCACCGCTTCTTCCTTCACAGCGTCTTCGTCAATGAGCTTGGACGCCTCTTCCTCGATGAGAATCTGCCGGGCTTCCTTTACCTTCACATGACGCAGCTTGGTTTTTTTGGGCAGCATGCCGCCCATCATATCGCCGATGCTGATGGAGGCACCGCCCACTTCCAGCTGGGGAGCGGATTCTTCCACTTCGATTTCCAGCTCCTTTTCTTCCAGTTCACCGCGAAGGAGCTGCGCACGCACTTCACTGCGTTTGCGGCTGATCTCTGTCTTTTCTTCTTCGGTGGGTTCCGGCTCGTTCTTGCGGCCAAGGATGAAGTCGAGGGGGTTATTATTCGTATTCTGCTTCTTGGGTGGGTGCATGAGCAGCGTAACCAGCCGGTCTTCCGCCAGCACCTGCGCCCTTGTCTTTACCTTTTCCTGATGCTCACGCTTCACCATATGGAAAGCGTTTTCGGCCAGATCCCGGATGATGGATTCCACGTCCCGGCCAACATAGCCCACTTCGGTAAACTTTGTGGCTTCCACCTTGATGAAGGGGGCATCCACAAGCTTGGCCAGACGCCTTGCAATTTCCGTTTTGCCAACGCCTGTGGGGCCCACCATTAAAATATTCTTGGGGTAAATTTCATCGCGCATTTCGGGGGAGAGCTGGGACCGGCGATAGCGATTGCGCAAGGCAATGGCCACGGCACGCTTGGCATCGTCCTGACCGATGATATAGCGATTGAGCTCCCGCACCACTTCACGGGGGGTTAATTCTGCCATGATGCCTACACCTCCTTACACATCTTCAACGATCACGTTATCGTTGGTATACACGCAGATGGAGGCGGCGATATGCAACGCCTTTTCTGCGATTTCATGAGCGGAAAGGGCAGTGTTTTCCGAAAGAGCCCGGGCGGCAGCCAAGGCGTAATTACCGCCGGAACCGATGGCGACCACGCCGCTGTCCGGCTCCATCACTTCGCCAGTGCCGGAGAGCACCAGCAGCTGATCGCTGTCCGCCACGATCATCATGCAGTTCATCTGCCGCATGCCCTGCTCGCTGCGCCAAAGCTGCGCCAATTGCACGGCAGCACGCTCTAAATTGCCGCCGCACTGGGTCAATTTTTCCTCAAATTTATCAAAGAGGGTGAAAGCATCCACCACCGTGCCGGCGAACCCGGCCACCACCTTGCCCCCAAAGAGCCTGCGCACTTTCCGGGCGTTGGACTTGAAAATGACGCTTTCGCCCATGGTTACCTGACCGTCACCGGCAATGGCGATTTTTCCATCTTTTTTCACGGCACAGATGGTGGTGCCTTTGAGCTCGATACTCATGAAAAGAATTCTCCTTTGCAGTATGATCCGAGGGTAGTATACAAGGAATTTAAGGCAGAAAGAAGCGGGAAAAAAGGCGATAATCAGCTGTTTTCTCCGTAAATTTTGGCACACCACGGCCTCATGAAATCCAAAGACCTGTTGGAAATGACGATATAGCGTTCCTGCTTATTGCGGATTTTTTTATGCTGCTTATCCACAATCAGCCCGTCAATGAGGCCGAAAGCGCAGTTCATGGGCTGGAAATGGCGGTTGGGGGTGCTGATATAGCGTCCCATGGCCCCCATTGCCGTGATGCCGGGCAGCTCCACCGGGCCAAGGCCTCGCAAATCATGCCCAAGAGACAGGCCGCAAAGAAGGCCGCTGGCTGCGCTTTCCACATAGCCTTCCACCCCCGTCATCTGCCCGGCAAAATAGCACTGCGGCCGATGAATCATTTCAAAATGAGCGTTCAAAAAGCCGGGGGATTGGAGGAAGGTGTTGCGGTGCATGACGCCATATCGGGCAAATTCGGCGTTTTCCAAGCCGGGAATCATGCCGAAAACACGCCTTTGTTCCGGAAATTTCAGCCGGGTCTGGAAGCCTACCAGATTATAGAGGGTTCCTTCTTTATTGTCCTGTCGCAGCTGCACCACGGCATAGGCTTCTTTACCGGTTCGGGGGTCTATGAGCCCCACCGGCTTCAAGGGGCCAAAGGCCAGAACCATGGGGCCGCGTTTTGCCATGGATTCCACCGGCATGCACCCTTCAAACACCTTCGTTTCCTCAAAGCCGTGAATTTCCGCCGTTTCGGCAGAGACCAGAGCCTGCACAAAGGCGTGGTATTCCGCTTCATTCATGGGGCAATTGAGATAATCATCCCCCCGGCCATAGCGGCTTTGCCGGAAAATCTTTTCCATGTTCAAAGAATCCAGCGTGACGATAGGGGCGGCGGCATCGTAAAAGTTCAGGGTTTCAAGGCCGGGCAATTGAGCGATTGTCTCGCTCATGGCATCGGAGGTCAAAGGCCCGGTGGCAATAATCACGGGGCCGTCGGGTATTTCCGTCACTTCCCGGTATTCAATTGTAATGAGGGGATGGATTTTCAGCTTTTCTGTGATATAGCCTGAAAAGGAATCCCTGTCCACCGCCAAGGCACCGCCTGCCGGCACTCTGGCAGCATCTGCCGCTTCCATAATGAGGGAATGGCACAGCCGCATTTCTTCTTTCAGAAGACCCACGGCGTTGGACAGCCTGTCTGACCGCAGGGAATTGGAGCAGACCAGTTCAGCAAACAGGGGGCTGTGATGGGCAGGGGACATTTTTTCCGGCTTCATTTCAATGAGCTTCACCGGGATGCCCTGTAGAGCCAGCTGCCACGCCGCCTCGCTCCCCGCAAGGCCTGCACCGATAACCGAAACTTGCAAATCCATGCAATTATTCCTCCGTCTTTTCGGGGGTGATTTCCACCTTGTGACGGCAGGTTTCGTTGCTGCAAAGGTGGAACGTGGCACCATTACGGGCTGTTTTCAGGGTCATGAAGCTGCCGCACTTTTCGCATTTTTCGCTGACGGGCATTTCCCAGGAAACAAAGTCACATTCGGGATAATGCTCGCAGCCGTAGAATTTGCGGTTTTTCCGGCTGGTTTTTTCCAGCAGCTTGCCGCCGCATTTGGGGCAGGGTGCTTCGATATAGGTGAGGATGGGCTTGGTATTACGGCATTCGGGGAAATTAGGGCAGGCAAGGAACTTGCCGTACCGGCCCACACGATACACCATCTGGGCACCGCATTTGTCGCAGATTTCATCGCTGGGTTCATCCCTGATTTCCACTTTTTCAATGGCTTCTTCGGCCTTGGTGAGCATCTTTTCAAAGGGCGGATAGAATTTGCGAAGTACGTTTTTCCATTCCAGCTTGCCTTCTTCCACCTGATCCAATTCGTCTTCCAATTGTGCCGTGAAATCCACATCCACGATTTCCCCAAAATGCTGGGTCATCATGGCATTGATCATTTTGCCAAGCTCGGTGGGATAGAGGCGTTTGTTTTCACGCATCACATAGCCACGGGCAAGGATGGTGGTGACGGTGGGGGCATAGGTGGAGGGGCGGCCGATGCCCTTTTCTTCCAGCATGCGAACCAGGCTGCCTTCGGTAAACCGGGCAGGGGGCTGGGTGAAATGCTGATCGGAGGAGACGCTTTCCACAATCACGGGATCGCCGATGTTAAACTGGGGCAGGGTGGATTCGGCGGTTTCGGTGGCTTCGTCGGTGCTTTCTTCGTAAACGGAAGTAAACCCGGCAAAGCGTTTATGCTCGCCATAGAAACGCAGCCCCACGCCGTTTCCTTCTATATCCATGGAAAGGGTATCGTAAAGGGCGGGCTTCATCTGGCTTGCGATGAAACGGGAATAAATCAGGCGATAGAGCTGGAATTGCTCTTTTGTAAGGGAAGCCTTGATATTTTCGGGGGTGCGGGTTACGTCCGTGGGACGGATGGCTTCATGGGCATCCTGGGCATTACGGGGCCCCTTGAATTCGTTGGGGGTTTCGGGTAGATATTCTGCGCCGAAACGTTCGGGAATATAGGCACGGACGGCCTGCAGGGCTTCGTCGGAAATGCGCACACTGTCGGTACGGATATAGGTGACAAGACCCTGCGTGCCTTCTTTTTCAAGGTCAATGCCTTCATAGAGCTGCTGCACAACCTGCATGGTTTTCTGGGTGGTGAAATTCAGCTTGCGGCTGGCTTCCTGCTGAAGGGAAGAAGTGGTGAAGGGGGAGGCAGGCAGCTTATGCCGCTCGCCGTTTTTGATATTATAGACGGCGAAATGGGCGTTTTCCACACGTTCTTTGGCCTTGGCCGCTTCCTGTGCATTATGCAGCTCCGCCTTTTTGCCGTCCAGCGTGGCAAGGCGCATATTGAAATTGGTTTTGCGGCCACGGGCGGCAGGCAGCAGGGCGGAAACGGTGATATCCCAGTATTCTTCGGGGATGAAGTCTTCGATATCCTGCTCCCTGTCCACCACCAGACGAGTGGCAACGGATTGCACACGGCCGGCGGACAGGCCTTTTTTCACCTTTGCCCAAAGAAGAGGGCTGATTTTATAGCCGATCAGCCGATCCAGTGCCCGGCGTGCCTGCTGGGCATCCACCTTATCCAGGTCAATGGAACGGGGGTTTTTCAGGGCGTTCTGGACAGCCTTGGGCGTTACTTCATGGAATTCGATGCGGCAGGGCTCGTTTACATCCATGCCCAGCGTCTGTGCCAAGTGCCAGGAAATGGCTTCTCCTTCGCGGTCAGGGTCAGTTGCCAGATAAATTTTGGAAGCAGCCTTGGCTTCCTTGCGGATTTTTGCCAGAATCTTTCCCCGGCCATGAATGGTGATATATTTGATGTCAAAATCGTTCTGGGCATCCACGCCCAGCTGGGATTTGGGCATATCACGCACATGGCCTTGACTGGCCTCTACCTTATAGCCACGGCCCAAAAACTTGGCCATGGTGCGTGCTTTCGAGGGAGATTCCACGATAATCAGTTTTGATGCTGCCACGGTTCATTCCTCCAATAGTTCAAAATGGATTTTTCTTTATATTACGGCCGTACACGGGCGAAGGCTCTGCCCGGACGGCGTTCTACACGGCCGTTTAATTCCAAGAGGGTGAGCTGCATGCTCAATTCCCCGGCGGAAAGGCCGGTGATGGCGATGAGTTCTTCCAAGGTTTTTTCTTCTGCTGTCAGAGCCTGCAAAATGGCGTCGTTTTCTTCCTCCGGGCTTTCTTCCATGAGGGATAGCTGCCGGGGAGGTTTCGCTTCCCAGCCCATGAGGGAAACAATGTCTTCGGCCTCTGTGCAAAGGGCTGCCCCTTCTTTCAAAAGCTTCAGCGGCAGGGCACTGCCGGGAGAATCTACATTGCCGGGCAGGGCGAAAACCTCTCTGCCCTGACTCAATGCGTGATTGACGGTGGAGTGGGTGCCGCTCTTTTCTCTGGCTTCAATGAGCAAAAGCCCATGGGAGAGGCCGGAAATGATGCGGTTGCGAACGGGGAATTGCAAGGGGTGGGGCGATGTGATCGGCGGATATTCGCTGATGACGGCACCGCCGGATGCAACCATGTTCTTTGCCAGGGTTCTGTTTTCCGCAGGGAAGAAATGGGCATGGCCGCCGCCCAGCACGCCTATGGTATAGCCCTTTCCTTTCAGTGCACCTTCATGGGCGGAGGTATCAATGCCGGTGGCAAGGCCGCTGATGACAGCGATGCCGCTTTGAGCCAGTTCCTCTGCGATGCGGCGACCCTGCACGCTGCCATAACGGCTGGGATGACGGGTGCCCACGATACCGATGGATTTTTCCAGCTTTTCGTTGTCGATATGCCCCTGCACGAATAAAACATCCGGAGGAACAGAAATCCGGGAAAGGAGAGCGGGATAATCTGCCTCCCCAAGGAAGATGGCGTGAACATCAAAAGCGTTCATACATTGCAGCACTGAACGCATTTTTTCGCTTCGCAAATCGGCTAGTGTTGCAAAGGTATCCGGCCCCAATTCGTTGTAATGAACCGGGGTGAAGTGGTTCCATACTTCTTGTGCGCTGCCTAGCTTTTCTTTCAGCTTATCCAGCTTGCGCCATGAAGCCACCGGGGCACAGCGCAGCCAGATGCGTGCCAATTGCTCTTTGGTGTATTCCATGCGTTACTTCCCCCAGTATTTACTGTCCAAGGCTCTGTACTGAATGGCCTCGGCCAGATGGATGGGGGAAATGTCCTTTTCCCCGGCAAGGTCTGCAATGGTGCGGGCCACTTTGATGATTCTGGTGTACCCGCGCATGGAAATGCCCATCTTTTCCACAGCCTTGGTCAGTAAGTTCTGGCAGGCATCCGTCAGGGGGCAAAGCTCCTTCAGGGCGGCGGAAGACATCTGGGCGTTATTATATAGCCCATAGGGGGAAAGCCGCTTTTGCTGCATTTCCCGTGCGGCCACCACCCGTTTTCTCACATCGGCAGAGCTTTCCGCCGGGGCGGAGCTGTTGATTTCGCTGACGGGCACGGCGTCCACTTCCACCTGTAAATCAATGCGATCAAGAAGGGGACCGGATATATGGCTTAAATATTTGCGGATGGCACCGTCGGAGCAGGTGCAAAGCCTGGTTCTGCTGCCAAAATTTCCGCAGGGACAAGGGTTCATCCCGGCTACCAGCATGCACCGAGACAGATACTGCGCTCTTGCCTTGACACGGGAAATGGAGGCTGTGCCGTCTTCCAAGGGCTGCCGCAGGGCTTCCAGCACATGAGGCGAATATTCAGGCAGTTCATCCAGAAAGAGCACGCCGTTATGGGCCAGGGAGATTTCGCCGGGCCTGGCATCGCTGCCGCCGCCAACCAATGCCGGAATGGACACCGAATGATGGGGCGTGCGGAAAGGCCGCTCCGTCATCAGGCCGTGACCGGCAGGCAAAGTACCGGCGACGGAATGAATTCGTGTGGTTTCGCAGGTTTCTGAAAAGGTCATGGGCGGCAAAATACCGGGCAGGCAGCGTGCTAGCATGGTTTTGCCGCTGCCGGGCACGCCGATCAATAAAAGGTTATGGCCACCGGCGGCTGCCACTTCCAACGCACGCCGGGCCCCCTGCTGCCCCTTAACCTGCGAAAGATCAAGGGAGGGAAGGGAAGAAGAAAGGGCGGATTCATAGGGCACTTGCTGCTGCGCAAGCAGCGGCTCTGTACCGTTTAAGTGACGAACGACTTCTTTCAGGTTATTGGCAGGATAGACGCAGATGCCGGCAATGGACTGCACCTCCGGGGCGTTCTGCGCAGGCAATATTACCCGGTCAATGCCCTGCTGACAGGCGGCAATGACCATAGCCAGCGCACCCCGGATGGGCTGCAGGGAGCCATCCAGCGATAATTCCCCCAGCAGCAGCGTTTTATCAAGATTTGGCATGGCAGCCTGACGAGATGCGCCGATGATGGAAACGGCAATGGGCAGATCAAAAACCGCCCCTTCTTTTTTCAGGTCAGCCGGGGAAAGGTTTACTGTAATGCGGCCAATGGGCAGGGCATAGCCGGAATTGCGCAGAGCCCCCTGCACCCGATCCCGGCTTTCCCGGACGGCGGCATCCGGCAGACCCACGAGGGAAAAAGCAGTCATACCGCCTGTGACATCAGTTTCTACCATCACGGGGCTGCCGTCCACCCCTTGCAGGGCATAGCATAATGCGCGAGCCAGCATGGGCTGTCACCTCGTTTCTTTTGTTAATACCAAATCCAGCCGGGGAACCACTTCATGGCATCCAGCCACTTTTGCGATACGCAAATGCCACTGGCATAGGGGAAGAAGCCGATGAAAAGCAAAAGGGCAATGATCAGGAGCACCATGCCTGCAATCAACGCAAGCTTCGGCTTTTTTTCATGCAGCTTATCAAGGCACAGGCCGGTGCAGAGGATGATGAAGGGGACGCTTGGGAAGTAGTGGTAAATATAGGTTCCTCTTGGCACCAGCATCCAAGGCAGATACTGGGCAAGGAAGCAGAGAATGAGGAGGCCATACCTTGCATCATCTTCCTTGGCAAAGAAAGAGAAGGAAAGGGAGCCGGAAAGCTTTCTGTCCTTGGTGAGATGGAGGTCAGAACGCACATGGCGAAGAACAGCCATCACAACCACGGAAAGCAGCCCGAATAAGCCAACCCACCATACGCCGGGATTGCCCATCACAAGCAGTGTGGAAGAGGATTGCGGCGTGTTATAGGGGGAGGAATAATACCACATGGGCTTGGCAATGATGGGCCATTCATACCACGGGGAGTAGAAGGGGTGATCCATACCAAGGCCGGGCTGGGAATGATAGGCAAGCATGCCGTAATGTTCGTTGAAAGCGGCATCCAATACCTTTTTCACCGTCACGCCGCCGCTATGGGCAAAATAGGGGATATAGGAAATGTAATAGATGATTAAGGGAATGGCTACGAAGAAAATCAGGCAGCTGGCAATGGTATAAAGCAGGGTTTTGCCCTTTTTGACCATCATCTTTTCTGCTTCCGTGCGGCTCTTTTCGGGGATGGCGGCGGCAGAGCGGCACATGCGCCAGCGTCTGGCAATGCCCCAGAAGAAGATAACCGCAAGGCCGATGCCGTTATAGCAGCCCGTCCATTTGCTGGCCACGGAAAGCCCCATAAACAGGCCGGAAAGGCCGAGGGGAACCAGCGTCTTCCACAAAGGCTTGGCGAAATAATCCATCCTAAACCAGTACAGCATAAAGTATACCGCCCAAAGGATGAACAAAACCACAAAGCTGTCAATGGTGGCGATGCGGGTTTGGGTGAAGTGCATCAGATCAAAGGCCATGAACAGCATGGCGAACAGGCCGCCCCATTTGTTTTTGCTCAGCAGCCGCCCCAGCAGATACAGGGCAGGCAGCATCAAAACCCCGGCCAAAGCACCGGCAAAACGCCAGCCAAAGGGCGTCATGCCAAAAAGCGCAATGGCCCAGCTGATGAGCACCTTGCCAAGGGGCGGATGGGAGGTTTCATAAGTGGACAGGCCGTGAAGATGCTCAAAGCCTGTCCGGGCGTGGTAAATTTCGTCGAAATACGTGGAATTATACCAGCCGGGCTCGCCTTCCAAGGTGTCCTGCTCGTCTGAAAGGTTTAGAACCGTTTCGTTTTTCGGGGGCTGGGCGAAGGTATAGGGAATGATTTCGCCGGTTTGGGCATCCTTGATTAAGATTTCATAGAGGGTCAAATCCCGGTCGTCCGTGGAGAAACGCACATAGCGGCCCAAGAGGGGATCATATTGCGTGCCCGTCACATACTGCCAGCGGAAGCAATCGCCGATGTTTACCGTGCCCGTACGAAGCTCGCCGGGGGTTTGGGCATTACCGTCCGTTTCCACGGTGAAAGCGGAATCATAATGATGGATGCCGGAGAAATAGAGAACGGAAAATTCTCTTTCTGTTCCAAGGTCGATAAGGAAACTGTCTTCCATTTCTGCGCCGGGGGAAGCCACCCACGCAGTCTGGGGAGCCTTATTGGAACCGAGGTTGGTAAAGGCCAGAAGGGCGTAGAGCACTGTGCCAAGGAGCATCAGAAGCACGTCCCGTTTTTTGAGGGCAGGGGGCGGTGTGATGCGAACAGGCGGCGGAGCGAAGGAGACATTTTCAGGGGCTGCTTCGCCATTCATTAGCGGCTTTTCTTTCATTTTGGGGGAGAAGCACACATAGGTGGAAAAGAGGGCGGACAGGGTAATCAAAACGGCACTGAAATATTCCAGCACAGCCAAATCGCTCTTGATGCCGCAGCCCGGCGCGCTCAAATGGGCTTCCACACCGCCGATACGGATATTGCGATCGAGGACACAAGCAATATTGATAAAGCTGGCGATGGAAACGAGCAGCGAGAGGTAAAGCAAACGCTTATCCTTGGTCTGCACAAAGCCGAGAAGCAAAAGGCCGATTACCGGGAACAGATACCTTTCGTGCATCATGCCGCAGCAGGTAAAGAGCATGGTGAGCATCCCGGCAGCAAAGACGGGCAGATGCCGCATGCTGCCCTTGAGGAAAAAGAGCAGGCCGAAAAGAGCCACGGTATAGACGATGATGCAGGTGCTCAGCAGAGCATAGGTGAGCATGCCGGTGAGCATGAGAATCGCAAGCACCAATACAACCATCAAGGAAAGGCCGCTGACGCAAAGAAAGGGAAGGTCGTGCATCAGTTCCTTTTTCCTGTGGAGGATGGAGGAGGCAATGGCAGGCGCAAGGGCGATAAACAGCGTAATCACCACCGCCGGAGTGGAAGCCATATCTTGGCTGGGCAGCCAATTGAGCCCCAGCAGGAAATAGGGGTTGCAGGCATTGATGGTGATATAGCCGTAGGAGTTCATGGTTTTGCCGTAGAGGTCAATCAGGAAGAAAAGGCCTTTCTTTTCTCCTTGAATATCCACAATAAAGGGCAGAGCCAATGCCAAAAAGACCGCAATAGACAGCCCGATGCCGATGAAAATATCCTGCAGCGTTTTCTTATCGCATTTGGTGTTTTTCAGGTGCAAAATGAGGGCGGCAAGGCCGAGGGGGCCAAACATCAAGGCCTGGGGTTTAATCAGCACGGCGGCTACATAAACGGGCAGGGCAATCTTCCATTTGCCCTTTATCAATTGGAAAACGGCAATAAGAAGGAGCAGTGTCATGATGCTGTCCGTCTGCCCCCAGCAGGCCCCGGTCACGATGCTGACAGGGTTCAAAGCCCAAAGCAGGGAAAGGAGCAGGGCAGGGCGATGGCCAAGGGCGTCCTTGGCATGAAGATACAGAACAAGGCAAATCAATACATCGCTCACAATGGCCGGGGATTTCACCATAAACTCCGTCACGCCGCCGATGGCATTACCCAAAAGGCCAATCAGCCACAGGATGTTCATATAGCCCGGCGGATAATCGCAGAAGCTGACGGTGTTATAAAACTGCACGGGGCCTACCGATGCCATGTGCATGGCCCAGGCGGTGAAGCAGCCGATATCCACGTCATAGCCTTTCACCAGCAGGGCGGCGGCAATGCGCCCGAGGATGGCAAGCAGTAAAACGCTAAAAACGGCAAGGGATTTTCTGGCATTGCTCTTTTCCAAAAGGGGAGAGGGCAAGGCAAACCGGTTTTTCATGAAAAGGAAAATAATGGCGTACAGGATGCAGCAGGCGAGAATCAAAAATGCGCCTGTTTTTTCTTTTGTTTGTTCGTTAGTATCGGTATTCTGATAGCTTTCCTGATAGAAATTATGGACATAATAGCCGTCCGGGGCAGCCTTCACGGCGCGAAGGGAGATGTCTTTGAACCACGCTTCGCCAATGCTTTCGCCGCTGTAGCCGCCAAGGCGAGCGTAGACGGTGAGGCTTTGCTGATGTTCGCCGGTGCGGCCATAGAGGCGCACTTCCTGCCATTCACCGGAGGAATCAAAGACGCTTTCGGGATAAATATAGACCCCTTCGATGGACAAATTGGCACCCCATCCGCCCTCTGCGCTGGCCTTGATTTTGCCTTCCAGACAATAGAGGGTGTTGGGAGAGACGGAAACCTGCTGGGCAAAACGGGCATCGTTGAGCTGATTATTGACGATATGCGCCCCGTCCTGCGTCCATTCATAGCGGGTATCGGCATGGAGGAAATAGGCATCGGTATACCAATTTTCCGGCAGGCCTTCCGCATCTTTTTCAGCAAAAGAAGCATTTTGCAAAAGATTGCCGGAAGAGGGCGTTTGCTCCTTGGAATGGGTAAGGAAATAAACGCCGGTTAAGAGAATCACGGCGGCAATCAAAAGGGCAATCAGACGAGGCTTTATCTTTGTCATAAAAGCTCCTTAAAAAGCATTTGGCAAATGGCGGATGCCGGAAGCTGTAATCTCCACCACATCAAAGCGGAAAGCAGCGGCAGGGTGCGCTTGCAGATAATAATTTGCAGCAAAACGGAGATGTTTTTTCTTTTTCCCGTCAATGGCGGCGGCTCCGTCGCCTATATGGCCTGTGGGGCGGTATTTCACCTCTACAAAGACCAGCGTTTCGCCGTCCTTTGCGATCAAGTCAATTTCTCCGTTTGGGGTGCGGAAGCGTCTTGCCGCAATGCGCATGCCCTGTTTTTTGAGGAAATGTTCGGCTTTCCATTCGCCGAATAAACCGATTGACGTGATATTCATAGGAAATTTTTGATGAAGGAGCGGCGATGTGCCGGGCAGGGGCCAAGCTCCTTCAAGGCGGCAATGTGCTGGGCGGTGCCGTAGCCCTTATGCTGCATGAAATTGTAGCCGGGATAGAGTTTATCCAATTCTTCCATCTGGCGGTCACGGGTCACTTTGGCGATGATGGAAGCGGCGGCGATGGAATAGCACACCGCATCCCCATGAATGATGCCCTTTTCTTCGCCGTATAACCCAAGCCCCTGCAAAGCGTCAATCAGATACAGCTGTGCCGGGCAGTTTTGGGCGGCACGGCGCATGGCGTTTTTCGTGGCTTCCAGGATATTCACCCGGTCAATTTCCGCCGGGTCTGCCTGACCGATGCCGATGTAGAGGGCTTCTTCCATGATGCGGTCATACATTTCGTCTCTTCGTTTGGGGGAGAGCTTTTTGCTGTCGTCCACCCATTCGAGGAGCGGCTCATTTGGCATAATCACACAGGCCGTGACCACATTGCCGGCCAAGGGACCCCGGCCTGCTTCGTCCATCCCGGCGAAAACAATGCCTTTTTCCCAAAGCGGCATATCCGTCTGGATAAGGGTTTGAAGCCGTTCCATACGCTTTTTATTCATGGCTTTCCTCCCGCAAAGGGGCTTCCAGCGTGATGCGGCCAAGCTTGCCGCCCCGGAACTCGTCCAGCACGATTTTACAGGCACGCTCCCAGTCCATCACGCCGCCCTTCATCAGAAAGCCACGGCCTTTGCAGACAGCGTCCAGTAAATCCGTGCCGCAGAGGGACATATCCTTGATTTTGAAGCGTTCCTGCATGGCCTTGGGCGCCATCACTTTCAAATCTTCCAAAAGCTGAATGGCCAGATGGGCGGTGTCCAGCACTTCATCCCGGATGGCGGCGATATAGGCAAGGCGTTTGGCCGCCACCACATCGTCAAGCCGAGGCCACAAGAGGCCTGGGCTATCCATCAGCTCCAGATAGGGGCTGATTTTCACCCACTGATTGGAACGGGTAACGCCCGGACGATCGCCCACTTTGGCAATGCTGCCACCGTGGAGGCGATTGATGAAGGTGGATTTGCCCACGTTTGGAACGCCAACCACCATGGCACGGACGGTTTTGCGGATGCCCCGTTGGGCAGCACGCTCCACCGTTTCCTTGGCCGCTTTATCAATGAGGGACAAAGCCTGCTTGGCCTGTTTATTCATATCCAAGGCGGTGCAGGAAATGCCTTCTTTGCGGAAGATGCGCAGCCATTCGTTGGTAAGGGTAGGGTTAGCCAAATCGGCCTTGCCCAAAATAAGCACCTTTTCTTTGGCTTCGGTAAGGTGCATCAAATCGGGGTTGCGGCTGGAAAAAGGCAGACGGGCATCGCAAAGCTCAATCACCACATCCACCCTGTTCAATTGCTCGGAAAGCAGCCTTTTGGCCTTTGCCATATGGCCGGGATACCATTGAATTACTTTTCCTGTTATTTCACTCATTAGAACGCTCTTTTCCAAATAGCATAGCGAGAGAGATAATCCCCCTGCAAAATGATATTTTCATGATAAATAGGATGCAAAAAACGCCGATAAAAGCGTTAATTTGACTGAAAAATGGGGCATATAACCCGGCGAATTTCCATAAATGGAAATAACTGGATTATAGGAATGCAAACGCATTCTCTTTAAGTAATATCACTTTTTTCATTAAAATGCAAGAGCAAAAAAGTGAAACAATTGTAACGTTTTGCCAGAAGCGAGAAAGGGCATATTGCCAAAAGATGCAGCGCATAATAGAGGATAAGGAAAAAGAAGTGAAGGAGCGATTTTTCAGATGGATATCCGGGCAATCATCATGGCAGGCGGAGAGGGCGTTCGTCTGCGCCCTTTGACCATGTATTTACCCAAGCCGTTGGTGCCGGTGATGGGGAAACCACTGATGAGCTATGCCATGCAGCTGCTGAAGAGGCATGGGGTGGAAGATGTGGGGGTGACGCTTTGGTATCAGCCGAAAAAGGTGCGCGCTGCCTTTGGCCGGGGCGAAAAGGAAAAAATGCGGCTGCAGTATTTTGAGGAAACGGAGCCTTTGGGAACAGCAGGCAGCATCAAACTGGCGGAAGATAAAATCAAAGACACGTTTTTTGTTTTATCCGGGGATGGGCTGACGGACTGCGATCTGACAAAGGCCATGGCCTTTCATAAAGAGAAAAAGGCTCTGGCAACGCTGGTGTTGAAGCGGGTTTCGGTGCCGCTGCCCTACGGCGTTGTGATGACGGAGGAAGACGGGCGCATCATCCGCTTTGTGGAAAAGCCGGACTGGAGCGGCGTTTATTCAAACCTTGTGAATACAGGAATCTATATTCTGGAAAGAGAAGTACTTGACTTTATTGACGATCATGAAGCCGTGGACTTTGGGAAGGATTTATTCCCCCTGCTTTTGAAAAACAAGGAGCGGCTGTATGGCTATGAGATGGAGGGCTATTGGTGCGACGTGGGCAATACCGGGGCGTATCTGGAGGCCCAGATGGATATGTTGAAGGGAAAAGTAAAATTAGATTTTGAAAGCGGTGTGCATCCCGATGCTGTGATTGAGGAAAACGTGCATTTACAGGGAAAGTTTTATATCGGCAAGGGCACAGTGATTGGACGGGGCAGCATCATTAAAAATGCAGTGATCGGCGAGCAGTGCCGCATCGGCAAAGGCACAGTGATGGAAGACAGCTGTATCTGGGATAAGGCTTCTGTTGGCATCAAGGCGAGAATGAATGGAAGCATCCTGTGCGACGGGGCATCCGTTGGCAGCCTGTGCCAGCTGTCCGCCGGTTGTGTGCTGGGCAAAGGAGCAGCAGCCGGAGCCCATAGCAGCCTGATGCCAGGGGTGAAAATATGGCCGGGGCAGCGGATTCCTGCCGGGGCGGTGTGCGGCGAAAATGTGGAAACGGGAAATAATCATTTATGTGTGTGGGATGAGGAAGGCGCAGCCTGCGAAAAGCCGGGCACGGCCTGCCGCCTTTTGCAGGCGTATGTGAAAGCCTTGCATCCAAGAAAAGTGATTTGCGGCCATCTTGCTGCGCCGGGGCAGCAAGCCGTGGTGGCCGGCACATTATGCTGCAGCGGCGTGCAGGTGATACAGGGCGGCTTTATGACGCAGGGAATATTGCAGGAGATGGTACATGCCCTGAAAGCGGATGGCGGTGTATTGGCAACGGAGGATCATCTGATTTTCCTGGACGGCGACGGCAGAGAAATCGACAATGATAAAAGACGGAAAATGGAAGGATTGATCTTGGCAGGAGAGGGGCATATTATCAGTGCTGTGCAGGGCGGAATAACGGATTTTGATGGGGCGGAGGCATTGTATTTAGCCCATGTGATGCAAGGAGAAAAGGAAAAAAGCCTCTTTTCGCCTGTTGCTGTTTTTTGCAAGGAAAAGGCTCTTTTGCTTCTGGCGGCAGAGGGGCTGAAGGAAATGAATGCAAGGCAGGTGCGCATCGTTCATGGGGAAAGGGGTCCTCTTCGGGAAAATGAAACAGGCTTTGTATTGGCAGAGGATGGAAAAAGCCTGATAGTATTTGATGAAAAGGGCGAAATAGAAAAAACGCAGCTGGATATGCTGCGGCTGAAGCTGATAACGGATAAAATGGGATGCCTTTACGATATGCCGGATGTGCCGAGGGCAGCCGGAGGGTGGATGGATTTTTGCGAAATGGACAAGAGCGAAAATTGCTTTCGTCAGGAACAGGCCATGGGGGATGGGCTGGCGGCTCTGTTTCTCATTTGCGAGAGCATGAAAGAGGGGAGCATCTGGGAAAAGATGACAGATTTGCCGCCGGTTTACGTTGTATGCAGGGATGTGGACTGCCGGGAAAACGAAAAGGGACGCATCCTTTACGACCTGTGCCGAACAGCCAATGTGCCCTACACATTGAAAAGGGGCATGCAGGCCAAGCATGAAACGGGCTATGCAACAGTTGTGCCCAATCAGCATCGCCCCTCCGTTCGGATTTTCAGCGAGGCATCCAACATGGAAGCGGCCAATGAACTATGTGATTTTTATGATCGTGAAATTAAAAGAACGCTGCAAAAGAATATGGAAATCTGATTGACAAGAAAGGCAGCGTCCTGTATAATAAAAGCAGCTCCTGAGATGTTCGCCAGTTCTCTGTTTTTACCCACATTTCATAAAATGGAGCCCGGGTCGTGCGGTCAGCTGTCAGGCCCCCTTGCCGCAAGGCATGCCAGGGGAAGGCAAAAAATCGTCGCAGGGCACCAGCCTGCTTTACATAGCGGGTGAAAAAATAGAGGGCAGCGGCATCTTGGGGAGAGCAACGTCTTGAGGGCGTTGTTCTTTTATTTTGCCCACGGGGGCAGGAGGGAATAGGTATGGGTCTTTCCCTGATAGGGGAAAGTGATGCAGCAGGAGAAAAGGAAAGGGGAAGTGGCAGGGTCTTTGGAGCCGTATTTATGATCCCCCACAAGAGGATAGCCACGGCTGGAAAACTGCACCCGTATTTGATGGCTGCGGCCGGTATAGAGCCGGATGCGCACCAGGCTTTTTTCATTTTCGGAGCGCAGCAGCGTATAGTCAAGCCGTGCTTTCTTCACGCCGCCGCGCATGCGGTTCACCACGAAAACCTTGTTTCTCTTTGCGTCCTTCAAAAGAAGATCCGTCCAGTCGCCTGCTTCCGGAGGCGTTCCATGAACCAGAGCCACATATTCCTTAATCATCTGCCCTTCCTGAATACATTTGGAAAGGGCAGCGGCAGCGGCCTTCTTCCGTGCATAGACCATCACGCCGCCCACATTTTTGTCCAGACGGTGCAAGGGGAAAATATCGCCACCGATGGCCTCTTTTAATTGGGCAGGCACTTCCTGCTCTGCATCCAGCCCGACAGGCTTTTCCAAAATGACAAAATCCTCACGAACCTCAATCAGATGCAAAATCCATCTTCCTTTACAGTTTGATAATCACAGTATAGCAAAAAGAAAGTACAAAGAAAAGAAAAATGTAAAAACCGGTTGCGTTATGAGACAAAAATTGTTATAATAAAGACATGTGAACGTTTGCATCGTTGGAAGGGATGGAATAAGCATGGGAAAAACATGGAAAACAGGAATTTTATTGATGTCTATGATGATGGCAATAACCGGTGTGGCCGTTTCGCCATGCTTGGCGGATAGCGCAGATGACGGCGTGATCCGGGAAGAGCTGACAGCAGTGGAATTGACAAGACTGATGGGCAATGGTACCAATCTTGGCAACACCATGGAAGCCTGTGACAACAGAAAACCCGGCCTTGGCGGCAACAAGGGCGTAGCCCCTGCCGTTTATGAAACCAGCTGGGGGCAGCCCGTTACAACCCAGGAAATGCTGCAGGGCATGAAGGATGCCGGGTTTGATACAGTGCGTATTCCCGTGGCGTGGATGACCAACGCCTCCCACTTGCCCCAAGGGGATTATACGCTGGATGAAAGCTATCTGGCAAGGGTGAAGGAAATTGTGGATTACGCCCGGAATGCGGATATGTACGTCATCATCAACGACCATTGGGATGGCGGCTGGTATGGCATGTTTGGCTCTGAAAATGCCGATACCAGAGCACTTGCCATGGAAGCCTACAAGGGCATGTGGCAGCAGATTGCCAAATATTTCAAGGACTACTCCGATTATGTGATTTTTGAAGGGGCAAACGAAGAAATCGGTGCCCGGTTTGACGAAGACTCTGCCCTCTATTGTCAAGATTCTGTGGTTTCCTATTTGTCGGATAATCAGCGGTATGCGCTGGCCAACGAAGTAAATCAGGCGTTTGTGGATACCGTGCGTGCAACCGGTGGTAATAATGCAAAGCGTTTCCTGCTGATTCCGGGATATGGCACCAATATTGAGCAAACCTGCGATAACCGCTTCAAAATGCCCACGGATACGGCGGATAATAAGCTGCTCATTTCCGTACACTATTATGATCCGTGGTCTTATTGCGGCGCAGAAAATGCTGCCAGTGCAACGGCATGGGGCTTGCAGAAGGATTATGAAGCCATGGACAAAACCTTGGCACGGATGACTCAATTCACCAAGCAGGGCTATGGCGTGGTGATTGGCGAATACGGCGCATTGCCCGGAAGCGATGGGGTGATGAAAGATAATATTGTTAATTATCACACACGCTTTTTAGACAATTGTGATTATTATGATTATACCTCCTGCCTGTGGGATTGCAGTGGTTTCTTTGTGCGCAGAACCCTGAAAATGAGCGATGAAGGCTTGGCTTCGCTCTATGCGGGCAGAAACGCTGCCAGTGAAACGGGGAGAGAATATACCGCCGTTCAGGAAGCCGCTAAAGCCCGGATGGATGCCCAACTTCAGGAAGCACCCAAATCTTTCCGAACGGATATTATGGAAGTGGGCGATGATCAGGCGGTCGCATGGATTATGTGGAATGACGGCAGCTGGGCTCTTTCCTACAGTGTTGGCGATAAATATCAGCCGGACACCATCAGCCCCGGCATTGTGGCAACGGATGCTGTCATTGATGGAGAAGGTACTTATAAAGTGGCTTTGGATTTCACCGGCACAAGCAATGGGTATGCGTCTTCCGTTGCCTTTGGTGCCCTTGGAATTGCCAATGGGGAACGACTGTATCCCGGCTGGGTGGTGGATATCACGGAATGTAAGATTAACGGCGAAGTGTATCAATTCAGCGGATTGCCCTATACCACAACCGATAATAGGATCTGTACCCGTGTGAACCTGTTCAATGAATGGGTGACGCAGGTGCCAAAGGGCAATGCCAGGGTGCTTCATGGGGATTTGGATAGCATTACCGCAACGCCCATCAACCGGAATGACCCGCAGGTCAGCCGGATTAAAACCCTCGAACTGACCTTCTGGTATGGCCCTAGGAAATAAAAAAATCAGAAAAAAGCAAAAAGAACAGGCTTGTCACGGAAAATCCGAGGAGAGCCTGTTCTTTATTGATATATCAAGTTGTAGATGATTCACTGCAGTGTAAAAGGAACGGAGGGGCATCAGGGCTTCTGTTTTTTGGTGTTACAGTTTTTGCAATCCGTTCTTCCGGTAAGGTAATCCAGGGATACACGATAGTAATCCGCAAGACGCATGAGCAGGTGCAGGGGAATGGTCTGATAGCCGCGTTCATAGCGGCTGTACACAGTTTGGGCAATTCCGAGATACTCGGCAATCTGGCACTGGGTCAGGTCTGCATCCTCACGCATATCACGGATCCGACGGAAATACATCGAATCATCCATCCTTTCAATGCGTTGATACAAGAATATTATGCCAAAAAATGAGTAAAAATGCACTGTGGAGTACGAAAAAATACTATATATTATCAATGTGCTATAAGGACATAAAAAAAGAAGCCTGTTTGGCAGACTTCTTAGGACAAAAATATCAAAGCAGGCAGCCCATCTCAATGCGAACTTCGTGCTTTTCAATATCCTGATTGGAGTATTCACAGGCATTGAAACCCATGAAGGAGAGGCCTTGGGAAAGATAGAAGGAGATGGCGGCGGCATTGCAGCTTTGGGTTTCCAGAATCAGTGCCCGGCAGCCCATGGACTTGGCAAGCTCTCTGGCCTTGGTCATGAGCAAGGTGCCATAGCCCCTCCTGCGATAGCCGTCCTGCACAAAGAGATTGGTGACCCGCAGGCGATTGTTCCAGTTTTCCGGAGTGATTTCCATCACGCCAAGGAGCTTTGGCCCATCCCACAGGCCGAATGCTCTTGGATCATCCCAGTGGGGAGCGAAGAGGGCGTCTGTAAATTCCTTATGGATGAGGGGGCAGGGGGTGCGCACAAATTCCGCCTGAAAGACGTTTTCCGTGGAACGCAGCCGAAGGTCGTAATAAGCACGGCTGTCGTATGTGAAAACCAGTTCATAGCCCTCAAATTGTTCCCGTGGCAGCTCGCATATTTTCATCGGTACACGCTCCCTTGAATTTCTGAAATTATTATAGCACAAGATGACGAAAAAGGGAAGAAAAACAAGAAACAGCCGATTATTCAAAAAATAACGAAAAAAAGCATGGAAAAGGGGTTTAATTTTGTGAAAAAACCCTTGCAATCGGCTTTGGAATGTGTTACAATAGCAAAGCTGTCAATTATGAATGTATCGCAGGAAACTGCGTCAGCAAAAGAATTTACCCGGGGAGGTAATTTGAAAATGGGCAAGTTTTGTGAAGTATGTGCCAAGAACCGTATGAGCGGCCATAACGTGAGCCACTCCGAACGCAAGTCCAACCGCACTTGGGCTCCCAATGTGCAGAAGGTTCGCGTGGTTGTGGATGGCCGTCCCATGCGTCTGAATGTTTGCACCCGTTGCCTGCGCAGCGGTTATGTGCAGCGCGCCCTGCCCAGCCAGAGCGTGGTTACCGAAGAAGCTTAATCATCGGCTTTCTCAGGCACTGCAAAAACCACCTGAAACAAAGGTGGTTTTTTGCGTATAAAAATATGGGGAGAGAAGCGTATGAAAATCATTAAAGCCACGATGGCAGATATAAAGGCAGTAACGCATCTGGCATGGCTGCTTTGGCCGGAGCATGTAGAAGCGGAACTGCAAAAGGACATGGAGCCCTATATCACCGGCGACGAAACGGCGGCCTTTCTGGCCGAGGAAAACGGTGAAAAGGCAGGGCTTTGCCTGTGCAGCCTGCGGCATGATTACGTGGAAGGCACGGAGACAAGCCCTGTTGGCTATCTGGAAGGGATTTATGTGCAGGAGAGTTTCCGCAAAAAGGGCATAGCCTTGGCTCTTTTGAAAGCGGCGGAAAGTTGGGCGAAGGAAATGGGCTGTACGGAATTTGCCAGCGACTGCGAGCTGGACAACACGGAAAGCCTTACCTTTCATTTGGCCTGCGGCTTTCGGGAGGAAAACCGCATCATTTGCTTTGCAAAAGAAATTGTGTAAGTGTGAAGCAACGGCAAAAAAGAACTTTGGGAGATAAAAGATGATATCCTTGCGATTGATGGAAGATGCAATGGAAGATTATGTGGTCATGCGGAACTGGTTTATGGAACCGGAATTGCAAAAATGGGTCTGGTGTGATGAAGTGGGAGAAGTGCCGTCTTTAGAACGGGTGATTGAAAAATACGGTTCCAGGGTGAAAAGCCTGACGGATGTGTTTCCTTATTTCATATTAAAAAATAATGAACCGATCGGGTTTATTCAGTATTATCTGCACGGAAAAAAGGCTATTGGTTTGGATATGTGGATTGGCGTGCAAGGAGAGCGAAACAAAGGATACGGAACCGAAGCACTGAAGCAGATGGTACAGATTATTCATCGGAAACATCCGTTTGTGAAGGAACTGCTTATTGACCCGGAAGTGGATAATGTGCGTGCAATCAAATGTTATCAGCGTGCCGGGTTTCAATGCGTAGGGGAAATTATCGATGAAGAAGGGGACAGATGTCTTTTGCATAAGATTGTGTTTGAGGACTGAAATATAAAAGCTGCGCCTGAAAAGGGACGCAGCTTGTACTTTTTTATGCGGTTTATTCCATCACAGTGCCGTCGGGATGGAAGAGGGGCAGCTTTTCGAGGTAGATGATGTCCGGCCGTGCCTGGGCATCGCCTTCGGCCAGAATGGCCATTTTGCCCACAATATTGCCGCCGGCTTTTTCCACCAGCTGTTCCACGGCGTGGAGGGATTCGCCGGTGGAGATAACGTCGTCCACGATGAGCACTTTCTTACCCTTCATGAAATCGGCGTCGTCCTGATCGATGCAGAGGGTCTGTTCCTTGGCGGTGGTGATGGAATTGACCTTCACGGAGAACACATTTTTCATATAGAGCTTGGGAATTTTCCGGGCGATGAGATAGCGGTTCCGTCCGCTCTGCTTGGCCATTTCATAAGCAAGGGGAATACCCTTGGATTCGGCTGTGATGATGATATCATGCTCCGGAGCAGCTTTCAAAAGATCACGGGCGCAGCATTCTGTCAATTCCACATCGCCGAAAATGACGAAAGCACCGATATATAAATTATCGTTTACACGGCAGATGGGCAGATCACGCACAAGGCCGGCTACATGCAGGGGATAGGTGGTATGCTTCATATAAAACGCTCCTTTGTATTGCAGTTGTTGCCTTTATTTTAGCAAAGGGATAAATATTTGTCAAACCTGTGTTTTATGCAAAATATACGGCGATAAATGTATAGATATAAAATATTTTAAGAAATTTTCCAAAACCTATTGCAATTTTATACATTCGGATGTATACTATGGGCGTAAATTGAATTTGGAGGCATGAACAATGGCTAAAATGCGTGTGTTGCTCGCTTACAGCGGTGGTCTGGATACGTCCATCATCATCCCGTGGCTGAAGGAAAACTATGATTGTGACGTGGTTTGCGTGGCCGGTGACGTGGGTCAGGGCGAAGAGCTGGAACCCCTTCACGAAAAAGCCAAGAAGACCGGTGCTGAAAAGCTGTATATCGCTGACCTGAAAAAAGAATTTGTGGAAGATTTCATCTGGCCCACGCTGCAGTGCGGTGCCGTGTATGAAAATAAATATCTGCTGGGCACATCCTTTGCCCGTCCTTTGATTGCAAAGCGGCTGGTGGAAATTGCTCACCTTGAAAACTGCACCGCCATCTGCCACGGCTGCACCGGCAAGGGCAACGATCAGGTGCGCTTTGAGCTGACTATCAAGGCTTTCGACCCCCATATGAAGATTATCGCCCCCTGGCGCATCTGGGATATCAAGAGCCGTGAAGATGCTATCGACTATGCCAAGGCCCGGAACATTGACGTGCCGGTGACCAAGAAGCGTCCCTATTCCATGGACAAGAATATCTGGCATCTTTCCCACGAAGGCGGCGAGCTGGAATTCCCCGAACTGGAAATGCCCAAGCATGTGCCCCTGGTGTGCACGCTGCCTGAAGATGCGCCCGATGAACCCGAATATGTGACCGTGGACTTTGAAAAGGGCATTCCTGTGGCCATCAACGGCGAAAAGATGGATGCCGTTTCCCTGCTGGAAAAGGCAAACGAAATCGCCGCCCGGAACGGTGTCGGCATTGTGGACATGGTGGAAAACCGTCTGGTTGGCATGAAGAGCCGCGGCGTGTATGAAACCCCCGGCGGAACGCTGCTCTATGCCGCCCACAACAATCTGGAAGAAATCACCATTGACAAAGAAACCCAGCATTATAAGCAGCAAGTGGCTCTGAAGTTTGCTGATCTGGTTTATAACGGCCAGTGGTACACTCCCCTCCGGGAAGCCCTCTCCGCTTTCGTGACCAGCACCCAGCAGAACGTAACCGGCTCTTCCAAGCTGAAGCTCTATAAGGGCAATTGCATGGGTGCCGGCGTCACCGCCAAGTGCAGCCTGTACATGGAAAAGATCGCCACCTTCGGCGACAGCGAAGACCTGTACAGCCATCACGATTCCGAAGGCTTCATCAACCTCTTCGGTCTGCCCCTCAAGGTGCAGGCTCTGGCCAAGGAAGAAGCCGAAAAGCAGGATAAATAAGATTTGCCTTTCTGCCGGATGGGACAGCGAAAGAACACTGTTCCATCCGGTTTTTGCTTGTGAAAAGGAAAAACATTTGTTATAATAAATAGGTTATGAAAGAAAGGGGGGGGCGAGGATGCAGGTGAAGATTCAGAAAGTGTCTTTGCGCCCCTATAAACGAGTGCTGGTGACCAGCGATATCCACGGTCACGGGCATTTGTTGAAAGAGCTTTTGCAAAGAGCCGCTTTTTCAAAAGACGATGCGCTGATAATCGTAGGGGACATGATTGAAAAAGGGCCGGACAGCCTTGGTACCCTGCGCTATGTGATGGAGCTGGCACAGCAGAGAAACGTGTTTCCCATGATGGGCAATGTGGACTTATGGCGGCTGACGCTGCTGGAAACCACAGACGAAATGCAGCAAAGGGAAGTGATTGCCTTTTGCCGGAACGCCAAAGCGTGGTGGGGCAGCAGCATATTGGACGAAATGGCCAAGGAAATGGGGCTGGACATCTTTGATGAAAAGACCGATTTGCAGGGGCTGTTTGAAGCGGTTCGAGTGCATTTTGCCAAAGAACTGGATTTTATCCGGCAGCTGCCCACGATACTGGAAGCGGAGCGGTTTACCTTCGTCCACGGCGGCCTGACCCATGAGAATATGGAAGAAGTGGATAGGCAGACCCCCTTTGCTCTTTTGAAAAATGATGATTTTCTGGGCAAGGGGCTGTCATTCTCCAAATGGGTGGTTGTGGGGCACTGGCCGGTGGCACTGTATGGAAAAGACATCTTGCAGCATGGGCCGGTGTTTGAAAAAGAGCGGCACATCTTATCCATTGACGGCGGCTGCGGCGTGAGAAGCGATGGGCAATTGAACCTGCTGATCACCGATTGGGAAGGGAAGGAATTTTACCATATCGCAGCGGATGAAAAAGAGAAGATCCGGGCGATGGATGGGCAGGAAGCTTCCCAAACCGCCCGGAACATTCCTTGGCATGACCCGGATGTGGAGCTGATTGACAGAAATGAAAAGTGGGCGAAGGTTTCGCATCACGGATACAAAATGCGGATTCCCATTCATTTTCTGCAAGGGGAAGAGGGCAATTGGAAGTGCTATAATCTGACGGATTATCGCTTGCAGGTGTTGCCAGGCGACGAAATCAGCCTGATTTTTGAGCATGACGGCATCATATACGGAAAGAAAGACGACGTTTGCGGCTGGTATGAAGGCCGTTATCAGATGATAAAGGAGTAAGAAACATGAAGCTTTGGGGCGGACGATTTGAAAAAGAAACCAGCCAGCTGATGGATGATTTCCATTCCTCCATTTCTTTTGACAAGCGGCTGTATGCGCAGGATATCAAGGGAAGTATGGCCCACGCCAAAATGCTTTGCAAGCAGGGCATTATTTCCGCAGAAGACGAAGCGGCGATTCAAAAAGGCCTTGCTGCGATTCTGGACGATATCAAGGCTGGCAAAGTGGATTTTCCTGCCAGCAGCGAAGATATTCACATGCACGTGGAAAGCCTGCTGACCGAGCGTATCGGCGATGCCGGAAAGCGGCTTCATACCGGACGCAGCCGGAACGATCAGGTGGCCTTGGATATGCACCTGTATGCGAAAGACTGCTGCGACGAAACCATAGCACTGCTTTGCGAAATGGAAGAAACATTGCTGAAACTGGCCAAGAAGCACGCAGGGGACGTCATGCCCGGCTACACCCATTTGCAGCGTGCCCAGCCCGTGACGCTGGGGCATCATCTGCTGGCGTATTTTGAAATGTTCAAGCGGGATATTATCCGCTTCCAAAACGCCAAGAAGGCGGCGGATGTGTCGCCCCTTGGCTCCGGCGCACTGGCCGGAACCACCTACCCCTTGGACAGGGAATTGACCGCCAAGGAGCTGGGCTTTGCCGCCGTTTCCATGAATAGTTTAGATGGCGTCAGCGACCGTGATTTCCTTTTGGAATACATGGCTGCTGCCTCCATCAGCATGATGCACCTGTCCCGTTTCTGCGAGGAATGTGTGCTTTGGAGCAGCCTTGAATTTGGCTTCATGGTGATGGACGATGGGTTCTCCACCGGTTCTTCCATGATGCCCCAGAAAAAGAACCCGGACGTGGCGGAGCTGATTCGGGGGAAAACTGGCCGGGTGTACGGCGATCTGATGGCACTTTTGACGGTCATGAAGGGCATTCCGCTGGCGTATAACAAGGATATGCAGGAAGATAAGGAAAGCTTCTTTGATGCACGGGATACCATTGTCAAGTGCCTGCATGTGTTCCATGAAATGCTGGCCAGTGCCACCTTCCGCACCGAAAATATGAAAAAGAGTGCCAATGACGGCTTTGCCAATGCCACCGACTGCGCCGATTATCTGGTGAAGAAGGGTGTGCCCTTCCGGGATGCCCACAGCATCGTGGGCCAGCTGGTTGCCCTGTGCCTTTCCAAGGGCTGCGCCATTGACGAAATGAGCCTTGCGGAGCTGAAACAGCTTTCCAACGCTTTCGAAGACGATGTGTACGATGCCATTTCCCTGAACACCTGCGTTTCTGCCAGAAACCTGATTGGCGGCCCTGCACCGGAAAGGGTATTGATGGCTGTGGAATTGGGCGAAAAATGGCTGGAAACAGTGGAATAATGAACAGAAGAACCTGATGAAAAATCGGGTTCTTTTTTATGGAGAATGCTTTCAAAATGTGCGAACATATGATAAAATAAAAGAAAAAAGCATACGGAGGAAACTTTTTATGCGTTACGAATTTCAGGATTTGAATTGTACCGATTTATATCGCCTGCCCATGCGGACGACCATCGTGCCATACCCGGATGAAGAGAGGGCTCTCCTTGGGGAAAGGGCTCTTTCGCCTCACTTTTATCTTTTGAACGGCACATGGGATTTCACCTTTTATCAATCTTGGAAAGAAGTAAAGGAGCTTTCCGGGGATCAGGGAGAAGGAGAAAAGGGCAAGATTCAGGTGCCCGGCGTTTGGCAACTGCAGGGGTATGATAAGCCCCAGTATACCAACGTTCGCTTTCCCATTCCTTACGATCCGCCCTTTGTGCCGGATGAAACGAGGGTGGGGGTGTATGAAAGGACGTTTGTGCTGCCGGAGAGCTTCCAAGGCAGGAAAACCATCCTGCGCTTTGACGGCGTTTCCAGCTGTTATTATGCTTATGTAAACGAAACGCTGGTGGGTTTTGCCAAATGCCCCCATCTTTGCAGCGAATTTGATATTACAGATGCCCTTGAGGATGGCGAAAACCGGCTGAAAGTGGTTGTTTTGCAGTATTCCGACGGCACGTATCTGGAAGATCAGGATATGTGGCGGCATTGCGGCATTTTCCGGGATGTGAGCCTGATTTCCTTTGGCGAAAAGCGGATTAAAAACATCGTGATGAAAACAACCCTTTCCGAAGATTTCCAGGACGGCTTGTTTACGTTGCAGGTAAATGCACAGGGGGTCAAGGAAGTTTCGTTCCGTTTGCTGGACGGCAAAAACGCTGTTGCAGAAGGGACAATTGCTATCGAAAACGGGGAAGGCATTTGCAGCGGAAAAGTGCAGCATGTGAAAAAATGGAGTGCAGAAATGCCGAACCTCTATACGCTGCTGGTTTCCGTGGACGGGCAATGGGAAAAACAAAAAATCGGCTTCAAAAAGGTGGAAATCAAGAACGGTATTTTCTATGTAAACGGCAAAAACATCAAATGCAAGGGCGTCAACCGCCACGATACCCACCCCGTGCTGGGGTTCTATACGCCGGTGAACGAAATGGTGAAGGATATTCAGCTGATGAAACAGCATAATATCAACACCGTCCGCACCAGCCATTACCCCAACGACCCAAGGTTTCTGGAGCTGTGTGATGAATACGGCCTGTATGTGGTGGACGAAACGGATTTGGAATGTCACGGCGTGGTGGAATTTGAGGATTACAGCCTGATCGCCAGAGACCCCAAATGGGAAAAGCAGTTTGTTAGCCGGGGCACCAGGATGATTGAACGGGACAGAAATCATCCTTGCGTGATTATGTGGTCCTTGGGCAATGAGGCAGGCTATGGCTGCAATCATGTGGCCATGGCAGAGGCCATGCGGAAGATAGACGATTTGCCCATCCATTATGAAGGGGACAGGGAAGCTGTCACCAGCGAAGTGAGCAGCTGGATGTATGAATGGCTGGATGGGATGAAGGAAAAAACGGAAAAATTCCCGCATCGCCCCTTCTTTCTGTGTGAATATTGCCATGCCATGGGCAACGGACCCGGCGGCTTGGAAAGCTATTGGCAATTGATGTACGCCAACGAACGGATGATGGGCGGCTGCGTCTGGGAATGGGCAGATCACGGCATTTTGCAGGAAAAAGACGGTCAACCGTATTTTGCTTACGGCGGCGATTTTGGCGAATGGCCTCATGACAGCTGCTTCTGCGTGGATGCCCTTGTGTATCCGGACAGGACGCCCCATACAGGGCTGATGGAATACAAGCATGTGCTGCGGCCTGTGCGTGTTACCATGCTGGATGAAGAGAAGGGGCTTATTTCCCTTTGGAACACGATGGATTTTGCTCCGCTTTCCTTCTTCCGTTGTCATTGGCAGCTGGTAAAGGGGAAAGACGTTTTGCAGCAGGAGGATTTGGAGCTTTCTGGTGCTGCCGGAGAAAAAGAAGAAGTGCAGCTGCAGCTTGGTGCATATGAAAAGGGAGCCGTGCTGAACTTCGTCTTTACGCTCAAGCAGGATACCTTATGGGCCAAGAGCGGCCATGTGGTTGCGGTGGATCAGATTGTGCTGGAAAAGGGCAAAGAAGAGAAGAAAATCCTTTTGCCGAGAAAGCCTGTGAGCATGGAAAAAGTGCCCTTTGGATGGCAGGTGAAGGCAGGAGACAGTGTGGCTTCCTTTGACCGGGAAGGCCTGCGGAGCCTTTCCTATCAGGGGAAGGAGATCATGGCGGAGGGCTTGAAAGCCAATTTCTGGCGTGCGCCTACGGATAACGACAACGGTTTTGCCGGGATTGGCGGCAAATGGGACAGAATGGGCCTGAACAGGCTGCTTTGCCGAAACGATATGCTGGAGGCAAGGGAAACGGATAACGGCGCAGAAGTGACGATTTCCGGCGTTTACGGCCAGAAGACCACGCCGCCGCTTTTCCGGGTGACGCAAAAGTACTCAATCACCGGGGACGGGGCAATTCAATTGGATATTGCCTATCTGCCGCTGAAAGAAATTGCAGAATATCTGCCCAGACTGGGCGTGCGAATGGGCATTGACGGCAGCTTTGACCGGCTCATCTGGCAGGGCAGAGGTCCCATGGAGAGCTATCCCGACAAGAAGACGGGAGCCCTGATCGGCCGCTTTGAAATGACGGTGGATGAAACCCACGAGCCCTATGTGCGTCCGCAAGAGAACGGAAGCCACGAAGATACGGAATTTGCGGTGCTGTTGAATTCGCAAGGTTTGGGGCTGATGGTGAAAGGGGAAAGGTTCAGCTTCAGTGCCCATCACTATACGCCGGAAATGCTGACATCTGCCCAGCACACTTATGAGCTGGGACGAGATGAAAAGATTACGCTGCTGTTGGATGGGCGCATGGGGCCTCTGGGCAGCAATTCCTGCGGCCCGGAACCGGAAGAAAACCTGCGGCTGTATCTGAAAGAAGAAACAGCGTTCCGCTTCTCCTTCCTGCCTTTCGATGCGCAAGGGTTATCGGTGGACGGTGCAAACCGGGCGTTATAAAAATCAAGCGTCTTCTGAAGCTTTTCGTTTCAGGAGACGCTTTTCGTTTGGTTCTCAAATAATTTCAAGCGATTTTATCTGCCGCCAGTTTATCAGCAAGCAGGGCAATAAATTCCCCATTGGTGGGCTTTTCGCCGGGAAGGGCCACGGTGCAGCCGAAGGCTTTGTTCAGCACGTCCACACGGCCTCTGTTCCACGCCACTTCGATGGCGTGGCGGATGGCACGCTCCACTTTGGAAGGTGTGGTGGCAAAGCGGTGAGCGATGGCAGGGTAAAGCTCCTTGGTGATGGCTCCGATGAGGGTATGGTCTTCCACCACCAGCTTCACCGCTTCACGCAGGAATTGATAGCCCTTGATATGTGCCGGGATGCCGATGGAGAGGAAGATGTTGGAGAGTTTGTCTTCCATGGTGGAGCCGGGCAAGGGCAGAAGGGGAAGGGGAGAAGACGGCTGATCAGACAGGCGAATCACATCACGGATGCGATCCATGAGGGTATTGAGCTCGATGGGCTTGACCATATAATAAGACACGCCAAGGGCAATGGCACGGCGAATGAAATCGTCCCGGCCAAGGGCTGTGATGGCAATCACATGGGGACGCCGATCTTTGGGCAGGGTTTGAATATGCTGCAAAACACCAAAGCCGTCCATGCCGGGCATAATCATATCAAGAAGAATGAGGTCAGGACGCTGTTCCCGGATCAGCGTGACGGCGTCCAGCCCATTATCTGCTTCACCGATAACGGAAATGCTTCTTTCCTCTTTCAAAAAATGTGCTAATTGCTCTCGTATTTCTGCGTTGTCGTCAATGATTGCCACCTTCAGTTGGGCCATAATGGAACTCAGTCCTTTCTGCATGGATTGAGGGAATCCAACAAGATTCCGCTCGCTAAGATAAGGTGAAACAAATTCATCCATCTATGGTAAAAATTATAAATAAAAGAATAAAAATATCAATAAAAATTAAACCAAAAGAATAACTTTCGACAAATTTTGTAACAGAATCTTATAAAATTGACGAAAAAAACGGCTTCTCGATGCCTGACACGAAGCAGAGAAGCCGTTTTGTATGGGGAATATATAGCTTATCGGGTTTGGATGACTGCGTCCTCGAAGCCTTCTTCCTGAATGATTTCGCCGATTTGGTCTGCCACGATACGGCTGCCAGCCAAGGGATTTTTGACGCTGATGAGGCTGCCTTTGATGGTGGCTTGCACCGAGCTTCTTTCAAAGCACAAATCCGCATCCACCATTTCACAATCCTCCAGCACCAGATTTTTGCAATAGCAAAGAGGCTGGGTGCCGATGATTTTGCAGCGGATAAGATGGAGGTTTTCGGAATACCAGCCAAGGTATTCCCCTTGGACGATGCTGTCTTCCACCCGGATGTTCTTGCTGTGCCAGAAGGCGTCTTTTGTTTTCAGATGAGAATGGCGGATGATGGTATCGGTGCAATACTGGAAAGAATATTTGGCAGTCATGGTGAACTGTTCAAAGAGCATATGGCTGCTGTTCAGGAATGGATATTCGGACGACAAATCGCAGTGCTGCATGGTGAGCCCCCGGCAATACCAGCCAAATTCCGAGGAATGGATATCGGTATCGGTAATGACGGTGTCATCACATTCCCGGACGGCCTTGGTGCCGCCCAAAGAGCATTTGTGAATCTCAACACCCTGATCGTACCAAAGGGCAGCCCGGCAGGTGCTCGTCATGCGGCAGTTGACCATGGTAGAATCCGCCATATGCCAGAGAGGATAGCGCAGGTGAAAATCGCAGTTTTCAATATGCAGATGATGGGTTTCTTTCAGGGCGGATTCACCGTCGGCAGGGCCGTCGAATAAGCAGTTTTTCACCCCGGCATGATGAATGCCATAAAGGGCTCTTTCCTGATCAAGTGTCAGGTTTTCATAAGTGTTCATGAACCTTCTCCAATCCAATCAAAATAAAACAGAGCGATGGGCAAAACATCGCTCTGTTTCATTCTGTAAGAAATGCGTTTTTCCTGCTGTGTAGCAGAAAATGTCACTCATTTATTCAATTATGATACATTTGCAGGGGCAAACGGCAGCACATTCGCCGCAGCGAGTGCATTTATCATTGATGATATGCGCCAAGCCGTTTTCCACAACGATGGCTTCATACTTGCATTCCTTCTTGCAGCGGCCGCATCCGATGCAGGCATCCATGCACACAGCACGGGCAGCACGGGCAGTATCCGTATTGCGGCAGCGCACGATGACGGACTGGGATACAGGCATCAGAGAAATGACGTTGCGGGGGCAAGCCTTTACGCACACACCGCAGGCGGTGCACTTATCGGGGTCAATATTGGCAATACCGTTTTCCATTTTGATAGCGTCAAATTTGCACTTATCCTGACAATCGCCAAGGCCGATGCAGGAGAAGCGGCAGGCCTTGGGGCCGCCGGCCAAAGAAGCAGCCACAGCACAACTCTTATACCCGTCATACTCATAGCGATCCATGGCAATGCCCTTTTCGCCCTGACAGAGCACACGAGCCACCAACCGTTCACCTTCCGGGGCTTCCACGCCCATGATGCGGCTGATTTTTTCAATGCCCTTGGCACCGGCAGGCGCACAGCCATTGACAGGAGCCTTGCCGTCCACCACGGCCTGGGCAAAGGCATCGCACCCGGCATAGCCGCAAGCACCGCAATTGGCACCGCCGAGGCAATCCTTGATTTGTCCCACGCGCTCATCCACATCCACATGGAACTTCTTGGAGGCAAAGGTGAGCACGCCGCCGAAAATCAGCCCTAACGCACCCAGCAATAATCCGGCATATAAAATGATCATCTTGCTTTCCCTCCTTTATACCAAGCCGCTGAAGCCCATGAAGGCAACAGCCATGAGCCCTGCGGAAACCAGCGTGATGGGGAAGCCTTTCATGCAATCGGGGATATGGCTGCTTTCCAGACGCTCCCGGACGCCTGCCATCAGCACGATAGCCAGCGTGAAGCCAAGGGCGGAGAAAGTGCCGTTGAGCACGGAATAGAGCAGGTTATAGCCGTTATTCATGTTCAGCGTGGCAACGCCCAGCACGGCGCAGTTGGTGGTGATGAGGGGCAGATAAATGCCGAGGGCACCATACAGCGTGGGGCTGGATTTTTTCAGGAACATTTCTACGAACTGAACCAGAGCAGCAATTACCAGGATGAAAGCAATGGTGCTCATGAAGGTGATGTTCAGCGGAATCAGCAGCCAATTGTAAATCATGTAACAAAAGAGGGAAGCGATTGTCATCACGAAAGTTACGGCAAGCCCCATGGAAACGCTGGTCTCCACCTTATTGCTCACGCCAAGGAAGGGGCAGCAGCCAAGAAACCGGGAGAAGATGAAGTTATTCGTCAGAACGCAGCTGACAAAGAAAAGCAGGATGCTCATAATTTCCGTCATGCCAGGTCAGCCTCCTTCCGGGATTTCTTTTGTTCCAGCTTTTTGACTAACAGATTGAAAAGCCCCAGCATCAGGCCGTACGTGAGGAAGCCGCCGGAAGCCAGCACGATCAGCAGCATGGGCTCATAGGATGCACCCAGCACATTCATGCCGAAGATGCTGCCATTGCCGATCAGCTCACGGATGGAGCCAAGAATCACCAGAGCCAGCGTGAAGCCAAGCCCCATGCCAAGGCCGTCGCACACGGAAGCAACAGGGCCGTTCTTGCTGGCAAAGGCTTCCGCACGGGCCAGAATGATGCAGTTTACCACAATGAGGGGAATGAAGATGCCGAGGGCATCATACAGGGAAGGAATGAAGGCCTGCATCAAAAGCTGCACCATGGTAACGAACGTGCAGATGACCACGATAAACGCAGGAATACGCACCTTATCGGGGATGAAATTGCGCAGCAGGGAAATCACTAAATTGGAGCAGATGAGCACGAACGTAGCCGCAGCACCCATGCCAAGGCCATTTATGGCACTTGTGGTGACGGCAAGGGTGGGGCAGGTACCCAGCACCAGACGGAAGGTGGGGTTTTCGGTGATGATACCGTTGGAAACCACTTTCCCCAAACGGAGTTTTTCTTCACTCATGCTTTTTTAACCTCCTTCTGATAGCCGTATATCTTTTGGGGTGTGAAACGATCAATGAGGGGCGTAGCCACATTCATTAACAGAATGCCGTAAGTGACCCCTTCGGGATAGGCACCGAAATTACGGATAACGGCAATGATAAGGCCAATGCCGAAAGCGTAAATCACTTGGCCCATCCTGGTCATGGGGGAGGTGACATAATCCGTTGCCATGAACACGGCACCAAACAACACGCCGCCGGAAAGAATGGCATACACGGGATCTGCCCCAAAGAGCCAGGAGAAGACGAAGACGCTTGCCACCATCGTCACGGGGATATGCCATGTGACGGTCTTGGTAACAAGGAGAATGAGGAGACCCAACAAAATAGCAATCTTGCTCACTTCGCCGATACAGCCGGGAATGCGCCCCATGAAAAGATCCATGAGCTCTGCCGAGCGAGTTGCAAGGGGGGTAGCCCCTGTGACGGCATCAACGCCTGCTTCAAAGAAGGTGGGGACTACATAGCGGGTCATATGCACAGGCCAGGAGGCCAGCAGCACCGCACGGGCAGCAATGGCAGGGTTCAGGAAGTTATCGCCGATGCCGCCGAAAAGCTGCTTTACAATCAGGATGGCGAAGGCACTGCCGATCACCGCCAGCCACCAGGGCGCATTAGCCGGAAGATTGAGAGCCAGAATGAGGCCGGTAACAAGGGCGGAGCAATCGCCGATGCGGACAGGCTTTTTAGCAATCTTCTGCCACAAAAACTCGCAAAGCACAGCAGTTGCGCAGGAGATGGCAATCAGCACGGCTGCCGGGATGCCGAAGGCGTAAATGCCAAAGGCAGTGGCTGGAAGCAGCGAAAGCAGCACATACAGCATCAGGCGATTGGTGGTAATGGGATGATGATAATGGGGAGCGGTGGAAATTCTCAAATTCATTTCGCAGCACCTCCTTTTTCAGCGGCGGCTTTGGCGGCTTGTGCACGCTTTTCGGCTGTAATCTTTTCCTTGGCAAAGCGGAAGGAAGGCGTGAGCCAGCGGCGGGCAGGGCACACAAAAGCGCAGGAGCCGCACAGCATGCAGTCCATCACATGCAGCTTTTCGGCAGCGGCAAAGTCGCTTGCGTCAGCGGCTACTTTGATTTGGTAAGGGTTGAGGCCGACAGGGCAGGCGGCCACGCAACGGCCGCAGCGGATGCAGGCACTTTCGTCCAAGGACTTGGCATCCTGCTCCGACAGCACAACCACGCCGTTGGTGGACTTAGCGGTGGGGGTAGAGATATTGGGGATGGCAATGCCCGTCATGGCACCGCCGAAAAACACCTTGCCGGGGTTTTCGGAGAAGCCGCCGCAGGCACCGATCATATCCTCCACTACAGTACCCACACGGATGCGAAGGTTTTTGGGATTGCGCACGCAGCCGGTGACCGTGCAGATACGGCTCACAAGGGGCGTACCGTCAATGATGGCATCGGCAATGGCGGCGCAGGTGCCTACATTGAGCACCACCACATGGGCGTCAATGGGCAATTTTCCGGCAGGCACCTGACGGCCTGTTACGGCTTCAATCAGCTGCTTTTCACCGCCTTGAGGGTATTTGGTTTTCAATACCTGCACCACAACGCCATCCCGGCCGTTGGCGGCCTTTTCCATGGCGGCAATGGATTCGGGTTTATTATCTTCGATGGCGATAACGCCCTTATCCACATTCAGCGCACGCATCACAGCACGCAGGCCGTCAACAATGCGGACGCTGTTTTCGATCATCAGTCGATGGTCGGCGGTGAGATGAGTTTCACATTCGGCACCATTGACGATGATCGTATCGCAAACGGCCCCTTCCCGGAAGGTGAGCTTCACATGGGTGGGGAAGGATGCGCCGCCCATGCCGGTGATACCGGCGTTTTGGATGGCGGGAATCACAAGGGAGGGGTCCACCTGCTCCACAGAGCCAAGGGGTTTTAATTCTTCCCAAGTATCGGTGAAATCGTTTTTAATGGAAACGGCCATCACAGGGCTTGCGCCAAGGTAGGGAATCTGCTCCACGGCGGTCACTTCGCCGGAAATGCTGGCGTGGACAGGAACGCTCATAAAGCCGTTTGCTGTGCCGATGACCTGACCCACTTTCACATAATCACCCTTTTTCACGCAGGGGGTGGCCGGGGCACCAATATTCATGGCCATATGGATGACCACGCTATCAGACACATAATCTTCAATGGGCTTATCCCTGGTGGGCAGCTTGCCGCTGCCTTCATGATGCAGGGGATGAATGCCGCCCCGTTTGAATGTTTTTTTCATGAAGGAATGCACCTCGTTTTCAGAATTGATATGGGTTATTCCTGACCCAGAGATTTTTCATAAGCCTTATTGATGGCATTGACCACGGCGTTGGAAGAGACGGTAGCTCCGGTGGCGGCGTCAATATCTTCCATGGAAACGGGAGCTTGTTTGCCGATAAACTGGCTGGTAAAGGCTTTTTCTTTCACCTGCGTGCCCAAGCCATCCGTTTCTTTGAACTTCTCATTGCCCACGGAAAGGGACGTGATTTTGCCATCGGCATCAAAGGTGACATCTACCCAAACAGGGCCTTTATAGCCCTTGGCGGATGCGCCAAAAACCTCACCCGTGACAGGCACAGCACCAGCTTCCGGGGCTTTTTCTTCTGGAATGGCTTCCTGCGCCGGGTCATCGGCGGCCAGATATTTGTCATAGGCCTTGTTCACGGCATTGACAACGGCAGTGGAAGAAACGGTAGCCCCGGTAATGGTGTCGATATCTTCCATGGCGACGGGAGCCTTCTTGCCAATAAACTGGGCGGTAAAAGCTTCGTCCTTCACCTGCGTGCCCACACCTTCCGTCTCCTGGAACTTTTCATTGCCCACGGAAAGGGAGAGGATTGTTCCTTCCGTATCGAAAGCCACATCCACCCAGACCGGCCCCTTATAGCCCTTGGAGGATGCGCCGAAGGTGACATAAGCGGCTTCGCTTCCTTCTGCTTCCGTTTCGGGGAAGAGGAGGGATTTGATATAAGCAGAAATATTATTCACGCCGCCATTGACAGCACTGGAGGTAATGGTGGCTGCGGTGATGGCGTCCACCGTATTATCGGCAGCGTTATCGCCAGCCTTGATAATGCGAAGCGGTGCCGTTTTGCCAAGAAAGCGATCAGTGAAAGCGGCATCCTTTGCCTTGGCACCCAAACCAGCGGTTTCGGAGAAATTGCTGCCGCCCACATTCACGCCGGTAATCACGAGGTTGGTATCCACCCCGGCAATCACTTCCACTTCGCCGCCAAAGCCTTGCACCTTGCACATGGCCACATAGCCGACGAGTTCATCGCCCTTTTTGCCTTCATAGCACCAGGAGAGCTTGCTGCCCTCCGGCAGAGGAATTTCGGAAAAAGATTCAGCCATGGGCAGGGCAGCTTTTCTGGCATTTTCAGCAGCCTGCAGGGCTTGGGTATCGATGGGGTCTTTGGTGATTTGGTAGGTTCCGCCCAGCACCAGCCCGGCAATCAGCGTAATTACCAGCAGCACCAGAAAGGCAGGGAGTTTTTTCTTCACTTGGTTTTTACCTCCTTATCTGCTTTCCCTTTGGGAAGGAAAGGCAGCTTTGTTTGATTGAGGGCACGGATTACATGGGCAGTAATCACGCCATTGAGAACGCCGGTGATAACGGCGGAAACGAGAAGAAGGGGAAGCTGCACAGCGGCAGCCCAGCTGCCAAGCAGCAGCCTTGAGCAGAGAATTTGCCCCATCATGTGCATCGCAGCCCCAGCAACGCTGACGCCGGGAATGCCAAGGCTTTTGCTCTTGTGTAAAAGCAGCATGATAAGGAAGGCCAGCATGCCGCCGCAAAAGGCATAGGCCATACCGCTGACCCCGGCAAAGAGCAGCCCGCTGAGTAAAACCTTCAGGAAAAGCAGAAGCAATGCAGAGGGCCAGCCGAGGTAATAGAGGGCATACATCAGAACAATATTGGAAAAGCCGGGCTTGATGGCCGGAGCCTGCGGCACCAGCACAAACTGCCTTTCCACAAAGCCGAGGATCAGCATCAGGGAAAGCATTATGCCAAGCAGGGTGATTTTACGGGTGTTCATGGTTCCTCCCTGACAATCAGATATCCGGCGCATCCGAAGCCGGGGTAACGTTCTCCAGCACCAGCTCCACATCCACACGGTTGGGCAGGCACAAAACATGAGTGCCGAGGGAGCGCAGGGGATAATTATCTTCATTCACTTCTCCCTGGCCGATGCACAGCTGATTGGAGCAATTGGCACTTTGCATGAAAAAGCCGTTTTCTGTCAGATACAGGATGTTTTCACAGCCGTTTTCCTGCAAAATGGCGATGTCCTGCGCTTTGCCAAGGGGAATTTCCCGGTATACGCTGCCGTCCACCCAAATGCGCACAAAACCTGCGGCATGGGTGTTCTTTGCGGACAGGAACTGAAATAAAAAGATACCGGCTGCCATTAGCAGCACAAGGCCGATCAAAAGCACATCTTTTTTGCGAAACATGGCATTCCTCTTTTCACCGGGCAGATGCGCCGTGGGATTGCGCCATTAATTTCAGCCCGTCGGTCAGATACAAGCTGCCGTCTGATAATACAAACAATGCTTCGGTATCAGGCAGGCTTTCCACAAGGGCTTTTCCTTCCTCAAAGGGAAGCAGGAAAAGAAGGGTGGAGAGATAATCGGCCTTCAGGCCGCTTTCGCAAACCACCGTCACGGCACGCAAATGGCTTGCCGGCATGAGGGTATCGGGGTCGATGATGTGGTGATAGCGCACGCCGTCAATTTCCATAAAGCGTTGATAATCGCCACTGGTGACAAGGGAAAGGTTTGTGGCGTAGAGCACATCCAGCATATCGGAACCGGGCTGAATGGGGGTAATTTGATCCGGGCACTGGACGCTGACCCCCCAGCGTTTCCGGCCGTCCATGGGCGCATCGCCGCAATAGACATTGCCGCCCAAGCTGATGAGGAAAGCGGGCATTTCCTGATAAAGAATTTCCTTTACCTGATCAGCCGCATAGCCCTTGGCCACGGCACCCAAATCCAGCTTCAGCTTGGGATCGGAAAAGAAGACGGTTTTGTTTTCGCTGTCCAGCACCAGCTTGGAAAAATCCATATGCTCTCCGGCAGCGGAAAGGGCTTCCTTCTCCGGCAGGGTGCCGTTTTCCCTTGCCTCATGCCAGAGGGTCAAAACGCTGCCCATGGCGATATTGACCTTTTCATAGCCGGGGGTGGACTGCATTTGCTGGCATTTTGCAAGCAAATCGAAAAAGACATCATCCACCACCACCGGCTCTTTGGCCGCATGGCGGTTCAGATACCAGAGATTATGGAGATTGGGATAGCTGTTATAGCCATCGAACAGACGATGGAGGGACTGCAGCTTGTCCGTCACCTTACGGCAAACATGATCAAAGGATTCCTCGGAATCCGTATAGCCCATCAGTGTTGTGACTGTATCAAAAAAGCCAAAGATATTACGGGAGAATTTTGTTTCGGCATGGGCTGGAAAGGAACACAAAAACAAAATTACTGCAAGAAGAAGCGTCATCCATCGTTTCATGGTTTAACTCATTTCAATAAAATAATATCTGCGCTTAAAACACATTATACATTATAACAAATAAACAGCACATTCGCAAGGAAAAGAAGAAAGGAAAGCAGAAAAAAACAATAAAGAAATAAAATAGCATACTTTTGTGCTGAATTAGGCAAAATAGGCTTGTTTATCTGATGTGAAATAGTGTATAATACAAAACGAAAACAATTATTTTTTGGAGGTTGACTTAAATGGCAAAGAAACTGTTGGTCGTGGTTCTGGCTCTGTCCCTTATGCTGGGCGTTTTCGCCATGGCAAATGCTTCCGCTGAAACGATGGGTATGGGCGTTTATACCGAGCTCAAGGGCGCAGAAGCTGCCTACGAAGAAGACGGCGATATGTATGATGGCCAGTTTGAACTGGAAGCCACCACCTGCACCGTGATTCTTGGCGAAGGCAATGTGATCAAGAACATCCGCTTTGACATGACCCAGTCCAAGCTGGGCTTCAATGCCAAGGGCGAAGTGCTGACAGAAGCCGGCAAAGTGTTTGCTTCCAAGGTGGAACTGAAGGAAAACTATGGCATGGTGGCTTATGCTAAGGCTCCTGCAGGCGAATGGTACACCCAGGCTGCTGCTTTTGAAGCCTATTGCATTGGCAAGACGGTGGAAGAAGTGCTGGGCACTGAACTGGGCGAAGACGGCAAGCTGGCCGATGCCGATGCCAAGACCAGCTGCTCCATCATCGTTACCAGCTTCCTCAAAGCTTTGGAACTGGCTGTTGCAAACGCCCGGTAATTGAATCTCTTGAAACATAGGCGGTCTTTGTGCAAAAAGCGCAGAGGCCGCTTTTTGTGTTGAAAATATGTCAATGATTGACTTTTCTGCTCAATGGGGTATACTGAAAGGGAGGTGAAAGAAAAATGCGCTTTTTGAATCAATTGGAAAGGAAGATGGGAAGGCACTATATCCCGGAATTGATGAAATATCTGTGCTTTGCCATGCTGGGCGTTTTTATCCTGGATTTACTGCCCCTGCGCAGTGCCAGCGAGCTTTTGTATTTCAACCGGGAATTGATTTTGCAAGGGCAAATCTGGCGGCTGATCACCTTTGTGGCCCTGCCGCCCACAGGAAGCCTTTTTTTCATTCTGATTAACCTGTATTTTTATTATTTTCTCGGCACAGCCCTGGAAAACAGATGGGGCAGCGCACGGTTCAATATCTATTACGCCATTGGCATTCTGGGTAATATCGTTGCCGGGTTTCTGACAGGTGTGGCCACGAATTATTATTTGAATCTTTCGCTGCTGCTCTGCTTTGCTATGCTGTATCCCGAAATGCAGTTCACGCTGTTTTTCTTTTTGCCGGTGAAGGTGAAATGGATCGGTATTGCAGATGCGGTGATTCTGCTGTATTCCTTTCTTGTATCGCCCCTTTCGGGCAAGGTTGCGCTTATTTTTTCGCTGCTGCCCTTCTTCCTGTTCTTTGGGAAGGATGTGTGGCTGGAGATGAAAATGGCATGGAAGCGGCTGCAATGGCACATCAATCAAAGAAGGTAATAAAAATCAAAAAATACACACAAATTAGTTACAGCGATGACTCAAAAAAAGCCTTATGACAGTTGCATTTCAGAGCTGTTTCATGTATAATAAATAAATGTTGTCTGCTGGAAGGAAAGCAGCATTCCCAAATGCTCAATGCCATTACACAGCACAACGAAACGCAAAGACAAACGCACAGCCGCCGATGCTCGAAATGAGATGAGAAAGAAGGCATCAGGCGGGATATCAGCCTAAAAATATGAGGAGGAACGAAACAATGAGCGAAAAACACGAATATCACAATAAGACGGTGGTCTCTCCCGAAGGGATGCGCAAAATGGAAGAAAAGCTCCATTACTTGACCACGGTTCGCCGTGCCGAAGTGGCGGAGCAGATCAGCATCGCCCGTGGCTTTGGCGATTTGAGCGAAAACGCCGAATATGACGAAGCAAAAAACGAGCAGAGCCGCCTGGAAGCGGAAATTATGGAGCTGGAAAATGCCATCCATACCGCCATCGTGGTGGACGACGAGAACGTATCCACCGATTCTGTGAACGTGGCCACCATTGTGAAGGTGCTGTTTGTGGAAGATGGCGATGAAGAAGAATATACCATCGTGGGTGCCCATGAAAGCGATCCCATGACCAACAAAATCAGCAATGAATGCCCCGTGGGCGCAGCTCTGCTTGGGCATAAAACGGGTGAAACCGTAACGGTGGAAGCTCCTGATGGCATCATGACCCTGAAGATTCTGGGCATCCGCCGCTGATTTTTACGCAAAAGAGAAATGAGGTTTGATTGATATGGCCCAGGAAATGAATGCTCCCACCTATTCCGAGCAGGAGCAGATTCGCCGGGAAAAGCTGGCTGCGCTGCAGGAAGCAGGGCAGGATCCCTTTGTGATTACCCATTATGATGTGACGCACTATAGCCAGGACATCATCGGCAATTTCGTTGACGATCATGAGCCTGTTAAAGTGTCTGTGGCCGGCCGGATGATGAGCCGCCGTGTGATGGGCAAAGCTTCTTTTGCAAGCCTGCTGGATCAGCAGGGCAATATCCAGATTTATGTAACCCGTGACGATTTGGGCGAAGAAGCCTATGCCGCCTTCAAAAAGAGCGATATCGGCGATATTTTCGGCGTAAAAGGCATTCCTTTCCGCACCAAGACCGGCATGGTGTCCATCCATGTGAAGGAAATGACGCTGCTGAGCAAATCCCTGAAGGTGCTGCCCGAAAAGTTCCACGGCCTTGTGGATACTGATTTGCGTTACCGCCAGCGGTATCTGGACTTGATCGTGAATCCGGAAGTGAAAAAGAATTTCATCATTCGCTCCCAGTTCATCAAGTTCATGCGCAATTATCTTGATAATATGGGCTATATCGAAGTGGAAACCCCGGTGCTGAACACCATCGCCGGCGGTGCCACGGCACGGCCTTTTGTGACCCATCATAACACCTTGGACATCAATATGTATATGCGTATCGCAACAGAGCTGCCGCTCAAGCGGCTGATCGTGGGCGGCATGGACAGGGTGTATGAAATCGGCCGCATTTTCCGCAATGAGGGCATGGACCCCAAGCACAACCCGGAATTTACTTCCGTGGAATTGTATCAGGCCTATGCCGATTTCCATGACATGATGGATATCTGTGAAGGCATCATTTCCGGCGCAGCCAAGGAAATTTTGGGCACCTATGATGTGGAATGGATGGGCGAGAAGATCAATCTGGCTCCCGGCTGGCGTCGCATGACCATGGTGGAAGCGGTTAAGGAATATGTGGGCATTGATTTTGATGCCATTTCCGACGATGCACAAGCCGTGGCTGCCGCCAAGGCAAAGGGAGTGGAGCTGGCTGAAACCGCCGATAAGACATGGGGGAACGCCCTCTATGCCTGCTTCGATCAGAAGGTGGAAGATCATCTGATTCAGCCTACATTCATCACCATGTATCCCGTGGAAGTATCTCCCTTGACCAAGCGCAGCCCGCAGGATCCCCGGCTGACAGAACGGTTTGAAGCTTTTATCTGCCATAGCGAAATGGGCAACGCCTATTCCGAACTCAATGACCCCATTGACCAGCGCAGCCGCTTTGAAAAGCAGCTGGAGCTGCGTGAGCGGGGCGACGACGAAGCGGAAATGCTGGACGAAGACTTCCTGAACGCCCTGGAATACGGCATGCCGCCCACCGGCGGTATGGGCATCGGCGTGGATCGCTGCGTGATGATGCTGACGGGAAGCGACACCATCCGCGAAGTTATTTTGTTCCCCACGATGAAGCCCCGTGACTGAGGAGTTTAATCTTTATGCGAATTTCAACCCCTGTAAATAAAAAGACACTAAAGCATCATCTGGATTATCACGGATGGAAGTATTTGCTGCTGATTATTGCGGCGTGGGCGGCATGGTCGCTGATTTATACGGTGACCCGGCCGCAGGCTGACCCGGACAAGCGGATTGATATTTTTATCCAGAGCGAGACGGCCATGGAAGAAGGCATCCGCGGCTTTGTGGTGCCCATCTGGCATAAAGTGGTGCCGGATATGGAAGAAGTGAATACATCCACCCTTTTGCTCACCGACGAATATAATGCGTCTATGCAGATGGTGGTGCATGTGGCCACGGCGGACGGGGATATTTACCTGCTGGATGAAGAATATTTCCATCGTTTTGCAAGGGAAGGAACCTTCGTTCCACTGGAAGGGCTGATTGAAGAAGGCAAAATTGATGCGACAGGGATTGATCTGGAAAAGGGCTATCAGGAATATGTGCTGGAATATGACGAAAATGATGTGCCCACGAAAACAGAACGGCATCTCTACGGCATCCCTATGGAAAGCCTTTATGGGTTCATGACGGATATGATGGTGGATAACCGAAACATGTATGCTGTGATTGCTGTCAATAACGGCAATGACGAGAATGTGCAGCTGTTCTTCGATGCCATGATTCAAAAGGCACGGCGAGAAAAGCCGGACTGGCTTGAATAATCAAAACAAGGAAGGAAAGCAATTTCCTTCCTTTTTCAATGGGAATACACGAAAGAAACAGGGGATGTTTTGACAGGGGAGGGCAAATTTGGTATAATAAATATAAGCTGATATCCGCTGCCGGTACCTTACGGGCCGGACAGGATGGAGGCAGAATAAAATTTGCGTAGGGCATCCTGAAATAAGGAGCCTGAACGGAGGAATGAACATGAAAAACCGGGAAAAGACCTTCAGAATCACGTTACTTGGGCTGCTGCTGGCGTTGGAGTTTGTTTTTGCCTATGTGAAAATTCCCATGGCGAGCGGCCTTTGCATCACGTTTAACATGATTCCCGTGGCCATTGCGGCGGTTGCTTTGGGCGTCAGCGGCGGGGCCATCGTGGGCGGCATCTTCGGCCTGCTTTCTTTTTCTACATGCTTTGGCTGGTTTGGCGGCGATCCCTTTGGGGCAATTTTGCTGAACCTGCAGCCTTTTTACACCTTTGTTCTGTGCGTTGTGACCCGCATTCTGGTGGGCGTTTTGACGGCTTTGCTGCATAAGCTGCTGAAAAAAATCATGGATGAGCGCATTTGCTATGCCGTGACAGGGCTTGCGGCCGCCCTTTTCAATACCATTTTGTTCATGTCTGCGTTGGTATTGCTGTTCGGCTATACGCCGCAGGTACAGGAAATGATGGGTGGTAAGAGCTTCCTTGTGTTCATTGCAGCATCGGTTGGCATCAATTCGGTGATTGAAATGGTAATTTCCACGGTGCTGACAGGGGCCGTTGGATCCACACTGAAAAAAGCCAGGTTAATTTGAAAATAAGGGAGAAAAATAGCATGATTCTTACCATGGATATCGGCAATACCAATATCAAAATCGCTGTTTTTGAAGGGAAGGAAATGGTGCATTACTGGCGGCTTTCCACCACCCGGAAATATACCAGCGATGAAATGGGCGTGATGATTCATCAGATGTTTGATCATGAAAAGATTGACGTTAAAAAGATTGAAGGAATCATGCTGTCTTCCGTTGTGCCCACAGTGAATTTCACGGTGGAGCATATGTGCAGGGATTATTTGGGAATGGAGCCGATGGTGGTTGCCCCCGGCGTGAAAACGGGCATTGATATCAAATATGAAAACCCAAGAGAACTGGGCAGCGACCGTATCTGCAACGCCGTAGCGGCTTATACCCTATACGGCGGCCCCTGCATCTATATTGACTTTGGCACAGCCACTACCTTCGGCGCACTGGATGACAAGGGTGCATTTCTTGGGGGCTGTATTTGCCCCGGCGTGAAGCTGACCAGCGAAGCCTTGGTTTCCGGCACGGCGAAGCTGCCGCATTTTGAACTGGTGATGCCGGAAACACTGATCGGCAAAACCACCATTGCCAATTTGCAGTCCGGCGTGCTGAACGGATATGTGGGGCAAGTGAACTATATCGTCAATCAAATGAAAAAAGAAATGGGCTATGAGAAAATCAAGGTCATCGCGACGGGCGGTATGGCCAGAATGATTGCGGAAAAAGCTGGCGTGATTGACGTGATTGACGGGCTTTTGACGCTCAATGGCCTGCGGCTCATTTGGGAGAAGAATCATCCGGCGGCATAATCATAGGGGGATGAGGCAATGAAAGAAAAGAGAAAAGGCCTGTCCATTCCCAGCATCCTGACCATTGTTTTGACCATCGTAGTGCTGGCTGGATGCGTTTCTTTGTATGCCGCTTTCCATTCCGATGCTGATATTCCTATGACCACCATGAAAATGGCAGGGCTCCTTTCGGATGCGTTTTTGAGCGATACATCCGCCATGATGGATGAAAACGTGAAAGTGACCACCATGTCCTTGCCCCCCCTTCCAGCGGCTACCGCTGCGCCAACGATGGCTCCCGTCATGGCAACGCCAAACCCTGAAGTGACGCTGACTCTGGCCGGGATGGCGGCCTTTGAAAGCAATATCGGCGACAGCACCTATGATAAGCAAACGCAAAGCTGCAACTATCAGGCGGTTTTGCAGGATGTGGCTGCTTATAATACCGGGCACATCCGCATTGCCGTAATGCCGCAGGCCTTGACGGCAAAGGAACATAGCTATTCTGACCAGCAGGCGAACCCAAGTGCAGCCTTGGCCTTGCGGACGGCGGGGTTCAATGTGGCTATCCTGGAAGCGGATGCAGTATTGAAAGGCGGCGCACAGACGGCTGTGGACACCGCTGACGCGCTTTACCAAAACGGCATGGCCGTCAGCGGCGTAAATGCCAAGAATGCCTCTCAAATGCTGATGCTGGAGCAGAACGGTATTCGTATGGCCATCATAGGCTATTCGGAAAAATTGAGCACGCAAGCCGCCAATACCCTGCAATCTGCCGCCGGGAATAATATGCTGACGGCGGATAATATGGCAGAATTGGAACTGATGATTGAAAATGCCAGAAACCAAGGCTGTCAACTGGTGTTGGTGTATATCCATTGGCAGAACACCGATGCCGATAAGATTACCGATTCCATGCAGCTGACGGCCAAGGATATAACCGCAGCCGGGGCGGATATCATCGTAGGCACGGGCATCAAACGGCTTTTGCCTGCGGCGTGGTTGAGCACGGCAGATGAAAACGGCGATAACCGGCGTTCCTTGACCCTCTATTCCATGGGCAGTTTACTGACAGAGTCACGGGACGGCTATGACCTGTCCGGCGCATTGGTGCATGTGAAGGCAAAGGCCAAGGGCAGCGACGTGGAAATCACAGGGCTTTCCTATGAACCCACTTATATCTGGAAGCAAAATATACAGGGAGAAACCCAATACCGTGTGATTGTGGGAAGAGAAAGACCGGAGCAGATGAAAGACGATCAATGGCAAGTGATGCAGCGGTGCAATAACCGCACCGACGAAAGCCTGAAAAATACGTTGATATTGGCTGAAAAAGAATAAAAAAGGCAGGAGCGAAAGCCCCTGCTTTTTTCTTTTGATGAAGTATTGTTTTGTCAACGGTTGCAGGAGCAACTTCCGCAGCCGTTATTGCAGCCGCCGGAGCAATTGCAATTGGTGCAGGTGTTGGTGAAGCTGGATTCATCGCACAGCGTAGCCGGAGGGAAGAGGGGCAGGGAGAAGAATTCATCACACACGCTGTCCGCAAATTCCTCGCAGGGGGGAATACTGCAAAAGCCATAGCTTGGCACGAGAATCTCTACCTTGGCCAGCACCTTCAGAACGATGGTCACGCAGACGGTAAGCCGGAAGGTATTGTTTCCCTGATAGGAGCCAGCGACGCACACTGCACTTGCCATGCCTTCCAGGGAGAAGGGCACGATGGATTCATCGGGAACTGCCAGCAGCACATCCCGGCTGACGTTAACGGTGCCCTTGCCGATATATTCAATGCAGCGGCTGTCTGTAAAGAGGATGTCAATGGGGATCTGGATGCTGCCACGCACACGGGCGAAGCAGGGCCTGTCACAAAGCCGTTCCACGGAAAGATTGGTGATATCCACATCCATGGTGCTGGAGCGGCAGGATTCAAAGGTGATGGGGGGAACGGGAGCGGATGTAGGCGGCACGGTTTCCGTTTCATTACCGCAGCAGGCAGAAGAATTGCAGCAGCAGGTGTTCACCACCTGGGCGTAGCTGGAGATGGTCACATCCACGCCGGTCAATTGCTGTTGCTGCAGGCAGCTGTCGTACACCCGCTGCACCTGAATGCAGATTTTTTCATTCAGCCCATCCAGTACATTGCCGTTCACCGTGCCGGGGCAGCAGGAAGGATTGGCATTCTTATAGGAGTAGAAAGACATAAGCAGCTCCTCCTTTTTATGATTGCGCTGATGCGCATGGGGCGAAGGGAAATTCACTTTCGCCTTCATTTTCATGGTATGAAAGGAGGGGAAAAGGGTGCAAAAAAACTGCGCTCCAGAAGGAGTGCAGCTTAATGAAAAAAGGTTTATTCCAGATAATAACCCTCAATCCGGGGAAACATTTTGATGGAGCCGGCTTCAGTGAGGATGCTGTAGGTTTCGGAGGCCATGCCGTAGAGGGTATATTTTTCGCCGATCTGGGCGGCGGGCTCTTCTGCAAAAATTACATAGCACATATCTTTGTAGGTATCGCCGGATTTATCCATGGCGAATTTCACCAGCCATTCGCCGGTGGTTTCGGTGATGTCCGTCACATAGCCCGTCTGGCGAACCAATTTGCCCTTATTGGCGGATTTGGAAAGGTTTTCGTATTCATATTCACGTGATTCGTTTTTGAACTTGTCGGAGCGTTCCGTATCGGTGTAGGAACGGGTGCATTGATAGGTGAAAACACGCTCGTTCATGCCCTTTTTGGTAACGCTGACGATGATCAGATAATTGCCCTCGGCACTGGTATCCAAGGTGAATTTGAATTCCTGGGAAGTGGAAGTTTTGTTATAATCCACGGGGCCTGTCATGGAAACTTGCGTCGTGGCTCCTTTTTCAGTGGAGCCGGAAATGATGGTTTCATCCGTTAGAACCGCACCGGGGCTTGTGTGCAATTGCACGGAAAGCAGGCCCTTCTGATAAGTGATGGAGAACATCCGCTGGGCGGAAATACAGCCTTCCTTTTCGGCGGTGATGGTCATGGTATAAACCCCTTGGGAGGGCAGCGTCACTTTGAAAGAGAATGCGCCGGAGGAAGAAGCGGTTTCGGAATAGGTGAGAGCCTTGGAGGAGCCAAAGGACATGACGGAAGCTGTGATTTTTGCATTCTTTTGGGAGACACCTTTGACGGTAAAAGTAGGTTCGCTGGTTTCCTGCGGCGGAGCAGAGGTGAAATTCAGCTTGATAGGCAGTTCCGGCATGGGCTGGATGGAGGTGAAACGCAGGGTTTTCATGATGTCCTGCAGGGCTTCTTCGTCGGCCGTTTTTGCCTTGCGGCCAAACACCTGCATGTCCAAGGTGATGGTATAGCCGTTACGGATGGTGCGCCGCTGGTAGCCCGTGCAATAGAGCTCGCCATTTTGGTTCAAGGAATAGGCAGTGTGCAGAAAACGCTGCACGTCGTTATTGTATTTCTGCCATGCGGCCTTGGTGTAGGTATAGCCCAAGATGCCGTAGGCGGTGCCGTTGGTGTGGGACTGACGGAATTCCTTGCGCATATCGTCGTCCTGCTCGTTGAGGTCAAAATACATATTGGCGGCCAGATTCTTCTGTGCCGTAACGACAAAAACACGGCTGTTTTTCTGGTCGTAGGCTTTCAAAAGGATGCCTTCGCTTTCAAAGGTGCGGACGGTGATATTGAAATCGTCCCCCTGCTCTTCAATCCAGGATTGATGGGTGGGCAAATTATAAGGAGTGAGCACCACGTCAAAATCCTTGGGGTTTAGCTCAATGGAGAAATTACCATCGCTGAAGGAATAGGTTTCTGCCAAGGCGGCAGGCACCAGAATAACGAAAAGCAGCAGGACGAAAAACAGAATTTTGCGCATCGGAAAGCCTCCTTCCAATTGAACGGATACATTGAAAATCAGTTTGATAAAACAAATGCAAAACAGAATTGCCGCATAAAACAGACGCTAAATATTATAGCATATACGGTATATTTTTTCAACTGTTTGCCTGTATATGGTGGTTATAGGAAAATGTAAATTTTTTGATAATGAAAAAGCCTCCCGAAAAAAGGGAGGCTTGAAAGACTTGCCAGGAGAATCAGAATTCTGCGCTGCCGGTGGTACGGGGGAAGGGCAGCACGTCACGGATATTGGCAACGCCAGTCAAATACATGATGAGGCGTTCAAAGCCAAGGCCGAAGCCGGCATGGGGAGCCGTGCCAAACTTGCGCAGTTCCAGATACCACCAATAGTTTTCCTGACCAAGGTTCAGCTCGTCAATGCGCTTTTCCAGCACATCCAGACGTTCTTCGCGCTGGCTTCCGCCAATCAGTTCGCCAATGCCGGGCACCAGCACGTCCACAGCGGCAACGGTTTTCTGATCGTCATTGAGGCGCATATAGAAGGCCTTGATATCCTTGGGATAATTATATACGCACACGGGGCAGCTGAAATGCTGTTCGGCCAGATAACGTTCGTGTTCTGTCTGGATATCCATGCCCCAGAATACCTTATATTCAAAGTCCTTATCGGCCTTTTGCAGGATGTCAATGGCTTCGGTATAGCTGCAACGGGCGAACTTGCTGTTTGCCACATGTTGTAGTCTTTCAATGAGCCCCTTATCAACAAACTGATTGAGGAACTGCAATTCTTCCTGCGCCTTTTCCAACACATCGCTGATGACGAAGCGCAGCATATCTTCCGCCAGCTCCATATCGTCGTTCAGATCGGCAAAGGCGATTTCCGGCTCAATCATCCAGAATTCGGCGGCGTGACGGGGGGTATAGCTCTTTTCGGCACGGAAAGTGGGGCCGAAGGTATAGACGTTGCGGAAAGCCATGGCATAACATTCGGCGTTCAGCTGGCCGGACACGGTGAGGCTGGCAGGCTTGCCGAAGAAATCGTCGCTTTCTTTTACGTTGCCCTTGTCATCCTTTGGGAGGTTCTGCAAATCCAGCGTGGTCACCCGGAACATTTCGCCGGCGCCTTCACAGTCACTGCCGGTGATGAGGGGGGTGTGGACATAGACAAAGTTCCGCTGGGCGAAGAAGGAATGGATGGCCTGCGCCGCCAGAGAGCGGATGCGGAAAACGGCACTGAAAAGATTGGTACGGGGGCGAAGGTGCGCCTGTGTGCGCAGATATTCCACTGTGTGCCGCTTCTTCTGCAGGGGATAGGAGGGATCGGAAAGACCTACGATATCCACCTTGGTGGCGTGGATTTCAAAGGGCTGCTTCATTTCGGGGGTGAGCACCAGCGTGCCTTCGATGGTTAGGGCACTGCCGAGGGTGATTTTCACCACTTCCTTGAAGTTTGCCAAAGCTTCGTCGCAGACGATCTGCACGTTCTTAAAATATGTGCCGTCGTTGAGCTCAATAAAGGCAAAGGCCTTGCTGTCACGAAGGGTGCGCACCCAGCCGGAAATGACTACCTTTTCACCGGCGGCCGGGGTTTGCTTGAATAAAGTTCTGATATCATATTCCATGGCTCAAATTTCCTCCGCTTTTGTTTTATTCGGCTGCACGGCCCAGCAGCGCAGCACCGATGATACCGGCTTCGTTGCCCAGCTTGGCTAGATGGATTTCGGAATAGGGCAGGTTTTTATTGAGGATATAATTGGGAATCTTGGCACGCACCTTTTCCACAAGGAATTCGCCTGCATGGCTCACACCGCCGCCCAGCACGATCATATCCGGATCCAGGAACTGAATCACGTTATTGCAAGCCATGGCCAGATAATCGGTATACTGTTCAAACACCTGCACGCCCACGGGATCGCCTTCCTTGGCGGCATCAATGACCATCTTGGCATTGATGCGGCTGATATCGCCGCCAGCCTTTTTCATGATGCCGCAATTGGGCAGGTTTTCCACGGCTTCTTTGGCCATGCGGATGATGGCGGTGGCACTGGTGTAGCGTTCAAGGCAGCCACGGGTGCCGCAGGAGCAAAGCTCGCCCCCTGCGACAAGGATCATATGCCCCAATTCGCTTGCCACGCCATGCACGCCGTTCCAAGGCTTGCCGTCGATGATGATACCGCCGCCAACGCCCGTGCCCAGCGTCAAAAACACACTGGAAGAGCAGCCTGCGCTGACCCCGGCATAGCTTTCCGCAAGGCCGGCTACCGTGGCATCATTGCCGATATAAACGGGCTTATTGATATACTTTTGCAGTTCTTTCCGAAGGGGAATATCCTTCCAGCCAAGGTTGGTACAGAAAATCACATTGCCGTCATCGTCTGCGCAGCCGGGGATACCAACGCCGATGCTGTGCACATCGTCATGGGTGAGGCCTGCCTTTTGCAGAGCCTTATCGGCGCAAAGAGCCATATCCCGGATGAGTTCCTGATAGGGACGCTGATGCAGCGTTTTGGTGGAAGCTTCTGCGATGACTTCCCATTTTTCGTTCACCACGCCTACGGCGATATTGGTTCCGCCAAGGTCAACACCGATATATACCATTTTCTTTTCCTCCGTTTATTTATTCGGGCATATGAAGCCCCATCATTTCGTTCAGACGCCTGTCCAGCTCTTTGGCGGCGGAATAGCCCATCTTTTTCAGGCTGAAGTTCCGGGCGGCCACCTCAATGATAATGGCAAGGTTCCGGCCGGGACGCACCGGCAGCACCACCTGCGGAATGCGCACATCCATGATGGTGGTGAAATCTTCGGAAAGGCCAAGGCGGTCATACGCCTTTTTCTCTTTCCAGTGCTCCAGATGAATGACCAGATCAATGGAACGGCTCATCATCACGCTGCCTACGCCATACATGGCCTTGATATCAATGATACCGATACCACGGATTTCCATGAAATGCCGGATGGTTTCGGGAGATTCGCCAACCAAGCGGCGTTCGTTCACCTTGCTGATATCTACCACGTCGTCTGCCACCAGCTGATGGCCACGCTTAACCAGCTCCAATGCCGTTTCGCTCTTGCCCACGCCGCTTTCGCCGGTAATGAGGATGCCGGTGCCGTAAACGTCCACCAGTACGCCATGCAGCGTGGACCGGGGAGCCAGCACCCGGTTCAGATAGTTCATGGTGTTCACGGTGAATTTGGTGGTCATATCCTCCGTGCGAAGGAGAGCAACGTCATGGGCTTTGGCCAATTCCACCATATCGGGGGTGGGCATCATGCCACGGCAGAGAATCACGCAGGGAATGGGGTAGGAGAAATATTGCTCCAGCCGGGCGGTGCGCTCTTCTTCCGAAAGGGATTCCAGATACGTCATTTCCACAAGGCCGACCACCTGCGGCCGTTCATAGGCAAAATGCTCATAAAACCCCACGAATTGCAGGCCGGGACGATTTAATTCCACCGAATGAATATCCCATTCTTCCCTTGTTGTGGGGGAAAGGACTTGCAAGCCAAGGGTCTTGATAAAATCCTGTACGTTGACCAAGAAAACGCCTCCATCCTTTAAGCGTATTGGTTATCCCTTATTATACCGCTGAAAGCCGTGTTTTGCAAGGGTTTTCAGGGATTTGGGGCAGGAACAAATTCCTGCAAAGCCCCGATGCCGCTCTGATAGGGCTTGAGCTTCAGCCGAAGCACATCGCGCTGAATATCCGCAAGGATTTTTGCTGCTTCCGCTTCGTCTGTTACCAGTACAGGCTGATAATTATTCTTTTCCGGATGGCCGGACATATGTGCTGGGATGATGTTGAGCTGATGGCCGAGATAGGTGCCATCTTCGGAAAAAGAAAGCGTAATCTGGGCGATATAGGTGCGCAGGGAGCGTACTTTGTGGTTGCCGCCAAAGACGAAATTACCAAGGCTGTAAAGCGTTGTTTTGCCGTTTTCCACGCGCAGCCCCTGAATCACATGGGGATGATTACCCACCACGATATCAGCCCCGTTTCTGATAAACGCATTGGCCATTCTTTCCTGATTGCTGTCGTGGCGGATGTCATATTCCACGCCGCCGTGAATGCAGGCGATAATCATGCTGCATCCTTCTTCTTTCTTCAGCTTGCGCATGGTTTCTTTGATTTGCTCGCCCACGCCGTCCGACCACCAATAGGAAATATTGATGGAAACAAAGCCGATTTTTGCATTGTCTTTTTCATAAATATACGGCACATCGCCAAATTCCGTGGTGCCAAACCACATCACCTGATTGTCATCCAGAGCCTGGGTGGTGGATTGATAGCCCTGCTTGCCGTAATCATAAACATGATTATTTCCAAGATACGCCATTTCGATGCTGTTTTGGGGCAGCATGGCGGCGTATGCTGTGGGGGAGCGGAAGGTGTATGTTTTGCCTTGGGCAACGCCGATTTCGGAATCATGGAAGACCCCTTCCAGATTGATGATGGTAATATCATCGGATTGAAAAAGGGGCAGCACGTTCTGAAAAGGATAGGCGAGTCCGTTTTGTTCAATATAGCTCTCAAAAGAATAATCAAACCCTCTCACTTTGGGGGTATTGCCCAGCGTGCAATCTCCGGTAAAGGTAAGGGTAATTTGCAGGGGGGCTTCATAAAAGGTGACCGGCGTTTCTTCTGAAAGGCAGGGAGAAACGCAGAAAACAAAAGCAAGCAATAAAAGAATAAAGCGCAGCATTTTTTGGCTTCCTTTCTTTTAGGATACATCTATATTACCCGATGGAAAAAGGTGTGTCAATTGTAAATTGTGAAGTTGTCACATTGACAGTGCAGTTTTTATTATGCTATACTTGAGTCAACAAATTTTCACCAAAGGAGAAAAGAAAATGAAAAAACTGCTTGCTCTGATTCTCTGCCTGATGCTGCCCGTGATGGCTCTGGCTGAAACTGCGCCCCAGGAAGAATGGGTTACGGTAGACCTTGGCGATTTCACCATGGACCTGCGTGCAACGGACGCCATTGAAATCGGCGAAAAGGCCGAAGGTCAGGTGCTGTTTATGGCTTATCCTTGGTATTCGCAGGAAGCTTCTTCTGCTGATAACATCAACGCCGTATGGACATCCGAAGTGGTTGATTTCTCTCAGCTGCCTGCTGAAGATATGGCTGATTACGCAGATTATCTTGTCAGCAATCTGAAGGCCGAAGCTGCCGCACAGAATATCGTCATTTCCAATGAGCAGGTGTATGCTGCTGAATATGATGCCCAAAGCGGCGCAACGATTATCTTCTTCTCCATGGATTGGGATTATTCCGGCCTTGGCATTTATTTTTCTGTAACGCTGTATCAGATGCAGATTTATGTGTCTGATGAAACGGCAGGCACCTATGTGTTCACCCTGACCAGCGATAGCCCGGAAACAATTACGGCCATGCTGACGGAATATTTCAGCAAAGTGCAGTTCAAGTAAAAAATCAATCCAACAGGCTCTGCCAAGTGCGGAGCCTTTTTCTTTTGCTATTTGAACAGAGAATTGAAAAAATTGAGAAAAAATACTTGACGGAAGGGGCGGAATGTGGTATCATAGCTTTCGTTGACGAGCAAAGCTTGTCCGCAATGGAGAAGTCGCCTAGCTTGGTCGAGGGCGCACGACTGGAAATCGTGTAACGGGTAAAACCGTTCGAGAGTTCGAATCTCTCCTTCTCCGCCACAAAAAAGCACCTTTCGGGGTGCTTTTTTTGCAAGTGAGATACGTTTCACGAGGGGGTACAGAAATGCCTGAAACGATGATTTATACAAAGAATGCGGTGTATCAGAAATTTGAGGTTTTGAAGACCAACCGCAACAAGCGGTATCGGTATAACGAATTTCTGGTAGAGGGTGTGCGCAGCTTGAAGGAAGCTGTGCAGAACGGATGGAACATTAAAAGCCTGCTCTATGCCAAGGAAGGGCTTTCCGACTGGGCGAAGGACATGATTCGTACGGTGAAGACGGAAATGAATTTTTGCCTAACCAAAGAGTTGATGAAGGAACTGAGCGGCAAGGAAGATACGTCCGAATTGATGGCGGTTATCGAAATGCGGGAAGACAGGCTGGATAATGTGACGCTGTCGAAAAACCCGTTTATTGTGCTGTTTGACCGGCCGTCCAACAAGGGAAACCTTGGCACCATGATTCGCTCCTGCGATGCGCTGGGAGCGGATATGCTGATTCTGACCGGGCACAGCGTGGATTTATACGATCCGGATGTGGTAGTGTCCGCCATGGGCAGCTTTTTCAATCTGCCGATGATTCGCATGGCGGATAATGAGGAATTGTTTGCCTTTGTGGAGAGAACGAAGGAAAAATATCCGTCCTTTCAGCTTGTCGGCACCACAGCGCATAAGGAAACACCGGTGTATACGGTGGATTTGACGGGGCCTGTGATGCTGATGATGGGCAATGAAACCATGGGGCTCAATAAGGCGTTCAAGGAAAAATGCGACGTATTGTGCACCATACCCATGGCAGAAACCAGCTACGCGTCTTCTTTCAATGTGAGCTGCGCAGGGACGGTTTTGATGTATGAAATTGTGCGGCAAAGGGCGATGAAGTAATAACTCTGCTACTTCAAAATGTACAAAACAGTGTTATTCGGAGAAATTGGGCGATGTTGAATAAGGCGAAGAAAAGCCCGTATACGGCTATTGTATGGATGCTGCTTTCATGTATGCTACATATTGTTTTATTTCGATCAAAAGTGAATCTCGACATTCAGATATGGCAAAGGCTTTTGTATTTGATTCTTGCCGTGTTCCTGACACTTCCGTTGCATGAATTGCTTCATTTTGCAATGATGAAGGTCTTTGGTGCGCATAACGTTCAAATTAAGGTGATGAAAAGCCCGATGGGATTTCCCACATTTTGCACAGTGGCACAGGCGCAATTTACCAAACGGCAGAATGTTGTCATCTATTTAGCACCATTTGTTGTATTGACGTTGTTGCTTGATGTAATTTTCTTGTTTTGCACGAAAATCGAATTGGTATTTTTGATCGTTTCGATATGCAATTGTGTAGGGGCTTTTTATGATATTATTGATTCCCTGATTGCAATGAACGGATAGGTATAAAATAAAAAACAGCAATGAAAAAGAGGCTCCATAGGGAACCTCTTTTTTTGTCACCTATTTTCCTGCGCCTCGATGATGGCTTTATAATAATCCACAGCAGGGGGCAGGCAATCGCACTCGATATTTTCGTTGAGGCCGTGCATGCCGGACATTTGTTCCGGGCCGTAGTTCACGGGGCTGAACCGCACGCAGGCGTCGCACACTTCGCCGTAAAACCGGGCATCCGTGCCGCCTGTGACCACATAGGGCATGGGACAGACGCCGGGGAAGATTTTGCCGAGGGTGTCCAAGGTGATCTGGAAGGCCTTGCCGTTTAAATCCAGCGAATTGGAAGGATAGCCTTTATAAATCACTTCGGTTTCAAGGCCGTATTCCTTGGCAAGAGAGGAAATAACCTCAATGCTTTCATCGGTGCTTTGATGGGGGATGAAGCGCAAATTGGCGCAGACGCTGGCTTCCTGGGGCAGCACGTTATAGCCTTGGGAACCCTGCTGCATGGTAAAAGCGATGGTGGTTTGCAGCATGGCAGCAGCCTGTGCACTGATCAGGGGCATCACCTTCACAAGCACCGGCTTAAACAGCCACAAATTGTGCAAGACCATCCGCAGAGCAAAGGAAGAAGCGTAAGGGGCAAGCCGCTCAAACATGCCTTCGACCGCCGGGGAGAAAGAAACCTTGAAGGGCGTTTTCTTTTCCACACGGGTGATGAACTTGGCAAGGCGAGGAATGGGAGTATTTTTGCCGGGGGCACTGGCATGGCCGCCCTTGCTTCTGGCGATGAACTTCACATCGCCGTAGCCCTTTTCAAAAATGCCGATGGCTGCATAATGGCCGTTCACGCCGCCGATGGGGTTTTGAATGATGGAGCCGCCTTCGTCGCAGAGCATGAAGAGACGCACACCCTTTTCCTTCAGAAAGGAAGCTAATTTCGGTGCGCCGCTGCCGCCGATTTCTTCGGTGCAGGAGGAGGCAAGATAAATATCGCAGGCAGGCTGATAGCCGTCCTTAATCATTTCTTCCGCTGCCTGAAAGAAGGCCATCAGGCTGCATTTAGTGTCTGCGCTGCCTCGGCCCCACACCTTGCCTTCGGCAATCTCGCCGGAGAAGGGGGGATATTTCCATGTGCCGGTGGCTTCCACCACATCCATGTGGCTCATGAGCAAGATGGGCTGCTTGTCCTCTTTGCCTTTCCATTTAAGGAGGAGATTGCCGTCAATTTCCGTTTCTTCGCAAGCGGCAAAAACGTTTGGAAACAGCTCCTTCATCAACTGATGGAAGGCGCGGAATTTTTCAATTTCCGGTTCGCCTTTATGGGAGATGGTTTCCACCTGCACCATTTTGGAGAGCTTTTGGGAATAGGCGTTGATGCGGTCTTGGTCGGTGGAGGGGGAATATTCTGTTTGCTTTTTCGGTAGCAACAGCGTGCGAACGGCGGCAATAGCAATCAGCAGCAAAAGGATGCCGAGCAATGCCAAAACAAGCCAGAGAACGAACATTTACGCAGCCTCCTTTACGGTATCTTTTTTGAAAGCAAGCCACGCCTGCGCAATGGCTACGGCACCGCTCACGATCATTAAGAACCCGACACTGGAAATGAGGGAGGGAGCCACAAAGAAAATCAAAGTCATCAGAATCAAGGGCAGAGCTACCAGCTTCTTTCCCTTGCGGAAATACTTATACGCCATAGCACCAAAAAGGGCAGGAACCACGTTATTAAACGCAGGCTGCAAGGCGGGGCTTTCCAGAACGGGGCGCAGGGGAATCATGAGCAGCACGCCCACAGCAATGACCAGCGTGGTGACGAGAGAAGATGTGGCAATGGAAAGGGTGGACACGATTTCGTTTTCGGGGGTGCCGGCTTCCGTTTCGGTGATATCCCGGGCGTTCAGGGCGCAGGGAATTTTCATGTTAATCAGGTTCCCGGTAATGAAACCCAGATAGCTGCCGCCGGCTCCCAGCATGGGCAGATAAATGAGAAACTCCACAATGCAGCTGGGGATATAGATGATGGCGATCTGCAAAAGGGCCTTGCCGAAAGCGGAAAGATTGGGCATGGCGTTGAGAGAAGCACCCATCATGAAGGGGGAACCGATCAGCAGCAGAACGCCGATAATCAGGCCGATGCGCCCATAAAGATGTGTTTTCTGATTATACTTTTCAAAATTCATGGGAACACCTCCTTAAAAAATCATGGGGCAGAGCACAGCCGCTGCCATGCCCACCAGCATACTGCCGGCGATGGAGAAATTATCCAGCCAAGCGATATTTTTCTTTTCCGAAAGCCATGTGAACCCGGCCATGGCAAGGGCGGAAACGGCCAGCGTCACCAATTGCAGATACTGCCCGGTGACGACCACCTTGCCGCCCTGCAATTGCACCAGCTGGGCGATGTAGCTGCCGATATAGGCGGTAATAAGGCCGATGAACATGGCCGTCATGGCGACATCGCCAAAGCTCTTGCCGCCTGATTTTTTTGCCGTGGCCTTTTGCAGCCTGGAATGATATTTCTTGCCAAAGAGAATCATGCACACGCACCCCCAGATGATGCCGACGCTCATGAGCAGGGCGATGGTGGTGAAAGCCTGCAGGGTCATCTCTTCCGCATTCAGGCCGGAAAGGCCGATAGATCTGGCGGCGATATCTGCAACGCTGGTTTCGTAGTGCAATGCACCGATTACGGAAAGCCGCAGCCAAGGCAGCGGAATGCCCAGCGTCCCGGAAAGAGCGATAACGCCCAGCAGAATGGAAATGCTGGGGAGAAGGGAGAAGGTGGCACTGGACGTGACCGCCCGGCGCAGCTTCACCTTGTCAATGCCGATGGCAATACCGGCTCGATAAGCACGAATCAGAAAGAAAACGCTCATCAGCACCACAAACAGAATGATACACCCGCTGATGAGATACAGAGGCGCAGAAGATAATTGATCCAAAACGCTCATGGATATCGAGTCTCCTTTGTTATATTTTATGTTTAGATACATTATAAACAGTTTGCGGTAAATAGGCAAGGGATAAACGAAAAGTAAGCAGAATTGTCATCAGAAGGGTGAAACATAGATATTTATTCCGTTGAGTTTTGCAAAAGGGTATGCTATAATTTGGCTGACAAGGATAAAAGGAGAGCTTCCATGATAAAAGCCCTGTTTTTTGATCTGGATGGGACATTGCTCAATAGCGAAAAGAAAATACCCCTATCTGCTATGGAGGCACTGAAAAAGTGCCGGGAAAAGGGAATGAAAGTGTTTTTGGCCAGTGCCCGGTCGCCCAGAATTGCAGAGACGTTGAGCTGGACGGAAAAGGAGTTTTCCCTCTTTGACGGCGGCATTTATTCCAACGGCGGTTATATTGATGTGTTGGGCGAAAGCCAATGTGCGTTTATTGATGGCGATGTGGTAAAGCAGTGTGTGAAAGCAGTAAAAGCCGTTTCACCTGTGCATCTTTCTCTGCACACGCCGGGGCATGGCTACGCCTTCAATTTTCCGGTGACGGAAGGCCTGAAAAAAGGCTGGGGCATAACGGAAGAAAACTTACGCCCCTTAAGCGACAAAACCATGGAACAGACGGTCAAGATGCTGGTGTTCTGGCGTGAATTGATTGGCGAAACGGCGAAAATGCCGGAAAAACTGTGCCGAGAAATGCAGGAAATCTGTAAGGGGAAAGCCAATTTCTATATTACCGATCAGGGAGCAACCCTGCAAGTGACCAGCCTGCAGGCCGGAAAAATGAACGCTGTTGAATATGTACGAAAAAAGCTCAATTTGAAAGAAGATGAAATAGCTGTTTTCGGGGATGATCTCAACGATCTGGAGGTAATTGAGGCGTATCCCGTGAGCGTTGCCATGGGGAATGGCGCAGCGGAAGTAAAAGCGGCGGCGAAATATGTGACCAAAGCCAATGATGAAGACGGGATTGCCCATGCGCTGAACATGCTGGGCTTAACAGAATAAAACGGAGGGGAAAAAGCATGATGTTTGAAAAAGGATTCAGAAAAGGGATCAACCTTGGCGGTTGGCTGAGCCAGTGCGATTACAGCGAAGAGCGGCTGAACAACTTCATCAAGGAAAGCGACATTGAAAAGATCGCTTCCTGGGGGCTGGATCATGTGCGCATTCCGGTGGATTACAACGTGGTGGAAACCGAAGAGGGCGCATACAAAGAAGAAGGCTTCGCACGTCTTGATAAAGCCTTTGCTTGCTGCGAAAAGAATGGCCTGAAAGTGGTGCTGGATCTGCACAAAACCAAGGGCTATTCCTTCGATAAGGGCGAACAGCAGGTGGGCTTCTTTGATGATGAAGCCTTGCAGGAACGCTTCATCCGCCTGTGGGAAGAATTTGCCAAGCGTTATGGTAAGGAACATGACCGCATTGTGTTTGAATTGCTGAACGAAGTGACGGAAGAACGCTTCAGCCCCGTATGGAACGGGCTGATCCGCAAAACCATCGAACGCATCCGCAAGATTGCCCCGGATACCCTCATTCTGGTGGGCAGCTACTGGAACAATTCTGCCGCTTCCGTGCATGCGCTGGAAAAGCCCTATGACGATAAAGTGGTGTATAATTTCCACAGCTATGATCCGCTGCTGTTCACGCATCAGGGTGCGCCGTGGGTAGACAAGATGGACGTGAATTTCCGGCAGGATTTTGAAGATGCCGGTATCCCTGAAGATTATTTCGATAAGTTCTTTGCGGAAGCCATCGAAACGGCGAAAAAGAACGGCACTGTGCTCTATTGCGGTGAATATGGCGTGATTGACCGGGCCAAGCCGGAAGATACCGTGAAGTGGTACAAGCGCATCAATGCCACCTTTGAAAAGAACGGCATTGCCCGTGCTGCATGGAGCTACAAGGAAATGGATTTCGGCCTTTCCGATGCAAGGCTGGACGGCGTTCGGGATGAACTGCTGAAATATCTGTAAGCGAATAGAAAAAAGGTTCGGAAGACGAAACTGCTTCCGAACCGTTTTTTTATGTACTGAAATTTTTGAAAATCAGAGCCCTTCCACCAAGCTACCCATGTCATATTCGCCGGGAGCCTGTCCCTTCAAAAAGTGGGCGGCACGCAGCGCACCGTTTGCGAAAATGGAGCGATCCTGTGCCAGATGCGAGAGGGTCACATATTCGCCGGGGCCATAGAAGCCCACTTCATGCTCGCCGGCTACGCTGCCGCCACGGATGGCGTGCATGCCGATTTCCTGGGGTTGACGCTTCTGGGTGCGTGTGTTACGGCCATAGACGGCCTCGCTGGTTTCGGTAGCCACGGCGTCATAGAGCAATTTTGCCGTACCGCTGGGCGCGTCCAGCTTTTGATTGTGATGCTTTTCAACGATTTCGATTTCGTATTCCGGCAGCATCTGGGCAGCACGGGCGCACAGGGTTTTGAGCACATACACCCCAAGGCTCATATTGGCACTGCGGAAAACGGGAATTTCTTTGGCGGCGTCTTTGATGGCGGCAAGGTCACTTTCGTTATAGCCGGTGGCGCAAAGCACGCAGGGAAGCTTCTTTGCCAAGGCGTACTGCAAGATGGCATGCAGCCCTTCGGGACGGGAAAAATCAATGATGGCATCGGCCGCCTCCGTCACGAGGGAAAAATCGGGATAGACGGGGTAGGGCATATCAGAGCGGATATTCACATCCACCCCGGCCACGATTTTTACGTTGCGGCTTTCGGCGAGGCTTGTCACCTGTGCGCCCATACGGCCGCAGGCACCGGAGAGAATCACCTTCAGCATACAATCCCTGCCTTTTCCATTTCAGCTTTGAGGAAAGCCTTTTCGCTTTCGTTCAGGGGCACAAGGGGCAGCCGCACTTCGTCGGAGCAAAGACCCATCATCTGGGCAGCAGCCTTGACGGGAATGGGGCTCACTTGCTTAAACAAGGCATGGATGAGGGGCAGATAATGCAGGTTCATTTTCACGGTATTTTCGATACGGCCATGGGTCATCTGCCGCATCTGTGCAGGTACCAGATTGCTCAGAACGGAAATGGTGCCTTTGCCGCCAAGAGCCATGAAGGGAGCAGTTAACTCATCCGAGCCGGAATAGAAATCAATCTTATCTCCGCAGAGGTTGATGGTGTCCATCAATTGAATAACGCTGGCGTTGGCTTCCTTGACGGCGAAGATGTTTTCCTCTTCAGCAAGGGTAGCCACCGTTTCTGGCAGCATGTTGAGCCCAGTTCTTCCGGGCACGTTATAGAGAATTACGGGCAGCGTATTATCCCGTGCGATGGCCTGATAATGGGCAATGAGCCCTGCCTGGGTGGTTTTATTATAGTAAGGCGTTACGCACAGCTGTGCGTCCGCACCCAATTCCTTGGCCAGACGGGCTTTTTGCATGACGGCACGGGTGTTATTGCCACCGGTGCCTGCGATGACGGGAATACGGCCGTTTACGTGATCCACCACGGTTTTGAGCACCAATGCCCATTCCTTTTCGTCCATGGTGGCAGGCTCTCCGGTGGTGCCGTTGGCAACCAAGGCGTCAATGCCGTTTTCCAATTGGAAATCCAGAATGCGGTGCAGGGCAGGCAGGTCAACTTCGCCATTGTGGAAAGGCGTAATCAATGCCGTGGCGCAGCCCGTGAAGAGAGTTTGCTTCATAATGGCCTTATTCCTTTCTATCAATATAGCCTTGAGCGCAAAGCAGCTCGGCACTCAAGACACCGCCGCCTGCAGCACCGCGGAGGGTGTTATGGGAGAGGCAGACGAACTTATAATCAAAAATGCAGTCCTTGCGCAGACGGCCGATGGCAATGCCCATGCCGTTGCCAATATCACGATCCAGCTTGGTCTGGGGGCGATCGGGCTCTTCAAAGTATGTCACGAAGGGGGTGGGGGCACTTGGCAATTCCAGCTGCTGTGCAACAGTATGGTAGTTGGCCCAGGCGGAGAGAATTTCTTCTTCCGAGGGGGTCTTTTCAAAGGACACGCTGACCGCCGCCAGATGGCCGTCGGAAACGGGCACACGGATGCACTGGGCACTGATAACGGGAGCGGAAGCGTTGACGATTTCCGTGCCCTCGGCGTTCAGTTCGCCCCAGATTTTCAGAGGTTCCTTTTCGCTCTTTTCTTCTTCGCCGCCGATGTAGGGAATCACGTTATCCAAGATTTCCGGCCAGCGGTCAAAGGTCTTACCGGCACCGGAAATGGCCTGGAAGGTGGTGACGTTGATTTCCTTGATGCCAAAGGAGCGCAGGGGAGAAAGGGCGGGCACATAGCTCTGGATGGAGCAATTGGGCTTTACGGCAATGAAGCCCTTCTTGGTGCCAAGCCTCTTGCGTTGGGCATGAATGATGGGGGCATGGGAAGCGTTGATTTCGGGAATCAGCATGGGAACGTCAGGCAGCAGGCGGCAAGCACTGTTATTGCTGACCACGGGGGTTTCTGTGCGTGCATAGGCCTCTTCCAAGGCGCGGGTAGCGGCTTTATCCATATTCACAGCACAGAAAACAAAATCGCACATGGAAGCCACTTTTTCCACTTCGGAAGCGTCATACACATTCATAGCGGCAACCTTTTCGGGAATATCCCAAGAGAAAGCCCAGCGGCCTTTCACGGCATCAGCGTATTTCTGCCCGGCACTGCGTCCGCTGGCAGCCAACACAGAAATCTGGAACCACGGGTGTTTATCAAGGAGCGTCACCAGACGCTGGCCAACCATACCGGTTGCGCCGATAATACCCACACGATACTTCTTTTCCATTTCTTTCATGAGAAAATCCCTCCAATACATAGAGTACGCTGATAAGCGTCTTTTGTGAATTCAGAAATGCACCCGTCTTCTGATTTCTTCCCGGATGGTGCGGTTATAATTGAGGAAGAAAATCAAAAGTGCAATGAACAGGCACGGGGCAAACACATAGGGCGACCAAAGGAACATGCGTCCGGAGGTGTGCAGGGCAATGAGCACGTCAATCAGCACGCACAAAACGGCAATTTTCGCAAGCACTGCACCGCAGAGCGTAAACCGGCCTAACGTTCCCCGGCGATAGAGGAAAGTGATGAGCAGCGTCAGCAGGATGAAGATGGTTACACCGGGCAGTACAATGGGGAAAAACCATTGGCCGCTCTGGCTCACACTTTCCACCATTTTCAGGTAAAGCATGATACAGACATAGGAAGTGATCAGACCAAAATAGGTTTTGTGCTGATCAATCCATAGGGGAACGGCAATGGAGATGTAAAGCAGAATCAGCGCAGTGAAAGCGTAAATACTCCAGCTGATTGAGCCTCCTGCCAGAAAATCAATCCCAAGACACAAGATAGCCGGAACCAATAGCAGAATGCCAAACAGCACTAGGAAATACCGTTTGCTGCGGATGAGCAATTGCTCCTTTGTGTGGGTGGGATAGGTGGGGGAAGAAGTCTGCGGCGACGAAACGTGAGGATCAATGGAAACGGTGTGGCACAGGGGGCAACACTTTTCGCTGTCTTCCAGCTTCACGCCGCAATGGACGCAATAGGCCATTCAAGCATCCTCCTGTTCGTTGCTTTCCACCGAGACGGGCACCCCTTGCTCCACAAGGAAGCAGAGCATTTTTCGGGGCAGGGTGGTTTCCCTGATGTTCCGGGAAAAGGTAAGGCGAAGGTCATTGCCTGTTGTGATACAGGCGCAATTGCAAAGCGGCGCATAAGGCACGCCCAGCAAAAATTCAAACCGGCGAATATCCTTTTCTGCCCCCGTTGGCACGGATACTCTGCCGAGATTGGACAGGGTGGAGGTGAAATGCAGATCGCCGGATCGACGAAATACATGGCTGATCACCAGATTTTTGATGAACAGCGGCACCAGCCGGATCAGCAGCTGCGTTTCATCGGAAACGTTGGTGGCAATGGCGGTACTCATTTGCTTTTGATTGCAATGATACGCCATGAAATGATGTACGCACTGGCCGATTTCAGAAAAAGTATATTTCCCAAGCCTTGGATCAATGCATGGATTGACGAAGGAAGAGAAATTGCGCAAAGTGCTTTTGCCGTAGTATGGCCGAAGGTTCACAGGCACTGAAACCCGGATAGGACACAGTTTTCGTTTTCCTTCTTCCATTTGGCTTTCATAGGCTGCTTGGAGGATCAGTGCCGTCAGGTATTCCGTGAGGGAAAGCTGCATCTCCCGTGCCTTTTGCTGTATCTTATCGCAGGGGATGGAGGCGGCAATGATGTTCAGCGTATGGGGGATTTCCTTGGTGGAGGAAAAATGATACGCCTTTTCCAAGGAGCGGTCAATGCGAATATCGGGCAGGGGAATGGAGCGGAAAGCGTCCTGGGTTTCTTCTTTTGTGGGGGTGTCTGCAATATCCAGAGCACCCTGATCGTATGAAACCGTTTTTCCCTTCAGCCGAAGATACTGAACCAGCAGCGTTTTCAAAAACGCAAGGCCGCCCGTTGCATCCGTGATGGCGTGGAAAAATTCACAGGAAATGCGCTTTCCATAATAAAATACCCGAATCAGAAAACCGCCATCCCTCTTTTTTGAGAAGGGCATGCAGGGATGGCCGGTATCTTGCCGGACCGTGAGGCGGCCGGGAGCCTGCTCCAGATAATACCAGAAAAGGCCGGTACGCATCCTGACGTTCATGGTGGGGAAGCGGAGCAGCACCTGATCCACAGCCTTTTGCAAAATTTCCGGGTCAATTTCATCATTCAGCTCGCCCGTCAGCCTGAAAAGGCTGTTCCAGCGGCTGCTGGCAATGGCAGGGTACAGCTTGGCGGCGTTATCCAGCTTAAACCAGATTTTCTGCCCCATGCTGCACCTCCCGGAAATTTGATACGATAGTATACCATATTTTTCATACTTATACAACAAAAATGTAAAAAAAGAACATTTGGAAAGCACAAGGGAAAAATGGTTGAAACCAGGCGCAATATATGATATAATAACGGCAACATTCAAGCGAATACGCTGATTTATGGAGGGAATACCAATGCGTGAAAGCGGTGTTTTGCTGCATATTACTTCGTTGCCGGAAAAGGGCGGCATTGGCACCATGGGCAAAGCAGCTTATGAATTTGTGGATTTTGTGGCGGAATGCGGATTGAATATCTGGCAGGTGCTGCCTGTTGGCCCCGTGGGCTATGGCGAATCGCCTTATCAAAGTGTTTCCACGTACGCCGGGAACCCTTTGATTATTGACCTGAAAATGCTGGAAAATGAAGGTCTTTTGCCGGAAGACGGCTATACGCTTTTGCCGGATGCGGATAAGGTGGATTTTGAAAGCGTCCGTGCAGAAAAGGAAAAGGCATTGCGGTGTGCTTTCGCCTTTGCCAAGGATAAGGTGGATACCAAAACCTTCGTGAAGGAAAACCCTTGGGTGGAAGAATACGCCCTGTTTATGGCGTTGAAAATGCGCTTTGGCGGCGGCGCATGGCAGTATTGGCCGAAGGAACTGCGTATGCGTGACGAAAAGGCACTGCTTACATGGAAAAAGGAGCTTTCAGAAGAAATTGATTATTATATCTTCGTACAGTGCCTGTTTTTCCGGCAGTGGTTTGCCCTTCGCAAATATGCCAACGATAAGGGCGTGAAGCTCTTTGGCGATATGCCCATTTATGTGGCGGAAGACAGTGCAGATATGTGGGGCAACCCGGAGGTTTTCCAGCTGGACGAAGAGCGCAGGCCGCTGAAAGTAGCCGGTGTGCCTCCGGATTATTTCAGCGCAGACGGCCAGCTGTGGGGCAATCCTCTGTACGACTGGAAGAAGCTGAAAAAGTGGAAGTTTGACTGGTGGATGGAGCGCATGCGTGCCATGGCCAAATTGTATGATTTGGTGCGTGTGGATCATTTCATCGGCTTTGCCAATTACTATGCCGTGCCCTACGGCGCACCCAATGCACGCAACGGCAAATGGATCAAGGCTCCGGGAAAGAGCCTGTTCAGGAGACTGAAAAAAGAAGTAAAGGAAATTACCGTTATTGCGGAAGACCTGGGCGAAGTGAACAAACGGGTCAAGCGGCTGCTGAAATTCTGCGGATATCCCGGCATGAAAGTTTTGACCTTCGGCTTTGATGGCGGCGATGATAATCCCCATGGGCCGCATAATTTTACAGAAAACAGCGTCATTTATACAGGCACCCACGACAACGACACCGCCCTTGGCTTCTGGGAGCATGCAACGGATGCCCAGAAGGAAAAGGGAACAGAGCAATTGCAATTGCAGCCGGGGGATGATGTGGTGGGCAAGATGATTGCGGCCGTATGGGCTGCGCCTTGCAACCGTGCTATTGTGCCTATGCAGGATTTCCTGCGCATCGGCTCCGAAGGCAGGATGAATTTGCCAGGCACGGTTGGCGGCTGGTGGAGCTGGCGGATGACGATGCCTGTGCCGGAAAGCGTAAAAGAAGAAGTGAAAATGCTCAATCGAAAATATAACCGCGGAGGAAAAATCAAGTGAATGCCATGGAACTGATGAACCGGGCGGAGCAAATTGCCCTTGCAAAATTTCAGGTATCGCTAACGGAAGCGACGGCTGTGCAGCTGCACGACGCCGTTTCTTCTGCTGCCATGGAAGAAATCGCGCCGCAGTGGACAAAGGATCAGAAAAAGCAGCGCAAAGGCCGCTATGCCAGCTATCTTTCCGCTGAATATCTGGTGGGGCGGATGGTTTACAACAATCTCTTTTCCATGGGCGTATTGGAAGACGTGAAAAAAGAAATGGCCCAAAAGGGGCTTGACCCGGCTGTCTTTGAAGATATTGAAGATGCTGCCCTTGGCAACGGCGGCCTTGGCCGCTTGGCTGCTTGCTTCTTGGACAGTGCTGCCACCCATGATATTCCCTTGTTTGGTTATGGCTTGCGGTATCAATATGGGCTGTTCAAGCAGGCCTTTGTGGACGCTTGTCAGAAGGAACTGCCGGATGACTGGGCGAAATTCGGCGATCCGTGGAGCATCAGAAGGGATGATAAGGCCGTTGAGGTTGACATGAAAGGCCTGAAAGTGATTGCGGTGCCGTATGATATGCCGGTAATTGGCTATGAAAGAAAGTGCATCGGCACGCTGCGGCTGTGGCAATGCGAAAGTGCTCATCCCTTTGATTTTGATTTATTCAACAATCAGAATTACCCCAAGGCCGCCAAGGAAAAGAACACAGCAGAGGATATTACAAAGCTTCTCTATCCAAACGACAGTCTCTTTGCCGGGAAGCAATTGCGTGTGCGCCAGCAATATGTGCTTTGCAGCGCATCCTTGCAGGATATGATGCGGGATTTCAGGGAGAATCACGGCTGTGATTGGCAGAAATTCCCCGAATTCCATGCGGTGCAGCTGAACGACACCCACCCAACCATGTCCATTCCGGAATTGATGCGGCTTCTGATGAAAGAGGGCGTGGATTTTGAAGATGCTCTTTCCATCGCCCGGCGTACCTTCGCCTATACCAACCATACCGTCATGCAGGAAGCACTGGAAAAATGGGATGTGAAGCTGCTGGCCAGCGTAAACCCTGAAATGGTGGCCATTATCAAGAAGCTGGCAAAAAAGCAACGTGACGAGCTGAAAGCAGCCGGGATTGAAGACACCAGGCAATTGGCCATTCTGCAGGACAATCAGGTGCATATGGCGTACCTGGCCATGTACGGCGGTTATGCGGTGAACGGCGTGGCGACCATTCATTCTGAAATTTTGAAGGATGATGTGCTGCATGCGTGGTATGAGCTGAATCCTGAAATGTTCCAGAACAAAACAAACGGCATCACCCAGCGGCGTTGGCTTGGCCTTTGCAACCCGGAACTTTGCAAAGAGATTGACAAGCGCATTGGCAAGGGCTATATGACGGATTTGTATGAACTGGAGAAATTAAAGCCCTTCATTGAAGAAGACGAATCCTTAACGGATGCGTTCATCGCCGTGAAGAAGGAAAAGAAAAAGCAGCTTTCCGATGCCATTGCCAAAGCGGAAGGCGTTGAGATTTCGCCGGAATATGTGTTTGATGTGCAGGTGAAGCGGCTGCATGAATACAAGCGGCAGTTCATGAATGCGCTGGCTATCCTGGATATTTATTATCAGATGAAAGCCGGGAAATTAAAGGATTTACCTCCGGTTGCCATGATCTTCGGTGCCAAGGCGGCGGCTGGATATAAGCGTGCCAAGGGCGTGATTTGCCTGATTAACCAGATTGCGGAGTTGGTGAACAACGACCCGTCCATGGCAGGCAAGATGAAGGTTGTGTTTGTGCAGAATTACAATTGCTCTTATGCCGAAAGGATTATTCCGGCCACCGATATTTCCGAGCAGATTTCCCCTGCCGGAACGGAAGCCAGCGGCACGGGCAATATGAAATTCATGCTGAACGGGGCTGTGACGCTGGGCACCTTTGACGGGGCGAATATCGAAATTGTGGAGCAGGCCGGGGAAGAGAATAACTACATCTTCGGTGCGAAGCTTGCAGACATTCAGGCCGTACAGGAAACCTATACCCCAATAAAGATTTACAAGAAGAACAAGCGGTTTAAGAAAGTACTGGATACCCTGATCGATGGAACCTTTGAAGACAGGGAAGGGGTTTTCCAGGAACTGCACGATGCCATTTTGAAGGGTGCATCCTGGCACAAGCCGGATCACTATTATGTGGCACTGGATTTTGACAGCTATGTGGAAAGAAAGATTCAGGCAATCCGGGAAACGAAGCATGAAAGAGCTTTTGCGAAAAAGTGCCTGTACAATATCGCTGGTGCCGGGAAGTTCTCTTCTGACCGCACCATTCAAGAATACGCAAAGGAAATCTGGAATATCTGACAAAAAAAGAAGAGCCGTTTTGCTGATGCGCAAAGCGGCTCTTTTATGTTGCTTTTTATGCGTCTACTTCTAAAAGCCGACCCATAATGAATTGACCTTCCGGCAACCAGACGCCTTTTTCGGCAGTGGCTTCATCAAGACGGGAAGGTGTGCCGGGCGTGCGGCTGTCGTAGATGGCGTAGGGGACGGGCTTGCCGTCGTGGGTACGGGTGGACATGAGGGTTTTATGATCGCTAAGGAGCAGGATACGGAAATCCCCAAGGGCAGGCAGCTTTTCCAGCAGCAGCTTAATCACCCGCTCATCCAAACGGCGAATGGCTTCCATTTTTTCAGGCAGCTTACCGGCGTGGGTCATTTCGTCCGGTGCTTCCACATGGATGGCAGCAAAATCATCGCCGGCTTTCAAAGCCTCGATGGCGGCATCCACTTTGCCCTCGTAATTGGTGTCCAGATCGCCATTGGCACCGGGAACTTCCGGGTGCTTGAGCCCGGCCAGCTCCGCAATGCCCCACACAAGGGGAACGGCGGAAATGACGGTGCCCGTGCGGCCGTATTTTTCCGTGAAGTTATTGAGCAGCATCGCCCTGCCTGCGCCCCAAGGCCAGATCATGTTGGCAGGGAGCTTGCCTTCGGCAATGCGTTTTTTATTGATGGGATGGTCTTTCAGCACTTCATAGGAGGCTTTCATCAGGGCGGTGATTTCGTCTTTCATAGCCCCGGTGGGGTAATAAAGGGCGACGTCCTGCTCCAAAACATTATGGGGTTCGGTGGTCTTGAAAACGGCAGCTTCATCCACATCGGCAAAAACGCCGATATGCCGGAAGGTGCGGCTGACGTGGACAGTAAGCCGGGCTTTTTCGGCGGCAGGGATGAAACGAGGGTCTTTCAGAAGGTCGTTCATTAGATTTTCCGCTTCGTCGCCTTCGATGTTGCCGCCGTTATGGCTGTGGATGATGAGCTTGCCGTCAATTTCTTCCACGGCGCACAGGTTCACACGCATGGACACTTCGCCCTTTTTCAGCGTCACGCCCACACCGGCAGCCTCCAGCACGCTTCGGCCGGTATAGCTGGTTCTGGGGTCATAGCCGAAAATATTCAAAATGGCGGTATCGCTGCCGGCAGGAACGCCTTCCGGCACGGTGAGGCAGGTGCCCACTTCACTGCCGGCCAAAATGCCGAAATGGGGCAAATCCAGATATTCAAGCGGCGTTTTCTGGCCGAGGCTTTCAATGGGGTCATCGCTCATGCCATCGCCGATTACGAGTACATACTTCATGGTTATATTCTCCTGTTCTGTGATGCTGTGTGCATAATATGCACGCTATTATTGTAAAACATCCGTTCTCTTTTGTCGAGGAAAAAGAGAAATTAATACAAACGAAAATCAAAAGCCCTGCGAGGCATGCTCACAGGGCTCTCAATATTATTTCCGCAGCTGCTTCAAGGCATCTTTCAGCTTTTTCTGAATGACCACCCGATACGCTGGGGCATAGGAAGCACGGTAAACCTCGCTATGATGAACGGAAGGGAAGCCTTTTTCCTCATAGTGAATCATGAATAAATCCAGTTCCACGGGGTCAAAGGGCGTTTCGTCTTCCTCGGCCAGCTTTTCCAGCACACGGAGATTCTGGCGAAATTCTCTTTTCGTGGCGGCGGTGGACTGGGCTGCTTCCAGAAAGAGCCGGAGGACGAACTCGGAATCCAAGCCTTTTTCCACGCAGGGGCGCAGGTTCAGCCTGCAAAGACCGTTGCCGATGGATTCGTAGAGCGGTTCTTTTCTGCCGGGGGTGAGGGAAGCCATCTCCTGCTGCAGGATCATGGCGGCACGCCGTGCGTCTTTAATCATATGGCCGGGGCCGAAAGTGTGCTGATAAATCAGCTTGACGGCATCCTGGGGCTGCATATCGGGATAGGCAGTGAAATGCTCCAGCAGCACATTTTCCAGCATGGCGAACCCTCCCTTCTCAAAGCTTATTTCAGATGCCAGATCTGCTCGTTATATTCGGCAATGGTGCGGTCAGAGGAGAAGATGCCGGACATAGCGGTATTGGTGATGGCCATCTTCAGCCACTTTTCACGGTTCTGATAATCTTCGTCCACACGACGCTGCGCCATGGAATAGGAGCCGAAGTCCTTCAGCACGAAGTAAGGATCGGAGAAGAGCAGGTTATGGTAGATATCCTGAATGGTGGCAGGATTTTCGGGGAAGAGGGTGCCGTCGATGATCTGGGTAAGGGCACGGCGCAGTTCCGCATTGGTTTCGTAAATGTGCATGGGGGAGTAAGTGCCTTCATGATAGAGGTCGGCCACAGTATCGGAGCGCATGCCAAAGATGTAAATGTTATCCATCCCCACCTGCTCTGCGATCTCAACGTTGGCACCGTCCATGGTGCCGATGGTGACGGCACCGTTCATCATGAACTTCATGTTTCCGGTACCGCTGGCTTCCTTACCGGCGGTGGACAATTGTTCAGAAAGATCGGCGGCAGGCATCAGCATTTCAGCACTGGAAACGTCATAGTTTTCAAGGAAAACCACTTTCAGGAACTGCTTGGCACGGGGGGATTTTTCAATCAGCTTGGAAATGGCTACGATCATGCGGATGATCTGCTTGGCCAGATAATAGCCGGGGCTGGCCTTGGCACCGAAGACGAAGCAACGGGGCGTCATGGTGAAATTGGGGTCATCCATGATACGGTTATAGAGCACCAGAATATGCAAAGCATTCAAAAGCTGACGCTTATATTCATGGAGACGCTTGGCCTGCACGTCGAACATGAATTCGGGAGCGATATCCATCTTCTGACGGCGCATGAGCAGATCAGAGAAACGCCTTTTGTTTTCAAACTTGATTTGTTCAAATTCTTTGCGGAAGGCTTCGTTATCCTTGGAAGGCAGCAGCTCTTTCAAAAGCTGGGGTTCACGCACCCACTTATCGCCGATGGTATCGCAGATAAGCTGGGTCAGCTTGGGGTTGGCGTTCATGAGCCAGCGGCGATGGGTGATGCCGTTGGTGATGGCGGAAAATTTATCGGGCATGAATTCATAATAATCCCGGAACGTGTCTTCCTTGAGGATATCGCCGTGGAGCTGGGAAACGCCGTTGACGGAATAGCTCATGGCAACGCAGAGGTTGGCCATATGCACCATATCATAGGCATTAATAGCCATCCGGGCAATGCGGGGGTCATGGCCGTTCTGATAATGATCGGCAAGGCGACCGCACACACGGCGGTTGATTTCTTCCAGAATCATATAGATACGGGGCAGCAGCTTTTTCATCATGGCTTCCGGCCACTTTTCAAGGGCTTCGCTCATGACGGTATGGTTGGTGTAGGCAACGGTGTGCTGCACAATCCAGCTGGCTTCGTCCCAGCCAAGGCCTTCCTGGTCAATGAGAAGGCGCATCAGTTCCGGGATTGCAAGGCCGGGGTGGGTGTCGTTGATATGGATGGTGATCTTTTCGGGCAGCAGCCGGAAATTGGTGCCGAAGCGGCGTTTGAAATCTTTCAGGGCATACTGCAGCGTGGCACTGGTGAAGAAATAGTGCTGGCGCAGGCGCAGCTCCTTGCCTTCGGTGTGGTTATCTTCGGGGTAGAGCACCTTACTGATAACAGTCGCCAGCTCCTGTTCCTGCAGGGCACGGGCATAATTGCCGCTGGAGAAGGTGGCAAAATCCAAGGACTTGGGAGAGCGGGCGCGCCACATGCGCAGGCTGTTCACCGTTTCCAAATCATAACCCACAACAGGGAAATCATAGGGAACGGCTTCAACCGTTGTGTAATCTTTCAGGGTGAAGATGCGGCGGCCGTCTACGTCTTCTTCGTGCACATAACCGCCGAAATGCACCTGACACACATCTTCCATGGCAGGCACTTCCCAGACGTTGCCGTTCACCAGCCAATCATCCGGAACTTCCACCTGCTGGCCGTTCAAGATCTTCTGGCGGAACAGGCCATATTCATAGCGGATGGTGCACCCCATGGCAGGCAGGGACAGGGAAGAAAGGCTGTCCATAAAGCAGGCAGCCAGACGGCCCAAACCGCCGTTGCCAAGGCCGGGTTCCGGCTCTTCCTGGAAGATGCGGTTAAAATCGATACCCAGCTCACTCAAGGCATCCTGATAGTCCTTGGAAGAGCACAGGTTCAGGATATTGCAATGCAGGCTGCGGCCTGTGAGAAATTCGACGGAAAGATAGTAAAGACGCTTGCCGTCGTAATGTTTATCCTTTTCACGGTAGGCAGTCCATTTCTGCATGATCTGATCCCGCACAGTGGTAGCCACGGCGTTATAGATCATCTGATCGGTAGCATCCTGCAAGGTGCGGCCGTTATAGCGCAACAGCTTGCTGATAATGGATTGCTTGATGGATTCTTTATCAAACTTCGTGGTTGGCATAGTTGACCTCCGTTCTTTTTGAGCAAATCCATAGTATAGCTCAAGTTTGTATTTTATCATAAACAAGGGCTTTCGTCCATGTGCAAAAAGGGAGGGAAGAAGCCTATTTTCGGCATTTTCTCGTGAGATTTAGCCGGAATGATTACATGAACGAAAGAAAAACAGCCCCGGAAAGATTTCAGGAGCTGTTCATAACGACGGAATAGAATTATTTATCTCTGTCCTGCACCAAGGATTTGAGCTCACGCATGAAGGTGGGCACGTCTGTGAAGGAACGATAAACGGAGGCAAAGCGGATGTAAGCCACTTCATCCAGCCGGCGCAGTTCTTCCATCACCAGTTCGCCGATTTGGCGTGTGGTGATTTCTGCCTGCAGGTTATTATAGGCCAATTGCTCGATGGAGTTGACAATTTTTTCAATATCGGCAGCGGAAACAGGCCGCTTATGGCAGGCGTTAATGATGCCGTTGCGAAGCTTCTGGGCATCGAAAAGCTCCCGGCTGTTATCCTTTTTGATGACCAGCAGCTGTTGCACTTCCACTTTTTCATAAGTTGTGAAACGACGGCCGCAATTGATACATTCACGGCGGCGGCGGATGGAATTGCCATCGTCCGTGGGACGGGAGTCTACCACACGGCTGTCGGCGCAATTACAGAACTGGCATTTCATTTCAAAGTACCTTCTTTCGCTTGTGTTCTAATGGCATTATAGCCTGATTTTTGTTTTTTGTCCAGCAAAATTCTTTTGCTTAAGCTTCGGGGAAAGCATCGGTATTGAGCTGTACCAGAATCACATTTTCTCCGATTTTGCAGATGTGGTTCCACGGGATCACGATGCCCGTTTTTTCGCCTTTGATGGCATCTGTGATTTTGAATTCGCCGGGCACTACCAACGCTTCCACCTGCCCTGTGCAGGCATCAAATTCGATATCCATGATTTTGCCAAGCTTTTTTCCGTCCAAGGTGTTGACTACGTCTTTCATTTTCAGCTCGGAAAGGCTCATTTACTCCATCACTCCCTTCGCATTTATTCTATGCGAAAGGGGTGCATCAGTTGCTGATGAACTCGATACCCCGGAGGATTTCCGGCTCCCGGATATCATAGGCATTGGTGAATACTTTTCTCGTGAGCAATGCCCCGGAGCGATAATAGAGGCAAATAAAGGGGCAGTCTTCGCCGAATTTTGTTTGAATTTGATGCAGGAGGGACTGATATTCGCTAAAATCCATGGTGGTGCGCAGCTTCTGGAACAGATTATCCATATCTTTGGATTTATAGAGGCCATAGTTCCCGGTATTATTGGACATGAGCAGGAAGCCGGGATCCGGCACGGGATCCATCTGGAAAGCGGCAAGGGCCAAGTGGAAGCTGGCCGCATTAAGCTTTTCAGTAGCACGAGCGAAGGTATAGGTGGTGATGTTCACATCAATGCCGACAGCCGCCAGCATATCCTGAATCATATAAGCAGCCGGAGAACGAACGTTATTTTCCTGTTCTTCATAGACATAGAGGTTCAAGGTCAGCTGGGTGTTTTTATCGTTTTCATATTTGTCCAAGATGGTATCCCCGTCAAGATGTGACCATCCGGCCTCGGCTAAAAGAGCTTTAGCTTTTTCGGGGTTATATTCATAGACTGTATCATCCGCCGCATACATCCATGTGCCGTAGGGCATGGGGGTATCGGTGCGGATGGCAGTGCCGTTATAGACATTATTGCAGATGGCGTCCACATCAATGGCATAGCGAATAGCCTTGCGGATGCGGATATCGTCCAAGGGCTTCATGCGGTTATTGACGAGCAGGGTTTCCAATTGCTGGGTACGGTAAGGGATATTGAGGTTGGTAACGCCGGTGCGGTATTGGCCGGAGGAGGCGGAACGGGTGATGGCGGCATCCACACGGTTGAACTCGTATTCGTCCAAAAGCAGCCGGTTTTCCGCCAGCAGGGAAACATTGATGTATTTCACATAGGGTGTTCCGTTTCGCCAGTTTTCATTGGCGGAAAGATGCAAATGGGAAGCGGGCACGAAAGTATCCACCTTATAGGGGCCGGTGCCCACGGGGTTTTCTGCTGTGACCTGCGAAGCAGGCAGGATGGGGAAGGTGAGGGCGTAATAGGTACCATAATAGGGGCGGTTCACCGTGAGCACGAGGGAAGATGCGTCATTTACGGAAACGGACGTGACGATATATTTCAGCTGGGCATATTGCCCTTGTCCGGCATTTGCCAGACGCAGGATTTCGTTGATGGTGGCTTCCACGTCATAGGCGGTCAAGGGCGTGCCGTCATGGAAGGTGACATCATCTCGCAGGGTAATGAACCACTTTTTGCCCTCGATATCGCATTTGCTTGCAATATTCAGCTGGGGCATATAATTATCGTCAATGGAATATAGCCCCTCATAAATCAGTGCTGTCAGGGATTGAAATTCCCTTTCTTCAGGCACAAGGGGATTGAGCTTGTTTGTTTTCACGGAAATCATGGCAAGGGACAGGTTATCGTCCATAGCCAAAGCGGCAGTTGTGCCAAACAGCAGGCACAAGGAGAGCACAGCCGCACAAAGCTTAATACAAATGCTGCTGATAAATCGCATAGGCTTCCAATACCTTTCTGGCGTAATAACGGGTATCTTCCATGGGAATCTGGTCAAGGGTGAGGGTTTTGCCGTCCGAAGAATATTTCTGCAGCCAGCTGTTCACATTACCCCATCCGGCGTGATAAGCACAGGCGATGAGAATGGGATCACCGTCATATTTATCGCTGATGTATTTCAGCAGATAGCAGCCCAATTTGATGGCAGTTTCGGGATGATAGATGGCGTCGAAGTTATCAGAGGAAATGCCGAATTTGGGGGCGACCCAGTCAAAGGAATCGGGCATGAACTGCATCAGGCCTCTTGCTCCCTTATTGCTGACGGCATAGGGGTCATAATCGCTTTCGCGTTTGATGATGGCAGCCACGAATGCAGGGTCAAGTTCATTGACAGCGGCATAATAGCGGATATCGTCCACATATATCATTTTATGCCGGGCGATTTCCTGCTGATAGGCCTTTTCAGCGTCAGCTCTGTCTGAAAGCAGCTTCTTCATGGCGTTATCGGCCATGGAAGCGGAAACGATGGCAATCACAACCCCGCACAGCAAAAGAAACAGCATCGTCCATTGAAAGCCGGTGAAAAGCGGCCGCTTTTTTCCTTTGGCCGGTGCTTTGTGCCTGCTGCCGGAGGGCTTTGGCGCGGCGGATTTTGCCTTCGTGTTCATGCGGCCGCTTCGGGGGTTCCGGGGCGGCAAGGGATAGCCGCCGGGCTGCATGGAAGGGGGAGGGGGAAATGTTGACAAGGCTTTTCTCCTTTTACTGTTGATTTTGCAAACGGAGCATGGTTGCTTCCCACAAGGCAATCACAAGGGCGGCACTTTCTTCTGGCGAGCCGTCCGTGCGGATAATGCGATGGGAAAGCCGGGCTTTTTGCAGCGTGGGCATCTGGGAGCGAATCTTTTCAAGGGCTTTGCGATAAGTGATTTTATCCCGTGCCCGGAGGCGGCGAATTTGCTCTTTCTGCGGAATATAGGCGCACCAGACTTCGTCGCATTTTTTTTCCAGGCCACATTCAAAAAGCAGCGGCACGGAATAAATGCAGGGGCCGGAAATACGGGAAAGCAGAAGATCACATTCCAAAAGAATCATGGGATGGGTGATATCGTTCAAAAGCTTTCGTTTTTCCTCGTCTGCAAAAACCAGCGCAGAAAGGGCACTTCTGTCAAGCTCTTCGCCATTAAAAATTCCATCACCAAAGGCTTTGCGAAGAAAAGGCAGAGCCTTGCCGCCCTTTGCCGTGAGGCTTCTGGACACTTCATCCGCATCGACAACAGGTACGCCGATTCTTTTCAGCGCATCGGTGAGGTTGGTTTTGCCGCAGGCGATGCCGCCCGTGAGGCCGATCACATAGCTGCTCATTTGGTTTCATACCAGCTTTCGCCGCATTTTACTTCTGCCACCAGCGGAACGGAAAGGGAAGTTACTTGCTCCATGCAGTTTTGCAAGAGGGCACAGACGGCGTCTTTTTCCGCAACCGGAGCTTCGATAATCAGTTCGTCATGCACCTGCAAAATCAACCGGGCGTTGTAAGCACCGTCCTTCAAGGCCTGATACACCTTGACCATCGCCAGCTTAATGATATCGGCAGCAGTGCCCTGGACAGGGGTGTTCATGGCGGCACGCTCGCCAAAGTTGCGCATATTGGCGTTGGAGGATTTGAGTTCGGGCAGGTTTCTTCTTCTGTGCATCATGGTCTGGCTATAGCCCTTTTCATAGCCGAGGCGAACTGCTTCGTCCATAAAGCCCTTAATGCCGGGATAACGGGCGAAATAGCGTTCGATAAAGGCGGCAGCTTCTTTTCTGGAAATGCCGATGTTTCGGGCAAGGCCGAAATCGCTGATGCCGTATACCAAGCCGAAGTTGACTGCTTTGGCATCGGAGCGCATGGAAGATGTGACTTCTTCCATCGGCACTTCAAAGACTTCGGCGGCGGTGCGGGTGTGGATATCCTGCCCTTTTTGGAAGGCGTCCACCATGGCGTGATCCCCGGAAAAATGGGCTAATACACGCAGCTCAATCTGGGAATAATCGGCGTCGATCAGCACATGGCCGGGCTTGGCTACAAAAGCACGCCGGATTTCCCTTCCCATCTGGGTGCGCACCGGGATATTCTGCAAATTGGGTTCGCTGGAGGAAATACGCCCGGTGGCGGTGCCGGTTTGGTCAAAAGAAGAATGCACCCGGCCGTTAGCGTCCGTTTTGCGGATCAGGGCGTCGATATAGGTGGAGTTCAGCTTTACTACCTGACGATATTTCAGGATAGGGTCAATGCAAGGATGCTGATCCCGAAGGTTTTCAAGGGTTTCAGCATCCGTGGAATAGCCGGATTTGGTTTTCCGTCCGGCAGGCAGCTGCAGCGTTTCAAAAAGCACTTTGCCCAGCTGCTGGGTGCTGTTCAAATTAAAGCCGGAAACGCCGGTCAAAGCGTAAACCTCATTTTTCAGTTCTTCCGTTTGCTTGGTGAATTCTTTTCCAAGGGCGCATAAAACACCTGTGTCCACTTGAAAGCCTTCCGTTTCCATGGCGTAGAGCACTTCCATCAGCGGCATTTCCAAGCTTTCCATCAAAGGAAGCATATCCATTTCTTTCAGTTGCTGCTTTTGCTGCATGGCAAGGGAAAGCACGCCGCCGGCATCGTCCGATGCAAAATGATGGAGGGCATAGGATTTCTCCTGGGGGTTCACAAGATAAGCCCCCAGCATGGTATCCCACGCGAAGGAAGGCAGGGGTAAATGATTTTCGGAAAGCAGATGCCACAGGCGTTTGCCGTCGTGGACATGGATTTTCTTTTGCAGAAGGGGCGTGAGGGCTGCCCATGCTTCTTCCATGCTCATGCCCTCTGATAACAGATCCATGGCCAATTGAATTTCGCAGCAGCTATCGCCGGAAGCAATGGTCAAATGGGTGGGCGTTACATGGAGGGCGCAGGGTGCTTCGCCAATGCCAGCGATAAAAGATGCAATAGCGGCAGGGGAAGACAAGATTTCTTTCTTGAATTCCGCCGGGGCTTCCATAGGCTGCTCCGCCGGGGCAGAAGAAGCGGCCTTTTCCAGCCGGGACGCAATGCCGTTCAATTGATATTTGCGAAGGGCAGGAAGCCCCATGCTCATGCGGCAGGCTACAAAGGAGTCCAAGTCAAAGGGGATGGGTGCTGTGGGGCGGATGGTTGCCAGGTCTTTGGAGAACGTGGCCATCTCGTGATTATCCCGAACCTTTTCGCCCAATTTTCCTTTGATTTCATTCCCGTGGGCCAGCACGTTTTCCAGCGTGCCGTATTCGTTCAGGAGCTTCAGGGCGGTTTTTTCGCCCACGCCCGGAATGCCGGGGATGTGGTCACTCTGGTCGCCCATGAGGCCTTTAAGATCGGTAATTTGTTCCGGCGTGACGCCGAAATATTCCTTCACCCCAGCGGCGTCAAAGAGGGTGCTTTCGGAAATGCCTTTCCGGGTAAAAAGCACTTTCGTGCCGCCGCCAATCAGCTGCAAGGCGTCCCGGTCGCCCGTCAATAAAACGCAGTCCAGCCCCCTTTCCTTGCATTTTGCGGATAAAGTGCCCAGCACGTCGTCCGCTTCATAGCCGTCAATGGACAGAACGCCCAGCTGCATAGCGGAGAGGATTTCTTTAATGATGGGAAATTGGGAGCGAAGCTCATCCGCCATTTTGGCACGGCCTGCCTTATAATCTGCATAGGCGGTGTGGCGGAAGGTGGGCACAGGGGTATCGAAAGCCACGGCAACATAACGGGGAGAAATGTCCTGACATGCCTTGAGCAGCATGGACAAAAAGCCATGCACGGCATTGGTATACACGCCGTTTACATCCATCAGCGGCAGCGCATGAAATGCTCTGTGCATCAGGCTGTTGCCATCCACCGCTAAAAATACATCCTGCACATAAATCACCTCACAATACAGTATAACACAGAATCCCGGAAATCAAAAGGTTTTTCTTGTAACAAATGAAAAAAGAAGCTATAATAATACACAAGATACGGTAAAAGGGGGAAGGAAGCATGCAAGATGTGGTTTTGAAGGCGTTGCATGGCCTTCGTGCGCCCCTGCCCAAGGATGAATACGATTTGCACGGGCTGATTGCCGACGCATTGCAGAAAGCAGAAATTGATTTTCTGCATGAAGCCCACTTGGCTTCCCGTTGCCGGATTGATTTTTTGTGCGGCGATATAGGCATTGAAGTGAAAAGAAATCGCCCGGAAAAGGACAGAACCATCAAGCAGCTGGAACGATACGCAAAAACGGGCAAGTTACGTTTTTTGATATTGGTCAGCGAAAAGAGCATAAAATTACCTGCGCAGCTGCATGGCGTGAAGGTGGAGAGTATCAGCCTGCATAAATTATGGGGCATTGCGGATGACGTGGGCGAAGAAATACAGGCGGTTTCAGATATTATTAAAGAAGTTAAAGAAGAAACGCCAGAAATAAGAGTTAAAGAAGAAACGACAGAAATTAAAACGGATGATAATATTAACGGCAATTTTGACGTTCCCCTTTTTCAAGTCAAAGAAAGAAACTTGGAAGACGAAATTCTTTTCTCCTTGCAGGAAGAGGATGTGCCGCCCTTCCTTCGCAGCCAACAGGATTATCGGAAAACCTATGGCACGCTTTCCTATAATGCCCGGCGCAAATGCTGGGTCATCAAGGGCGACCCTGGCGTGACGGAGCTGGCCAAGCGGCTTTTTCCCGGCAGCGACGGCGGCAGACGAGGAGAAGCCCGTTTTTCTGCCCACAAGCGCATTGTGGGGGATGTGAACTGGCTGATGCTGCGGTATCCTTTGGAGATCGCACAAAAGGATAAGGTAAGGTGGCAGGATGCCATTGCCGCTTCCCGGAATTATTATAAAAATTTGGAAAAGGCAAGGGTGGCACCCCCGGCCCAGCAATTGACGCGGGCGCAGTTTAACGGCACCCTGCGGCCTTTCCAGCTGGCCGGGCTTTCGTGGCTGAAGCTGACGGAGAGGGCGTTATTGGCCGATGAAATGGGGCTTGGAAAAACGGTGCAAGCCCTGGCTTGCGTTGCACAGGAAGGCATCTTTCCCGTCCTTATCGTGCCCCCGGCACACCTGACCCGGAACTGGATGGCGGAAACCATGCGCTTTTTGCGCATTCAGGGCAGAGAGCCGAGGGTGCATATCGTGAAAGGGCTGACGCCTTATCAGCTGCCGGAAGCGGATGTATATATCCTGCATTATCTGCTGCTGCGCGGATGGAAAGAAGCTCTGCCGAAGATGAATTTCCATACGGTGATTTTCGATGAAGTGCAGGAATTGAGACGAGCTGGCAGCGAAAAATACAGTGCAGCCAGCCTGCTGTCCGAAAGTTGCGAAAGGATCATCGGCCTGTCCGGCACGCCCATTTATAATTACGGCGGCGAAATCTGGAATGTGGTGAACGTGATTGACTATCATTTCCTTGGGGATTGGGAAAGCTTTTCCAGGGAATGGTGCACAGGCTATGGCAACCGCATTGTGCAAAAGCCAAGGCTGCTGGGTGAATACCTGCGAAAAGAAGGGCTGATGCTGCGCAGAACCAAAGAAGAAGTATTGCCGGAGCTGCCGGAAAAGCGGCGGCTGGTGCAGCAGATTGATGCTGACGACGGGTTGTATCAGCACCTGATGGCTCCCATCTGGGAAAAGCTGTATCGCTGGCAGCAGGACAGGGAAATGACTCCTTCGCAAAAGGCTTTGCTGGAAGACCAGATTTCACAGGAAGCCCGGCAGGCAACCGGGCTTGCTAAGGCGGCGTATGTATGTCCTTTTGTGAAAGCACTTTTGAGTGCCGGGGAAAAGGTGCTTTTGTTTGCCCATCATCATGCGGTGATGGATATTTATAAAAAAGAACTGAAAAGCGAGCGTCCTGTGTTTATTACGGGCCGGGAAACGGCAGCCCAAAAGGAAGCTGCCGTGGATAAATTCATGATGGGAAAGACGGATTTATGCTGTATTTCCCTGCGGGCAGCCAGCGGACTGAACCTGCAAAAGGCAACTTGCGTGGTCTTTGGTGAATTGGACTGGAGCCCGGCTGTTCATTCACAGGCGGAAGACCGGGCGCACCGTATCGGCCAGAAGGATTCGCTGCTTTGCTATTACTTGGTGTCGCCCAAAGGCAGCGATGCGGACATGCAGGAAGCGTTGGGGCTGAAAGTGAGCCAATTTGTGCAGTTGATGGGGCAAACACCGCAAAAGGAAGAAAGAGAAGCGGCAGGAGCCAATTACGCACGGCAGCATGTTGAAAAGCTTATCAGGCAAATGAACCGGGAGAAATAAGCTCCCGGTTTTTTTGTATGCTGAAAAGCAGAGCTGGGCATGATGAGAAAAGAAAGGCGGTGGAGAAAGATGAAAATCAAGCGGAGTTATTGGCTGTTGTGCCTTTTTTTGGCAGCGTTTGCGGCGGTGGGCATTTCATCTGCAGAGGCTCCTGTGGAAAAAGCGGCACTGCCGGAAGCTGGGGCGGCTCCAGTTCTGGAAACGGAGAAATTGAGTGAACAAGCTACAGTATATCAGACCATGGTTTTCCTTCGCTGCGGACATAATGTAAGCAGGCGCACACAACCGGCAGAAGAAGTGAGGGGAGAAGGGTTTGACGCAGTTCGGCAGTATTACGATGTATGGAACATCCTGACGTTAGAGAAGGAAAAAATTGAAATGGAAAGACAGATTGATCTCTATTGCCCCATGCACAAGGTGATCAGCATGGATGAAACGGGGCAGATTATCCTGTCCGAAAACAGATACGGCGACGGCATGGCTGTCATCAGGATTTATGAAGGATGCGGTGAAGAAATATCCGGGGAAATAAGAGAAACGCTGATTGCAGGGCAGGGCTTTGACACGGAAGAAGCGGCAGAGAAATGGCTGGAAGAAATGAGCATTTTGAAGTAAGCCCCGTTTGACAGACGGATGGATTTTTTGTATAATTTGCAAAGGAGAAACTAAACGGAGGAAACCACAGATGAACAAAGGCCAACAAACAAGAAGACGTCGCCGCAGCCCTTATTTATTTATTCTGCTGACGGCTGTTTTGCTGATTCTTTTGATTATCTTTTCCCTTCGTGCCATGAACAGCTGGGATCAATATGAAAAAGAAGCCGCCATCACCCCTGTGCCGACACCGACGGTGCGCAGCGTGAGCGTTACGCCCAATCTGTCTCTGGTGACCTATACCCCTGCCCCTACGGCCACGCCGGCGTATCTCACCAACGGCTCGGAAGGAGAGATGGTGCTCAAACTGCAGGAGCGGCTGCAGGAACTGGGCTATTATACCGCTGGGCTGGACGGCCAATACGGCAATGGCACGAGAAAGGCTGTGAAGATTTTCCAGAAGCAGCACGGGCTTTCCGATGACGGCGTGGCAGGCCAGCAGACCATGAGCGTCCTTTATTCAGACAAAGCGCAGCGCATTGTGATTACGCCCACGCCGGAACCTTTTGAAGTGACAGACGAAAGCTTGTTGATCTTGGTCAATGCGGATAACAAGCTGGACGAAAATTATGTGCCCGGAGATTTGGTCAGGGTGAAAGATATCGGTGGCGATAATATGCTCTACGCCGATAATGACGTAAAAGGTATAAAAATCGCCGTGGAAGCGTTGAATGAAATGGTAACGGCGGCCAAAGCGGACGGCATTGGACCATGGAAGGTGAGGGAAGGATACCGCACCATCGAATATCAGCAGCGGATTATGGATAACCGGGTGGAAAGCATTCTGGAAAGCTATCCGGAATACAGCAGAGGCCAAGCCCTTTCCGCAGCGAAATTGACAGTGGCAGATCCCGGCTGCAGCGAGCATCATACCGGCCTTGCCTTTGACCTGAACGCAAATAACCCGGATTTGGCCTTTGTAGATACCGCCCAATATGTATGGCTGAACAAGAACTGCTGGGATTATGGGTTCATCATGCGCTACACCGATGAAAAGCAGGATATTACTGGCATTATGGGCGAAGAATGGCATGTGAGATATGTTGGGAAGGAACACAGCATCCGGATGCGGGATATGGATATGTGTCTGGAAGAATACATTGATTGGCTGAACTTGCCGTAAAATGTAGAAATTTGCTTGACAAAAAGAATAATGCACTATATAATGTGTAAGGTTCATCCTTGGAAGCGGTACATATAGGGACCGGCGAGAGATTGAAACGCTTGATGATAGTGCGAAAATCGTGCATGGTCTTGCCTGTATTGCCGGGCAAGGCCATTTTTTATGGTCGGATGTACCGAAGAAAAAACAGGAGGGGAAACAAACAATGAAACTGGTTTACGACATCAACGACAGACCCCCACTTAAACAAAATCTGATCTTCGCTCTGCAGCAGCTGCTGGCTATCATGGCGGCAACTCTGCTGGTGCCCGTGCTGGTGGACGGCAGCGGTACTTACATGAGCCAGCCTGCAGCTCTTTGCGGTGCTGGCTTTGGCACGCTGTTCTACCTGTTCATGACCCAGAAAAAGAGCCCCGTGTTCCTGGGCAGCTCCTTCGCTTTCATCGGCCCGCTGTGCGGTGCCGTGGCATTTGGTTTCATGGGCATCTTTCTTGGTGCTGTGTTCGCAGGCCTTGTGTATGTGATCATCGCCCTGATCGTGAAAAAGACCGGCTCTGCTTGGGTTAACAAGCTGCTGCCCCCCGTGGTCATCGGCCCCACCGTTGCCCTGATCGGTCTTTCTCTGTGCGGCAGTGCTGTGAACAACCTGGCCAACATTGCCGTCAGTGCCGAAAACTACAATCTGGTGCACATCCTGATTGGTATCATCGCCTTCTTCATCACCGTCTATGCCTCCACCAAGGGCAGCAAGTTCATGAAGCTGATCCCCTTTGTGATCGGTATTCTGGGTGCTTATGTGCTGGCATTGGTTCTGACCCTGATTGGCAAGGCCACCGGCTGGGAATACATTCAGCTGATTAACTTCGGCGCATTTGACGGCATGAAGATCTTCCAGGTGCCCAACTTCACGTTCGTTGGCATGTTCAAGGAAGGCTTCTCTAAGTTTGAAGGCTTCAGCACGGTGCTGAATATCTTCATGCTGTTTGCTCCTGTGGCTTTCGTGGTGCTGGCTGAACACATTGCCGACCATAAGAACCTTTCCTCCATCATTGACCGTGACCTGATCACCGAACCCGGCCTGCACCGCACCCTGCTGGGCGATGGCGTTGGCTCCATCATCGGCTCCTTCTTCGGCGGCTGCCCCAACACCACTTACGGCGAATCTGTAGGCTGCGTGGCCATCACCGGCAACGCCTCCATTTCCACCATCGCTATTGCCGCTATCTACTGCATCATCCTGTCCTTCTTCGGCCCCTTCACCGCTTTTGTGAACTCCATTCCTTCCTGCATCACCGGCGGTGTGTGCATCGCCCTGTATGGCTTCATTGCCGTTAGCGGCCTGAAGATGGTGCAGAAGGTTGACCTTGGCGATAACCGCAACCTGTTCGTCGTGGCGGCCATTCTGGTGCCCGGCATCGGCGGCCTGACGCTGAACCTTGGCCCCATCACCATCTCTTCCATTGCCACCGCCCTGATCCTGGGCATTCTGGTGAATGTGATTTTCAACAAGGAAAACAACAAGGTGGAAGAAATTCAATAATTTTCGGGAAAAGTTAGAAATTTTTCTGAAAAGTATATTTACAAACCACGCCTGACATGCTAAAATGAAAGGCGTGGTTTTTTAGAACCGTTTGCCCGGATTGGCGATACTCCAACGCCTGCCTGAGTGAACGGCGATTTGAAGCAGGGGACGCCACACCCCAAGAAGGAGGAAACTCAAATGGATAAGGAACTCAAGGCCCAGATCATGCAAACCTATGCCCGTCACGAAGGCGACACCGGTTCTCCCGAAGTGCAGGTTGCTCTGCTGACGCAGCGCATCAATCACTTGAATGAGCACCTCAAGCTCAACAAGAAGGATCACCACTCCCGCCGCGGCCTGCTTTTGATGGTTGGTCAGCGTCGTGGTCTGCTGGACTACCTGATGAAGACGGACATCGAACGCTATCGTGAACTGATTGCGAAGCTGGGTCTGCGTAAGTAATGCGCAAATAGGGGACTGCTGCCGGAGGCTGGCAGCCGGTGAAAAGCCGGGAAGGGCCTCGTGGCTTGCAGTCCCTTTATTTCAGCCCGTGGGCAGGGGCTCATGGGTGAGTGAGTGTGTGAGGAGAAGAGAAAAATGGATTACAAGAGTTACTCAATGGAATTTGCCGGACGTACCCTGACGCTGGAATTTGGCAAGTATGCCCAGCAGGCCGGCGGCTCTGCCGTGGTTCGCTATGGCGACACCGTGGTGCTGGTGAACGCTACTGCTTCTGATAAGGCCCGTGAAGGCGTGGATTTCTTCCCCCTGACGGTGGACTTTGAAGAAAAACAGTATGCTGTGGGTAAAATCCCCGGCGGTTTTTATAAGCGGGAAGGCAAGCCCACCGATAAGGCGACCCTGACCTGCCGCCTGATTGATCGTCCGCTGCGTCCCCTGTTCAATAAGGGCATGCGCAATGACGTGCAGGTGGTTGCACAGACTTTGTCTGTGGATCCCGATACCCCCCCGGAATTCCCGGCCATGCTGGGTTCTTCCATCGCCCTGATGATTTCCAATATCCCGTGGGGCGGCCCCACGGCTGCTGTGGTGGTGGCCCGTGTGAACGGCGAGCTGATCATCAACCCCACGGAAGCCCAGTCTGCCGCTTCCGATATGCACGTTACCGTTGCCGGCACCAAGGATGCTATCATGATGGTAGAAGCCGGTGCCAAGGAAGTAAGCGAAGATGCCATGATGGACGCTATCTTGTTTGCTCATGAGAGCATCAAGGAACTGGTGGCTTTCCAGGAAAAGATTACTGCCGAAATCGGCAAGCCCAAGAGCGAATTCCCCCTGGTCACCACCGGCGATGATATCAAGGCCGCTGTGCGGGAATATGCGTTGGACAAGTGCAAGTATGTGTACGAAACCACCGTGCGCAAGGAACGTCAGGCCCGTGAAGCCGAAGTTTCTGCCGACGTGGCCGAACACTTTGCCGAAATTTTCCCCGGCCGGGAAAGTGAAGTTGCTGATGCTCTTTACTACCTGAATAAGGAAGTAATGCGCCGCAAGATTCTGGACGAAGGCATTCGTCCCGACGGCCGTCAGGTGACGGAAGTTCGCCCCATCTGGTGCGAAGTGGGCGTATTGCCCAGGACGCATGGCTCTGCCGTGTTCACCCGTGGCGAAACCCAGGCCTTGACCGTTTCCACCCTGGGCATGGTCAGCGAAGCCCAGCAGCTGGACGGCCTTTCCAGTGAGGAAAGCAAGCGGTATATGCACCAGTATAATATGCCTTCTTATGCCACCGGCGAAGCCGGCCGTCTGCGCAGCCCCAACCGCCGTGAAATCGGCCATGGTGCCCTGGCAGAACGTGCGCTGGTGCCCGTGATTCCCACGGAAGAAGAATTCCCCTATGCGCTGCGTCTGGTTTCCGAAATCATGGGCAGCAACGGCTCTTCCTCCATGGCTTCCGTTTGCGGCAGCACGCTTAGCCTGATGGACGCTGGTGTGCCGATTCATGCCCCTGTTGCCGGTGTGGCTATGGGCCTGATTCAGGACACCGAAAGCGATAAGATTGCCGTGCTGACGGACATTCAGGGCTTGGAAGACTTCCTTGGCGATATGGACTTCAAAGTGGCTGGTACCATGAACGGCATTACCGCCATACAGATGGACATCAAGATCAAGGGCATCAACCGTGAAATCTTGAGCCGTGCTCTTTCTCAAGCTCTGGAAGGCCGCCTGCATATCCTCAAGATCATGCTGGATACCATCGGCGAACCCCGGAAGAACCTTTCCAAGTTCGCTCCTAAGATTATCAACTTCACCATCAACCCCGACAAGATTCGCGAAGTGATCGGGCCCGGCGGCAAGATGATTAACAAGATCATTGCCGAAACCGGCGTGAAGATTGACATCGAAGACGATGGCCGTGTGTTCATTTCCACTCCCGATCAGGCTGCTGCCGATAAGGCCAAGGCCATTATCATGGGCATTGCCAAGGATATCGAAGTGGGCGATGTGTTCACGGGTAAAGTGGTTCGCATTATGAACTTCGGTGCTTTTGTGGAATTGGTCAGCGGCAAGGATGGCATGATTCACATTTCCAAGCTGGATAACAAGCGTGTGGAAAAGGTGGAAGATGTGGTGAACGTTGGCGACGAACTGGAAGTGAAGGTTTGCGAAATCGACAGCCAGGGTCGTATCAACCTGATCCGCAATGACATCGTGTACGAAAACACTAATTTCAGCCGCCCTGCCGGCAACCGCCCGCCCCGTCGTGACGGCCGCCCCGAGCGCAAGTAAAAACGCATAAAGAAATACGCAAGGGGGAAGCTAAATATTAGTTTCCCCCTTGTTGCTATCAAAGATGATAAAGGAACGAGCATGGAAAAATTTTTGCTTTCAAACGGTCTGACGGTTTTGGTGGAGGAGATGCCCAGCCTGCGCTCCGCATCCATCGGCGTATGGGTGAAGGCAGGCAGCATGCTGGAAACGGCGGAGGATAACGGCCTGTCTCATTTGATGGAGCACATGGCTTTTAAGGGCACAAAGAAGCGCACCGCCCGGCAGATTGCCGATGAAATGGACATGATCGGCGGCATGATGAACGCTTCTACAAGCAAATTGTGCACCAATTATTATTGCAAAGTGATCGATGAAGATTTGCCCAAGGCGGCGGATATTCTTTCCGACATCGTGTGCAATCCGCTGATTGATGAAAATGAACTGAATAAAGAGCGCAGCGTGGTGCTGGAAGAAATCGCTATGGTGGAAGACAGCCCGGAAGACGTTGTGTTTGACGTGCTGGCAGAGGCAGCCTTTGGGAAGCAAAGCCTTGGGTTGACCATTCTTGGCCCAGCAGAGAAGATAGAAAAATATACGAGAGAAGATTTGCTGCACTTCCGCAGCCGTCATTATGGGCCACAAAACGCCGTGATTGCCATTGCAGGCAATGTGCAAACGGAAAGGGTGAAGGAGCTGCTGGAAAACACATTCGGCGGCTGGCAGGGGGCAAAGGGGATGGATTTTCCCAAATGTACAGCCGTTGACGAAGAAAGAAAGCTCTGCCGCAATAAAGATACGGAGCAGGTGCATTTGGCTCTTTCTTATCGCGGCTTGCCACTTGGCAGCAAGGATGTGTATACCATGGCCATTATGAATACCATTCTTGGCGGCGGCATGTCATCGAGGCTTTTCCAAAAAATCAGAGAAGAGATGGGCATGGCCTATTCCGTTTATACCGGGCCGTCCAATTATCCCGGCTGCGGCGAATTCAGCGTTTATGCGGCCACTAGCCCCAAAAACACTGAAACAGTGCTGCAGCTGATTGACGAAGAAACGGCTCTTTTCATGGAAAAGGGTATTACAGAAAAGGAATTTTTGCAGGCCAAAGCCCATGTGAAGGGCGGCTTTATTCTGGGGCTGGAAAGTGCCTACAGCCGCATGAGCAGCATGGGGCATAATCAGATTCTGCTGGGGCGGTATATCCCGGCGGATGATACCATAAAAGCGATTGAGAACGTTGAAATGCAGGATGTGATGGATATCGCATCGAAAATCCTCAAAGGCCCAAGAAGCTTTGCAGTGGTTGGCAAAAATGCGATGGATTATCTGAAACTGACGAAATAAGCAACACATGAGGTGGATGAGATGAGGCAGATGAAGGGCATATTTGTATTTCTTGTGATGCTCTTGTGCATGTCATTTTGCATGGGCGCAGCCGCAGCAGAAGAGGCAAAGGACATTACGGAAGAATGTAAAATTTCCGTGTCCGTCTATGCCAATGAAAAGAAGAATATGTTTGACGACGCCAATCTCACCATGTGGGAAACGCCCAAGCGTTCCAGCTATATTGAGGTAAAAACGCCGGAAGATCAGCCTGCCCAAGGGGTTTATATCCGTTGGGGGCAGGATGTGCGCAACATGATGATTCAGGTGCCCGGAGAAAACGAGAATGAATGGGTGGAAGTGCAAAGAAGCACGGACGGATATTTCAATCAGTTTATTGCCTTTGCTGAGCCGCTGACCCATTTCAGGGTGCAGACGGTTGAAAAGAGCGTAGTGGTTGGCATCATCAAGTTTCAGGTACTGGGCGAAGGGGAAATACCCGATTGGGTGCAGCAATGGCAGCCTTTTGAAGGCAAGGCGGATATGATGGTACTGGTGGCGCACCCGGATGACGAACTTTTGTATATGGGGGGCGTGATTCCCTATTACAACACGGTGGAAGGGAAAAACGTAATTGTGGTTTACATTGCCCGGATGGGTGGCTTCCGAAAAGTGGAGCTGCTGGACGGGCTTTGGCACTGCGGTGTGCGGAGTTATCCCGAAGTGCCGGGGAAGAAATTCAAGGATCAGGGATACAACACAAGGACGCAGGCTCTGAACGTATGGGGCGATGAAAAGCTGCTGGAGCATGTGACGGAGCTGATTCGTAAATATCAGCCGGACGTGATTGTGACCCATGACGTGAACGGCGAATACGGCCACGGGGCGCATAAAGCCTGCTGCTGGGCGGTGCAAAAATGCGTGGAGTTGGCCGCCAATGAAAAGAAATACATGGAATCTGCCAAAGAATACGGCCCCTGGCAGGTGAAAAAAGCCTACATCCACCTCTACGAAGGGGAACAGGGGCAGATTGACTTTGACTGGCGGCAGCCGATGGAGGTTTTCCAAGGGAAGACCATTCATGAAATCACCACAGAGGCCTTTGCCCTGCACAAAACACAGGCTGCTTCCGGAAGGTTTGTGGTGGAAGACCACGGGAAGTATGACAACTCCCTCTTTGGGCTTTTCTATTCCACAGTTGGGCCGGACACCGGAATCAATGATATGTTTGAGAACATCGACCAATGATAAAGGAGGCGTTCCTATGGCGTTTCAGCGGCTGGGGATCATGCTTGACTGTTCCCGGAATGCGGTGATGAAAAAGGATGCCGTAAAAAAATGGGTGGATCTGACGTCGAAGATGGGCTATAACTGCCTGATGCTGTACACGGAAGATACCTATGAAATGCAGGGGCATCCTTATTTCGGCTATCTGCGTGGGCGATATACGCAGGAAGAGTTGAAAGAATTGGACGCTTATGCTCAAGGCAAGGGTATGGAGCTGATTCCCTGCATTCAGACATTGGCGCACCTGCGATCCATCTTCCGCTGGCCGGAATATGCGGACGTTCGTGACTGTCATGATATTTTGCTGTGCGATGATGAAAAAACCTATCAATTGATTGACGATATGCTGCGCACCTGCGCCGAGTGCTTCAAAAGCCGCACGGTGAATGTGGGCATGGATGAAGCCATGTTTATGGGGCTTGGGCAGTATCTGAAAAAGAATGGGTTCCAAAACAGGACGGAAATTCTGCTGCGCCATGTAAAAAAAGTGGCAAAGATTGCGGAAAAATACGGACAGCAGCTGGTTATGTGGGGGGATATGTTTTTCTATTTGCAGGAAAGAGGCCTTTCCATTGTGGATGTGAAAAAGGAAATTCCGGAAAATGTGAAGCTGATTTATTGGGACTATTATTCTAAAGAAAAGGCACATTACAGAAAGAAGTTTGATGGTTATCAGGCTATTTGCGATGATACATGGTTTGCAGGCGGCATCTGGACATGGAGCGGCTTCACGCCCCATAACGCCTTTTCCATTGAGACGGTGAAGGCGGCGTTACCCGTTTGCCGGGAAAAGCAGGTGAAGCATGTGCTTTTCACCATGTGGGGGGACGACGGGGCTGAATGCAGCAAATTTGCGGCACTGCCTGCGGTTTATTATGCGGCGCAGCTGGCCAAAGGGGAAGAAGACGAAGCAAAAATCAAACGAGGGTTTGAAGAAATGTTCGGCTTTCCTTTTGATTTATTCATGGAGCTGGATTTGCCGGACACGCCGGAAAAGGACAGGGATTTCAACAACAGTGAAAAGAAAATGCTCTATAACGACCCCTTGATGGGCATTCATGACAACTGCGTGAAAGAGATGGGCGGCAAGCAATATATGGACGCTGCTGCCCGGCTGGAAGAAGGAAAACTGCATCCGGCCTTTGGGTATCTGTTTGACACGCAGCAGAAGTTGTGCCGCTTGATGGCGTTGAAATACGGCTTTGGGAAGCGGCTGAGGATGGCGTATCAGCAGAATGATAGAAATGCGCTGATTGGCTGCGTAATGGAGTGCGAAACCATCCTGGAAAAGCTGGAGGAATTCTATACTGCCTTTGAAAAGCAATGGCATATGGAAAACAAGCCCCACGGCTTTGATATTCAGGATCTTCGTCTTGGTGGCGTGAAGCAGCGGATGGAGCATGTGAAAAAGAAACTTTCGGCTTATCTTACGGGAAATGCGCCTGCCATTGACGAATTGCAAGAAACAATTCTGCCGGCGGAAACAGACAGCTATACCAACTGGGCGGATGCCGTCAGCACCAATGTGATTTATCATATTTTTGAATGACGAGGATGAGCAAATGAACACGGCACTTTTTACCATCGACGATGTGCCGTCGAAAAACACCCCGGCGATTGTGGACTATCTGAACGAAAAAGGTATTAAAGCCATCCTTTTTGCCGTAGGAGAAAACGTCGAAAAGCATTATGAGGAAGCCAAGTATGCCGTGAAAAAAGGCATGATCGTTGGGAATCACAGCTTTTCCCATCCTGTTTTTTCTGAACTTTCGATGGAGGAAGCCGTTCTGGAAATCGAAAAATGCGAGGAGATTCTGGACGAATTATACCGGGATTGCGGCGTGGAAAGAAGATACCGCCCCTTCCGCTTTCCATACGGCAACAAGGGCGGCGAAAATCGGGAAGCATTGCAGCGATATCTGAAAGAAAAGAATTTCAGCAAGGTGGACGACCGAAACATCCCTTATACATGGTGGAAAGCGCATGGAATGGATAAGGACATTGACACCTTCTGGACCTTCGATTTTGAGGAATACAGGCTGTATAACGATGCTGATTTTACAAAAAACCACATCTGGGCAAAAATGAACAACCAAAATCCTGCGTCCGGCGGTGTGCTATTTGGGAAAGAGAATCATCACATCGTCCTCATGCACGCCCATGACGAAACGGAAGCAGTGTTTTCTGAATATTACAGGGAATTTATTGAGCGGATGATGGAGAAAGGAATCGTTTTTGTCGAACCGAAGTTCATAGAATGAAAAAACCGTCGGTATACCCGACGGTTTTGATTTGTTACAAAAAACGAATTACAGCTGGCTGACCTGTTTTTCAGCTTCTTCCATGATGGCGACCACCTTATCGCAGAAGGTGTCAAATTCAGGATCTTCCACCTGACGATCGGGACGGGAGAGGAAATAATTCACGGAATCAACTGCCGCCTGATCGAAACGGAGAGACTGGGTATAGGTGGGCACAAGGGCGTGGAGCTTGCTATTGTCAAAAATGACGGAATTGGATTTATCACCGATGAGGGAACCTGTGAAATCATACTTCTGGCAGGCGCAGAGCAGGGAAGAGGGCACATAGCAGGGCTTGTAATCCACGCCCAGAGCCTTGGCCACCGTTTCCATGATCTGATTCCAGGTAAGCATTTCTTCGCTGGTGATTTGCACGGCCTGACCGATGGCGTGGATATTGCCCATGAGGCCGACAAAAGCAGGGGCGAAATCCCGGCTGCTCATAACCGCCCAAAGGGACGTGCCGTCACCGGGAACCAGCACCTTTTTGCCGTCCAGCATGCGCTTCAAAACGCCCCATTCGCCCTTATTGCCGTGAATGGAAAGGGGCAGGGAGCGGCGGGAGAAGGTATGGCTGGGGCGGACGATGGTGATGGGGAAGCCGTTTTCACGGAATTCCTTCATCAGCATTTCTTCGATGGCAATCTTATTGCGCGAATATTCCCAATAGGGGTTCACAAGGGGTGTGGCTTCATTGATAACGGGGGAAACCAGGGGCTTTTGATAAGCTGAAGCAGAGCTGATGAAGATAAACTGCCGGGTTTTGCCCTTGAAAAGGCGGATGTCCCTTGCAGCCTGCTCCGGCGTGAAGCAGATGAAATCAGCCACAACGTCATAGGACTCGTTTTCGATGAGCTTTTGAATGGCCGGTTCGTCGTTGATATCGCCGATCATCTGAATGGCACCGGGCACGGAAGAGGCACGGTTACCACGGTTCAGCAGTGTCAAATTCCAGCCGTTTGCAACCAGAAGACGGGAAATCTGGGTGCTGATAACGCCGGTGCCGCCGATGAATAATGCTTTCATTTTTATTCCTCCAAATTAAATTAATTCTTGTTTTATGCAATCATTATAGCATAAGTGAAGAAAAATGCCAAATGCTGTTTTGACAGGATGAAAAAAGGAAGTGCCATTTTTGACACTTCCCATTGCATTTTTATTTATCTTCCTTCAGCAGTTCTTCGCCATAGCCGTACTGTTCCTTGACGAAATCAATGTCCTTATCGCCGCGGCCGGAGAGATTGACCAGGACAGAGCCGGTGTTATGCTCCTTGGCATACTGGATGGCATAAGCCAGAGCATGGCTGCTTTCCACAGCAGGAATGATGCCTTCCAAACGGCACAGCTGGAAGAAAGCACGCATGGCGTCGTCGTCCCCGATGGTCACATAGGAGACACGGCCGATATCGTGGAGATAGGCGTGCTCCGGGCCGGAGGAGGGATAGTCAAGGCCGGAAGCGATGGAGTAAACAGGCGCAGGCTCGCCGTTTTCGTCCTTCAGCATGATGGAGTTAAAGCCGTGCATGACGCCTTCGGTGCCGTAGTTCAGGGAAGCCGCATGATCGCCCAGCTTCATACCACGGCCCAGCGGCTCCACGCCGTAGATATCCACAGGATCCGCCACAAAGGGCAGGAACATGCCGATGGAATTGCTGCCGCCGCCAACGCAGGCCACCACCGCATCCGGAAGATGTCCCGTCATTTCCAGGAACTGTTCACGGGCTTCGATGCCGACCACCGTCTGGAAATCACGAACCATCTTGGGGAAGGGATGGGGGCCGAGGACGGAGCCGATGCAATAGATGGCATCTTTATATTCCTTGGAATAGGCGTCAAAGGCAGCGTCAACGGCTTCTTTCAGGGTTTTGAGGCCATGGGTGACGGGAACCACACGGGCACCCAGCATCTTCATACGGGTGACGTTGGGAGCCTGCTTGGCAATATCCACTTCGCCCATATAAATATCACATTCAAGGCCGAAGAAAGCGGCAGCAGTGGCCAGAGCCACGCCGTGCTGGCCGGCACCGGTTTCGGCGATGAGCTTCTTTTTGCCCATGTATTTGGCAAGCAGGCCTTCGCCCATGCAGTGGTTCAGCTTATGTGCACCGGTGTGGTTCAGGTCTTCACGCTTGACGTAAATCTGGCATTTGCCGAAATAATTGCTCAACCGTTCGCAGTGATAAACGGGGGTGGGGCGGCCCTGAAATTCCTTGCGGATGCGGCGAAGCTCATTGATGAACTTGGCACTTTGGCAAATGGTTTCATAAGCCTCGTTGATTTCCTGCATGGCGGGAATCAGCTTTTCTTCCAAGAATGCGCCGCCGTAAGGGCCAAAATAGCCTTTTTCATCAGGGAATTGCTTGAGGTAGGTGTCAAAATCACGGTAGTTTTTGTAGTTCGTCATGGGGGATGCCTTCCTTTCTGCTTATAAAATATTCAGATGGCGGCGTCGGGCTCCGATAAAAAAACCGCCTCAGACTATTTGCCTGAGACGGAGAATTCCGCGGTACCACTCAGCTTGGCCTTTCGGCCCACTTTCTCCATGTGCCATCACACATGCTGCCATGATAACGGGTGCAGATCCCGTCATGCCCTACTATTATTTCAGGCACACCCTCAAAAGCCCATTGGGCAGGTTCTCCTTCACTGCATTTCCACCACCGGCAGCTCTCTTTACAAGGAAACATCCTGCTTACTCTTCTTCCTCACAGGTTTATGCAAGTATAATACTCTGGATTGCGTTCTTTGTCAACCGTTTTTCACAAAAAAGATGGTTTTTTCTTGTATTGAAATACATTTCAGATTTTTTCCAGAATGTCCAGCGTGTGATGGGAAAGGCCGGTCAAATCCTGCCGCTCGCAGAGGAAGAAATGATAGCGAAGGTAGAGTGAGAAGGCTTCGTCGTCCATTGCGTCAACCATTTCTTTGAAATAAAGGGTATACATATCCGTGCCCACAAAATGCAGCCGTTTTACGGGGAAGCCTTCGTTAATGAAGCCGATATCTTCCATGCGGAGGATATTGAACAGTTCGGCGGGGCAAGAGGAAACTTCAAATGTTTCCGGGTTGAGCAAACCTTTTTCGATGAGATTGGGATACATGTTTTTGCCGAAAGCGTATTGGATCATGGTGGGCTCTGCCATGCAGTAGGCAATCATTAGTTTTCCGCCCTTTTTCAAAACACGCAATGCCTCCGAAAGAGCCTGACGATGGTCGGAAAGGGTGTAGAGATGATACATGGGCCCAAGCAGCAGCACGATGTCATACTGCGCATCGTCAAGCATTTGCAAATCCAGCGCATTGCCCTGGAAAATGCGGATGTCTTCGCCGTCCTGTGTGTTTTGCTTGAACAGCTCAATGTTATGGGGAATCAATTCCACCGCATCCACCGGATATCCTTTCCTTGCAAAGTAATGGGAGTAGCGGCCGGTAGCAGCGCCGATTTCCAAAATGCGCATGCCTTTTTGCAGATATTTTTCGATGTAGCGGACGGTAGTCAGAAATTCAACCTGACCGTGCTTGGAAAGCAGCCGGCCTTCTTCATCGTAAGCGGAATAGAAGGCGTTCAGGGCATCAAATGTGGCGTTCATTTCTATCGCTCCTTTCTTTTTGAAAAACAAAAAACGCAGGGGAGGTTGATCGGGCCTCTCACTGCGTTTTAGGAGGGAAACGGGGGCTATGCGTCCGTTTTTGTGCAGCAAAGACAGCCCTTGTACATGTACCAAGGGTTAAAGGCAAAATAGCTGGCGAAGCCAAACTGTACCATCTGCTGCACCTCCTCCAAGTGTTTTGAGCATAGTAACACGGAAAAATCTGTTTGTCAACAAAAATTTACAGGCTGTTTTCCTTTGCCATTTTTTCCAGTGCACTAATGAGGGCGATTTTACCGTGAATATAGGTGAGGCCGCCTTGCAGATAAGCGGTATAGGGAGGACGGATGGGTGCATCGGCGGAAAGCTCGGTGGTGGCTCCGGAAATGAAGGTTCCGGCGGCCATGATGACCTGATCGGTATAGCCGGGCATATCCCAGGGCTCCGGCACGGCGGAAGCGTCGATGGGGGACGCGGCTTGAATGCCCTGGCAGAAGGCAATCAGCCTTTCAGGCGTTTCCATTTCGATGGCCTGAATGATATCAGCTCTTGGGGCATTAAAGGCAGGGGTTGTTTTCATGCCCAGCAGCTCGAAGGTTCGGGCGGCGAGGATGGAGGTTTTCAGAGCCTGCGCTACGGTGTGCGCCGCCATGAAAAGCCCTTGATAAAAAGGCTGATAGGAAGCGGCATAGCTGCCAACCTCACGGCCAAGGCCGGGCGCAGTCAGCCGGGCTTCAATGCGCTCAATGGCTCTGTTTGTGCCCACAAGATAAGCACCGGTGGGGGCCATGCCGCCGCCTGCATTTTTAATCAGGCTGCCAACGCACACATCGGCCCCGAAATGGGTGGGCTCCGCATCGGTTGTAAACATGCCGTAGCAGTTGTCCACCATCACATAGATATCCGGGCGCACCCGATGCACGGCAGAAATCAGGTTTTCCATATCTTTTGGCAGAATGGATGCACGCCAGGCGTAACCCCGGCTGCGCTGAATGAGGATCACTTTGGTATTGGGCTGTATGGCGGCGAGCACGCCGTTTACGTCTATTTTCTGCTGGTTGTCGCACATATCCACTTGGGAATAGCTGACCTGCATTTCCTTTAAAGAGCCAACGGCATTGCCAACCGTGCCGATGACCGTTTCCATGGTGTCATAGGGAGAGCCGGTGGCGGACAGAAGATGATCACCGGGGAGCAAAAGGCCGAACAGGCACAGGGAAAGGGCTGCCGTGCCGCAGGCGATGGAGGGGCGCACGATGGCCGCTTCTGCGTCAAAAATACGGGCGAAAATACGCTCCAAAGTGTCTCTTCCGATATCGTCATAGCCATAGCCGGTGGTAGGGGCAAAATGGCGCAAGGCTACGTTTTCTTCATGGAACGCATGAAGCACTTTCTTCGTGCAGAGCATTTCGTTTTCTTCTAATTTGGCAAAGACAGGGGCGCAGTCCTTTTCCGCCTGTGCAATAAGGGCTTTGATATTCATTTCAATCCTCCGAGTGGTAATCTGTGATGATGCGGTTGATATGGGTTTCGGCTTTTTCTTCCCAAGGAAGCCAGATGATCCGGCTATCCCGGCGGAACCATGTCATCTGACGCTTGGCAAAGTGCCGGGTGCGGAGCTTGATGAGGCTGACGGCTTCGGAAAGGGGCATATGGCCATGAATGACAGGGAAAAGTTCTTTATAGCCGAGCCCCTGCATAGAAGGGCAGTCTTCCGTAACGCCGAGGGATTGCAAGCGTTTCACTTCGCAAACCAGCCCCTGCTTGATCATCTCGTCCACACGCATATCGCACCGGCGATACATGATGTCCCTTGGAATATCATAGGCGTAGAGGAAAAAGCGATAGGGGTCGTCATCCGTGGAAGGTTTGGGCTGTTTAGACATAGGAATCCCGGAAATTTCAAACACTTCCAAGGCACGGATCACACGGCGAAGGTCGTTTTCGTGCAGTCGCTTGGCCGTTTCTGGGTCACATTTTTCAAGGCAGCGATGCACGGCACGATTGCCTTCCGCTTCTGCCATTTTATGATATTTTTCCCGGATGTTTTCATCGCTGCCCACCTGGCCAAAGGCCATGGACTGGGAAACCGCCTGCAGGTAAAGCCCTGTGCCGCCAACAAGGATGGGCGTTTCGATGCTGTCCATCAGCGGCTTTGCAAGAGAGGCGTATTGGGAGACAGTGAAGCTATCCAAAGGGGAAACGAGGTCCAAGAGGTGATGAGGGGCGACGGCCTGCTCATCTTTCGTAGGCTTGGCCGTGCCGATATCCATATGGCGGTAGACTTGCATGGAATCCATGCAGAGGATTTCGCCGTGGAGCTTGTGCGTCAAGGGAAGGGACAGGGCAGTTTTGCCGCTGGCAGTGGGGCCCACGATACCGATTATTTTCTTTTTCATATCAGCTTTGAATACGCCGGAAACGCTTGTCCAGCTCCGTATGGGAAAGCTGCACCATGAGGGGACGGCCATGGGGGCAGGTGGGGGTCACTTTCTGCTCAATCACATCCTGAATGAGCTGCTTGACACTATCTTCCGGCAGGCGTTCGCCGCCCTTCACGGCGTGCTTGCAGGCCATCTGGATGACACGGGAGGTACGGTCGGGCAAATCGCCTGTGCCGTCCGAAAGGTTGTCCAAGGCTTCTAACAGGCACTTTTCTGCTTGCGGCTGGCCGAGGATAATGGGCACGCCACGCATTTGCAGGGTGTCGTCCCCAAAAGGCGCAAGATCAAACCCGGCCTTCTGTAGAGCCTCGGCATTCTCCTCATAGGCAGCATATTCCTGCTTGGAGAGCTTGACAACCATCGGTATCATCATGCTCTGGCTGGCAGGCGCGGCAGCGGTTTCACGCATGAAGCGTTCATACAAAAGCCGTTCGTGGACGGCGTGCTGATCACACAGAACCAAAAGGTCGCCGTATTCCATGAGGATATAGGTGTTGAACGCCACGCCGATAATGCGAATCTTGGGCGTTGCATATTTGGCAGCAATTGCCGCTTCTTCCACTTGGGTAAATTCCACGTTCTGGGGCGTGAACCGGGGCGTTTCGGGCTTTGCAGGCGCATCGGATTTAACCGGCTGTTCAGGCAAAATCTTTTCAACCTTTTCACGAAGGAGGGTTGGCTTTTTCTCTTCCTGATAAGGGATGAAGGGAGTGAGGGCTTCTTCCTTGGGCAAAGCAGGCTTAAAGGACGGCATGGATGCGCCGTCTTCAGAGAAAGCGGAAAGGGAAGGAGAAAGGGAGGGGGTTACCGATTGAGGAGCAGGCGCAGGGGCAGGCGTTTCCTGCAAAACGGGCTTTTGTGCCGGAACGGAGGCCACGGGAACGGGAGCAGGCTCGATCGTCTGCACAGGCCTTTGAATAAAGGATTGCTCCTTTTCCTCAAACATGGCAGGGATGATAGGGGCAAGATTGGTCTTTTCCAAAGCTTCAAAAACCAGCGTTTCAACAGCGTTTTTCACGCCCCTCTCATCCGCAAAGCGCACTTCCCATTTGTTTGGGTGCACGTTTACATCTGCGTTTTCATAGGGCATGGTGATGTATAAAATGCACATGGGAAAGCGGCCGATGGTGATGCGCTGGCGGCAGGCATTTTCCACGGCAGACGAGAGAATAGGACTTTTCATGGTACGGCCGTTCAGGAAAAAGTGCTCATGGCTGCGGTTGCCTCTTGCCACATCGCCAACGCCAACGAACCCGGAAAGCATCACGCCGTTCATATTGCCGTCGATTCTGACCAGCTGTTTTAATGTGGCCGTGCCGTAAACGGCCATGATGGCACTTTCCATGTGCCCGTCGCCTGCGCTGAAATACACCTGCTTTCCATCGGCAGTGAAACGGAAGGAAATGCCAGGATTGGAAAGGATAAGCCGGGCCATAAGGTCACTCACGGCGGCGGTTTCCGTGCCGGGCTTTTTTAAGAATTTGCGGCGGACAGGAGCGTTATAGAAAAGGTCTTTCACGGTGAAAGACGTGCCTTCAGGGCAGGCGGCATCCCGGATATCGAGGATCACGCCGCCTTCATTTTTCACGCTGAAGCCGCTTTCCTTGCCCTTTTGCCGTGTTAGGCAAGTGACCTTGGAAACAGCGGCAATGGAAGCCAAAGCTTCGCCACGGAAACCCAGAGACTGTACGCCGAACAAATCTTCGGCGGTCCGGATTTTACTGGTGGCGTGCCGGGCGAAAGCAAGGCGCAAATCGTCAAAGGCGATGCCGCTGCCGTTATCCGTTACACGGAAGGAGGTAAGGCCGCCTTCTTTGATGTCCACAGTGATGGCGGTTGCCCCTGCGTCCATGCTGTTTTCCACCAGCTCTTTGATGGCGGCGGCAGGGCGTTCCACCACTTCGCCGGCGGCAATCTGGCCGATCACTTCCGGCGGCAATTGATAAATTCGGCTGTGTTTCATAAACTTCTCCTTACAGCTTCAGGGCTTTTTCACGGAGGATGAAGAGCTTGTTCAGTGCATCCATGGGGGTCATGGAAAGCACATCCAGTTCCCGGATTTCTTCGATAAATTCGGTCTTGGCGAAGTCTTCCAAGCCCACTTGCTCATTTTTCTTTTTATGGCCTGCGCCCAGGATGTTCTGGCCAATGGAGTTTTGCCCCTGATTGCTCACTTCCAGGCGTGCTTCAATCTGCTGTGCTCTGGCAACAACCGGACGGGGAACCCCGGCCAGGCGAGCCACATATATGCCAAAACTCTTATCCGCACCGCCGGGAATAATCTTGCGCAGGAAAATTACGTCTTCGCCATGTTCTTTTACAGAAACACAGAAATTCTTGACCCCTTCCAAGGTGCCTTCCAATTCGGAAAGCTCATGATAGTGGGTGGCAAAAAGGGTTTTGATGCCGCCGCGCTTGGGGTCGCACAGGTATTCCACGGCACTCCATGCAATGGAAAGGCCGTCGAAAGTGCTGGTGCCCCGGCCGATTTCGTCTAAAATGACGAGAGAAGAAGCGGTGGCGTTGCGAAGAATATAAGCCATTTCGCTCATTTCCACCATAAAGGTAGATTGGCCGGTGGCTAAATCATCCGATGCGCCGATACGAGTGAAAATGCAGTCCACAACGGAAATTTCCGCGCTTTGAGCCGGCACAAAGGAACCGATATGCGCCATCAGCGTGATTAACGCAACCTGCCGCATATAGGTGCTTTTCCCGGCCATGTTGGGGCCTGTGATAATCTGCATGCGGTTATCAGCGGTATCCATAAAGGTGTCGTTTGGAACGAAGCCTTCATCCGTCATGGTTTCCACCACGGGATGACGGCCTTCTTTGATATCAATCACGCCATCCTCGCGGATGACGGGGCAGACATAGTTATTTTGCCTCGCCACATTGGCAAGGGACAGCAGGGCGTCCAGCGTTTTATAGGCGGTAGCCGTGGATTGCAGACGGGCGATTTCCCGGCTGATCTGATCCCGGATATCGTTGAACAGGGCGGCTTCCAGCCGGGCAGCCTGCTCCTGCGCCCCGGTTAGCTTCACTTCGATATTGTGCAGTTCTTCAGTTGTATAGCGTTCAGCATTGGCAAGGGTCTGGCGGCGGTTATAGCGCAGGGGCACCAGATGATAGAAGGACTTGGTCACCTCGATATAATAGCCGAAAACCCGGTTATACTGGATTTTCAGGTTTTTGATACCCGTTTCTTCACGTTCTCTTGCTTCCAGCTGCATGAGCCAGTTTTTACCCTCTGTGGATGCAAGGCGCAGCTCGTCCAATTCCTTATTAAACCCGGCACGAATCACACCGCCGTCGGAAAGGAGCAACGGCGCATCGGGAGAAATGGCGTTTTGCAAAAGCGTGCGCATTTCGGGCATGGGATCCAAAAGCGAATGCAGGAAGGAAAGGGAATTGCCTTCGATTTGGGAGAGTAAATCCAAAATATCGGGTGCGGCTTCCAAAGAGCGAAGGAGAGACAGACAATCCCTGCCGTTCAGGGAACGATAGGAAACCTTGGACAGCAGCCTTTCCATATCGTACACCTGCTGCAGCTTTTCACGCAGGGACTGGCAGACCACCGGGTTTTCAAAAAGAGCCGATACGGCATGGAGCCGGGCTTCGATTTTTTCTTTTTTCAAGAGGGGCTTTTCCACCCATGCACGCAGCAATCTTCCGCCCATAGCTGTGACTGTCTGATCCAGAACAGAGAGCAGGGAGCCTTTGGCAGAGCGGCTGCGGATGGTTTCGGTAAGTTCTAAATTACGCCTTGTGGAAACGTCCAGGGGCATGGTTTCGCCCTTTTCTACGATTTGCAGCTTGGTGATGTGCTGGAGGCTGTTTTTCTGGGTTTCCCACAGATACCGCATCAAGGCACCGGCAGCGCAAGCGGCAAGGCTTTGGCTTTTTTCAAGGCCGAGAGCCAAGAGATTTTGCACCTCAAAATGTTCGAAAAGGGCTTCCTGCGCCTTGGCACTTTGGAAAGCGGAGGCGGAATAGAGATGCGGCCGAACAAGGCAAAGGGGAAGGAGCTGCTCCACATCGGCGGTGATGATTTCGCCGGGGTTTAAGGAAAGCAGGGCAGAGCGAAGAGCAGCTTCCTCAAAAGGCAGCTGCTGGGCGTAGAATTCGCCTGTTGAAACATCGCACCAGGAAAGCCCCACACGCTTTCCCTGCACACACACAGCGCAAAGGAAATTATTGCGCCTTTCGCCAATCACGGAAGCGTCCGTCAGCGTGCCGGGGGTGATAATGCGGATGATGTCACGCTCAACCAGGCCTTTGGCCAAGGCAGGATCCTGCATCTGCTCGCCGATGGCTACCCGATACCCCTTTTCCACCAGACGGGAAACATAGGTATCAATCGCATGATGGGGCACGCCGCACATGGGCGCGCGCTCACTCAAGCCGCACTCTTTACCCGTCAGGGTCAATTCCAGTTCACGGCTGGTGGTGATGGCGTCGTCAAAGAACATTTCATAAAAATCGCCCACACGGAAGAAAAGCAGCGTATCGGGATTTTGTTCTTTCAGGCGCATATATTGCTGCATCATGGGGGAAAGGGTAGCCATAAGCGTGATGCTCCTTTAGTGTTTTAGAAAATATCAGTGATGGCAGTGGTCGCCGCAGGAATTGCAATCGCCGCTGCAAGAGGATTCGGGAGCCAGCACTTTGGAAAGCTCCGCGTTGACAGCGGCCATCATATCGGTGAAGCCTTTCCGGGCTTTCTGCATGGCCTGCGCCATAGGAAGCTGTTGCATATCCTGCTGAATCTTCTTCATTTCGGTGTCGATTTCAGCCATCTTTTCAAAGTCGGGGGTTTCCTGGGCGGAAAGGGCCTCGATTTCCTGATGGAGCTCTTCATATTTGCCGAAGGCATCTGCCATGGCGTCGTCTTGTGCAGCCGCATCTTCCGTGGCACGCATGACGATAAACTCCTGAGAGGAGGCGATGGCCATAGCCAGTTCTTTTGCTTTTTCGATGACGTTCTTGTCCATGAGTATCATTCTCCTTTAATCATTTCGCCCCGAAGGGTGGTTTTATTGGCAGCGGTAATTTCAACCGGCACGATGGTGCCGATCATATCGGAGGTTCCCCGGAAATTGACGCTGATATTCCGTTCGCTCTTTCCCGTTAATTCCGTTTCGTTTCGCTTGGCATTGCCATTTACCAGCACGTTCACCTTTGTGCCGATAAGGGAAGAGAAAATATCTGCAGTGATTTTATCTTGCTGATGGATGAGGGTTTCGATGCGCCGGGTGGCAGTTTCGGGGTCAATCTGGCCGGGCAGTGTGGCGGCCTTTGTGCCAACTCTGGGGGAGTAAATGAAGGTGAAAGCACTATCCCATTTTACTTCTTCGGAAAGGCAGAGGGTGTCTTCAAAGTCTTCCTCCGTTTCGCCGGGGAAAGCCACGATGAGGTCGGTGGAGATACCGATATCCGGAATGGCGGAGCGGAGCTTTTTCACCCGATCCAGATAGATCTCTCTGGTATAGCGGCGGTTCATTTGCTCCAATATCCTGTTGCTGCCGGATTGGACGGGCAGATGAAAGTGATGGCAGACGGCAGGATTCTGCGCCATTTCATCAATAAGGGCATCGGATAAATCCTTGGGATGGCTGGTCATGAACCGAATCCTTGGGATGCCCGTCTTGCCGATTTCATGAAGCAATTGAGGAAAGGTGACACCGAAGGAATTATCATTGCCGTAGGAATTGACGTTTTGCCCAAGGAGCATGATTTCCTGAACGCCCTTTTTCTGCAAAGCTTCAATTTCGTTCAGGATATCCTTTGGGTTGCGGCTGCGCTCCCGTCCCCGAACATAAGGCACGATGCAGTAGGTGCAGAAGTTATTGCAGCCGTACATGATGGTGACATAATTTTGGAAAGAACTGTCCCGTTTGATGGGCAGGCCTTCGATGAGGGTGGACTGCTCCTGGGGTACGGCGATCACCCGCTGGGCGTTTGTGACGGCCTTATAGAGAAGCTCCGGCAGGCGGTGGATATTTCCCGTGCCAAAGGCGATATCCACGAAAGGATATTGCTTCAAAAGCTTTTCTGCCATGCCGGGCTCCTGCACCATGCAGCCGCAGATGCCGATAAGGAGAGCGGGACGCTCTTTTTTGATCTGCTTGAGCCATGTGACATTGCCAAGGGCCTTGCGCTCTGCGTTATCACGAATACAGCAGGTGTTGTGCAAAACGAAATCCGCTTCTTCTTTTGCAGAGGCTTTTTTGAGCCCCATACGCTCCAACGTGCCGGTGAGCTTTTCGGAATCGTGAGCGTTCATCTGGCAGCCGTAGGTGACGATGAAGTAAGTTTGCGGCCTTTCAGGCAAAGCGGCAAACAGATCGGCATAGGCCATCTGGGCGTCGATTTCCGCCTTGGGAATGGGGATAATCAGATCACGTTTGTTCATGTATTTTCCTCTTTCAGGCCAGTGCCCCGGCAATGGGGGCAGGGCGAAATAGATGCAAGGGTTTGGGAAGTTTTTTTCCGGGTCATTTCCAAAAGGCCTAATGATGTGAAGCCGTGCAGCACGGTCTTCACAGGGTCGTCTTTCAGGGCATCGGAAAGGGCGGAAAGAACGGCGTTTCTGCTTTCTTCTTTTTCCATGTCCACGAAATCAATGAGGATGATGCCGCCGAGATTTCGTAGGCGCACAAGACGTGCGATTTCTTTGGCAGCTTCTGTGTTCAGGGAAAGGAAGGTGCTTTCCGTGCCGCTTTTTTTGCCCTGAAATTTGCCGGAGTTTACGTCGATGACGGTCATGGCCTCCGTCCGGTCAAGAATGAGATACCCCCCGCAGGGAAGATATACCTTACGGGACAGGGACTTTTGCAGCTTGTGCCATACGTTTTGCAGGGAAAAGGGATGCTCCGCATATTGCACGGGGCAGGGAGCAGTGTAAGGGAAAACCTCCAGATTGGTGATGATTTTTTCAAAGCCGCCCTTTTCATCCCGAAGGATGGAGGGAATCATCGCCTCCCGCTCTTCCAAAAGGCAGGGTGCGGAAAGCTGCTTTGCCTTTTCGGCAATCGACAGCCATTTTTGATGCAGCTGCGCAATTTCTGCTTGCAGCGTTTCTTCGCCCACTTCCGCACATTCGGAGCGGAGAATGAGCCCCATTTTTTCTGGCGCAAGACGGCTTCCGAGGGCTTTCAGGGATGCTGCTTTTTCGGCATCAACAATGCGGACGGAAACAGTAATGCGCGGGGAGAAGGGCGTTAAAATGGCGTACCGCCCGGCGATGGAAATATCCGTGGAGCAGAAGGGCAGCTTTTCGCCGATAGCAGGCTTTTTTACCTGCACAAGAAGCGTTTGCCCGGAAACAGGCTTTTCTTTGCATTCGGAAAGGGGCAGATAGCCGTTGTCGTGAGCGGTGAGCCGCAGGAAGACGGTTTGGGTGCCTTTCATGATGCGGTCAACCTTGGCCAGATAAATCTGCTCTGCCTGAATGCCGGTTTGTTCTTCGGCATAGGAAAGCAGGCGGCTGTTTTCCATCACGGCGCAGGAAAGCCTGTTGCACACTTTTTCAATCAAAAGCTGCTTGCTCATAGCATTTCAAGGGGCAGGAAGTTGGGGGCTTCGCCGCCTAGCAGCTGCTGCCGCGTCACAAGGGCGGACGGGCGTTCCAACTTTGCAAATTCAAAGAGGCTGGAAAGCAAAAGCTCCGGCTTGCAGGTGGCCTTTTCGCAAAGAGCGAGCGTCATGGAAAGGGTATTGCCTTCCAACTGCAAATCATAAATCATGGGGCGGATATCGCAGGGCTTCATGCCGGACTTGGTTTTGCGGATGGCCGGGATTTTATTTTGTGCCATGAAAGCTAAAACAGTATCGCCGAAATTTTCGGGCAGCTGCTCAAATTCTACCGTATAGCAAGCGGCGGTGAGGCTGGCCATGGGGGCGGGGTGGCGGTCATCCACGCTGCGCACAGCAATGCAGGGCAAATCCACAGGCAGGGCGACAGACAGCATTTTTTTGAAATCCCCTTCGCAAACGCCTTTGGCAAGGGGCACTTCCATGATTTCCCGTTTGCCGGGCATGCCAACGGAAAGGGGAGCCGCAAAGTTCAAAAGCACATGAGGATTGAACCCTTGGGAAAAGGCGATGGGAAGGCCGCTGCGGCGAAGGGCACGCTGCATGGCACGCATCAGATCCAGATGGCCGATATGGCGAAGACGGGGGCTTTTTTCAAAGATCACCAGCATTTTCATTAGTTGTACACCTCCGCCTTTTGTTCTTTGCCTTTCAGCGGCGGATTTTCAACAAAGGAGCACACGCCCCATTTTTGCATGCCGCAGCCGTTGCAGCCGTGGCGGCAGTCACGGGTGGTGGCGGCAGCCTTGGCCTTTTCGTTTTCACGCATCAAATATTCCTGCGATACGCCGGCGTCAATGAACTGCCACGGGAGTAATTCTTCATAAGGACGTTCACGATAGGCATAGAAATCAGGCGTTAGACCGCAGAGCTCAAAGGCCTTCATCCAAACATCAAATTTGAAATGTTCGTTCCAGCCGTCCAGACGGCAGCCGTTTTTCCATGCGGTGTAAATCACATCGCCGATACGGCGGTCGCCCCGTGCGATGCAGGCTTCCAGCATGGAAAGGGAGCTTTCGTGCCATTTGAAATTGACGCACTTTTGCTTGAGATACTGGCGAAGGGCAGCCTGCTTTTCGTGCACCGTTTCGATGGTGTCTTGCCCAGCCCACTGGAAGGGGGTGAAGGGCTTGGGAACGAAAACGGAAGCGGAGCAAGTGACCATCACACCTTTTGCCCGCTTTTCCTTGGGCATGGCGTAATAAGCCCGGACAACCTTCCTTGCAAGCTCGCCGATGCCCTGCAAATCTTCGTCCGTTTCGGTGGGGAGACCCATCATGAAGTAGAGCTTCACGCTGCTCCATCCGCATTCAAAGGCATCGGAAACAGCTCGAATCAAGTCCTCTTCGGAAACGCCTTTGTTTATGACATCACGCAGCCGCTGGGTTCCGGCTTCTGGGGCAAGGGTAAGACCGGATTTTTTCACCTTCTGGGTTTCTTCCAATGATTGCTTGACAATATTATCAATACGCATGGAAGGAAGGGACACACTGACACGCTTTTCTTTATAGCGGTTCATGAGTTCGGAAATCAGCTCCGGCAGGCAGGTGAAATCGCCGCTGGAAAGGGAAGAAAGGCTCATTTCCTCATAGCCGGTGGATTTTTGCAGCTTATCGGCTAGCTCCAAGAGCCTATCCATACTGCGCTCCCGGACGGGGCGATAGAGCATCCCGGCCTGGCAGAAGCGGCAGCCTCTTGTACAGCCGCGCATGATTTCAAGCACCATTCGGTCATGGACGATTTCGGTGTAGGGAACGGGAATGGAGTCAGGATAGACAGCGGCGGAAAGGTCTTTCACCACACGCTTTTTGACCATCGCAGGAGCGGCAGGGTCATTGGGCGTGAAGGATGCAAGGGTTCCGTCTTCGTAATAAGCGGCATCGTAAAGGGAGGGGACATACACGCCCTCCAGCCTGGCCAGATTCTGCAAAATTTCTTTCTTAGAAAGGCCTTGCTTTTTGCCGTCACGGATGACGTCGATCAGCTCGTTCATCACATCTTCGCCGTCGCCGATCATGAAAGCGTCAATGAAGGGGGCAAGGGGTTCGGGGTTAAAGGCGCAGGGGCCGCCGGCCACTACGATGGGGAAGATGTTTTCCCGGTCTTTGGCATAGACAGGAAGGCGGCCCAGATCCAGCATTTCAAGGATGTTGGTGAAGCTCATTTCATATTGCAAAGTGAACCCAACGATATCAAAATGGTTGAGGGCTTTGCGGCTTTCCAAAGAGAAAAGAGGCACGTTTTTTTCACGCATCAGATCTGCCATATCGGCTGCCGGCATGCAGACACGCTCGCAAAGTGCATCTGGGCGTAAATTGATCAGGTGATAGAGGATTTTCATGCCCAGATGGCTCATGGCGATATCATAGGTATCCGGGAAGCAAAAGGCGAAGGTTGCCTCCGTTTCGTCCCAGTTTTTCTGTACGGCGTTCATTTCACCGCCGATATAGCGAGCAGGCTTTTGTACCTGCTCCAATAGCTTTTCAAGCTGCATCAATTCGTTGTTGTTCAAGTGGCTTTCCCCTTTACAAAAATTCATATAAAACCAAATTAGATAATATCACAAATAGCGGTTTTTGTCTATGTAAAACCTATGAAAAAGCGAAAAATTAATGGATGAAAAAGGTGAATTATTTTACTCTGTGTATTGACATGGCAGAGTAACGGTGCTATATTACTCTCGGAAACCCGATAAAATTAGTCGGGATTCCGGAGGAGGGAAGAAATTGAAGCTTTCAACCCGTGGAAAATACGGGGTGTATGCCATGATTTATCTGGCACAGCACGAGGGCGAAGGGCCGCAATCCTTAAAGGCCATTGCAGAGCTTGGGCTGCCGGATCAATATCTTGAGCAATTATTGGGTAACTTAAGAAAGGCGGGGCTTGTGACCACGGTGCGTGGCGCGCAGGGGGGCTATCAATTATCCCGTTCTGCCGAAGAAATTACGGCACGGCACATCATTGAAGCCATGGAAGGGCCGCTTAACCTTTCCGAATGTGTGGGCGAGCCGGAACACCACTGCCCACGGGGCGGTAAATGCACGGCGAGGGGCGTATGGGCTTACCTGACGAATGAAATAAACTCCCTGCTGGAGGGCATCACCCTTGCCAATATGCTGAAAAATGATATTCATGAGATAAAAGGAGAAGTATAAATTATGAACCGCATTTATATGGACAATGCCGCTACAACGGCCATTTCCGCCGAAGCACTCAATGCCATGCTTCCTTGCTTCGGGCAGGTGTTCGGCAATGCGTCCAGCATTCATTCCACCGGGCGGGACGCAAGAAAACGGCTGGAAGAAAGCCGCCGCACGGTGGCAAGCCTGCTGGGTGCCAAGCCCAATGAGATTTACTTTACTTCCGGCGGTACTGAAAGCGATAACTGGGCCATCAAGGGCGCAGCCTTTGCCAATCGCAATAAGGGCAACCATATCATCACCAGCTCCATCGAGCATCACGCCGTTTTGCATACCTGCGAATGGCTGGAAAAGCAGGGCTTTGAAGTGACTTATCTGCCCGTTGATGAAGATGGTATTGTGAATCCTGCGGATGTGGAAAAGGCTATCACCGATAAAACCATCCTGATTTCCATCATGGCAGCCAATAACGAAATCGGCACGGTGCAGCCTATTGCGGAAATCGGCAAAATTGCAAAGGAACACAAAATTCTGTTCCATACGGATGCGGTTCAGGCGATCGGTGCCATTCATGTGAACGTGAACGACTGGAACGTGGATATGCTGAGCCTTTCTGCCCATAAATTCCACGGCCCCAAGGGCGTAGGTGCCTTGTATATCCGAACGGGCTGCAAGGTGGAGCAGTTCATGCACGGCGGTGCCCAGGAAAGAGGCCGCCGGGCGACGACCGAAAACCTGCCCGGCATTGCTGGCCTTGCCGCTGCTATGGAAAAGGCCATAGGCAATCTGGAAGAAAACGCCTGCAAGATTATGTACCTTCGGGACAAGCTGATTGACGGCATCTTGAAAGCCATTCCCTATACCCGGCTCAACGGCCACAGGATGAAGCGTCTGCCCGGCAATGTGAACATTTCCGTGCGGTTCATTGAGGGGGAAGCGTTGCTTTTGCGGCTGGATTTGGCCGGGATTGCCGGTTCTTCCGGCTCTGCCTGCACCAGCGGTTCTCTGGACCCAAGCCATGTGCTGCTTGCGATTGGCCTTCCTCACGAAATTGCCCACGGAAGCCTGCGGCTGTCCCTCAGCGATAACAACACAGAGGAAGAAGTGGACGAGGTTTTGAAGGTGTTGCCTGAAATTGTTACAAATCTCCGGGCGATGAGCCCCCTTTATGAGCAGTTTTTGCAGGAGGAGAAATAAAATGTACAGCGAAAAAGTAATGGATCACTTTTCTAACCCCCGGAACGTGGGCGAAATTGAAAATGCCGATGGCGTGGGCTTGGTTGGCAATGCCAAATGTGGCGATATTATGAAAATGTATCTGAAAGTGGAAGATGGCGTGATTGTGGACGTGAAGTTTAAAACCTTTGGCTGCGGTGCTGCCATTGCCACATCCTCCATGGCGACGGAAATGGTGAAAGGGAAGACGCTGGAAGAAGCCCTGCAACTGACCAATAAGGCCGTTGCAGAAGCATTGGACGGGCTGCCCCCTGTGAAGATGCACTGCTCCCTGCTTGCGGAAGAAGCCATCCATGCCGCCGTGGAAGACTATATGAAGAATCATCCGGAAGCAGTAAAATAATTTTTCTGCTCCGGGATAAGGAGCAATATGCAACAGGAAGTACATGGAAATATAACGGGCATTCGGGAAACACAATTGCAGGAAATTGCCGCCATTTATGATTGTCCTTTTGAACCAGATCAATTTGCGCCGCACGAGCTTTTGGAGGAGCTCGCGCGGCATTCGTGCGCTTTGAACAGGGAAATTGCCGTTTATGTGAGCCGGGACGGGCAGGTGATGGACGTGACGGTGGGCGTTGGCAACAGCGTACCGCTGATGGATTTGCGCCTGCGCCGGAACATGAAACGGCTTTCTTACATTCGCTGTATCCATACCCATCCAAACGGCAGTGCCCAGCTTTCTGATGTGGATCTGGCCGCCCTTCGCAGCCTGATGCTGGACAGCATGTGCGCCGTGGGTGTGGATGAAAAGGGAAAAATCACCGGCGTCAGCGCAGCCTTTTTGACGGAAAAGGATAAGGGCGTGCCGGGCATTGCCCTGACCCCCATTTACTCCTTGCGCCGGATGCCGCAGGCGGAATGGATGCAGGAAATTGAATTGGCTGAAAAAGCCGTCATGCAGGGCACGGAAGCAGACGAGGAAGAACCGGAAAGAGTTTTCCTTGTGGGCATAGATACGGAAAAATCCCTGGACGAGCTGGCTGCCCTTGCGGAAACGGCAGGGGGCAATGTGGTTGCCCGGATATTGCAAAAGCGGCAGAAGCCGGACAGTGTCACCTTCATCGGTAGCGGCAAGGCTGTGGAATTGCAATTGGATGCACAGGCTGCGGAAGCGGACTTGGTGATTTTTGACGATGAACTGACGGGCGTACAGCTGAAAAATTTGGAAGAGATTATCGGCGTGAAGGTGCTGGACAGAACGGCACTGATATTGGATATCTTCGCCCAGCGTGCGAAAAGCGGCGAAGGGAAATTGCAGGTGCAATTGGCGCAATTGAAATACCGCTCTTCCCGGTTGATTGGGCAGGGTTTGGTGCTATCGCGGCTTGGCGGCGGCATCGGTACCCGTGGTCCCGGCGAAACCAAGCTGGAAATAGACAGACGCCGCATCCGGGAGCAGATTACCAATCTCAAACGGGATTTGGACGCCCTGCAAAAGCAACGGCAGCTTCGCCGTAAGGCGCGGGAAAAGAATAAAATGCCCATTGTTTCGCTGGTTGGCTATACCAATACAGGGAAATCCACGCTTCTCAATAAACTGACGGATGCCGGGGTGTATGCGGAAAACCAGTTGTTTGCCACGCTGGATGCCGTTTCAAAGAAAATTACGCTCCCCGGCGGCACGGAATGTTTGCTGGTGGATACCGTTGGGTTTATCAGCAAATTGCCCCATGACCTGATTGAGGCATTCAAATCCACGCTGGAAGAAGCGGCGTTATCGGATTTGCTGGTGATTGTAAACGACGGCAGCAATGAAGATATGCTTGCCCAGCACAAAGTGGTGGAGGAAGTATTGGCGCAAATCGGGGCCGATACCCAGCCGAGGCTCAACGTTATCAATAAATGCGACCAGATGGAGCCTGACACCGCCGTAATTCCTGATTTGCCGGACGCCATCCGCATTTCGGCCAAGCAGGGCACGAACCTTGAAGCTCTTTTGAAAGAAATCGAAAAGCGGCTGCAAGGGGAAGAAAAGGAAATTGTGATGGTGGTGCCTTTTGATAAATTCAACGTGATGAATGAGCTAAGAGTTAAAGGCAAAGTGATGAACGAAGAATACACGGACACCGGCTGTCAGGTGACGGTACGGCTGAAGGTGGAAAACTTTGGACAGATTGCGGCACGTTACGGAGACATGATACAATGATGGCAGGAAGCATGGCAGGAAAGCTGCTGGCATTATTTCTGATGCTGATAAACCTTGGGCAAAGCACCATCGCCAGATACGAAGAAGAAATGAATCTGGGCGGTGTGCTGTTTCTGGTGAACAGGGAATATACGGTATCTTCTTCCTATAAGCCGGAAGATTTGGTGAAGCCAAACGTGGAATGTACCTATCCAGATACGGTGATGCGGAAAGAAGCGGCAGAAGCGTTGGAAGAAATGTTTGCGGCGGCGAAGGCGGAAATGGGCTATGATATGATTGCCGTTTCCGGGTATCGCAGCTATGGTCAGCAGGCTTCCATTTACGAGAGAAAAGTGGAAAACGTGGGGAAGAAAAAGGCGCAGCTGCTGGTGGCTCCTCCTGGTGCCAGCGAGCATCAGCTTGGCCTTGCCATGGACCTTGGCACCCCGAAAAATCAAAAACTGAACGAGGCCTTCGGCGATACCGCTGCCGGGGCATGGGTGCAGGAAAACTGCTATCGATTTGGGTTTATTATCCGCTATAAAGAAGAGTGGACGGAGATTACGGGCTATGCCTATGAGCCGTGGCATGTACGGTATGTTGGGAAAGAGCATGCGGTGCGCATACAGGAATTGGATATTCCGCTGGAATACTATATTGACACGCTGCGGCAAGTGCAGTACGATGAAGTGAGCAATTGGTGAGAGGTGAAATGCAAATGAAAAAGATAATGGCGATTTTGATGCTTATGGTGCTTGGGATGGGCTGCACTTTTGTACTTGCAGAGCAGCCGGCATGGGATTATCCCTTGACGCCTGAAATTATCAATAACGTGGAAGGCTATATTACCCTTGCCAATCAGGAAAACTTGCTGGACGAAAAATTTGAGCCGCAGGATTTGGTGAAGGTGACGGTGCGGCATGTGGTGGACGACCCCATAAGAAAGCCCGTGCACGATGCGCTGGAGGAAATGTTTGCAGCGGCAGAGGATGCCGGCTATAAATTGTATCTCAAGAGCGGTTATCGCAGCTATCAGACCCAGGAAACCATGTATTTTAATCGGCTGAACAAGAATAATGGCGTGGACGACGGCTGGGTTTCCAAGCCTGGTGCCAGCGACCATCAGACCGGCCTTGGCGTGGACGTGCTTAACTATTCGTGGACGAAAAAGGACGGCATGAATGAGAAATTCGCTGCAGAGGAAGAAGCGAAATGGATGGCGGAGCACTGCTGGGAATACGGGTTTGTACTGCGCTATATGGAAGACAAGGAAGAGATTACGAAAATTAATTATGAGCCGTGGCATTTGCGCTATGTGGGCAAGGAAGTGGCGCAGTATATGCAGGAAAAGCATTATGCTTTGGAAGAATTCACTGCTGAATGGCAGGCGTATCTGGCCGAATATGAAAAAAACGGCGGCAATTTTGATGCCCTTTTGAAGGAAAGGGCAAAGCTGGTGCCTACCGTGATTGGCTACAGTGAAGACGGGGAAGAAGAAATTTCCATTTTCCATTAACAAAAGAAAGGGGAGAGAAGGATGAAAAAGATTGTTTTGTTCGCTTTGATGGCGATGCTTCTTTTTGCTGCGAGTTCTTCCGCCTTCGCTGCCTCTTTTGATGATGACGGCATTTTACGCCTTGTGAACCGGGATGAAAAGATTACCAAGCATTATGAGCCGGAAGACATGGTTAAACCGAATGTGCCCGTCAACAAGAAAAATCAGGAAGAACAAATTTACCTGCGAAAAGAAGCGGCAGAGGCGTTGGAGGCCATGTTTGCTGCTGCAAAGGAAGAAAAGGGCTATGTTCTGCTGGCCGTTTCAGGCTATCGCACCTATGGCGTGCAGCAGCTGCTTTTCAATAACAAAGTGGCAAGCGTGGGCAGCAAGGAAGCGGCACAAAAGAAGGTGGCTCCTGCCGGGGCCAGCGAGCATCAGCTGGGGCTGGCCATGGATGTGCTTTCAGAAAACTTCCGGCTGCTCAATTCCGGCTTTTTGGACACGGAAGAGGGCAAATGGCTGTATCAGAACTGTCAGCGGTTCGGCTATATCGTGCGGTATAAGAAGGAATGGAGCAATGAAACAGGTGTCAGCGCAGAGCCGTGGCATTTCCGCTATATCGGCGTGCCCCATGCCATTGCCGTCAGCGAATTGAACCTGCCCTATGAAACCTATGCGGAAAAGGCCAAGCAGCTGCCGGAATATGTGTTGACCCACGGCAATGCTTGCCTTTTATATCATCTGATCTATGATGCCATATATGGGGACGGGGCTTTGTTTGGAGAAATGTGCCAGATGCAAACGGAAGATATGAACCAGCAGGCGAAAAACCTGATTGAAATGACCAATAGGGTGAAGCCGGAGAGCCTTTCTTTGCAGGATGCCATCAAGAACTTGGGGGTCAGGTAAATGCGCTCCCTGCGTGAAAAATTGCAGGCCACTGCAAGGCAGCCCATTACCCCAAAGCAAAAGTCAGAAGACTGCTTTGTCAAAGAAATCAAAACGCCTGTTCGGGAATTTATGCTGCCGGATGTGATTTTGGGAGACAGCCTGTACCTGATGCTGGGGGGAGAATGGCAGGACGTAAAGAAAGAAAACATCCTCTTTCTGGATACGGAAACCACTGGCCTTTCCCATGGTGCAGGAACGGTGGCGTTTTTAGTGGGCGTTGGGTATTTTGAAGGGGAGAATTTCCTTGTGCGGCAATACCTGATGCGGGATTATGACGAGGAAATGTTTCTCCTCAATCGGGTTCTTGCCCATTTTTCAGACAAGACCACCCTTTGCACTTTCAACGGCGCATCCTTTGATATACCGCTATTGGAAGCACGGTTTACCATGAACAGGATGCGTAACCCTTATCACATGCAGCATATTGATCTTCTGCATGTGGCAAGGCGAGTTTGGAAGCTGCGGCTGAAAAGCTGCCGGCTGTCCCGGCTGGAGGACATGGTGCTGGGCATTCAGCGTGAGGATGATTTGCCGGGGGCGATGGTGCCGGAAAGATATTTCCAGTATCTGAAAACAAAGGATATGCAGCTATTGGATGATATCTTGGAGCATAACGGGCAGGATATCATTTCCCTTGCCCACCTATTGCACCGGCTAATTGTGCTGCATAACGAGCCTTTGACGGCAGGGCAGACGGAAGATGTGTTCAGCCTTGGCCGTGTATACGAAATGCGCGGCCAGCAGGAAAAGGCACGGATGTGCTACCGGGCGGCAGATAAAGGCAGAATGTCTTCTTTGAGCCGGGAAAGAATGGCGGAAACCTATCGCAAATCAGGCGATACGGAGCAGGCGGCCAGAGTATATGAAACCATGATCCGTGCCAATCAGGGCGGCGCAGCACCGCTCATTGCCATGGCAAAGATTTGCGAACACAAAAGAAGGGATATCAAAGCGGCTCTCGAATATACAAGGAAAGCCATTGTGATATGCGCCCAGAGGGAAGACAGCGATATGCAGCCCTTGCAGAAACGATTGGAACGCTTGATGAAAAAGGCGAGGAAGGAATGATATTTATGGGATTTATGGATGCTTTCAAGGCTAGAAAGGCAATCAGTTTGCATCAGCACGGCAAATATGACGAGGCCTTTTCCATCTATGAAGAATTATATGCAAATGGCTATATTTCCGCTTTGTATATGCTGCCTTATACCGTGCTGCTTTTGCGCAGGGGCGAGAATGAAGAAAACTTCGTCAAGGTAAAGGAAGTGCTGAAAAAGGCGGAAAAGGCGCAGGATCTTTCCCCGGACAAGCGGCAGCAGCTGCTGATGAACTATGCCGTGGCCCAGTATAAGCTGGGGGAAATGGAAAAGGCTCTGAACCTTTTGGAAGCTGCTCATCGCAAAAACCCCTGTGGTATTATTTACGGCTCCCTGGGCTTTTTGTATGTGCAGGCCGGGGACAAGGAAAAGGCATTGAGCTTCAATCTGGAAGCACTGGAATATGACGATGAAGATCCGGTGACGCTGGATAACCTGGGCCAGTATTATTATCGCATGGAAGGGAATAAGGAAAAGGCGAAGGAATACTTCGATAAAGCCATCGAGCTGAAGGAAGAACAGATTGATACGCTGTATTTCCTCTCCAGATATGATCTGGAAAAGGGCGATAAGGCTGCTGCTTTGGAAAAACTGCAAACGGCATCCGAAGGCAGGTTTTCGCCGCTGAACTACGCCACAAAAGCTATGATTGAAGAGGAAATAGCGGCGTTAAAAGGCTGACAAAAAGAAGAGAAGCTGTGCGCAAAACACAGCTTTTTTTGTTTATTTGGGCTCGATGGGAATCCAGACTTCATACCAGCGGTTTTTCCTGCGGATTTCCCTGTTGCCCCACAGATGTAAAACCTCAATGGCCAGATTGCCTTTTTGCTTATAGGGGGATGAGGGCAGCCAGGAATCAAAAATCAGCTCAAACAGCCTTGGAAATTCGTCCCACGCATTGCCGCCGATGCCGGTTTTGAAGGCGGCATAGGTTCCGGCAGGGAGAATGTGCTTTTCAAGGGGATCGCCAAGAACGAATGCTTCTTCTCTGGCGATGGTGTAATTGCCGTCTTTCCACAGGCCAAACCAGACCCCGTCCAGGATTTCGCTGTTTTCTTCGTCCCATTCCTTCAGGCAGATTTTATTGGGCACACCCTCATATTTGGCAGACCACATGATGTTTCTCAGTTCCTCCGGGTGCTTATAACCCTGATTTTCGTAGGGCTTTGTGAGGCCAAACAAAACCGTTTCTTTCAGCTCAATCAGACGCATATCCATTTTTTGTGCTCCTTTGATCTTGATGTGAAAGGAAGCAGGGGGATATATGGAAACAATGCCGCCATGCTTGCGATATGCTTCTGGCGTTATGCCGTGCTGCTTTGCAAAGGCACGGGAAAAGGAAGCCGTGCTTTCATAGCGGTATTTCAGGGCGATGTCCAAAATGCGCTGCTTGGAATGGAGAACATCCTCCGCTGCGATGGAAAGCCGTCTACGCCTGATATATTCCTTCAGGGTCATCCCGGTCATATAGCTAAAGAACCGAAGGAAACTATCCGTGGATAGGCAGGCGCATCTTGCCGCTTCATCCGGGGAACATTCTGCGCACAAATGCTCCTCGATATAGTGATGGCACTGTTTAATTGTTTCAGCATATACATCCGCTTCACCTCCCATACACAGCATATCAAAAAAGGGACAAGGAGGCATGACTTTTTTGGGGCGAAAAGAGAGGGGGTCAGGAATGTAATGCCTGATAGGCAGTTTCCATCAAAATATGGAATGCCTGTCCTTCCGGGGCCACGAAAGGATGATCGAAATTGGGCATGCCACAGACGTTGCGCACAAGGCCGAAAGCATCCACCTGCGAAAGGGCAGCCTGACGAGCCGCATCCGCATATGGCAGGTATTTTTCGCAAAGCCAGCCTTCTTTTACGCCGCGATAGATGGTATAAGCCATCATTTGGCCGAAATTGACCTCCAAGAAGGCGGTTTTATCGTCTAAAACGTCATGAAACATACCATTGTCTGTTTGGTAGGGGATGGCGGCATCCAACAGGGTAGTGATTTTACAAACCAGATTCTGTTTTACACTCTGCATGGAATCTGGCAAAAGGGCGTGTACACGGGCCATGCCGGCCAATGCCCAGCCGTTGCCAACACCCCAGGCGTCCTTTCGGATGAACTCTTTGGTTTCGCAATTAACACGATGGGAAAGAAGCTGCTTTTTATCATCAAAAAGCCACTGCCAATAACCTTCAATTTGCTTGATGGCTTCGTCAAAATAGCCGGCACGGGCAAGGAAAGGCGGCAGCATATAGAAGGAATCCACCCAAATTTCCGGAGCGAAGGTCAGGTGATACACGATGCCGTCTTTTGTCCTTGGGGCATCCTGCAAAGCCCATTTCAGGAGCTTTTCTTTGGCAAGACACAAAGAGGCATCGTTTGTCTTTTCACAGGCGAAAATCAATGCTTCGCCGATGGCACAAGGGTCCGTCACTGCACCGGGATCGCCGATATGAGCGCAGCGTCCGTCTTCAGTCTGGCGGTTTGCGCCTTCTTGGGCCAATAGAACGGCCATTTCTTCATCGCCGCTTTCTAAAAATGCCTGGGCAACTACGCCCTGCTCCCAGCTGTAACGCTGCATGGCAAGGGTAGCGTTTTTTACTTTTTGCAATTGCTGATTGGGCATGAAAACCATTCCTCCAATCTATTTTTTTCAATTATAGCAGAAAGAAGATTTATTGTCATCATTTCGGTGAAATAATGTACAAATTATAGCAGGAAAAAGGAGGAGAAAGAGAGAATAGAACTGCTGAAAAATCCATGAACGATGGAAAGGAAATGCCAGATGATGCGTTTTCGCAAGAAGGGTTCGGGCACCTTATCCCTTTTATATGACGAGGCAAGATTGGAACCCCATGTTCGGCACGGGCTGAACTGGATTTTAGGCGGCAATTTATTTGGCAACCTGCATGGTGCCATCTGCGGCGGCGGCACAGCGGCTATGGTAGGCTTGGCCGGGCTGCTTGGGGCTACGGATATGGAATTCGGGCTGCTGGTGGCTATTCCGCAGATTGCGGCTCTTTTGCAGATTCCTTTCTCTATGCTTGTGAATAAAACAGGCAAAAGAAAGATTTATATCCTGACGTTCGGCATCTTTTCCCGAATACTGTGGCTGCTATTCGGCTTTTTGCCGTTGCTTTTAAAAACACCGGAAAGCAAATTGCCCCTTTATACGCTGATTACGCTGCTTGGCATATCCTCTGCCTGCGGTGCAGCCATTAACGTGTGCTGGTTCCCCTGGTTTTCGGACTTGGCTCCCATACGCATCAGAGGAAGGTGGCTTTCTTACAGAGACAGGATTATCGCCGTTGCCGGTTTGCTGTTTGGCTTGCTTGTCGCCTATTTATTGGACGTATTGCCCATTGACTCTAAATTCATTGTGATTTTCCTGATCGGCGGCGCATTCGGCGTGATGGATATGATATGCTTTGGCTTTGTAAGAGAAGAAAAGATGGCAAAGCCGGAAAAGGCAGTGGAACTGAAAAAGAGCCTGAGCGAAATCATCCGCAACAAGCCCTTTATGCGGGTTGTGATCATGTGGACGACGTGGTGCTTCACGGCGAACCTTTCCGGCGCATACTTGACCCCCTATGCCATGAACGTGATGAAGCTGGACTTTTTGCAGATTACGCTCTTTGGCACGGTGGCAGCTGCCTTGGCAACGGCTCTTATTATTCCCAAATGGGGCAAGGCACTGGATGAGCACGGCAGCCGCAATGTGATGCTGGTGGCCGGCATCGGCGCATCCATTACGCCGATTTTCTATCTGCTTTCCACGCCCGGCAATATCTGGCCTACGCTTTTGCATAACGTGATCGGCGCACTGTTCTGGAGCGGCACAAACCTCGCCGCCAACAGCATGCAGCTTTCCAATTCGCCGGACGAAAACAGACCCATGTATATCGCCGTCTTTTCCTGCATCACCTGCCTTGTGGGCACAGCCTTTGGTACGATGACGGGCGGATGGTTTCTGACGTGGTGCCAGCAAAACAGTATCTTTGCAGGGGGCTTTGACCGCTATATGGCTTTGGCGGCGATTTCTGTTGTGTTAAGGCTGGGGCTGACACTGCTGCTGGTGCCGGGGATGAGAAACGAAAGCGAATCCAAGCCCGGAGATGTGGTGAAGTTCTTCACGCCGGATTTGAAGAAGACCTTTAGCCAAGTGCAACGTCAAGCAGCATCATTAAAGCGAAACCGAAAATAAAAATCATGGAAGGCACGGCAGATGCTGTGCCTTTTTTTGATGATGGAATCATTTCGTCCGCCACCACAAACACCATGCACCCGGCTGCCAGCGAAAGAATATAGGGCAGAAGAGGCGAAAAGAGTTTTGTGAAAAAGAAGGTGAGTATGGCTCCGATTGGCTCCACAAGGCCGGAAAGAACGCTGTAGTACAGGGCTTTTTTCTTGGATGCGCCGCCTGCATAGGCCGGGGCATAGATGATGGCTCCCTCCGGGATATTTTGAATGGCAATGCCAAGGGACAGCATGAGGGCGGCCGAAAGGGAGACGGCTTCATGATAGGCAAGACCTGCAAGAGCTACGCCAACGGCCATCCCCTCCGGGAAATTGTGTAGTGTCACGGCTAACATCAGCATGCTGTTTTCCTTTTTCAGCGTGTGTTTTTCAAGAAGTTTTTCAGAAAAAAGAATGAGCCCGGCTCCGAGCAAAAAACCAATCACACAAGGAAGCCATGGAACGCTTTCCGGTGATAGGGAAATGGCAGGAATGAGCAAGGAGAAAACGGCGGCGGCGGTCATGACACCGGCTGCCCCGGCATGGAGAAAGCGAAGGTTTTTGGAAGAGAGAAATCTTCCTGACAGCATCACAGAAAGTGCCCCTAAAACTGTGCCGAAAAAGGGCAGCAGAATGCCGCATAGAATCGCAATATCCTTCATGGCAGTATACCTGCCCCAAAGCGATAGAAAGACATAAAAATACTCCTTTCAAAGCATAGAAAATTGCATGGTACAATTCAAATCTATGCAGAGAAAGGAGCAATGTGAAAACTTACAAAAGGGCGAAGGTTTTTTCGAGGATATCCATGATCTGCGTGCTGCCTTGGGCAAAGTCAGGCTTGCCGCCGCCGCGGGCACCGGCATTGCGCAGAAGGGAAGCCATATCATGGGAAAGGTCCTGGCTTCTGGCGAAGAGGAGCATCAAGCCCTGATCCTTCGGACAGGAAAGGAGCAGGATGGTTTTTTCATTTTGCAGACAGCTTTTTGCGGCCTGCTGCAGGATGGAAGCATCAGCAAAGGGCAGACGGCAGAGGGAAACAGAAACGCCTTCTTGATCAGTCGCGGTGGATTTTATCACCTGCACGGCAGCTGCCACCAGCCTGGCTTGCAAATCCTTCTGCAAAGCTGTTTGATTATCCATCAGCTTTTGCAGGGCGGCAGGGGCGGTGAGCACATCGGCGGAAAGCAGGGCTCCCACATCCCTTGCGCAGATGGAAGCTGCCTGAAAGGCATGCAGGGCACGCATACCGGCAACGAAGGTGAGCCGCATATTGCCTCTGGAGGGCGCAGTGGACAGGATTTTCACAAGGCCGATTTCCCCAGTGCTTCTGGGGTGGGTGCCGCCGCAGGCTACCATTTCAAAATCGCCCATGGCAACGATGCGGACGTGATCCGACACCGTGGGCTTTTTGCGCAGGGGCAGCGCATTTAATTCCTCCGCTTCCGGGAACCAGCAGCGAATGGGCGCATTCTGATGGATGCGAGCGTTTACGATGCGCTCCACTTGGGCTGTTTCGGCATCGGTCAGATGGGTGCGGCCTTCCGGCATAGCAATATCAATGGTGGACACTTCCTGGCTGGTATGCAGCCCGATGGTGATGCCCTGAAACAGCTGCCAGATGGTGCCTGCAATCATGTGATCCCCGGCGTGCTGCTGCATATGGTCAAAGCGGCGTGCCCAGTCGATTTCCCCGTGAATGATTGTTCCAATGGGGATTTCGCAGCCGGTGGTGTGCCAGACGATGCCGTTTTCCACATTCACATCGGTAACGATAGCTTCACCATTTTCCCATGTCAATTTGCCTGTATCAAAGGGCTGGCCGCCGGATGTAGGGTAGAAAGCGGAAGCGTCAAGGGCGATGCGGCCTTTTTCACAGGAAACGACTTTGGCATCAAAGAAGGTTAGATAAGCATTATCATAATAGAGCCTGTTGGTTATCATGACAAACTCCTTTCTTCAAAACGAAGAAAACTCAAAGAAAACAAGCCGTGAAAAAGATTATTCTTCTGCTGCTGACAGCTCTTCTTCGGCAGCTTCCCAGCAGGCATAAGCGTCGTTCAAGCTATCTTTTAATTGCTGATATTCCTTGGCGGCTGCGGCAGCTTTTTCGGGCACGGAATAGACTTCCGCTGCGGCCATGAGGGCTTCATGGGCGGCGATTTTTTCCTCCAAATCAGCAATCAGCTTTTCAGCCTTGGCCACGTTTTCTTTCAATGCCTTTTTCTGCTCTTTAGCCAGACGGATACGGCGTTTTTCCTTACCGGCTTCGGTCTTTGTCATATCGGCAAAGCGGATGTCTTCCGTGGGCCGGGCGGCTTCCCATGTAAGACGTGCCTGATAATCATCGAAATTGCCCAGATATTCTTTTACGCCGTTTTCGGACAGCACCAGCACCCGATTGGCAAAGCGGTTGATGAAATAGCGGTCGTGGGAAACGGCCAGAATGGTGCCCTCAAAGGATTCCAGCGCATCTTCCAGCACTTCACGGCTGTCCATATCCAGATGATTGGTAGGCTCGTCAAGGAGCAAAAGATTATCCTTTTGCAGCATTAGCTTCGTCAGCGCAACTCTGCCTTTTTCGCCGCCGGAAAGGGTATGGATGGGCATGAACACATCTTCGCCCGTGAACAGGAAAAGGCCAAGCGCACCACGGACTTCGCTCTGTTCCATTCTGGGAAACTGATCCCAGACTTCATCCAGCATCGTCTTTTCAGGATGCAGGGATTTCTGCTGCTGATCATAGTAGCCCACATCCACATTGGCCCCCCAGCGGACATAGCCTCTATCAGCTTCCAGCTCGCTTACCAGGCAGCGAAGGAGCGTTGATTTCCCGATGCCGTTCGGCCCAAGGAGGGCGACACGATCGCCTGCACGAAGGTCAAAATGCACATTGGAAAAAAGCAATCTTCCGTCAAAGGATTTTTCATAATCCCGGACGGCTATTACGTCATCGCCGGTGCGGCGTTTGGCGTGGAAGGAGAAACGCACCTGATGCTCATCTTCCGGCCTTTCCAGCCGCTCTACCTTTTCCAAGCGGCGTTCACGGCTTTCGGCGGCCTTGATGGATTTTTCCCGGTTAAAGGATTTATACCGGGCAATGATGGCTTCTTCACGGGCGATGAACTTTTGCTGTTGTTCCCATGCACGCATACGGATTTCAAAGCGTTCCGCACGCTGGGGCATATAAGCGGAATAATTGCCAAGATATGTTTCAGCCGTGCCAAGAAGAAGCTCTGTGATATGGGTGCAGATATGATCGAGGAAATAGCGGTCGTGGGAAACCACGATGACTGCTCCCTTGTATTCGGAGAGATATTTTTCCAGCCAATCCAGTGCTTCCAGATCCAGATGGTTGGTGGGCTCGTCCAAAAGCAGAAGATCTGGCTTTTGCAAAAGCAGCTTTGCAAGGCACAGCCTTGTCAATTCCCCGCCGGAAAGGAGGGCGGCCGGCTGATCCCATTGATGCTTTTCAAAGCCGAGGCCGGAGAGAACGCCGGCAATGGAAGACTGCCACGCATAGCCTTCCGCTTGTTCAAAGAGGAAATTGAGTCGTTCATAGCTGTCGCCCAGGCGTTTGAGCTCTGTTTCGTTTTGGGTGGACGCCATATCGATTTCCATTTGACGCAGCTTTTCTTCCATGGCAAAAACGGGGGAGAACACATCCTTCAAAATTTCATACACCGTTTCTTCGCCGTGGACGGAAAACTGCTGCTCCATATAGCCAAGGGAGAGGCCGCGGTTCAGGGAAAAAGAACCGCCGTCTGCATCTTCCAGCCCGGCCAGAATCTTCAGCAGCGTGGATTTGCCGCAGCCGTTGACGCCCACCAAGCCCATCCTTTGATGATCTTGCAGCACAAAAGAAACGTCTTTCAGCACTTCGTTGCCACCGAAAGACTTATGTAGATTTTGAACAGAAAGAACGATCATAAATACACCTGCAAATAAAAGATGATTATTACGCAAAGAAAGGGCTGACAAAACAAACGTCAGCCCTGTCAGCGGAATGCCCGCTTTGTTTTGATACCTGTAATCAGCCGGGGATGATGAGCATGATCAACGCCAGCACAACAAAGGCGATGGCGGAGAATTTGGTGATCATGGCCAGCTTGCCTTCCAGGGTGTTCATCTTGTTTTTGCTGAAGAAGGATTCGCTGGTGCTGCCAGAGAGGGCACCCAGACCGCTATCATCAGAGGACTGCATCAAAACACTTACGATCAGCGCGATGGAAGCGATGACCATCAGAACAATAGTCAGAACATTCAGAAAAGCCATAGTAAATCGTACCTCCTTGAATTCAACGCAAATGATTGTATCATATCAATGAAAAAATTACAAGCGACAGAATGAAAATCTGCAAAGAAAATTTTCAGAAACGGTCATTTTCAGGCATTTTCCGCTTCCTGTTCCCGGCGAATGCCTGTTTTATCCTTCAGCCAGCGGCCTGTGAGCAGGAACCATGCGGCTAAAAGGACACCGGCAAGGGTGGCGGCAGGGCCGGCAAGGCCAACGCCGGTGAGCCCCATTTTGAGCACAGAGCCGAAAATGATGGCTACAGGGATGCGCAGGAAGAGGGAAGAAATCGTGCCGGAAATGAGGGTAAAGAAGGTGTGCCCGGCACCCATAATGAGGCCGTTGATGCAAAAGAGGATGGGAATGAACAGGTATTCAATGGAGAAAGTGCGCATATATTCGACGCCGCTTTTGATGGTTTCGGGGTTGCCGTCGAAGAAGCCGATGATGGTTTCGGGGAAAAGCTGCACAAGGGCGAAAATGGCAACGCTGATGGAAAGGGCGATGGCAATACCCACATTCAGGCACTTTCTGGCTCTGTCATGGAACCGGGCACCGATATTCTGGGCGGCATAAGCACTGACGGAGTTGGACATGGCAACAGCAGGCAAAATGGCGAAGGAATTGAACTTTCCGGCAATGCCCACGGCAGCAGAGGCCACCACACCGCCGATGGTATTTACAACAGCGGACATCACAAGGAAAGAAATGTTCACGATGATGCTCTGGACGGAAGAGGGAATACCAAGCTTGATCATCATGCGCATTTTTTCCTTCTGAATCCGGAAAGAGCGCAGCTTGAAATCGAAAATGAAGCGGGAACGGCCAAGATAAAAAGCGGCAATGAGGAAGCTGATGGCCTGGGCAATCACAGTAGCCCATGCAGCACCGGCAGCACCCAGCCCCATGGATTTTACAAATACAAGGTCAAGGATGATATTGATGAAACAGGCAATCCCCACGAAATATAAAGGCCGCACAGAATCGCCCATGCCCCTTTGGATGGAGCTGATGGCGTTATAGCCGAAAATGAAAACCGTGCCGATAAGGCAGATGATTAGATATTCCCTGGCGTGAGAAAAGGATTCTTGAGGGGTATTGAGCAATTGCAAAAGGGGCGTGGACAGGGCAATCATCAGCCCCGTCAGCACAAGGGCAGCAATGAACAGCATGGAAAACATCGTGCCAACAGTTTCTGAAGCATCTTTTTGCTTTCTGGCTCCGATATATTGGCCTACCAGCACCGTGCCGGAAACTGTAAGGCCGCTGACGGCCATGGCCACCATATGGGTGATCTGGCTACCGATATTGACGCCGGATAAAATGGCCGTGCGAACAGCGGCGTCAGCGGAGGAGAAATTGCCTACCACCCACATATCCACTGCGCCGTAAAGCGCCTGCAAAATGTTGGAGAGCAGGAAGGGCGCGGCAAAGGTGATCAGCCCCTTGGATATGGAGCCGGTTGTGAAATCCTGTTGCGTTCTTTTTGCCATGATATAAATCCTTTCCCGAAAATAATTCGCTAAAATGCGATGAAACACACCCATACAACATACCGCATCTTGGAAAAAAGAGCAAGAGAAAATATGAATATTTTTTAGATAAAACCACAATTGGTGAGAATTATCTGAAAATACAGCAAATTTTGACCGAATTTTTTGAAAAATGTTCGTGCATTTATGAGAAAAGTATGTTATCATATACGATGGTAAACCAAAATGCCTGAAAAGGCTATGAGAATAAAGGAGGGTATATACCATCATGCCGGACATGAAAGAAAAGTATGATCTGCTTCAGCAAGCCATTGAAGAGCTGAAGGATCAGCCCGGTGCGCTGATGCCCGTGCTGCAGAAGGCACAGGGTATCTTCGGTTGCGTGCCCATGGACGTTCAGAAAATCATCGCTGAAGGTCTGGGTGTTACGCTGAGCGAGGTTTACGGCGTAGCAACGTTCTATGCCCAGTTCACTCTGGAACCTGCCGGTAAGTACATCATCAGCGTTTGCATGGGCACTGCCTGCTATGTAAAGGGCAGTCAGAAGGTGCTGGATAAGCTGAGCGAAGTGCTGAACACTCCCGTTGGCAAAACTTCTGCCGACGGCCTGTTCACCCTGAACGCCACCCGCTGCCTGGGTGCCTGCGGCCTTGCACCTGTTATGACTGTGAACGATGAAGTTTACGGCCGTCTTACGCCGGACGATATCCCCGGTATTATTGCCAAGTATAAGGAAATGGAACAGGCCTGAAGCTATGCGTGATCTTTCTCTCCATATTCTTGATTTGGCGCAAAACAGCATCCGGGCGGAAGCTACCTTGGTGCAGCTGAAAATTATCCGGGAGGATAATGGTATTCTTTCCATTATTATTCAGGATGACGGCTGCGGCATGGATGAGGAGCTGCTAAAGCGGGTCATGAGCCCCTTTGCCACCACCAGAACCACCAGAAAAGTTGGGCTTGGGATTCCCATGATGGCAGAAAACTGCCGCTTGGCCGGTGGAGATTTGCGCCTTGAAAGTGAAGTGGGGAAGGGAACCGTGCTTCGCGCAACCATGGACACCGCTTCCATTGATTGTCTGCCCCTTGGAGACATAGCGGGAACGGTTGTCACCCTTGTATCCGCCAATCCCGATAAGCCGGAATTTCTTCTTTACTGCAAATCGCAAAAAGGAGAAATGACCTTCGATACGAGGCAAATCCGGGAAGTGCTGGATGGGGTTCCGCTTAATGAACCAGAAATTATCGCTTGGATGGATACATCCCTGCGAGAAGAAATTGAACCGATATTTGGAGGTGTCGTCTTATGAAGTCTTTGGCTGAACTGCAAGCCATTCGTCAAAAGACCCTGAACCGCATCAACCTGCGCAAGGAAGATGAAAATGAAACCATCCGTGTGGTGGTTGGTATGGCTACCTGCGGCATCGCCGCCGGTGCTCGTCCCGTGATGCTGGGCTTCATGGAAGAAGCCGATAAGCGGGGCCTTGGCAACGTGACCGTCAGCCAGACCGGCTGCATCGGCATGTGCCGTCTGGAGCCCATGGTGGACGTTTATGTGCCCGGCCAGGAAAAGGTGACCTATGTTCACATGACCCCTGAAAAGGTTGCCCGTGTGGTTGCTGAACATATTGTCAACGGCCGTCCCGTGGAAGAATACACCATCGGTGCTACTGAAGCATAATAAAGCTTACCGCTATAGGAGGAATTGCTCATGGATATCTATCGCGCTCATGTGCTTTGCTGCGGCGGTACCGGCTGTACGTCTTCCGGCTCCACGCAGATTATTGAACGCTTCGAGCAGAAGATTGCCGAAGCCGGCCTGGATAAGGAAGTAAAGGTTATCCGCACCGGTTGCTTCGGTCTGTGCGAAGCTGGCCCCGTTGTTATCGTGTACCCCGAAGGCACCTTCTATTCCCGTGTACGGGTGGAAGATGTGGACGAAATCGTGTCCGAACATCTTTTGAAGGGCCGCAAAGTGCAGCATCTGGTCTATTCTGACCATGCTACCCACGAACAGAACGCCAACAAGAGCCTCAACGACATCAACTTCTACAAGTATCAGAAGCGTGTCGCTCTGCGCAACTGCGGCGTGATTGACCCTGAAAACATCGACGAATACATCGCTTTCGATGGTTACATGGCTCTGGAAAAGGCTCTGACGAAGATGACCCGTGAAGAAGTCATCGACGAAATCCTCAAGTCCGGCCTGCGTGGCCGTGGTGGCGGCGGTTTCCCCACGGGCCTGAAGTGGAAGTTCACCTATAATTCCCAGGCTGATCAGAAGTACGTTGCCTGCAACGCTGACGAAGGCGACCCCGGTGCTTTCATGGACCGCTCCATTCTGGAAGGCGACCCCCATGCCGTCATCGAAGCTATGGCCATTGCCGGTTATGCCATCGGTGCTTCCGAAGGCTATGTGTACGTGCGTGCCGAATATCCCATCGCTGTGAAGCGTTTGGAAATCGCTATCAAGCAGGCACATGAATACGGCCTGCTGGGCAAAAACATCTTTGAAACCGGCTTCAACTTTGACCTGAAGATCCGTCTGGGTGCCGGTGCTTTCGTCTGCGGCGAAGAAACCGCTCTCATGCGTTCCATCGAAGGCAAGCGTGGCGAACCCACGCCCCGTCCTCCTTTCCCTGCTGTGAAGGGTCTGTTTGCAAAGCCCACCATGCTCAATAACGTGGAAACCTATGCCAACGTGCCCCAGATTATCCTCAATGGTGCTGATTGGTTCTGCGAAATGGGCACTGAAAAGAGCAAGGGCACGAAGGTGTTCGCTCTGGGCGGCAAGATCAATAACACAGGTCTGGTGGAAGTGCCCATGGGCACGCCGCTTCGCACCATCATCTATGATATCGGCGGCGGCATTCCCAACGGCAAGGCCTTCAAGGCTGTGCAGACCGGCGGCCCCTCCGGCGGCTGCTTGCCTGCTGAACTGCTGGATACCCCCGTTGATTATGACAACCTGATCGCTGCCGGCTCCATGATGGGCTCTGGCGGTATGATCGTCATGGACGAAGACAACTGCATGGTTGACATCGCTCGCTTCTTCCTGGACTTCACCGTGGACGAAAGCTGCGGTAAGTGCGCTCCCTGCCGCATCGGCACCCGCCGCATGCTGGAAATCCTGGAACGCATCGTAGAAGGCAAGGGCGAAGAAGGCGATATCGAAAAACTGGAAAATCTGGCCAACACCATCAAGTCTACCGCTCTGTGCGGTCTGGGTCAGACGGCTCCCAACCCCGTATTGTCTACCCTCAAGTTCTTCCGTCACGAATACGAAGCACATATCAAGGAAAAGAAGTGCCCTGCTCACCACTGCCAGAAGCTGCTGCAGTATGTCATCACCGACAAGTGCCGTGGCTGCACGCTGTGCTCCAAGATTTGCCCTGCCGGTGCAATCTCTGGCAATGTGAAGGAAATTCATAAGATTGATACTGTCAAGTGCCTCAAGTGCGGTGCTTGCATCGAAAAGTGCCGCTTCGGCGCCATCGTGAAGATCTGATACGTGCAAGGAGGAAAATGAAATGGAAAACTTCATTACCCTTACGATTGACGGCGTAAAGGTTGAGGTGCCTGCCGGCACGACCGTTCTGGAGGCTGCCAAAAAGGCTGGTATCAATATCCCCACGCTGTGCTATCTGAAGGACGTTAACGCCATCGGTGCTTGCCGTATGTGCGTGGTAAATGCCGGCGGCCGTGGCCTGCAGGCTGCCTGCGTGCTTCCTGCCACCGACGGTATGGTGGTCAAAACCAATACCCCCGAAATCCGTTCCTACCGCAAGACGTTGCTGGAACTGGTTCTTTCCAATCACGATAAGAGCTGCCTGACCTGCCCCCGCTCCACCAACTGCGAACTGCAGCAGATGTGCCGTGACCTGGGCGTGGAAAACGGCGATGCTTTCAAGGGCGACCGGAATGAGTATGCTATCGATGATGCTTCTCCTTCCATCGTTCGTGATAACAATAAGTGCATCCTGTGCCGCCGCTGCGTTGCCACCTGCGATAAGGTGCAGAACATTGGCGTGATCGGTGCTGTGAACCGTGGCTTTGTGACTTCCATCGAATCTCCCTGGAACCTCAAGCTCAACGACATGGCCTGCATCAACTGCGGCCAGTGCATCACGGCTTGCCCCGTGGGTGCTCTGTATGAAAAGGACTCCACCAAGAAGGTGTGGGACCTGATCAACGATACCACCAAGCATGTGGTTGTGCAGCCTGCCCCCGCCGTGCGTGCCGCCCTTGGCGAAGAATTCGGCCTGCCTATGGGCACCTGTGTCACCGGCAAGATGGTCGCTGCGCTGCGTCGTCTGGGCTTTGACAAGGTGTTCGATACTGATTTCGCTGCCGACCTGACCATCATGGAAGAAGGCACGGAACTGGTAAAGCGTGTCACCGAAGGTGGCGTGCTACCCATGATCACCAGCTGCTCTCCCGGCTGGATCAAGTTCTGCGAAACCTACTATCCCGAATTCATTCCCAACCTGTCCAGCTGCAAATCTCCCCATGAGATGCTGGGTGCTGTGACCAAGAGCTACTACGCCGAAAAAATGGGCATTGACCCCAAGGACATCAAGGTTGTATCCGTCATGCCCTGCACGGCCAAGAAGTTTGAAGCCACCCGTGAAGAACTGGCTGCCTCCGGCTATCCGGACGTGGACGAAGTAATCACCACCCGTGAGCTGGCTCACATGATCAAGGAAGCCGGTATCGACTTCAACCAGTTGCCCGACGAAGACTTCGACGATTTGCTGGGCGAATCCACCGGCGCAGCCGTAATCTTCGGTGCCACCGGCGGCGTTATGGAAGCTGCTCTGCGTACCGCCTATAACCTGATTACCGGCGACGAACTGGATAATGTGGACTTTGACGCTGTCCGCGGCGTGGAAGGCATCAAGGAAGCCACCGTGAAGGTTGGCGATCTGGATGTGAGCGTGGCTGTGGCCCATGGCACCGGCAATGCTTCCAAGCTGCTTGATATGATCAAGTCCGGCGAAAAGAACTATACCTTCATCGAAGTCATGGGCTGCCCCGGCGGCTGCGTGACGGGCGGCGGCCAGCCCATCGTGCCTTCTCAGGTGAAGCTGACCTGCGATCCCAAGGTGGAACGTGCCAAGGCACTGTACGGCGAAGATGCCGGCAAGCCCAGCCGCAAGAGCCACGAAAACGAACAGGTGAAGAAGCTGTACGCCGAATATCTGGGCACGCCCAACAGCCATAAGGCTCATGAGCTGCTCCACACCCACTACATCAAGCGGGAAAAGTACAGCAAGTAATTTCTTAAAACATAAGGATGTCCGGAATTTCCGGGCATCCTTTTTTGTGGTTAAATGATGATTAAATCCGTTTTAAGTATTTTGTAACAAAAAGAGGATAGAAACAGGCGAAAACCAATGAAAACAGGCGTTGTAATCATTGATTAAATAGATTAAACGATTTATAATAATGACATAAAGGGGGCTGTAAGAATGTTTGCAAAAGAAATGGAACAGCATCTGATAAATCACATTTTGCCTTTCTGGCAGCATTTGATGGATAGAGAAAACGGCGGCTTTTATGGGCTTGTGGAAGAAGATTTGACAATTGATCAAAGGGCAATGAAGGGCTGTATTTTGAACAGCCGCATTTTGTGGACTTTTTCCACAGCTGTAAGGTTGACAGGCAATCGGGAATATTTGCCCTATGCCAAGCAGGCGTACGATTTTATGGAAAAGTTCATGGATAAGGAACGGGGCGGCGTCTATTGGAATGTCACTTTCGACGGGCATGTGATTGACACCACAAAACATACCTACTGTCAGGCCTTTGCTGTTTACGGGCTGGCAGCCTATTACAGAGCCACCAAGGACGAAGCGGCACTGGAAAGAGCAATGCAGCTTTATCGGACCATTGAAGCAAAATGCAAGGATGAAGGCGGCTACGGCGAAGCCTATCGCTTTGACTTTGGCCCGGAAAGCAACGAAAAGCTGTCTGAAAACGGCGTGATGGCAGAAAGGACAATGAACACCCTTTTGCATGTGATGGAAGCGTATACGGAGCTTTATCGTGCCTGCGGCGATGAAAAGGTCAAGCAGGCCGTAAAGGATGCGCTGCACTGCTTCCTGAACGTGATGTATAACAAGGATTTGCACCGGCTGGATGTTTTTTATGATAAGGATTTTCGTTGCATTATTGATTTGCAGTCCTATGGCCATGATGTGGAAGCCAGCTGGCTGATGTGGGATGCTGTGGAAGCGGTGCTGTCCAAAGATGAATGGGCACCTTATGAAGCCATGTGCCTTGATTTGCTGGACAGCGTGAAGGAACGTGCTTTCACGGAAAACGGCTTCCACAACGAGTGTGAAAAGGGTGTTGTGGATGAAAAGCGTGTCTGGTGGGTACAGGCAGAGGCCGTGCTGGGCTTTGAAAATGGCTGGAAGCTGACGGGGAAGGAAGCATATAAGGATTGCCTTGAAAGTGTTTGGCAGTACATTCAAAAGGAATTTGCGGATCAGCGTCCCGGCGGCGAATGGTATGCCTATAAAACGCCGGAAGGGAAGCCGCTTGGCAAGCCTGTAGTGGACGAATGGAAATGCCCCTACCATAACGGGCGCATGTGCCTGCGAATTATGGAAAGAAACGTATAACAAAAAGCCGTCTGAAAAGGCGGCTTTTATAATGGGTTTATAGGATGATGTTACAGGTACGAAGCAGGGAAAGGGCTTCTTCCATACAGGAAGGGGTGCCGCAGAGCATGCCGCAGGGTTCGTCGAAATAAGGCTTTTCATGGCCGATGGAATGATAGAATCCACCGGCTTCCATAACAATCAGAGAACCAGCCGCCACATCCCACGGGCGAAGGCGAAGCTCAAAGAAAATATCACTTCTGCCACAGGCTACATCGCATAAATCCACGCAGGCACTGCCGGTGCGCCGCAGGTCCCCGGCGTTCAGCAAAAACTGCTGGGCGCAGAAGAGCGTTTGCTTGGCCAGCTCTGCATCATATGGGGATGTACCGAAGGAAACGAGGGCACGGTCAAAGGGCGTATTGGCAACGTGAATAGGATTGCCATTCAGGAAAGCTCCCTTTCCCTTTTCGGCGGTGAACATTTCTCCTGCATAAGGATTGTAAACGGCAGCTAATACGGGCTTTCTGTTCTTAAGCAGCGCAATAGAAATGGCTGATTGATTCCGGGAACGCATGAAATTGATGGTACCATCGATGGGGTCAATGACGAAGGTGGGGGCATCGGTCAGGGCAGCATTTTCCTGCTCTTCGGAAAAGAACTTGGCATCGGGGGAAAGGGCAAGAAGCTCCTTGCGCAGAAATTCCTGCACGGCTACGTCGGTATCGGTGACGAAATTGAAATGGCCTTCTTTTTGATGGGTATGAGATTGTGCAGCGGAAAGGATGATTTCTCCTGCTGCTTTCATGATGGATTCAAGGGCTTTGAGCATAATAACACCTTCATTTCCGGAAATTCAAAAATATTATAGCATGATACAGGTGCTCAAATCAATGAAATATGTTATACTATGGTTGATGACGGAAGGAGTGGGCATTTTGAGCGAAGATACCCGGAAAACAGCGGAAATTATGGCGTCCAGAAGCGTGCAGAGAGAGTTTCGCAAGGAAATCTGGCGAAAGTTTATTTCTGCTGTGAAAACCTATGGACTGGTGCAGGAAGGAGACCATGTGGCGGTCTGTATTTCCGGGGGGAAGGATTCGCTGCTGCTGGCTACCTGTATGCGAGAAATGGCCAAATACAGCGATGTGCCGTTCAAGGTGTCTTATCTTTCCATGGATCCGGGCTACACGAAAGAGAACAGGGAAAAAATGATAGCGAATGCACAGAAGCTTGGCTTTCAGCTGCATATATTTGAAAGCCCGATTTTTGAAGCACTGGAAGGGCTGAACCGGAGCTTTTGCCATGTGTGCGCTTCCATGCGGAGAGGATATTTATATAAAGAAGCGAAGAAACTGGGGTGCAACAAGATTGCCCTTGGGCATCATCTGGACGATGCAGTGGAAACAATTTTGCTTTCTCTTTTTTACGGTGGTGAATACAAAACCATGATGCCAAAATTGAAAAGCAAAAATTTTGAGGGAATGGAATTGATTCGTCCGCTGTATCTGGTGCGTGAAAAAGATATCATTGCGTGGCAGGAATATATGGGGCTGGATACGCTGCGCTGCGCCTGCCAAGTAACCCAAAGCGAAGACGGTGGCAAGCGGAAAAAGGTGAAAGATATGCTGCGTGAACTGGAAAGGGAAACCCCGGCGGTTTTCGGTAATATCTTTCATAGCATTGAGCATGTGAACCTGCAAACCATCCTGGGCTATCAGGAAAGGACTGATACGCCCATCATCCGGGTGACGGACGGGGATGCGGCTGCGGAAGATGAGGAAAATTGAAAAAAGTTTTCATAGCGCAAATGAAGAAAGTATGCTATAATATACGTTAAGTTATTCCGCTTATTTCGATGCGGATAACATACTGAAAGATAAGCATTTTCGATTCATTCTTTCAGGAGGAAAAGGAACGTATGGAACAGGAACTGTACCCCAACTATCGGGGCACCTATATTCAGGTGGATCTGGATGCAATCGGGTATAATACAAGGCTTTTGAAAAAAGAAACGGCAAAGGACAGATTGCTGCTGGCTGTTGTGAAGGCCAATGCTTATGGGCATGGGCTGGTGCAGGTGGCAAAAAAGGTGCTGGCAAATGGGGCGGATTATCTGGGCGTTGCCATTCCGGAAGAAGGCGTGATGCTGCGAAATGCCGGTATTGATGCGCCTATTTTGGTGATGGGCGGCGTGAACGAAAAGGGTGCCGCCGCCAGCGTGCAGCATCAATTGGTTCAGACGGTGTTCGACCCCGAACGAGTGTTTCAGATGGAAAAAGCGGCCAGAGAACAGGGGAAAGACGCCTATGTACATCTGAAGATTGATACAGGCATGGGTCGCATTGGGGTCAGGACGATTGCGGAAGTGCAGTACATGATGGAAGCCATCAAGGCTTGTCCGCATGTGAAGCTGGCCGGTGTATTTACCCATTTTGCCGATGCGGACAGCGCATCCAAAGAATATACAAAAGAACAGAAAAAGAAGTTTGAAAAGCTGATTCAGCTGCTGCCGGGCGGCATCATTCGCCATGCTGCGGCCAGCGCGGCGGCGGCAAGATACCCAGAAACCAGGTATGACATGGTCAGGCAGGGGATTGCGCTGTACGGCTGCGAAGCAGGGGAAGGAAGCCTGCCGGTTAAGCCTGCACTTTCATGGCACACGGAAATTGTTTATATCAAATCCGTTTTGCCGGGCTCCTGCATTAGCTACGGCTGTACCTTTACCGCAGAAAAGGAAATGATGGTGGCCACTTTGCCCGTGGGCTACGGCGACGGATATTCCAGAGCCTTGTCCGGCAAGGCGGAAGTATTGATCGCCGGAAAGCGGTGCAAGGTGCTTGGCCGGGTGTGCATGGATCAGATCATGGTGGATATCACCGGCTTAACAAAAGAAGAAGCATATATCGGTGCGCCGGTGGTGCTGCTGGGCGCACAGGGTAATGAGCGGATTACAGCCGATGAAATGGCGGCGTGGGCGGATACCATCAGCTATGAAATGCTGATGTCTGCCACGGCCAGAGTGCCCGTTATTTATGCACCGGAAAAACCGTAAAGGAGAGAAACCATGCAGGGAAAAAAGAAAAAAAACCAATTGGTTTATAAGCCTTATCATCAGGGCAGCCCGTGGGTGAAAAGTTGCCTGAAGGAAGCATTAAAAATACTTAGCTTCTTTCTGTTGTTTTCCATTCTGTATGTAGTAGCAGGTTCTGCCTTATCGCTGGATGTATTTTTGCTTCGGCTGATTATGAATGGGCTGATGATTTTCGTTTGCTGCGGCATTTTCTATACCAAAGGCGCAGCACTTGGTGAAAATGAAGTAGCCCTTGGCGAAATTGTGTATGCAAGGCTGCAGGATAATAAGCCTGTGGACGAAAACGACAAAAAACAGAGCTTCAATAAGCTTCGTGGTTGGTTGATTTTTGCCATCGGCGTTCTGCCGATATTGCTGATTACGCTGATCAGCGCATTTGCGGCTGAAAAGCAGATGTATCAGATGCAAGCCCTGCCCGGCTGGGTGAGTTCTTTCAAATCCAATGAAGAAATATACGCGCCTCTTTTGTTCCATGAAGCAAAATCGCCCATGACCTTTGCGGAACTGTGCAATTTTGTTTCCCGGATTCTGATTTTCCCGTATGTGTGTATTTTCACGACGGAAAACCTGGATACGCTGCTGCTGCTTGATAAGCTTTCTCCAATACTAGCGGTGCTGCCTGCAGTGGCGTTCCCGGTTGGGTATATGTTTGGGCCGCTGTATCGTGCCAGAATGCACGGGGATATTGCCAGAAACCGCCGCAAACAAAAGAAAAAGCAAAAGAAGCAAATGCAGCAGAGAAAAATGCAGCGTGAACAAAAGAAGAATGAGCTGATTTAATGCGTATCATTGCAGGAGAAAAGAAGTCCAGAAAGATAGAAGCTCCCCAGGGGCAGGACACCCGCCCGACGGCTGACCGCATCAAGGAAGCATTGTTCAGCATTTTGCAAAATAGGCTTTATGATGCGAAAGTTCTGGATTTATATGCAGGAAGCGGTGCATTGTCGCTGGAAGCATTGAGCCGGGGAGCAAAGAAAGCTGTTCTTGCGGATAAGAGCCCGAAAGCCTGTCAGGTGATCAGACGGAATATCGAAACCCTTTCTTATCAGGAAAAAGCACGGCTTTTGAACATGGAAGATAAGAAGGCTTTGGACGTGCTGGAAAGGGAAAGGGATGGGTTTGACCTGATTTTCCTCGATCCGCCGTATAAATTAGATATGACGGAGATTTGCCGGCGATTGGGCGAAAAATTATTGAACAAAGATGGCGTGATTATCTGTGAACATGATAAGAAAACGCCGCCACAAACGCCGGAAAACCTGACGCTAACCGACAGACGAGAATATGGCATTACAGGCCTTAGCTTCTTCAAACGAAAGGAGGATGGCAATGAAGAAACGCATTGCGATGTACCCCGGCAGCTTTGACCCTGTGACCAACGGGCATATGGACATCATCAGACGGGCTGCCGAATTATTCGACGAAGTGATTGTGGCTGTGATGTATAACCCGGAAAAGAAGGGCTGCTTTGCGTGGGATAAACGGCTGGAAATGCTGGAAAAGGCGTGCAAGGGACTGGATAATGTTCGCATTGCTTCCTCCGACGGCCTGACGGCAGCATTTGCACGGGAAATGAACGCCTGTACACTGATCAGGGGCATCAGAAACCAGCAGGATCTGGAAAACGAAAATGATATGGCGCATATCAACGGCATGATTGCGGAGGGATTGGAAACCATCTATTTTCCGGCTTCCCTTGATAAAACCAGCATCAGCTCCACCTTTGTCAGGCAGTTGGCATCCTTTGGGGCAGATATTGCACCTTTTGTACCTGCGGAAGTGCTGGACGATATCAAAACAGCATTTTCAATAAAATAAACATAAACATCATAAAGGAGGAAAACACCATGTCCAATATTCAGCTGAAAACCTTTGATTTGATTGATCGGATTCGTCTGGCTTTGAGCAACGCTCGCTCCATTCCGCTGACGGGCAAAATTGCCGTGGATCGGGATGAACTGGAAAACCTGTTCATGAAGCTGGAACAGAGCATTCCCAACGATTTGCAGCAGGCAAAGGAAATTTTGAACGCCAGCGAACAGATGATTCGGGACAGTAAAAAGCAGGCAGAAGATACTGTGAGTCTGGCCAATCAGCAAGCACGGGAAACGGTGGATAAGGCCAATAATCAGGCGTCCACCACCGTCAATCAGGCCAATGCCAGTGCCATGGAAATCGGCCGGGCGGCTTCCGAACAGGCTAACGCCATGATCGCCGATGCCCAGGCACGGGTGCAGACCATGATCGCCGATGCCCAGGCGCAAGCCAACCTCCTGGTTTCTGAAAGCGAAATCATCGCACGGGCACAGGCGGAAGCCCAGGAAATGCTGGAAAACACCCATCGTGAATGTGAAGATTATTCCATGCGGATTTATACGGCCGTGGGGCAGATGGTGGAGCAGAGCGATATCGCCCTTTCCCAGCAGCTGGACGCCCTGCGCAGCCTCAGGCAAGAGATTAGCATGAACCGGGAAATCTGATGATAATTTTTCGGATTTTTGCCAAAGAAACGAAGAAAAATGCTTGACATTGAGGCGCAATATAGATATACTATAATGGCTGTCTTGTGGTGATTTTCTATCACATGCCCGCTATTATGAATGCCTCAGGCATTTTGGAATTAGAAGGAGTTGTTGCACAATGAAACGCACTTATCAGCCTAAAAAACGCCAGCGCAACAAGGTTCATGGCTTCCGTGCCCGCATGAGCACCAAGAACGGCCGTCGCGTACTCGCCGCCCGTCGCCGCCGTGGCCGCAAGGAACTGACTGTCTGATAAAATAGACGGTTTCATTTCCTATTCTTGCATGGCTTAGCCCGCTCCCAACGCTTGCCATCGTGCATACCATGAGGAGCGGGTTTTGCTGTTGTTTAGAAGCTGCCGGAGGAACCAATGGAACAGCAATACCGACTGAGGAAGAACGGTCAGTTTCGCTATGTTTACCGAAAAGGCAAAGGCGGCGCATGCCGTGAAATCGCCTTGGGGTATGTGAAAGGCCCCAGGCTGCAGGTTGGCTTTGCGGTAAGCAAGAAGCTTGGTAATGCTGTGATGCGAAACCTGATCAAGCGCAGATTGAGAGAGGCATTTCGCAGGGAATTGCCCAAGCTGAAAAAGGGTATGTATGTGATTACTGCCCGTGAAGCGGCGTCATCGGCGGAGTTTGGCCGCCTGAACGCCTCTTTGTGCTATTTGCTGAAAAAGCAAAATCTCTACAGAGACGAGCAGATATGAAAAAACTGCTGATTGGCCTTTTGAAGTGGTACAAGCGCAATATCAGCCCTTATCTTGGGGCTGCCTGCAAATATGTGCCCACCTGTTCCGAATACGCCATGGAAGCCATTGAACTCTACGGAGCCGCCAAGGGCAGCCTCATGGCCATCAAAAGGCTCTTGCGATGCAATCCATTTTCTAAAGGCGGCTATGACCCCGTACCGCCGCCCCCAGACACCGAAATTAGGAGGGAAGATACCCCTTGAATGCGATTTCTGAATTTTTGTATGGTATTTTAGCCAGTATCAACGGATGGGTGAATAATTATGGTATTTCCATCATTATTTTCACGTTTCTGATGCGCTTGGTTTGCATGCCTTTCGATTACAAGAGCCGTAAGGGTATGCGTAAAATGTCTCTCATTCAGCCCAAAATCAACGATTTGCAGCGTAAATATGCCAACGATAAGCAGAAGCTGCAGCAAAAGCAGGCTGAACTGATGAAAAAAGAAGGCTATAATCCGCTGTCCGGGTGCCTGCCCATGCTGCTGACGTGGCCTTTGATGATTGCCATGTTTACTGCCATGCGCAACATTGCCAATGAACAATTGGTGATGCAGACGTTCCGTTTCCTTGCCGGAGAAGAAACGGTGATCCAGCCGGACGAAGTTTTCCTGTGGGTAAAAAACATCTGGATGACGGACTCTCCCTTTGCGCCTTGCGTGCCTGATATGAGGAGCCTGCAGATGGTGCCCCAGAACATGTGGCAGAAGGCCTATGAAATGCTGCAGACGGATACGGAACTGTTTGCTTCCGTACAGGCTGTGCTTGCAAGCAACAATATTGTACTGGATTTCTCCAGCAATAATGCCGTTGCTGCCACACTGGAAAGCATCATGAAGGTGCTGGGAACCAATGAAGTGTATCTTTCTGCCGTTCAGGCTGTGCCCGGATGGCAGAACCTGAATTTCCTTCTGTTCCAAGTGACCATTTTCAAGGACTTCAACGGTCTTTTGATTCTGCCCATTCTGGCCGGTGTAACCCAGATTTTGCAGACGAAGTTCATGAATGTTCAGCAGCCCCAGCCCCAGCCCACCGCTGACGGCAAGGGAACCGGCAATTTCATGAAGTGGTTCTTCCCCTGCCTGTCTGTGTTCTTCTGCTTGTCTTCCAATGCCGGTTTCGCCCTGTATTGGGTAACCAGCACGATTGTGACCTCTGTTCAGAGCATATTAATCAACATGTATCTTGAAAAGCAGGATACGAAAACTGCCAATAGCAAGATCACCGGAAAGGGGACCGTGAAATAATGAAAACCTACGAATTTACCGCCCGGACCACTGAAGAAGCCATTTCCAATGGCCTTTCTGAACTGGGTCTTTCCATCAGCGAAGTGACGGTGGACGTTTTGGAAGAGGGCAGCAAGGGCTTGTTTGGCCTGTTTGGCAGCCGTCCTGCCAAGATTCGTCTGACGGTGAAGGAAGACGAAAATGCTGATGAAGTACATGATCTTTTTGACGGCATGCTTGAAGAAAACGTTGAAAAGAAGGAAACCAAGGCTGAAAAGAAGGAAAAGGCTGAAGCTCCTGCCGTGAAGGCCGCCGAAAAGAAGGAAGCAACTGAAAAGCCTGCCAAGAAAGAAAAGGCTGAAAAGGCTGAAGCTCCCAAGACCGAAAAGCCTGCAAGAAAAGCCAGGGAAAGCAAAAAGAGCGTTGAAGAAAAGCCTGTTGAAAAGAAGGAAATCGTTCCTGCTGAACAGGCTGACCGCAATACACCTGCCGGTAAGGCACAGGAATTTTTGCAGGAATTGACAAAGCTGATGAACGTGCCCGTTTCCGTGGCTGTAAGCACTGATGAAGACGGCAATGTGCATGTGAACATGGAAGGCGATACGCTGGGCATCTTGATTGGCCGCCGTGGCGAAACGCTGGATGCGTTGCAGTACCTCACCAGCCTGCAGGTAAACAAGGGCAAGAGCGATTACATCCGTGTGACGCTGGATACCGAAAACTACCGTGCAAAGCGTGAAGAAGCACTGGTTCGTTTGGCTAACCGTATGGCTAACCGCTGCCAGAAGACTGGCCGTAAGGTGAGCATGGAACCCATGAACCCCTACGAACGCCGTATTCTCCACAGCGCATTGCAGGAACATCCTGCCGTAACCACCCATTCCGAGGGCGACGAACCCAACCGTCATGTGGTGATTACCCTGAAAAAGGAAGAAAAGTAAAACACTTGCCTATTCTGAATAAGAATAGGCATTTTTTCAATAGGAAGGAAACAATATGCAGAAGAAAACATGGAAGAGAATCGGGCTTTCTGTGCTGATGGCTGCTTTGGTTGTAAGCATCGGTTTCAATATCTATAACGCTTTCTGTGGCTGGGATAGCTATTTGCAATCGACGGAAGAAATATATGTCATGGAAGCTGGCATTTTGTGGCAGCATCCAGAATTTATGATGGGGGAAGATCTTACATTCATCTATGATATGGATAATGCAGAATATCCTGTTTTGAAAGAACAATATGGCCTGGAATCCATTGCAGGGGAAGGCGGCGCATTTGAAAAAGCAGTTCGTCTGATGGATGCTTTTTCTGGTAGGCTGAAACACAAAAGCAATTATGATAATCATGTGGAAATGAATGCGCTTGATCTGCTTTCTTATAGTCTGGACAACAAAGCGCATGGCATAAATTGCAGAGCAAAGGCGCAGATTTTAAATGAAATGTGCCTGTCTCTCGGCATCTATGCCCGAAAGGTGTGGATTATGCCACTGTCCAACTATGATCGTGATTGCCATGTGGTGAACGAAGTGTGGGATGTGTCCCTGAACAAATGGGTGATGCTTGACATTACAAATAATCAATATTGGGTAGATGAAAAGGGCGTGCCGCTTTCTGTGCTTGAAATTCGGACGAAGGGTGCAGAAGGGGTTTTCTGCACGCCGGTATGTCCGGGTGACAAACTGGACAATCTGCAGGCATTGAAAGAAAAATATATCGGTAATTTTGTGTATATCATGAAAAATATGGTGTACATGGAATATTGTGCCGAATATGGATTAGGCGAAACAAAGCCCATTTACCTGCTGTTTCCGCAAAATCTGAAAACGGACTATGAATATATCATTGATTTGAAAGCGATTGAGCGTGCGCCGATTTGAAGGAACAACTGCCTATCAGAAATTGACGGGCAGTTTTCTTATGGGATTGTTTCAATGAAAGTGATTAAGTCAAATAGGGAAGAAAGAAAAGGAAGCGAAAAATCTGTGCCGCTTCTGTCCAGCCGCACGGCGTGCATGCCGGCTTGCATGGGTGCAATAACATCTTCCGCAGGGGAATCGCCCACAAAGAGGGTTTCATAAGGGGAAAAGCGGGTTGCTTTCAGCAAGTTTTTACAAAATGTCGGTGATGGCTTATAGCATTGCAAGTTTTCGGAAGTAAAAACGCCGTCAAAAGTGATGCTATTCTTCTGCAAAACGGCGTCTATTATGTCGTTATCCGTATTGGATGCGATGAAGAGCTGATAACGGCCTTTCAGATGGGATAGAACAGCCTCCACATCCGGATAGGGCAAACGCTGCATGGCAATAGAAAGCTGTTTCTGTGCCATCGTTTGGGCGTTTACAGGCACATTGTATATATCGCAAAGGAAAGCGTTTCTGTCGGCAAATATCTCTCGTTCTGTTTTGAAGGGTTGGTTATCCGTCGTTTGTGTTTGATAATAATTCTTCCATGCGGCGTGAAATTCCGATTCATGGATTTCTTTTCCAAAACTGCGGATATGATCAATGATCATTCGAGCGGAAAAGCCTTTTTCAACTTGAAAAAGCGTGCCGAAGGCATCAAAGAAAATTGCTTTTAGCATACCTTGACACCTTTACTATTTTCAGCTCACTTTCCAAAACATCGGCGAAGCGTTGAACGAAAGGACCGAGAGTTTTGAGCCACGCTATCGTATCAGGGTCATTTTTGCGTTTTAAGGCGTTTTGCCGAACAGCAAGGGTTTCCTCCATAACAGCGGGATTGGGACAGAGATGCTGCTCCAATGCCCAGAAACCGGCCTTTGTTTTGCTGATGATGGATTGATGGCGCAGAGTGTACAGGCAACGGGCGATATCCAGCATCCAGCCGCAGGAATAAAGGCTTTCGTCGGTCTGGGCGGCGTAGGTGCGGATGGTTTCCAGGTGAAAAGCAACGGCGTCTTGGAGGGCAGGAAAATCAGGGCAGGGGAATGTGCCACCCAGATTGCGCCCATAGAGGCATTGGCCGAAATGACAGACGCTGTACCGGGAAAAGGGATCCAAATCATAATGATTGGTGATTCTTTCGCCGCTGGTGCCCCAGTAAACGACTGCGCAGCCGGAGGGGGATTGATACTTCTGAAAGGGCAAAACAGCCCCTTCGATGGCACGGAAAAGGGGATTCTGATGGGCTTTCATCAGGGATTGTCGCAAATGCAACAGGCTTTCCGCATGGGAAGGGGAAATGGGGCTTTTTGTGAAGACAAGAACATCTATATCGCTCCAGCCGGGCTGAAAATCATTCATCGCACAGGAACCGTACAGATAAACGGAAAGCAAATCATCGGATAAGATGGCTTTCAATTGGTTGATGAAGATGGGTATAATTTGCTGCATGGAAAATCTCCTGTTATGTGATGGTGAAATTATAGCATATGTCCCCCTGCGAAACAAGGCAGGCGAAAAAAGAAAGAATTATTTCCGGAAAGGGATTGACAAGTGGCTTCCAAAATGCTATATTATTAGAGCGCTTCCGGCAAGGCCGCCAAACGCTATGCGCGGAGGGATGGCCGAGTGGTTGAAGGCGCTGGTCTTGAAAACCAGTGATGTCGAAAGGCACCGGGGGTTCGAATCCCTTTCCCTCCGCCATTTTCCTGATAAGCGCAGCTAATCCAGGTGGCACCGAAAAGGCAAAACTGCATATGGAGAAGTACCCAAGTGGCCGAAGGGGCTCCCCTGCTAAGGGAGTAGTACGAGTGAATCGTAGCGAGGGTTCAAATCCCTCCTTCTCCGCCAAGAAAAACACTGTGAAAGCAGTGTTTTTTCAAATTAAAAGACTAAATTAAAAGACCTGTGTTTTTCAGCACAGGTCTTTTTGCTTATTTAGATGCCGCCATTTTTTCCTCAAGAATCTTCTTGGAAGCGGAAATGCGCACGCAGAGGGTGAAAATTTCCATAGCGTTGGTGAGATCGGCAAGGCAGGGATAGGTAGGAGCAATGCGGATGTTGGAATCCTTGGGATCAATGCCATAGGGCCATGTGGCACCGGCAGGGGTCATGGTGACGCCGGCCTTCTTTGCACGCAACACGATGTCCTTAGCACAGCCGGGCAGGGAGTCAAACATGATGAAATAGCCGCCGAGGGGACAGGTCCACGTGCCGATATCGAGGCCGTCCAGATCCCGTGCCAGAATTTCTTCCACAGCTTCAAACTTGGGCCGGATGATGTCGGCGTGCTTGCGCATATGTTCCACCATGCCGTGAATATCGCTGAAGAAGCGAACGTGGCGCAGCTGGTTCACCTTATCGTGGCCAATGGTCTGATGGCGGAGATAGGTGACGAAATCTTCCATGTTGTTTGGGGAAGTGGCAATGGCGGCGATGCCGCTGCCGGGGAAAGTGATTTTACTGGTGGATGCAAATTTATAAACCAAGTCAGGATTTCCGGCACGCTTACATTCAGCCAGAATCTCAATCAGATGATCCTGATGGTGGTCGTAAAGGTGATGCATGCCATAGGCGTTGTCCCAGAAGATACGGAAGTCCGGCGCAGCAGGCTCCAGCCTTGCAAAGCGGCGCACCGTTTCATCGGAATAAGAAATGCCCTGCGGATTGGAATACTTCGGCACGCACCAGATGCCCTTGATGGTTTCATCTTCCATCACAAGCTTTTCCACGATATCCATATCGGGGCCTTCAGGGGTCATGGGAATGGGAATCATCTTGATGCCGAAATACTGTGTGATGTTGAAATGGCGGTCATAGCCGGGCACGGGGCAGAGGAATTTAACTTCCGGCAGCTGGCACCAAGGGGTGTTACCCATGACGCCGTGCGTCCAGACACGGCTGATGGTATCAAACATTACATTCAGGGAAGAGTTGCCGTAGATGATGATGTCCTTGGGGTTGTTTTCCATCATATCGCCCAGCAGCTCTCTGGCCTCCAAAATGCCTGTCAGCTGGCCATAGTTACGACAGTCCGTTCCGTCTTCGCATGTTAAATCGCAGGAGGAATCCAGCACGTCCATCATGCCCATGGAAAGATCAAGCTGCTCCTGGCAGGGATTGCCTCGGCTCATGTTCAGGTTCAGACCAAGAGCTTGCAACTTTTTATACTGTGCCTTTAATTCTGCACGTTCTGCGGTTAATTCCTCGATGGTCATTTCACGATAGGGCTTTTTCATGTCGATCTCTCCATCCGTCATTTATTCATGGCAATCAAAATTGCAAGTTGAAAAACTGTAACGGTCATATTGTATCAGAGAAAGCAGGTGATTGCAAGCATATATTGCAAATTTAATGTATATAAATTGCATATTATCATCTTTACGACGGCGCAATATAAAATATTATGAAATTTAGGCAAATATGACTTGCAAAGCAATTAAATAAAGAACAAATGTTTGCATTACGTGATTCGGTGTGTTATAATATAAAAAAGTAATTCGGAGGCGAAGAAAATGGGGAACATCATCAGGAAAAATTTGAATGAAGAATTAGCAAATGAATATGCTTATTCTGAAATTGTGGAAGCTGGCAGCTTTGTGTTTCTGACCTTTTGCGTGGGCAATATCGGCGAAAGTGTAGAAAGACAAGTGCATGGCGCGTTGGACGAAATGGAAAAGCGGCTTGAATTGGTTGGCCTGACGCTGAAGGACGTGGTGAAAGTAGACGTGTTGATGAAAGACCCGTGGAATATTCCAGCCATGGAAAAGGTGTTTCAAGAGCGTTTTCAGGGGCATTTGCCGGCGCGGAAAACCATCGCTACAGAATTTGCCCATCGAAGCGGCGAGCATGGCCTGCAGGTGCAGATTGACGCCATTGCTTATCGGGGATAAAGAAGCTGTTAAATATTATGAAGGGCTTTATGTGTTCTTTGCGCTTTGTAACGATTGACAGAATGGCAAAAAGAACGCATAATAAAGAAAAACAACGGGAGGGAACGAAAATGGATGTATCTGCCCGCAGAGCGTTTAGCTTGTTAAAGGAAATGGCTTATGTGCGTGTATCCGGCAGCGAGGAAGAGAAAAAAGCCGCTGAAAGGCTAATGGAAGAAGTGAAAAGCTGTGGCGTGGACGGCCATATTGAAGAGTTTTCCGTAAAGAGCGGTAAGGTTCATAGGGCCATTTTGAAAGTGACTGCTCCCTATGAAAAAGAATACGAAGTGACAGGTTATGAGCGCAGCCTTTCAACGCCTAAGGGTGGTTTGCAGGGGGAATTTTACTATGCCGAAAATTTGCTGCCTGTACATTTACAGAGCTGCAAGGGCAAGATTGTGATGATAAACGGACGCCTCCGCAGAGCAGATTATGAAAAGCTGCAAAAGGCCGGAGCCGCCGCTATTTTGACCTTTTCCGGCTCCACATTGGATCGAATCAGCGAAACGGATTGCGATATCCGAAAGCTCCGGGAAGTATTGACCGATCCTTTCGGTGATGCCATTGCGCTGAACATGCGTGCAGCCGATGCGGCGGAGATTGTTCGCCGTGGGGCGAAAGAAATGTACATCGAAGTAGAAAGCGAATGTTTTGATGCGGTGAGCCGCAATGTGTGCGCCACCGTCAAGGGCACGCTGTATCCCGATGAAATTATTTCTTTCGGTGCGCATTTTGACAGTGTGCATTTTTCTACAGGCGTGTATGACAATATGTCCGGCAGCGTGATTATTATGGAACTTTTGCGCTATTTTGCCAAGAATCCTCCTGCACGCACGCTGCAATTCAATTGGTATGGCTCAGAGGAGCAGGGGCTGCTTGGCAGCAAGGCATGGGTGGAAGCGCATAAGGATGAACTGAAAAACCATGTGCTGATGATCAATATCGATGTAGCAGCGGCCACCCTTGGCCAAAACGTAGCTCCCATTTTAGGGACGGAGGCGGCGGTAGGGTATGTAGATGCACTGATGAAGGAAAACGGCATGGCCTGCGCCGTAAAGATGGACATCTATTCCAGCGACTGTGTGCCCTTTGCCGATAATGGCGTTCCGGCCATCAATCTTTGCCGCTTTGGCGTACCTGGCGCAGGCTATATCCATGACCGTCGTGATAACTTAAAGAGCGGTTATTTGGACGAAAAGGCTTTGGACATCACGCTGCAGCAAGCACTGATGCTTTCAAAGCATGTAGTGAATGCCAAGGTTTTTCCCATTGAAAAGAAAATCAGCGATGAAATCAAAACGAAAGTGAATGACTACTTATTCAAGGAAAAGAAATAATGGATTTAAGCAAGATTGTGCAACATGCAGGGCTTGGGCGGATTCTGTATCCAGCAGAAGCCGTTTCTGGCGGCCTGATGCACAAGATGTATCGGGTTGAAACAGAGAGAGGCACGTTTGCCCTGAAGATGCTGAACCCGGAAATCATGAGAAGGCCGACTGCTTTGAAAAATATCACTGCAGCAGAAAAGGCGGCTCATGCCTGTGAAGGAAAACTGCCGGTAATTGCGGCGATGATGATAAACGGCCGGCAAGTGCAGTGCTTTGAAAATCATTATTACATGGTTTTTCCGTGGTTTGATGGGAAAAGCATCTTTCCGCCGCATATTCAAGAAACACATTGTCGGAAAATTGGGAAAGCTCTTGGAAGGCTGCATGGGCTGAATATGCAAGTGGACGGTCTGCTGCTGGAAGAGAAGCATCAGGAAATGACGGATTGGCAGGAGATTATCCGTGATTTGCCTGAAGCAGACTGGGCTGACAGGGTAAAGTGTGCGCTGCCCGAATTGATAGAAAAGCAGGAAAAGGCTGAACATGCACGAGAGACGCTTTCGCAATATCAGGTGATCTCTCATCGGGATTTAGACCCCAAAAACGTACTATGGAACGATGAAGATTTCGCTATCATTGACTGGGAAGCGGCAGGATATGTGAACCCGTGGCAGGAATTGGCGGAGAATATTTTCTATTGGGCAGATGACGGCAAGGGCGGACTGAATCAGGCACTATTTACTGCCTTTTACGAAGGATATCGCCAATGGATGGATGTCAAAAATGCGCCGTTGGAAGCGGCGTTTCATGCCAGTTCCTTTGGAACGCTTGAATGGCTGTATTATAATGTACGGCGTGCCCTTGGCAGGGAAGCAGCATCGGAAGAAGAAAGGCAGCTTGGCATCCAGCAAGTGCTTTATACATTGGACAGTCTGCAGGGAATGGATGCGAAAATCGGTTTGGCTCTTGTTTGGATTAAAGAAATATGACACAAAAAAAGGAAGCATTGGCGGGAGGATTCTAAAGGAACAATTTATCCAGTAGCGAAAAAGCAGATGAGCATCCGGTGAAAAACCCGGATGCTCATTTGCGTATGTGCCCCCCACAAACGCAATGCACTGGCACAGGGCGTATAATTGCGCCCTCTCTACACAACGGGAAATGAATTTCTCGTCTCCTCAACAAATTGGAATTGGCTTACTTCTTTTGTATGAACAACCAAAAAGAAATACCACTAATCAAAAGTGGGAAGATGATGCGTCCATAATTTACACCGCCCCATCCTCTTGCGGCAATGCCCTCAACAAGATAGGGGATACCAGTCAAGCAAGTTATGAGAGCGATGATTGCAATCACTAAATATACTTTTTTCATACGGATACCTCCTTCTCAAATTCAAGTTTGTCGCTTTTGTTGTATCGCGCAGAACAAGAAACAGCAAGCCTTGGCGAGCTTGCTGCTTCCAGCATTTCTTTGGTGCAAAGCGAAGGATAATTCCTCCCTTTCCATCACCCTCACTGCGCTTCTTTTTTTTATGGATATCAGTCAGTGGTGTAGTTATCGAAATAGCCCTGAATGAGCACGATGGGGGTGCCCTTATCGCCGGAGCCGGACGTGAGATCGCACAGGGAGCCGATCAAATCCGTCAGGCGGCGGGGGGTGGTGCCTTCGGAAACCATCTGGCCAAAGAGATCGTTGTCCTTTTCCTGAATCTTGCCCTTGATGGCTTCTTTCAGCTCGTCGCCGGAAAGATTGGCAAATTCGTTATCGGCCAGATATTTCAGCTTCAGCTCGTTGGGCGTGCCTTCCAGGCCTTTGGTGTATGCCGGGGAAACCACAGGATCAGCCAGCTCCCAAATCTTGCCCACGGGATCCTTGAAAGCACCGTCGCCGTAAACCATCACTTCAATCTGCTTGCCGGTGGCGGCGAAGAGCTTATGCTGAATTTCGTTCACGATAGGCTGGCAATCACGGGGGAAGAGCTTCACTCTATCTTCTGAAGCTTTGTTGGAACCCAGCAAGCCATAGTTTTCATTATAGCCGCTGCCGTTTACGGAAGCGTTCAAAATTTCATCCAGTCCCAGCACGATTTCAGCCCCGGCAGCCTTCAAAATGCGCTTGGTGCGGGCACGGGTATGGATATCGCAGCAGAGCACATTCTTGGTAAAGGGCAGGATAGCCTTGGCATTATTGGCGAAAATGATTTCGCAATCGGCACCGCATTCACGGATCAGTTCTTCATAATAAGCTACATAATCCATGCCGGTGAAAGTGTGCTTTTCATAGCCGAAGAGTTCACGATATTTTTCCAGGGACAAAACATCGCTGTAGGGATTGACACCCATTTCGTCCACCTTGTCCAAGGAAATGAGGTGATTGCCCACTTCGTCGGAGGGATAAGAGAGCATCAGAACGATCTTCTTTGCGCCTTTGGCGATGCCCCGCAGGCAAATGGCAAAGCGGTTCCGGCTGAGGATGGGGAAGATAACGCCCACTGTTTCGCCGCCGAACTTCGCCTTCACATCGGCTGCGATATCGTCAACAGAGGCATAATTGCCTTGCGCACGGGCAACGATGGCTTCCGTCATGGCCACTACGTCACGATCATGAAAGGAGAAACCTGCGTCTTGGGCGGCTTCCAGAACGGAGTCCGTCACGATTTTCACAATATCGTCGCCTGCTTTGATGATAGGTGCTCTGACGCCACGAGAAACGGTGCCGATCATACGACTCATACCGAATTACCTCTCCTTCAAACTTCAGCATGTTTTCCATGCCTGTAATCAAACAACTTTGCTATTATAGCACCAAATGTTTCCGTTTTCAATATTACTGCTATAAAAATTCATGAAATAAACACTGATAGATTGATTTAAATAAAAATTGATAATAAGCAAGAAATATATGGTTCATTATTCCGAGCTGCTGCACGAAAAGGTTTCCAGCCGCATTGCCAATTTCAATCATTTTGAATAGAGGCACAAATATTTATTTCCTTGAGGAATGGTTCACTCCAGATGGATAGCTCACATGGTGAGACGGGTATTTTATTATTTTGTACACGGATGGGTTTAATTAGATCTTTTTGCATTGTTATTCGTTTTATAAAATATGCACAGATTTCTTTTTGAAATAGTAAAAGGGATGCGAAGCAAAAAATGTCGAAAACTTTTTCCTGTGAACGCATAAACAGACATTTTTCGAGGAAGGATAAGCATGGATACATTTTGAATTGATAAACAAGAAAAAGGAGGGGCAGATTTTATGCGGCTTGAAAAGGAAAATAATACGGTAACGGTCTTTATGGAAGGGGAGCTGGATCATTTCAGTGCCCAAGGCATCAGGCGATTACTGGATAACTGCATTCAGGATTCAGAAATAAAATGTATGGTTCTGGACATGAAAGATATTTCCTTTATGGATTCGTCCGGCATCGGCGTGATCCTCGGCAGGTTCAGACAATTGCAGCAGCGGGGCGGCAAGATGCAGGTGAGAAACATGAATCCGCAGGTGACGAAGGTGTTTCGTTTATCCGGCATGGGACAGATTATTGAGATCGTTTGATGGAGGAAATGGGATATGGAAAAGCTGAATGAAATGAAAATCATTTTTTTAAGCGTGCCGGAAAATGAGAGCTTTGCAAGGGTGGCTGTCAGCGCATTTGCGGTGCAATTGAACCCAACGTTAGATGTGCTGGCAGATATCAAAACGGCGGTTAGCGAGGCCGTAACCAATGCCATTGTGCATGGCTATCGGGAGAGAATGGGGGACGTCATTTTGGAAGCTGTGCTGTATCAAAACGGCATTTTGCAAATCACCGTGCAGGACAAGGGCTGCGGCATTGAAAACATTGAGCAGGCCATGCAGCCCTTCTTCACTTCCCAGCCGGAAAAGGAACGATCCGGCATGGGTTTTTCCGTGATGCAGACGTTTATGGATAAGGTGGATGTGAAGTCAACACCCAATGAAGGAACTACCGTCATCATGGAAAAGAAGCTGATGGAAGCGTAAATGGAATGGATAGAGAAGGCACAAATGGGAGATGCGCTGGCGATTGCCTATCTGTTTCGCCAGCATGCGCCCCTTGTGCAGGCACTGGCAAAGCGATTTGAGGAAACGCAGGAAGCATTTCAGGCCGGGTGCATTGGCCTGATGAAAGCCATACGTTGCTTCGATGCAGGAAAGGGCTTTGCCTTTTCCACCTATGCCGTGCCGCTGATACTGGGCGAAATGAAGAAAACACGGGAAAAGAAAATAAGCTGGCGGCAGCAGAAAAAGCTGTCAGCGGCCAATCGGCTTCGTGATAACATCATGAAGACCTATGGCAGAGAGCCGACCATCGAAGAAATGGCAACTGCTGCCGGGATCCCAACGGCTGAAATGGCTCTGCTTCTGGAAAGCAGCAAGCCCATCGAATATCTGGACGCAATCGAAGGGCACGAGCGAATCGCAGATCCTTTCAGCGAGCGATGGTTGGATCGTTTTTTTATCCAGGACATCTTGGAGAGAATGCCCAAGGAATACAGCTATATTCTGCGCAGACGGTATATCCATTGCGAAAGCCAGACTGCTCTATCCCTGCGGCTGCATGTGCATCAATCCGCCCTTTCCAGAACAGAAAAAAAGGCCAGACTGATGTTTATATCAGCCTGGCAGTATTGAAGAAATTACACAGTTTCGGCTTCCATATACTTTTTGCCGAACAGAAGAATAGAGAACCCGATGATAAACAGCACAATCAGGCACAAAACGCCATAGCTGCTGCGCCCCGTCCATCCGCCAATGAGTGAATAGAGGAAGGGTCCCATGACGGAGGCGAACTTGCCGAAAATATCAAAGAAGCCAAAGAATTCATTGGAACGTTCCTTGGGCACCATCTTGCCGAAGTAAGAACGGGAAACGGCCTGAATACCGCCCTGCACCGTGCCAACCAGCACGGCCATCAGCCAGAAAAGGAATGAGGATTCGGCAATGGCGTTCCGATAGGCATATACCACATCATCCTGATGGGCCAAGAAGGAAATATCCGCTTGAATCACTTCGTTTACTTGCGGGTTCAGCTTTTGTTCTTCAGGAAGAGCATCATATTTTTCTTTCAGCTTTTGATGTCCGTTCACCTCGGTGAAAATGGCTTTGCTTTCCTCCATCAAGGTTAGAGCGATTTCATCGTCAATATGGCTGAGTTTCTGGGTGTATTCCGTTTCCAGCGTTTGTTCATATTTCTCTTGATGAGGTTCCAGCGAGAAGCCCATATAGAAGCCCACAATGCAGATGAAGGTATAAACGACGATGGCCCCCATAAGAGCCTTTCTGGCGGTGACTTTCTTTGCAATGCGAGGGAACACAATGGAGCAGGGCATGGCAACAACCTGTGTGATGAGCAGAGCCAGAATCATGCCGACGCTGCCAAGGCCAAGGGCACTGCCGTAAGCGGTGGAGATATTGATGATGGTACCAACACCGTCAATGTAGAAGAAGTATGCCAGGATAAACAGGAAAAGCCCCTTGCGCTTGAAAATTTCTTTGGCGGTGTGCAGGGTGTTTTTCCAAGTGTTTTTGATGAAGGAGCCTTCCTGACGTTCAACGAAATGTTCCTGATGAACGTGCTTGAGGAAGGGGAGAGAAAAGATTATCCACCACACGCTGGTAATAACCACAGAGAACTTTTGGGCAAAAACGCTGCCGTAGCCGAAGATCAGCAGCATGGCAATGGAAATGACGAAGGGAATGGTGCTGCCGCCGATATAGCCCATGGCATAACCCCAAGAGGAAACTTTATCCATGCGATCTTTATCGGTAACGTCGGTGAGGAAGGAATCGTAAAAGAGGTTGGAGGCAGCAAAACCGATGCGGCTGATAACATAGCCAATGAGCATGATACGCCAGTCGTTCGTGCAGGCAATGAGAGCCGTGAAAACGACAGCGGCCAGCAAAAAGATGGTGAACAGCTTTTTCTTCATGCCCTTGAAATCGGCCGCAGCCCCAAGGAAGGGAGCCAGAATAGCCACGATAAAAGTGGCGATGGAGGTGGCATAGCCCCACCAGATATCCCCGGCAGTGCCTGCGATAGCCACAAAGATGGTGGGGAAGATGGCCGCCATGATGTTGGTGGCATAGACGGAGTTGGCCCAGTCATACATGATCCAGCTCCATTCTTTTTTCGTGAACCGCTTTTTCTTTTGAGTGATTTCCGTCATGGGAATGCCTCCTTTTATTTATGCCTTTTCAGATGCAGCACGCAGATCTTCTTCTGTCAGGGTCATGAGCATTTCTTTTGTCAGCTCTGCGTTTGATGCGGCAAGGCGATCAGCCTGCTCCGCGATAGCCTTTTCAAACAGGTTTCTCACACCTCTAGCGTTGCCAAAGCCGCCTACATCCTGGGATTTTTCTTCCAGAATGGCTTGCAGTTCGTCCCGCGCGTTTTCGTTTAATTGATATCCGCTCTGGCTGCACCGCATATCGAAAATTCCCATCATTTCTTCGATGCTATAATCCGGGAAGTGCATGAAGCGATTGAAACGGGATTCAAGACCGGGATTGGAGTGAATGAACTCTTCCATCAGTTCAGTATATCCGGCCACGATAACTACCAGGTCATCCCGGTTATCTTCCATGGCTTTGAGGATAGTATCTACTGCTTCCTGGCCAAAGTCATTTTCGGATTTATTGATGAGGGTATAAGCTTCGTCAATGAAAAGTACGCCGCCCAAGGCTTTTTTGATAACTTCCGTTGTTTTTCCGGCGGTTTGGCCTACATAGCCTGCCACAAGGCCGGACCTGTCCACCTCCACCAATTGGCCCTTGCTCAAAATGCCGAGGGAATGATAGATGCGTGCCATGAGACGGGCAATCATGGTTTTGCCGGTTCCGGGATTGCCGGAGAAAACCATGTGCAGGGAAAGCTCCGGCGTGGGCAAATCAAAGGCTTTGCGCTGTTTGCAGATTTCAATCCAATTAATCAGGCTTTCTACTTCTTCTTTGATTACATCGAGACCAATATAGCTGTGCAGTTCTTTTTTAAGTTCTTCAATATCTTCCTTTTCGGGGAGGTTTTCTTTTTTTTCTGTTTCCGGACGTTCTTTCTTTGCTGTATCCTGCGTCGAAGCATCCTGTTTCGTCATTTCAACCACTTTTTCATGCAGCTTTTTGGCTTCGGGATTGACGGAATTACCCCAAAGGTCGCTACCGATCATTTTCAGCTCATGCTTGGCGTATTCGTGGAGGATTTTGTTTTGCAGGCGGATGATTTCTTCCTTGCGGTCCATGGTTATCTATCTCCGTTCTTGTATTGATATAGTTTCTGTAAGGTTTCGTTCAGTTTATCAAAGTGAACAGTGCCTGTCTGGTCAAAGGAAGTGGCTTCTGTTGTGAAATCGCCGGCATAGGATGAGGGCAATATCTTTTCAAACAGCCGCTCAAAATCCACCTGCCCATGGCCGATATGCAATGTTTTGAAATTCTGCCAGTCCATGAAGCCGCCGGCATAATCATTGACGTGAAAATGTCGGATGCGGCTGAAAAAGGGCTGATATTCCGGCTGGAACAAAAGCTCGTCTTTTTGATGAAAGGCGGACATTTTCGTGTCGTAGGTGAAAGAGATCTGCGGATATTTATCCACCAATTGCATGCAGTAATGGAAGGGATCCTTCTGGGCGCAGACGATGTTTTCAATGGTCAGGGTCAGGTTTTCCCTTTCCGCTATTTTTGTTAAATCGGGAACGAATCGCATATTGCGTTGAATGGCTTCATCATCCATCCATCCGTCCCACAAATGAAATACGAGCAATTTTGCGCCGACAGCAGCCGCCAATTGGCAATTCATGCGAAATTTTTGCAAGGCTTCTTCCTGCAAAAGCGGGTCTTCTTTTGATAAACCGGCGCAAATATCTTTCTCCACATGAAAGACGGGAATGGGGCGGGAAAGCTGCTTTATTACATGATAGATGGCGTCTGTTTCTTCATACCATGAATTATAAAACATCAGTTCCAGCCCATCGCAATGCAGCTTATTTTCAAAATCCAAAAGGAGAAGATAATTCCTGCCATTTGGACGGCCAAGCAATGTGCCCGTTGAGCAGAGAACTTGCCGCATTTCAACACCGCCTTTGAAACCTATTAACATCAGTATATCATACTTTTATGGAATACACAAATGAAAAAACTGCGGCGTCTAAAGCAGCACACCGCAGCAAAGAAATGTTATTCAGCGATTATGGCAGGGATTGGGATACCAGGGCTTTGTGGGGCAAGGTTCCGGAAGCGGACAGGAAGAAGCAACCGCGCAGGATGAAAGTAAATAGGCTTCGATAATCACATCCAGCTGTGCTCCGCATTCCGAGCATCCGCAGCTGTTGCAACATCCGCAAAGCCTGACAGCCGCATCAAAATAAAACTTATATCGCCAGATCTCATCCGTGGGACATTGCAGATGGATGGGCAGCTGTTCCGTAATAAAAGACGAAGTTTGAAAAATGCGCTGATTGGCATCGCATAGCGTGAGCTGCAAGGGAATTTGGACTTGAATGATATAATTGTGCTGCTGACGACAGGGGAGCTTATGCCAGATGGGTGATGCGTTTACCTGCACTTCACGAAGCGAAAAAGGTTCACAATAGCAGCAGGGGATATCTTCAAGGGGTAAAATATAGCGATAGGCATTGCGATATAATTTGCCGCTGCCCCGAATGCGCTGCAAAAAGAAGCTGCCCTTTTGTTCGCTGGGGTTTGGGCAGCATCCGAGCGATGGATGACTCATAAAAGAAACCTCCCTTCAATGGTCTGTTACATCCTATGAGGGGAGGGGGAAAGGGGTGCTTAATTTTCCGGCTTTCCGTTATCGGTGGCAGTTAAAATGCGGCCATAGGCATCATAGAGAATAGCGGTGTCCAGCTTCTTTTCATGCAAGACAGATTTTTTATCAATCTTGAAATCCACTTGTGTATCCGTTTTCTTGCTGCCGATGAGATAGGTTTCATTGGGCTTTAAGGAAATATCGGGCAGGGGATAAACGTCATTGCCATTGGAGGAATAGAGGATGGCATCGGAAAACGAAATGTTCTCTTTTCCCGTGTTTTTCAGCGTAATCAAATCGTCTTTGATGTTCATTTTCATTTGCAGGTTTTCTATGCGCTTTGGGATAGACGGCCATGCAACATCTTCCACTTGCACATCGCCGTTAAAGAGCGTCAGGCAAAGTGCATCCTGCGAATCCTGGGATACATAGGGTGTCACTTTATAGGAGCGCAGACGATTAAGCGTATCCATGGATGGGGTGTCCTTTTCTTCTCTGGAATCGGTAAGGATGACGGCGCATTGAGGGCGGAGGGCGCGGATGAGGGCGGTGGAAGTAGCCTTATCATCCCCATGATGGCCACATTTGAGCACATCGCAGGGCGAAAAGAGATTACGCTCCAACAAATCGCTTTCTTCTTCCAGCTTCATATCTCCGGCAAATAAGATGGAGCCATGAGGGGAAGCGAAGCGCATCACAAGGGAATTATTGTTTTCGTTTTCTTCATCCCGGTGAACAGGGCCAAGCACGGTGAAAGAAGTATCTTCATCAATCGTCACGATATCTCCCTGGCGCAGAAAATGAACCTTCATATTCCGCTCTTTTGCCGCCAGCACTGCCGGATGTTTGTTTTCTTTCACGTCATAATAAATATCGGCTGCATAGATTTTGTCAATGGCTAAGTCGCTTTCAAAAAGCTGCAACAGGCCGCCTGCATGATCCTGATGGCAGTGGGAAAGAAATACGCCGTCGAGATGCGTGATATTCAGCTGGGAAAGAGCCGTTTTCAGGGCGGGGAAGGAGTGCTCATAGCCGGAATCAATCAGATACGTTTTATCGCCGCAAAGCAGCAGCATGCAGTCTGCTTTTCCGATGTTCAGGCAATAGAGCTTCACGGCGTTTTTCTGCGCTGCGCCAGAGCCAGCGGTGGCGCAGGGAATCAAGCCGCAAAGAATCATCAACAGGACAAAGAGACGATTTTTCTTTTTCATAGAAGATTCTCCTTAAAGCGTGAATTGGCTGCCCGTGGAAAGATAGGAGAGTTGATCGTTCAAAATATCTTTCAGGTAATGATATTGCTTATCGCCGGTGCAATGGCCGGTATAGCAGCGCACATTTTCCTTTTTCAGCATTTCAGCCACGTCGTTCAGGTGTGCTTTTCCCGTAGGCGTATCGGTATCCGTTTTCATCAGATGGAAGCCGCCGACGAAGATGTCCGGCTGAAACCAGCGGATGATATTCATGATGCCTTTATGGGAACAGCCGCTGAAGAGAATACGTTTTCCGTTTTCGTTGATCAACAGATACTGTTCATGCAGGAAACGATCGGAATAGGTATGCTCGCCGCAGCGTTCAGTAAGGCCATGCGGGGGAGCGGGGAACAGACGATAAAAATCGTTGCAGGAAAACAAAGTGCATCCATGGCCGATGGGGGTGACGGAGCCGGTTAAGATAATGCGGCTTTCGCCCTTCAAAGCAGGATTGAGGCCGATGTATTTTTCTTCGGCATTATAAAAATCGCCGTAAGCATATTGGGAAACATAAATGGGTGCATGCTGATTTTCCTGCAAAAAGGCTTCCAGGCCGCCGCCGTGGTCATAGTGTCCGTGGGAGAGGACGCAAACATCCACATCGGAAAGATCAATGCACATTTCCTTTGCGTTTTTCAAAAATAAATCAGATTGTCCCATATCAAATAGAATTTTGTATTTTTCAGTTTCAATCAGCAGGCTAAAGCCATGCTCTGGCATCAGCTGATTGGAAAGGGTCGTGTTTTCAGCAAGGACAGTAATTTTCATTTGGCTCCCCTTTACATATGCTTTTGATGAAGTTTGCACAAAGACAGTATACCACAAAACAGCTAAAAGAAAAAGAAAGATATTTCTAAATGAAAAAAGTGCAAAAAACAAGAAGCATTTTGCACTGAAACCCTTGCAATCAGGAGCTGTTTATGGTATTATGTAAAATAGTGTTTTGTGCGCAGCACGAAATACAATGTCGCCGAAAAGGCGGGTAACGGAGGTTGTTCCTTATGGGATACACGGTAGAAAAAGTTTCTGGTAATCAAGTGAAAATCGCTTTTGAAATCGCTTCCGAACAGTTTGACGAAGCGGTGCAGAAGGCCTATCTGAAAGTGCGCAGCCGCGTGAACGTGCCCGGCTTCCGCAAGGGCAAGGCTCCCCGGAAGATGATTGAAAGCATGTACGGCGAAGCCATTTTCTATGATGATGCTTTTGATATCCTTTTCCCCGATGCTTACGAAGCAGCCGTGAAGGAAAATGATATTCAGGTTGTGGATCGTCCCGAAGTGGACACGGTGGATCAGATTGGCGTTGGCCAGGATCTGAAATTCACGGTGAAGGTGTTTGTGAAGCCCGATGTGGAACTGGGTAATTATAAGGGCCTGAAAGCTGTCAAGTATACCCATAAGGTAACGGAAGAAGAAATCGACGCCCGCATTCAGCAGGATGTGGAAAAGGCCACCACCATGGCTGACGTGGAAGACCGTGCTGTGGAAAACGGCGACATCGTGAATCTGGACTATGCAGGTTCCGTGGATGGCGTGGCCTTTGAAGGCGGCACCGCCAACGGCCAGACGCTGGAAATCGGTTCCGGCCATTTCATCCCCGGCTTTGAAGAACAGATGATCGGCATGAACCTGAACGAAGAAAAGGATCTGTCTGTTAAGTTCCCCGAAGCTTATCACGCTGCCAATCTTGCCGGTAAGGATGCCATCTTCCATGTGAAGGTGAACGGCATTCAGGTGAAGGTAAAGCCCGAACTGGACGACGATTTTGCCGCTGATGTGAGCGATAAGGAAACTTTCGCCGATTACAAAGCCGCCATCGCTGCCGAGCTGGAAGAAAAGGCCCAGAAGAATGCTGCCATTCAGCTGGAAAACACGCTGGTGCAGCAGGCTGTGGATGCCGCCGATTGCGACATTCCCGAAGCCATGATCACTTCCGAAACCGATATCATGCTGCGTGAAATGCAGATGCGCATGATGTATCAGGGCCTGCGCTTTGAAGACTATCTCAAGTTTACCGGCCAGAGCGAAGAACAGGTTCGGGAAATGTATGCCCCCGAAGCCAAGAACCGTGTGAAGATGCAGCTGGTGCTGGAAGCCATGATCAAGGCCGAAAACATCGTGCCCTCGGAGGAAGAAGTGGAAAAGGCCTTTGCTGAAGAGGCAGAACGTGCCGGCCGCACCGTGGAAGAATTCAAGGCTTCTCTCAACGACCGTCAGAAGGAATATCTGAAGGACAATGCCGCCATCCGCAAGGTTGTGGACCTGATCGTGGAAAAGGCCGAAGTGGAAGAAAAGGACGAAGCCGAACAGATCACCGCTGACGATGCCCTGAACGCCGTTCAGCAGGCTGCCGACGCCGTATCTGACGAAGAATAATTCATCGTTCTCCGGCATATGATAGACGAAGAGACGGAAGGAGGAAAGGCGTATGTCTCTCATTCCCTATGTAGTTGAAAGAACAGGCAATGGCGAAAGATCCTATGACATCTATTCCCGTTTGCTGAAAGACAGGGTTATTTTCCTTGGAAGTGCCATTGACGATCAGGTTGCCAATACAATCGTGGCGCAGCTTTTGTTCCTTGAAACGGAAAACCCTGATGCGGAAATCTCCCTGTACATCAATAGCCCCGGCGGTTCCGTAACGGCCGGCATGGCCATTTACGATACCATGAACTATATCAAGTGCCCCGTTCGCACGGTTTGCATTGGTATGGCGGCTTCCATGGGCGCATTTTTGCTGATGGCAGGCGAAAAGGGCAAACGCCTTGCCCTGCCCAACAGCGAAGTGATGATTCATCAGCCTTCCGGTGGTGCTTCCGGCCAGTCCACGGATGTTTCCATCCATGCAGAATGGCTGCTGCGCACCAAGAAAAAGATGAATGCCCTGATGGCGGAAATGACGGGCCAACCCCTGAAAAAGCTCAGTCAGGATGTTGAGCGGGATTATTTCATGACCGCTGAAGAAGCCCTGAAATACGGCATCATCGACGAAATCTATCAACCCCGGAAATAAAGCCGGAGAAAATTGAGGTAATTTTCCTATGGCAAAAGATGATATGACCCCCCGCAAACGCCGGTGCTCCTTCTGCGGCAAATCTGCCGAGCAGGTTCGCAGGCTGGTGGCCGGTCCCGGGGCGTATATCTGTAACGAATGTGTGGCACTGTGCCATGAAATCATATCTGACGATATTGATATGATGGACGCCCACGAAATGCACAATATTCCGCTTCCTTCCGAAATGAAGAAAGTGCTGGATGAATATGTAATCGGTCAGGAGCAGGCAAAGAAGACGCTTTGCGTGGCTGTTTACAATCATTATAAGCGCATTTCCGCTCCCAAGAAGAAGGACGATGTGGAACTGCAAAAGTCCAATATCCTGATGGTTGGCCCCACAGGCTGCGGTAAAACCTATCTGGCTCAAAGCCTCGCAAAGATTTTGGACGTTCCCTTTGCCATTGCCGATGCCACCGCTTTGACGGAAGCTGGGTATGTGGGCGAAGACGTGGAAAACATTCTGCTCCGGCTCATTCAGGCTGCCGGGAACGATATAAAAGCGGCAGAGCGTGGCATTATCTATATCGACGAAATTGATAAGATTGCCAGAAAAGGGGAGAACGTTTCCATCACCCGTGACGTAAGCGGAGAAGGCGTGCAGCAAGCACTGCTCAAGATATTAGAAGGTACGGTTGCCAATGTGCCGCCCCAGGGCGGACGCAAGCATCCCCATCAGGAATGTTTGCAAATTGATACCACCAATATCCTCTTTATCTGTGGCGGTGCCTTTGACGGCCTTTCTGGCATCATTGAGCAGCGTATCGGCAAAAAGCAAATGGGCTTTGGCTCCGATCCCAAGACGGATAAAGAAAAGAATCCCGGCGATGTGCTGCGTCAGATGCGGCCGGAAGATTTGATGAAATTCGGCCTGATTCCTGAATTCATCGGCCGTTTGCCTGTCACTGTCACATTGGATGCGCTTGACGAAAGTGCCCTTGTGAAGATCCTGACAGAACCCAGAAACGCCCTTGTGAAGCAGTATAAGAAGCTGATGAGCCTGGACGATGTGGTGCTGGAGTTTGATGAAGATGCCCTGTATGCCATCGCTGCCAAGGCGATTCAGCAAAAGAGCGGTGCCAGAGGTTTGCGTGCCATCATCGAGGGTGCGTTGCTGGATACCATGTTTGAATTGCCGGCGAAAAAGGATGTTGGCAATGTGCGCGTCACGAAAGGCGTCGTTGAAAACGGAGAAAATCCCGTTTTGCAGATTCGCGAAGTGAAGGCTGCCAAAAAGCCCAAGGCCAAAGCAGAAGCCGCCAAGGAAACTGCGGATGCGCCCAGCGCAAGTTAATTTATGTATAAGGAAGGCCGCAAAGCCTTCCTTTTTCGTTGCGATTTTTAGATTTATTTGATAGAATAAAAGCGAGGTGAGAAGCATGCTGAAGCCTGATATTGCGCCTGATATTCAAGAAGGAACCATGGAAGAGGCGGTTAAAACTGCCCTTGAGATGTTAGAAGATATTGAGAACCTGCATTTTTATGGGGAAGAAATGCCTTGTGCGCAAGGCCGGATGATTGAGTTTTCCGGTTGTGTTTTTGAAAAATGCGTGTTTGGTGCTCACGAATTGGAGCGAATTGTACTGGTGGACTGCGTTTTCATCAAATGCGATTTGAGCCGGATGAATTTCAGAAAAGCCACTTTGCAGCGTGTTTCTTTTGAAAATTGCCGCATGATTGGCGTATCGTTTGAAGAAAGCACGTTGATGAGCGTTTCCTTCAGCGATTGTCAGATGGATTTCAGCAACTTTTCCAATGCAAAAGCGCAGCAGATGCTGATGCAACGCTGCGCCATGAAAGAAAGCACTATGATTGGGCTGAAATGGAAGGATTGGCAGCTTGACCATTGTAAAATGATTGGCTGCGAATTTGCCCAAATGAGTCTAAAAGACATGGATGTGAGCAACTGCGAAATCGGCGGATGGCTGATTGATGCAAGTGTGCTGCGAGGGCTTAAGGTGAACCAAACGCAGGCTCTTGGCTTTGCTGCCTTGCTCGGCCTCAAAATTACGGATTTGTAAGCCGCTTACGAAGGTCATCATACATCATCACTGCCGCTGCCACTGCAGCATTCAGCGATTCTGCGCCGCCTACCATGGGCAGCTTCAGCCGCAGGGTCGCTTTTTCTTTTACTTCCGGCGAAATGCCAGCTCCTTCATTGCCGATAATGATGCAGGTTTTTTCCGCCACAGGGCGTTCATTATAAAACGGTTCGCCATGCAAATCTCCGGCATTGATTTCAAAGCCGCTTTTTTGCAATTGAGAAAGAGAAGATAAAAGATCAGAAGATGTGAAGACAGGAATACGGAAAATGCTGCCCATGGAAGAACGGAGCACTTTGGGGGAAAAGGGGTCTGCCGTCTTATCGTCAATGAGCAGCCCGGTAAAGCCTGCGGCATCCATGGTGCGCAAAATGGTGCCAACATTGCCGGGGTCCTGCACCGCATTGAGGCAAATGATGCGGTTTTTCAGGTTCTCCAAGGATTTACTGTTCGGCAGCTTGCAAAGAGCCAGAATACCCTGCGGCGTTTTTGCATCGCAAAGGGATTGAAACACATGATCGGCAAGGATGTATATCGGAAGACCACTTAAAAGAAGCGCACGGTATTTCTGCTGTGAGCTTTGGGAAACGATGATCGTGTCGGCATAGCCGGACGAAATTGCTTCCTGCGTCATGTGTTCGCCCTCCGCCAGAAAGAAGCCTTGTTCTATTCTGGCAGAGCGACTTTTATTGAGCAAACGCCATTTCTTAATCAATGGATTTTGCAGGCTGGTGATAATTTCAGCGTTCATTTTGCTTCATTCCAAATTTTCAGGGAACGGGGCAGGGCGGAAAGGGCATCGGAAAGCTGTTCCTTCTTTACACCGCAGTTGAGATAATAGGGCAGAATGAACAGGGAAACTGCACGGTCGATAGCTTCGGATACGCCGCCTTTCAAAATGTTCTGCGTGGCAGAAACGAAACGCAATGCGTTCCGATAGGAAAGAATGGGCAGGGGGAAGGCTGGGCAAACCATGCGCAGCGGCTTTAAGGCAGCGATTGCGGATTCATCCAGCTTACTTTCCTGCAAAAAAGCGTTTAGCGATGCTACGGAAATTGGCCGGCTCTGATAATGCCCGATGGGGGTGGCGTCCATATCAGCCATCATATGCAGCATGGCGCAGGGGATTTGATTGTAAAGGGCATCTTCCTTTTCAAGATCACTATGCAGGATAAGGGCAGTGCAATCCTTCCTCATGGCAGAGCGCACAAAGGCAGGGGTATTGCCGCCGGGGGAAAGCAAGATAGTCTGGCTATTTTGATGCAGCGCAACAGGTGCATCGAAAGCAGCTGCAAAGGCTTGACAGGCAAGAGCAGCGTCGCAAGCGTTTGCGGCAGAGAACATCAGCGCATCAGGGCAAAGGGCATAAGCAGTCAGCATAGCATAAGCATCCTCTTCATCGCAGATGAAGCCATATGCCTGCATAGCGGAAGAAAGACGCTGGGCAAGTGTTTTCGCATCGGTATTTTCGCCGATTTTTCGGGTGAGCACCAAGCTCTTGCCATCGTTGGCGGCCTTTTCAAAGTCCAGCTGGGCTTCGCTGCGCTTTTCGTTCAGGGCAAGGATGGCCTTTTCTTCAGCAAGTAATTCCTTTTTCAGGGCTTCTTTCCGGGCGTTCAGGGCATCCAAGGCATTCTTTTCTTCGGCGTTCAGCTCGCACAAAGCCTTCTCTTTCAGCGCAGCCATGTCTTTCTTGGCATCGTCCAGCTGCATTAGCACCATCAGCCGTTCTGCTTCCATTTCCTGCAGCTGATTCTGCATGGCTACGGCGGTGAGATTCTTATTATCGTTGGAAACGGCATCCACAACCGCCTGACGCATGCCGGGGCAATTGAGGAAAATTTCCACCGCCTGACGGCAATCGTCGCTGTTAAGGCATACTCTCTGCACGGAACGCTTGAAAGCATCCACGGGGTTTTGCACATCCCGCAACGCGCCGGCGTTTTCAACCACAGCACCGGGAGCTTCCTGCTTGGCGGCGTAACGTTGCTGCTCCACCGTTTCCATCAGGGCATTATGCGCCCGGCGGTAATTGGGATTGCGCTGGCCGCTGCAATAGAGCTTCGTGCCGTTAAGAGGCTGCTGCTGGAGCACAAAGGCAGGGGGAGAGGGCTTTTCGTTGATCTTATTCGATGTATTAGCCACGATGTCGGCATTCATCTGCTGAATCTGATCCAGTGCCGTCTGCTGATCGTTTACGGGTTCAGCAGGCTTTTCTTCGGCCTTTGCTTCTTCCGCTTTCACTTCTTCCACAACCGTTTCAGGTTCCGCCTTTACAGTGGCAGCCTTGGGCCAATAGAACAGCAATTCATGACCGTTATGGGAAATGGAGTGAAGCCCCTGGCTGTCCGGCGGCAGCTGCTTGACATCATCGGAAAGGGCAGGGGCATCCTTGGAAACGGGACCCTGCATATTAGCACCGTTGCGGATATAGACAATTGGCGTTGCAGCATTTTCAACATCAGCTTCTGCAATCACCTGATAGAAAATATCCGGGGCGATGGCACGCACGGCATCGGAATAAACGATAAACTGATTATTTTCACCATTGGAAGGCGAATAATTTTTATTGGTGCGGATTTTATTGGCTTCGGCAGGCTGATTGCGTAAATCCAGCAGGCAAAGGCCACACATATTACGCATCCGTTCCTTGAATGTGTGCTGTTCGTTGCGATCCGGCACAATGCGAAGATACCCTTCGTCTGGCAGTGCAGAAAGCATTTCCTGCGAAACGGGGCCATCCTCCGTCAAAAGCGGACGAATACGGAAATAGGCTTTTGTGATGTTGTCTTCTTCCAAATAAACCAGAACTGCTTTCCCCTGAAAAATCATAGGATCCCCCTCCAAATAAATAAAAAATACAGAAACGTCAAAGGACGTTCATAACAAAGAAAAATTACGGGTAATGAACGTTTTTTCATTATGATATAAGCATGCTTGTCCCTTTTCAAACTGGAAAAGCTGCCATAAAAGGCAGCATTTTCCAATATCAAGTGCGAATGAAGGTATCGTAGATGGCACGAACGGTGTTTTCAAAATCGCTTTCATCTACGCCAACCAGAATATTCAGTTCGCTGGAGCCCTGATCGATGGTGCGGATGGAAATGCCCTGCTGGGAAATGGCAGTGAACAAACGGGCAGCCGTACCGAAATTGCGCACCATGCCCCGGCCTACCGTTGCGATAATGGCCAGATGGTCATGCACGGCCAGATGATCCGGCTGCACATCCTTTTGCAGACGCTCCAAAACATCGTCCAAATGGGGCATCAGTTTCTTGCTTTCCACGATGACGGTCATGGTGTCAATGCCGGTGGGGAGAAGCTCAAAGCTGATGCCGAAATCTTCAAACACCTGCAAAACCCGGCGGCCAAAGCCCAGCTCTGCGTTCATCATGTCTTTTTCTATAGCTACGGCGCAAAAGCCCTTGCGGCCAGCAATACCGGTAACGGGATGGGAAGCGTCGATGGGCGCTGTGGAATGAATCTTGGTGCCGGGATGCTTGGGGTCGTTGGTGTTGCGAATATTCATGGGAATGCCCACATGACGCACGGGGAATACGGCTTCATCGTGCAAAACGGAGAAGCCCATGTAAGAAAGCTCACGAAGCTCACGATAAGTGATATCGGTGATATGCAAAGCATCGGGCACGATACGGGGATCGGCCATCAGGATGCCGGAAACGTCCGTCCAGTTTTCGTAGATATCCGCTCTGGTGCCACGGGCAATGATGGAGCCTGTGATATCGCTGCCGCCACGGGAGAAGGTACGAATTTCGCCGTTCTCTTCAGCACCGTAAAAGCCGGGAATTACCGCACGGGGAATATCCTTGAGCACGGTTGCAATCAATTCGTTGCTTTCATCTTCCAAGAAACGGCCTTTGCTGTCAAAGCGAATCACTTTCGCTGCGTCCACAAAGGGAATTTCCAAATAAGCGGCAAGCAGTTTACCGTTCAAATATTCACCGCGGCTGGCAATATAATCTTTGGTGGTGCCTTTGGAAAGCTCTTCAGCAATGCTGGCAAAATCAACCGTGAAATCATATTCCACGCCGATCTCTTCCGCGATTTCTTCATAGCGTTCCTGAATATGGCTCAAAAGATGCTTGAATACTTTGCCATACTTGGCGGTGTCATAACAAGCATAAAGAAGATCCGTCACCTTATCATCGCTGGGGCTGCGCTTGCCGGGAGCGGAAGGAATAATATATTTTCGTTCGTTATCAGAAAGAACGATTTGCTTGACTTTCTTAAATTGATTGCCGTCCGCAAGAGAGCTGCCGCCGAATTTTGCTACGATCATTGAAACATACACCTCCGATATCTTAACCCATATATTGTAGCCATTTTTTTCAATTCTGTCAATGATTTCCTTCCTTTTTCATGGTATGCAAATGAAAAATAAGCGTTCTTTTTCCCTTGATAAATGGATAACCTGCTGTTATAATTACAGCATATGCGGAAACCCTATCCCTTGGGGGTGATGCAAATGCCGGACGAGCGGATGGAACGCTTTTTGGCAGCGGCGGAAAGAATGCGGCTGGACGAATATGTGCGCTATGAAAGCGACAGAAAGCGGCGGCTGCTGGATGCCTTTTGTCAGGGGATTTTGCGTGGGATCGGTGCCATGATCGGCTTTGCGGTATTGGGTGCTGTGCTGGTGTTTCTGCTCCAGCGGATTGCAGAAAATAATCTGCCGATCATCAGCGATTTTGTTGCAAAAATCATAAAACTTGTACAGTTGAGGATTAATTAATGAAGGGAAAAACAAGGCGATTTCTTCTTTGGATTTTGCCCGGTGCAGCAATTTTTCTGTTGGATCGGCTGTTTAAGGTGCTTTTTAATGACGGGAAATGGCCGGTTTTACCAGGGGTCATCGGCCTGAAAAGCGCGAAAAACACCGGCATGGCCCTTGGCATGCTTTCCGGCAATGCGCTGCCCTTGCTTATTTTTTCCATCATCATTGTGGTTATATGTATTTTGATACTGCGAAAATATCGCATCACAGGCTTTGCCAGAATTGCCCTTTCCATGATGGCAGGCGGTGCCCTCGGCAATGCGCTGGACAGGCTGGTATACGGCTATGTGATTGACATGATTGAGCTGCAATTCATCGACTTTTATATTTTCAATTTGGCCGATGTGGGCGTAGTTTGCGGTGCCATCTTATGTGGCATCAGCCTGCTTTTCCGTCCGCAGGATTGGAGCAACAAATGAACATTGAATTTGCATCGAAGGGCGGCCGCTTGGATGTGGAAATCGCAGAGAACGGGGAAATGACACGCTCCAGAGCCGCTGCGCTGATAAAGGACGGCTTTGTGTCCATAGACGGCAAAACCGCTGATAAGGCTTCTTTTAAGGCTCCTGAAGGAACTTTGATTTGCGTCACCATTCCCGAAATCAAGGAAGGGGAAGCCCGGCCGCAGGATATTCCTTTGGAAATTCTCTATCAGGACGAGCATCTGGCAGTGGTGGTAAAGCCCTGCGGCATGGTGGTGCATCCGGCAGCAGGAAACCCGGATGGCACACTGGTCAATGCCCTTTTGTTCCATCTGGATCATTTAAGCGGCATCGGCGGCGAAATGCGCCCCGGCATTGTGCACAGGCTGGATAAGGACACCAGCGGCCTCATGCTGGTTGCCAAAAACGATGCGGCGCACGCTTTTTTGTCCCAAGAATTGGCGGACAGGAAAATGGAAAAACATTACAGGGCTGTGGTCTATGGCAAAATGAAAGAGGAAAAGGGCGTCATTGAAGCTCCCATTGCCAGAAGCAAATCAGATCGCAAAAAAATGGCTATCGACAGGGACGGCCGATATGCTTTGACCTACTGGCAGCTTTTACAGCAGATGAATGACAGAGCACTGCTTGACGTGCATATCGTAACCGGCAGAACCCATCAGATCAGAGTTCATATGCAGAGCATTGGCCATCCGGTATTAGGGGATGTGATTTACGGGCATAAGCATCTACCGAAGGCCGAAAGGCTGATGCTGCACGCCTATTCCTTGTCCTTTACCCATCCCGTAACCAAAGAAAGAATGACATTCACCGCGCCCTGTGAGTTTTCAGGAGAAGAAACATGAAACAAAAGAAGATAAAGCTATCGGACAGGCTGATAGACCTTGGCATTTGCCGCAGTGAAAAGGAAGTAACAGCCTTTATCATGGCCGGGGAAATCTATGTAAACGGCCAGCCTGCAAAGGGCGGCATGATGGTAAAGGAAGAGGACGCCGTGACCAGAAAAGGCGTTTTGCCCTATGCCAGCAAAGGCGGCTTCAAAATGAGCGGAGCCTTGGACGCTTTTCAGGTTGATGTAACTGGCAAAGTGTGCATTGATGCCGGTGCCTCCACGGGCGGCTTTACGGATTGCCTTTGCCAGAGAGGAGCCAAACTCGTATACGCTGTGGATGTGGGCTTCGGGCAATTGATGGGCAAGCTGCGACAGAATCCGCATGTGATAAACCTTGAAAAAACCAATATCAGTGATGAGATGCTGTTGCATTTGGATCCCAAGCCCACCCTCGGCACGGTGGATGTGAGCTATCTTTCGTTGCGGAAAGCCATTCCTTATTTTTCTGCGGTGTTGCATGGGGAAGGGGAGCTTATCTGCCTTGTAAAGCCGCTGTTCGAAATTGACGATGCGGAGGCAAGGCGCACGGGCGTCATTGCGGATGAGGCGTATTTGCCGCTGCTGAAAGAATTGATTCAAGATGTGAACAACATGCAAAACACGGCTGTCCGGGATGTGACATACAGCACCGTGACAGGCAATGCCGGAACGAGGGAATTTTTCCTGCATGTTCTGCTCGGCAAAAGCTGCGACGCTATTTCGGAAGTGCGATTAGAAGAGGCCGTTCGCATGGCCAAGGAACTGGAACTATACAAAAAGTAATGAAAAATGCTGTCTCTGCAAAATGAACAGAGGCAGCATTTTTGTTGATTATTCGTCATCGTCGTCGATGAACTTATTCAGCTTGCGTTTCACACGCTGCAAAGCATTGTCAATGGATTTCACATGCCGGCCTAGCATCTCGGCAATTTCTTGATAGCTTTTGCCGTCCATGAATGCTTCCAGCACTTGCCGTTCCAGATCGGAAAGCAGTTCGTCCATCTGGGCATGGATGTTTTTCAAATCTTCTTTGCTGATGTACAACTCTTCCGGGTTGGTCACACGGCCTTCGATTACGTCCAGCAGCGTCCTGTCCGATTCCTCGTCGTAAAGCGGTTTATTCAGTGAAACATAGCTGTTCAGCGGTACATGCTTTTGCCGGGTGGCGGCCTTGATGGCGGTGATGATCTGGCGTTTTACGCAAAGTTCCGCAAAAGAACGGAAGGAAGCAAGGCGGCTGGGCTGAAAATCCCGGATGGATTTATACAGGCCAATCATGCCCTCCTGCACAATATCCTCATGGTCTGCGCCGATGAGGAAATAGCTGCGCGCTTTGGAGCGGACAAAGTTTTTGTATTTATTGAGCAGATAAACCAAGGCGTCTCCATCCCCATTGTGGGCAAGAGACACCACGTCTTCATCCGTCATGTCAATATAACGGGCAAATTCGCTTTGGTTCAGTTCGTTTTGCTGATCGGTCATTGATAACCTCCGGCATATAGAATGGGGGGATTTATCAGATGCGGCTGGAGAAGGCGGCATACAAAAGCACGCCGGCAGCAACGGAAGCGTTCAGGGAGCCTACGCCGCCTTTCATGGGCAGGGATACTTTATGATCGCAGGTTTCCAGCACAAGGCGGCTTACGCCTTCGCCTTCTGCGCCGATGATGATGGCGCAGGGGCCGTCAAAATTCACCTTGCGGTAATCTTCGCCCACCATATCGGCGGCATAAAGCCATACGCCCTGCTTTTTCAGCATTTCAAGCGTACGGGTCAGATTGGTGACCCGTGCCACCTTTACCGTTTCAATAGCCCCGGCAGAAGCTTTCACGGCAGAAGGGGTGAGGCCAACGGCTCTTCTTTCCGGCACGATCACGCCATGAGCACCCACGCAGGCGGCTGTACGGATGATGGCACCCAAATTCTGGGGGTCTGTCACGCCGTCCAGAATCACAAGGAAAGGAGCTTCGTTCTTTTCCTTGGCTTCTTCCAGCATATCTTCCACGTCAAAATAACGATAAGCAGAGGCAAAAGCTAGCATGCCCTGATGGTTCTTCGTAATTTCGTCCAGACGCGTGCGCTCCACCGTCTGAATGGGGATATGGGCGTCCCGTGCCATGGAAATGATTTCCTTGGCCGTTGCGGAAAGGTCGCCTTTGGCTACCAGCAGCTTTTCAATATCCCGACCGTTTTTAATGGCTTCACGGATGGGATTGCGGCCGGACAGCAGGTTTTCCGGGGGCAGGAATGCTTCATCCGCTTCGGCACCATGATTAGGCACAGGCGCAGGACGGGCAGGCTTTTGATGGGGCGCAAAGGAAGGCTTTTCGGCATCGTACTTGGCCTTAAAATCCTTCTTTTCGCCGAAATTTCCTTTGCCATAGGGCTTGTGGAAATCGTCGTTCTTTTTGCCAAAGGCAGACTTTGCGTTTTTCTCAAAACGCTGTTGCTCTGTTTGCTTGGCTGCCTTGCGATAGCGGCTGCCTTCTTCTTCCCAAGTGCTTTCCTGACGCAGATGGTCACGCTTGGTCATTTTCTTTTTGTTGTAATCCTGATAGAATGCCATAAGCGGCTCCTTTCTTGATGGGTGAATTACATATTCTTGAACAATTCACGGTTTTTGAGGAGATTGCCGCAGCTCTTTTCCCCTTCAGGGCAGGGACCGTTGATGCAGCCGGGGCCAGCATTTTCAAAAATGACAGGAGCGGCCTTTTTGCAAAGCTTCAGCATTTCCATCGCCATATGCCGGATTTCCCATTGCGCCCTGTCGCAGCAGCGCAGGGAGAAGAAATGCAGAAGTTCTCTGGCGTTCATGGTCATGGTGATGTGGGTTTCGCAGGCATTGGGCAGCACAAAACGGGCATCTTCATTGCTGCCTTCGCCGCTGCCGAGCTTCTTTTGCCAGTCAATATACCATGCGTGCATCTGCGCCATCTGGCGTTCATATTCGCTGACCATTTCATCCCCGAGAGCTTGAATTTTCGGAGGGATGATATAGCCAAAGCCCTTTTCCAAGGAAACATAACGCTGGCTCTGCACAGAAAAGCTGGCAATGCGATGCCTTGTCACCTGTGCCAGCAGTGCACGGCTGACTCCTTCAATGGAGAAGGTAAAGGATGCGTGCTCCAGCACGGACAAATGGCCGCTTTTCACCACACGACGCAGGAAATCGGCCTGTTCTTTTTCTTCCACTCGCTCTTTCAGCGTATCCATATCCAATGCAGAATAGCAGGTTCGGGCGGCCAAAGCACAGGTCTTTTCAGGGTTTGGCGTATGGGCGATGAGGGATACTTTCAAAGGTACACTGGACATAATTCAATCCTCCGGTAAAAGATAAGGGGTAAGAGAGGCAAGCCGTTCCTGATTTCCCACCACATACAGAAAACCAAGCAATGTTTCCAAGCCCGTTGCCCCGGCATATTGGGAAACGCTGGCACTCTTTGGGCCAGTATGATGGGCGTGGGCATTGCGGCCTCTTTTCACGATGGCAAGCTCGTCTTCGGTGAGCAGGGGCAATAGCTTTTCCAAAATATTGCTTTGATTCACGGCGCACACCGTTTGCACGGAAAGCTGGTGCATCTTTTTTACGTTCAGGTTTTTTTTCAGCAGATGAAGCCTGACAATCATGGCATGGACGCTGTCGCCGATATAGGCCAGCTGCAAGGGAGAGAGCATGCGAGCCTGTTCTAACGTCATTTGTTCGTTCATCATTATTTCAGAGCTGTTTTGCTGTAAGCAGAAGGGCTCATGCCCACAATGTTTTTGAAGGTCTTGGAGAAATGATAGGGATCCGCCATGCCTACTTCAACCCCAGCCTGGCGCACCGTATAGCCTTCTTTCAGAAGCTGCTTCGCACGCTCCATTTTGCAAAAGAGCTGATAGCTCTGGGGCGGCATGCCAACTTCGGAAACGAAACGCTTACGGAAGGTTTCGACTGGCATTCGAGAAAGGGCGGCCATTTCGCTCAAAGAGAAGCTGTCTCTGTATTGGTTCTTGCGCATGGCATCCACCACTTTTGCAATTTCATGGGAAAGCACTGCATCCATGGCAACGGGCTGGCCGGAATGAGAAGCCAGCATGGCCCACAAAAGCTGCTGCAGCTGGGCAGAAGAAGCGTCTTCCGCAGCGGCAAGGCGCACCGTGCTCTGGACAATATATTTGGCCAGATTCAGCTGGGAAGGGAGCGCACCCTGCTTCATGATGCGATGGGGCAGCGCACCCATCCTTTGCAGGAAAGCCCCGGAAAGTGTTCCGCCTACCATCAGCCAAAGCACACGGGCTTCCTGGGGCACACTGAGCACAGCACCTGCGGTGGAAGGCGGTAACATGCAGCAATCGCCCGTGCAGAGAGTGAAGGAATTATAATTCACATTCAGCGTCATAGCACCGTTTTCCACAGCAATCCACAGCCAATATTCGCTGGAGCGCAGCTGCTGTTCACCCGTTTGCAGCATGGCGGAACCGGCAGCGGCAATATATACGCCGCTGGCACTGGCCAGAGCGTCCGGGTTATGTGCCCCTTCCACAAGCACGGCTGGCATTTGAACGCTATCACCTTTGGTCTGGAACAATAAAGATTCTGCCATGTTTTTCCCTCCGTTTCATTTCAAACATAAACATTTTACTTCCCAAATAATACATTGTCAATAGTGAAACCAGAAATAACAAATGGTTTAATTCTTACTTTTTTATGAACAATATTTTTTGATGAAATGAACGGGTTTTTTGATGACTAATTTTACTTTTTGATATATAATAATTGTGAGAATTTTCAAGGAGAAGAAGGATGAAGGAGATACGCTGCGTTATCGGAAAAGATGAAGCAGGAAAGACGATTCAATCTTTTGCGCTGAAAACTGAAAAAATTTCTGCCAGTAGCCTACGCAGCCTGAAATTTTCCGGCGGCATTCTTTTGAACGGCCTGCCTGCTCATACGGATAAAGTTTTGCATGAAGGAGATGAACTGCGTTTCTGTTTTCGGGAAAACGAGCCGGCTGACCTTCCAGCACATGATATTCCTGTCCATATCGTATACGAAGATGATGACATCATGGTGATTGATAAGCAGGCTCCGCTGCCGACTATGTATTCCAAAAAGCAAGGCGGCGCAACGCTGGAAACAGGGCTGTATCATCATCTGCATTGCCCTTCCGATTTTCTTTTTCGGCCGGTAAACAGGCTGGACAAAGGCACCAGCGGCCTGATGGTTGTGGCCAAGCATGCACATGCCCAGCAGCTGATGCAAAGAATGCTGCATACTGACCGGTTTATCAGGGAATATACGGCTCTTTGCGTTGGTAAAATGCCAAGTGCGTATGGCAGAATATCTGCCCCCATCGCCAAGGAAGAAGGAACCATCAAGCGCATCGTACATCCGTCCGGGAAGGCATCAACTACTCATTATCAGGTCTTGAAAGAGGGGGAGGGTTTGTCCCTTATAAAGCTGCGTCTGGAAACGGGGCGCACTCATCAGATTCGGGTGCATTTGAGCCATTGCGGCTGTCCCATTTTGGGGGATTATGTATACGGGAAAGAGGACAAGTGTTTCTCCGGGCGTTTTGCACTGCATTCCAGTTACCTTTCTTTTGTGCAGCCTATTTCGGGAAAAGAAGTCAGTCTTATTTCAAAAGTGCCGGATGCGTGGTATACTATGCTTGAAACAGTTAAAGGAGGTTCATTATGAAAAAGCTGCTTGCGTTGCTTGTGTTATTTTCGCTTTTTGTTTCCCTGCATGCTTTTGCGGAGGAAAAGGCTTTATTATCTTTTGTGGGGGATTGCAGTATCGGCGATTCTGCCCAATACATGGATCACGCTTCCAGCTATCATACCTGCCTTGAAAAGAACGGTTTTGAATGGCCTTTCAGCTTGGTAAAGCATTATCTGGAAGCGGACGATTTGACCGTTGCCAATCTGGAAGTGGTGCTGACGGAACAATACAGGCATCAGGATAAAATGTATTACCTGAAAGGGAAGCCTGAAAACGTGCAGGCCTTGACCCTTGGCAGCATTGAAGCCGTGAACACCATCAATAATCACAGCTTTGATTTCTATGACAAAGGCTATCAGGACACCTTGCAGGTGCTTGAAGAAGCCGGCATCCATCATTTCGGCAGCTATCGGGCTGGTTTAGAAAACGGTTACGACCATCTGGCTGTGGTTGATGTGAACGGCATCCGGTTTGGCTTCATCGGCTATTCCTATCCTCAGGAATATGATTTGAAAGGCATTCTGCCAAGAATTGAGAAGCTGAAAACGGAAGAAAAATGCGATATTGTGATTGTGAGTCTCCATTGGGGCAGGGAAACCCATATGACACCCCAGAGCTGGCAATATCAATTTGCAAAGAACGTATTGGATGGCGGTGCGGATATGATTTGGGGGCATCATCCCCATGTGATTCAGCCCATTCATTTCTATCAGGGAAAGCCCATTCTTTACAGCACCGGCAATTTCACCTTCGGCACCATGTCCAAAGTTGATCCTTCCACCGGCATTTTTCAGGTGACTTTTGAACGGAACGACGATGGCAAAGTAGAAGCAACCAAATTGCAAGTGATTCCCTGCGAAACCCAGCGCAGCCCCGATTTCAGGCCGTTTGAGTTGGCTGATGAAGCGGAGAGAAAGGCCGTTTTCAAAGAACTGACCTTCAAAAAGCAAGTGTATAAATATTTTGATAATCTGCCGGAAAGCTTTCTGGAAACAGGGATTGTGGAATTAAAAGGCGGCATATTTACGGAATAATAAAAGTGGCTCATGCGTAATTCTCTGCATGAGCCACTTTTTTATTCAGTTTCTGTTCACCAGATATTCCATGGCCATTTTATACCCATCGAAGCCGAAACCTGCAAAGGTTTTTTCGCAGGCAAGGCGAACATAGGAAATTTTTCTGAATTCCTCCCGTGCGTTCACATCCGTCAGGTGCACCTCGCAGGCCGGAATGGAAACGGCCTTCAACGCATCCAGCAGCGCAACGCTTGTGTGGGTATACGCTCCTGGATTGATGACAATACCGTCAATCCGTTGATAGGCGTTCTGAATGCAGTCTACCAGATCCCCTTCATGATTGGACTGATATAATTCCACATCCACGTTCAGATTCTTTGCAGTTTCCAGAATGAAATCACACAATGCCTGAAAATCTTTAGCACCGTAGAGATTTTTTTCCCGGATGCCCAGCATATTGAGGTTCGGCCCGTTAATCACCAACAGTTTCATAAAAACCCTCCCATGCAGCCGACACAGCTGCATCCATATCGGCATTGTTTGAGATGATATAATCGCAGGTTGCCTGATAAATATCTTTTCTTTGCTGCCATAATTTTTCAATAGCACCATCGCCTAAAGACAGAGGACGCCCATCCCTGGCAAGCAGATGCAGCGGTCTTTCTATCAGGCACACACGTCCGTTTCCGTGCATCATCTGCCTGTTTTCAGCACGCAAAATGGCTCCGCCGCCCGTTGTAATCACCTGGCCGTGGCCTTTGCAGAAAGCAGATAAAACTTCTGCTTCCAAGTCCCTGAAATGTGTTTCGCCGTCATGCGCAAAAATTTCCGGGATGCTTTTTCCGGCCAGCTTTTCTATTTCCGCATCGGTATCAATCAGCGGCCTGTTCAATCTTTCTGCAAGCCTTCTGCCGATATTGCTCTTTCCGCAGCCAGGCATGCCAATCAATATCAAATTCAGCGTCTGGCTTTTTATTTCCTTGATGATGCGGCTGTCTTCGCTTTCGGGAATAGTCTTGCCGGAAAACATTTCCGCCGCCTTTCTTGCTTGCGCTACCAGCATGGGCAGCCCTGAAACGCAGGGAATATGAAGAGATTCCGCTTGAAGAATGAGAGCCGTTTTTTCGGGATTGTAGATCACATCAATCACACATTCCAGCTTCGGAAGCCGGGATAAATGGGCAGGGGACTGGCCGTTATTGGGATACATGCCGACAGGCGTTGTATTTACAAGCACTTGGGCGTCCTTATGCTTCTCATAGAGCGATTGATAATCATTTTCGCCGGTTCTGGAAATAATTACGATTTCCTTTGCGCCCATTTTGCGAAGGGAAACGGTGGCGGTGAGGCTGGTGCCACCGCTGCCGAGGACGACAACTTTTTTCCCTTGCACATCCATTTGTGCATTTTTCACCATGGTCATGAAGCCGCTGATGTCCGTATTATGGCCAAGGAGCGTTCCGTCCGGTCGCTTTATGATCGTGTTCACGCACTGTATTTCCTTGGCATCGTCAGTCAGTTCATTCAGGTAAGGCAGCACATCCTTTTTATAAGGGATGGTCACATTAATGCCCTTGAACGCTTTTTCCATCATGAAAGTGTGCAAATTTTCCCTCGCCACAGGGCAAAGCACATAATCATATCCGGCCAAGGCCGCATGGATTTGCGGGGAATAGCTGTGGCCCAGCTTTTCGCCAATCAGCCCATATTCCATCCCTTTTCCTCCCATCATTTTTCAGCGTAAGCACCTAGGAACACGAAATGCTCCGTACGGTTTTCCAGTTCGCAGATCAGGTCAATCATTTCAGGATCCTGCATATCTGCTTCAAAGTCAAAGAAGAAGCGGAATTCAAATTCACGGCCGGGAATGGGGCGGCTTTCCAGCTTGGTCAGGTTCACATTGGCAAGGGTGAGCCGGGAAATGATGCTGCCCAGCGCACCGGGGGCATGGGGCAAATTGAACATGATAGACACTTTACCAGCATTGGGATAGACCTGCATATCCCGTGCGATGCAGATGAAACGGGTGTAATTATTCTGCACGTTGGCGATGTTCTCTTTCACAATCTCCAGATTATAAATATCAGCGCAGACAGAAGAAGCAATCACAGCCACGTCATTTTCTTCAGCATTGGCGGCATATTCAGCGGCAACGGCAGTGTTTTCCATAGCCTCTGTGATCACGTCCATCTGATTTTCCAGATAATCGCTGCACTGGCGAAGCGCCTGATCGTGGGACACAATTTTGCGGATAGGGCCTGTAGCACCCTTTTTACGAAGCAGGCAATGGTCAATACGCAGCCTGCAAGCTCCGACGATGTGGAATGCGTGCTGTTCCATCAGGTCATACACTTGCGTGACAGACCCGGCTGTGCTGTTTTCAAGGGGAAGAATGCCATATTTGCACATCCCCTTTTCAACCGCACTGAACACATCGTTGAAGCTGGAAAAATAGAGGATGCTGGGATATTCAAACATCTTTTCGCAGGCCTGCTGGGCGTATGCGCCTTCCGTGCCTTGACAAGCCACCACCGCACGATTGGGCAGGGAACGGGCAACAGGGTTTTCGATGGCATTGCGCAAACGCTGGCCTAAAGCAGAGGTGTAGCCTATCTTCTGGGATTGATAATTGCAACTCAAATCAAACATTGTGCGGAAGAGATTTTTGATATAGGGGGCGTATTCTTCGCCGGATTTAGCCGTTACACGATTGATGATTTCGCGTTCTCTTGCATGATCCCGGATGGCCTTACCGGACTCCTTTTTCGCTTCCGCAACCTTGGCAACCGTTTCCATGCGCTTCATTAAGAGTTCTGTCAATTGATTGTCGATGGTATCAATTTCCTGTCGGATATTTTTCAGTTCCATTTTTATTTCTCCTTTATTGATTAATTATCATATCATAGAGTACACAGGCAACAACAGCTTCCATCACAGGCACTGCCCGTGGCACAATGCAAGGATCATGACGGCCGGAAACGGCCACATTTTCTTCTTTCATTTGGGAAAGAGAAACAGTCTTTTGTTTCATTCCGATTGATGGGGTGGGCTTTACAGCAATCTTCACAATCAGGGGCATGCCCGTTGTGATGCCGCCAAGAACACCGCCATGATGGTTGGTTTCGGTTGCAATTTTTCGGTCTTTCAGGATAAAGGGGTCATTGTGCTGGCTGCCTCGCATTTCGGCTGCCTGAAAGCCAGTACCGAATTCGATGCCACGAACGGCAGGAATGCCAAACAGCGTTTTCGCCAATTGATTTTCAATGCCGTCAAACATTGGTTCGCCAAGCCCTGCAGGAAGCCCCGTTGCATAGCAGCAGATGGTGCCGCCGACGGAATCAAGTTCTTCTTTTGCTTTCAGGATTTCTTCCTGCATGGCCTTGCCTTTATCCTGATTGATAACGGGAAAGAGATCGTTTTTAATCCGGGAAAAATCTGGCGCACAAACATCAAGAGCATCGTCCTTTATGCCGCCGATACTGGCGATATGGGCTTTGATTTCAATTCCCTTTTCTTTCAATAGCTGTATGGCAAGAGCTCCGGCAAAGCAAAGGGGAGCCGTCAGCCTGCCCGAAAATTGACCGCCGCCACGGATATCATTGAACCCATGAAATTTCTCAAAGGCTGTGAAATCCGCATGGCCGGGACGGGGAAGATCTTTGATCTTTCCATAATCGCTGGAATGATGATCGCTGTTTTGAATACGGATGGCAAAGGGTGCGCCGCAGGTTTGACCTTTTTCATTGAGTCCAGATAGAATTTCAGGCAAATCTGCCTCATTCCTTTCGGTGGCAAAGGCACTGTTGCCGGGAACCCTGCGTACCATAAAGTCACGAACGACATCCCAATCCGGCGTAAATCCTGCCGGAAGACCTTCAATCACCGCACCGATTGCTGGGGCATGGGATTGGCCGAAAATCTGGACACGGAATTTTGTTCCAAAACTATTGGACATTTAATATCCCTCCAAGCGCAGCGTAGTCGTTAAAAAAGTCAGGATAACTTTTTTTGACGGCCTCACAGCCGAGAATTTTCACAGGAGCATCAGCGATGCTTCCGGCAATGGCCGCCGCCATCACAATGCGATGATCGTTGCAGCCGTCCACCGTGCCGCCGGTAAACCCTTTGCCGCCGTGGATAATGAGCCCATCCTGCTTTTCTAAAACATCCTGACCCAAGTTTTTCAGCATGTTTGCAACAGCGGTCAAGCGATCACTTTCTTTCATCCGAAGCCGTGCACCCCCGGTGAAATGGGTTGTTCCCGGATTAACGCAAGCAGCAACAGCGAGGGCAGGCAGGCTGTCCGGCGTTTGAGAAACGTCTATTTCGCTGCCAAGCTGCTGCAATTGCTGAAGAATGAGGCTGTCGCCCTGGCAGGAAGCAGGATTCAAGCCGTCGACTTCAATTTCATGACCCATTTTATTGCCTACATACCAGAAAACAGCGGAAGACCAATCACCCTCTGTGATAATCCTCTCTGGAGAAAGATATCGTTGATTGCCGGGGATGATGTATCCATTATCCGTTTTTTGAACGGCAATGCCGAATTGTTTCAGCACGTTTTCCGTAATATCCAAATAGGCGGCAGATTCAAGGGGCGTTGTGAAGCAAATTTCGCTGTCTTCCTTGCAAAGCGGTAAAGCCATCATGAGCCCTGTTATATATTGGCTGCTGATGTTTCCGGCGATTTCATATCGCCCGCCGGACAGCGTGCCGGATAAAGTGAGGGGCAACAAATCGCAGCTTGCGTGGATACCGTGCTTCCGCATGGCGTCAATCAGCGGTGCATTAGGCCGAAGGGGTAAGCGTCCGGCACCCGTAAAATGGCCATTTATGCCAAGCGCAGCAACAACCGGCAGCATGAAGCGCAGCGTGGAGCCGCTTTCATTGCAAAACAGCTCTGCATCGTTTGGCGTTTCTTGCATGGGTGTTATCAAAAAGCCGTTCTCTTCAGGGAGCGCATCTGCCTTTGACGAAAGAGATTCAATGCAATGAATTGTTGCCAGAATATCCTCGGATAAGCCGTTGAATATGATTTCCGTCGGCTTGTCTGACAGGGCTGTTGCAATCAACTGGCGATGGGCAAAAGATTTGGAGACGGGAATGCGTACTTTGCCGCTTAATAAGGATGGCGTAATGATGATATCCATTTTACATGCACTCCTTGATGACGCCAATGCCTTTTTCAAAGAGCATTTCCAATTTGGACACAGACGTTCTTTCCATCCGGCATTTACCGATTTTCTCCGGCAGAACCAATTCAACCACATCGCCATGCCGCTTTTTATCCGTCAGTGCTGCATGGGCGAGAGCTTTCGGCGCAAAATTCGTTTGGCAGGGGAGAGCGCAATTCCGATTAGCGGCGCAGATGGCCTTGCAAACGTCCATTTCTCCGGCGGCTCCAGCAGCAATAGCCATGCCGATGGCAACGCCGTGGCCGTGGGGTAAGCTGAAATCAGAAATCTTTTCAATGGCATGGCCGAAGGTATGGCCAAGGTTCAGGAAGTTCCGAAGGTTTTTATCAAATTCATCCTGCAATACGAATGATTTTTTAATTTCCACATTGCGAAGGATAATTTCCGCCAGTTTTTCTGTCCAGTTCGTTTGGCACATCCATCCGAACAACTCTTCATCCTTCAATACGCCGTGCTTGATGGATTCCGCTGCCCCTTCTGCAAGGAGATAAGGAGGCAGGGCGGCAATCACATCCGTATCCGTCAAAACAAGCGAAGGCTGATGAAACGCCCCGGCCAGATTCTTTCCGGCTTTCAAATCCACAGCCGTTTTTCCGCCAACGGAGGAATCCACCGCCGCAAGCAGCGTGGTCGGGATCTGCACAAAGGGGATGCCCCTTGCATAAACAGCCGCCGCAAAGCCTGCCATATCGCCCGTTACGCCGCCACCCAGGGCGATCACCAGATCGGAACGGGTAAGCTGGCTTTCCGCCATGAATTCCAGTATATCGGAGAGCGTTTTGAGGTTCTTGCTCTGCTCTCCGGCAGGGAACACAAAGGTATCATATTCAAATCCGTTTTCCGCAAGGGAGCGGCAAACCCTGTCCGCATACAGCGGATATACGTTGGAATCTGTAATGACAGCAATACGGCAGGGCTTAAAAAGTTCAGCCACATAGGAGCCCACGTTATCAATTAGACCTTTGCCAATCAAAATATCATAGGATTTGGATACGTCCATATGCACCCGGTACACGGAAATTCACCTTCTTTATTTAGTCAGTGCTTCTTTCATGATGCGGCCTTCTTTGAGAAGGTCGTGGAGCTTTTCTTCGTTTTCCTCGGCTAAAGCTTCTCTGTATTGGGTCAATCGCATAATCAAATCATCAATGGACGGCACCAGCAAATCGGCATTATCCATCATCAGTTCCGTCCACATGTTTTCATTCAGCTTTGCCACCCTTGTCATATCCTGAAAGCTTCCGGCGGAAAAACCCTTATGATGGTCAGAAAGGGGATTTTTTACATATGCGCCGGAAACAATATGCGCCAATTGGGAAGTGTAGGCAATCATGCTGTCGTGCTCATCAGGCGTTGTGAAACGGACGGACGCAAAACCGGCGGACAGGAAGAAATTCTTCAGAAACACTCTGGTATCAATATCAATGTCGCCGTCCGGCGTGAGGATCATGGAAGCCCTCTCAAACAGATTGCTCTGGGCATAATTGAAGCCGGAAAATTCGCGCCCGGCCATGGGATGGCCGCCGATATACTTCCATTCATATTGGGAAGCAATTTTCGATATGGGCTGATATACAGCACGCTTCACCCCGGCGCAATCCACGATGATGGCCTTTTTTGCAAACTGTGCCGCATGCTCCTTTACATATTCCACACACAGCGAAGGATAAAGTGCAATGAGCACCACATCGCAAAGGGGAAGCATTTCATCTGTCAGGGGATCATCCATGGCATCGCACATCATGGCACGGGTAATAACGGAAGGATCAATGTCATAACCCCAAACGGTATGATCCGTGTTTTCTTTCAGGGATTTTGCCAAAGAGCCGCCAATCAGGCCAAGGCCGATAATACCGATATTCATTTACCACTTCGCCTCCCGGATGCAATGGGGTAAAATAGCACGCATGGCATGGCACAGGTCATCAAACTGTTCCGGGGTCAGCGACTGCTTGCCGTCGCAAAGGGCATGCACGGGGTCGTTATGCACTTCCACGATCAAACCGTCAGCCCCGGCGGCAGCAGCGGCCAAGGCCATGGGCTTCACCAGTTCACGAACGCCGGTTCCGTGGCTGGGGTCAACCACAACAGGCAGATGACTGAGCTTATGCAGAACAGGCACGGCAGAAAGATCCATGGTGTTTCGGGTTGCGGTTTCAAAGGTGCGGATGCCACGTTCACAGAGGATAATATTTTCATTGCCCCCGGCCATGATGTATTCTGCGCTCATGAGCAGCTCTTCGATAGTATTGGCAAGGCCACGCTTCAAGAGAATGGGCTTTTTCGTCTGCCCCAGTTCCTTCAAAAGCTCAAAATTCTGCATGTTCCGGGCACCCACTTGAATCACATCCACATGTTCAAAAAGCGGCAGATGATTGATGTCCATGATTTCGGTGATAATAGGCAGACCGGTTTGCTTTTTCGCTTCCAGCAAAAGATCAATGCCTTTGCCGTGCAGGCCTTGGAAGGCGTAAGGGGAAGTGCGAGGCTTGAAAGCACCGCCACGCAGCATATTCGCCCCGGAAGCTTTGACAGCCTTGGCAACACAGGTGATTTGCTCTTCTGTTTCAACGGAGCAGGGGCCTGCAATCATCATAAAATTACCGCCGCCGATTTTGGCATCGCCCACGGAAATGACAGTATCATCTTCATGGAATTTGCGGTTTGCGCTCTTATAGGGTTCCTGAATGCGGCGAACGGCTTCCACCACATCCAGTGAATTAATCAAATCAATATCCAGCCGGGAGGTATCGCCGATAAGGCCAATCAGGGAATGATGAGAGCCAACAGATTCGTGCAGCTGGAAACCTGTTTCATGCAGCCATTGCTTTAGATTATCCACTTGTTTTTGATTGGCGTCCTGTTTGAGCAAGATGATCATGATATTTTTCCTCCATTTTGATTTTGATTAGAAAAACAAAAGCTCCGCAGCTGTTTTACTGCGAAGCCTTGTTGAAAGAAACACAATCTTCGGAATTTCAGATGCAGCAAAACAACTCTATTTCACTTCGTAAATAAAGTAAAAATAATAAAAGTTGTAAGCTGCAGTGAAGGAAAGCATTTCAAATACTCCAATCATTTGATTTCGCTAGTATTATAATGCGAGCAGTAAGGCATGTCAAGACAAAAACTCAAGATACATTAAAAAAACAGAAACTTCTCAAAGGGCTTGATTTTATCGGGTAACTATATTATATTAAGCTTATCAAGCATTGAAAGAGGAATCTTTAGTATGAATATATTTGATATTATCGGTCCTGTAATGATCGGCCCAAGCAGCAGCCATACGGCAGGGGCAGCCAGAATCGGCTATGTGGCCAGAAAGATACTAGCAAAAGAACCCGTTCGGGCAGAAATTGATCTGGCCGGCAGCTTTGCAGAAACCTATCGAGGCCACGGCACGGACAGAGCCCTCATTGCCGGAATTCTTGGCATGAAACCGGATCATGTGGATTTACCCAGAAGCCTTGAAATTGCTAAAGAAAAGGGCTTTGATTATCATTTCCGCACGGTGAAGCTGGCTAAATGCCATCCCAATACGGCGGTGGTGCGGCTTTTTGCAGCAGACGGCGATATGATTGAAGTGGAAGGGGCATCCGTTGGCGGCGGCAATATTCTGATTACAAGGCTCAACGGCATGGAAAGCGCATTCACCGGGCAGTATAACACGTTGATTATTCCGCATAACGATACATACGGGGTCATTGCCGGGGTAACGCAGGCTCTGGCCGTTTTCCGCATCAATATCGGCAATTTCCGCCTGACAAGGCAGCAAAAGGGCACGCAGGCCATTATGACGCTGGAAGTGGACGGCGATGTGAGCCGGGAGCTTTTGACGCTGCTGCGTGCGCTGCCAAACGTTTTGCATGTGGTGTATCTGCATGCCAATGACTAAGAAAGAGGGAATGGAAATGCTGGATTACATGAGCCTGAAAAGCATCGTAAACGAAGCGAAGAATAAAGGGCTTTCCATTGGCCGCCTTGTCCTTGCAGATCAGGCAGCGCAAATGGAAGTTTCGGAAGAGAATATTTTAAGGAACATGGACAGGCAATTAGCAGTGATGGAGGAATCTGCCAAGGACGGAAAGAGGGAAGACATCCGCTCCACCAGCGGCCTCACCGGCGGCGACGCTTTCCGCATGAAGGCACATATAGAAAAAGGAAATGCCATCAGCGGTGATTTTTGCTGCGAAGCCATAACAACGGCATTGGCTGTTGCCGAATGTAATGCTGCCATGGGAAGAATTGTGGCAAGCCCCACGGCTGGCAGCTGCGGCATTTTGCCGGGTGCTGTATTGACCTATATGAAAAAGAAAAATGCCAGCAGGGAAGATGTTTGCCTTGCCTTAATCTGCGCAGGAGGCATCGGCATGGTGATTGCCAATAAAGCCAGTCTCAGCGGTGCAGCAGGAGGGTGCCAGGCAGAGTGCGGCAGTGCATCCGCCATGGCAGCGGCGTCGATTGTGGAATTATCCGGCGGAACGCCTGAAATGGCAGAGCACGCCGTGGCAATGGCCCTCAAAAACCAGATGGGCCTGGTATGCGACCCTGTGGCAGGGCTTGTGGAAGTGCCCTGCATCAAGCGCAACGCTTCCGGCGTGATGATTGCCATCACCGCCGCAGATATGGCCTTGGCTGGTATCAAAAGCGTGATTCCTGCGGATGAAGTGATTGACGCTATGGGCGAAGTGGGGGAAAGCCTGCCCTGCGCCCTGCGCGAAACTGCCCAAGGCGGCATTGCTGCAACGCCCACGGGCAAAATGCTGGCCTATCAGCTATTTGATAAGAAAGAATGAGGCAAAATACAAATGAAACTGGTTTCTTGGAATGTGAACGGCCTGCGCGCCGTGATGGGGAAAGGCTTTATGGAAAGCTTTCATGCCCTTGATGCCGATATCTTTTGCCTGCAGGAAACGAAATTGCAGGAAGGGCAGATTGAGATGGATTTGCCCGGCTATTATCAGTATTGGAGCTATGCCGAAAAGAAAGGATATTCCGGTACGGCTGTTTTCACAAAAAAAGAGCCTTTGCAGGTGATATATGGCATCGGCGTACCTCAAATGGATACAGAAGGCCGAGTGATTTCCCTTGAGATGGAGGATTTTTGGTTTGTGACCGTTTATACGCCCAATGCACAGGACGGGCTGAAGCGCATTGATTTCCGCATGGCGTGGGAGGATGCTTTTTTGCAGCATCTCAAAACGCTGGAAAAAGAAAAACCTGTTATTTTTGCCGGGGACCTGAACGTGGCAAGGAGTGCCATTGAACTAAAGAATCCAAAAGCCAATGAGGGCAATGCAGGCTATTCCATGCAGGAAAGAGAAAAAATCGCAACGCTCCTTAAAAGCGGCTTTACCGATACCTTCCGATACTTCTATCCGGACGTAACAGGAGCCTATTCCTGGTGGAGTTATCGTTTCCATGCCCGTGAAAAAAATGCAGGATGGAGAATTGATTATTTCATTGTTTCCAATTCCTTGCAGCCCAAATTACTGGATGCGAAAATACATAATGATGTGTATGGATCCGATCATTGCCCCGTATCTTTGGAAATTGCAGATTTTTGAGAAATAATTAATACAAATGCAATACAAAAAGGGTGGCTTTTGCCGCCCTTTCAACTTGACAGAATTCTTGCATTTTGATATAATCCAATCGACAACTGAACAGGTTCTCTGCGACTGACGGAAATAATGTGGATTGACCACAGGGGAGCGGAGGATCGGGAAACGTCACCAACTCAAAGCCGACCGTCTGGGCGCACTTAACAACCATAGCCCGTTAAGTGTGTCTTTTACTTTTTAAGGAGGAAAAAAGACGATGCGCAAAGTAGGTATTGTAATGGGCAGCGACAGCGATCTTCCCATCATCAGGAAGGCAACGGACATGCTGCAAAAGTTGGAGATTCCTTTTGAGGTACATGTGTATTCCGCACACCGCACGCCAGAAGAAGCCCGGTCCTTTGCTGTGAATGCACGCAAAGAAGGCTTTGGCGTGATCATCGCCGCTGCCGGTATGGCAGCCCATCTGGCTGGTGCCATCGCTGCAAACACAACCCTTCCTGTTATCGGCATTCCCTGCAAAAGCAATACATTAGACGGCATTGACGCTCTGCTTTCTACCGTGCAGATGCCTTCCGGTATTCCGGTGGCTACTGTTGCGATAGATGGTGGTGTCAATGCCGCTTTGCTTTCTGCCCAGATTCTGGCCGTAGAAGATAAAGAACTGGCCGAAAAGCTGGATGCGAAGCGAAAGGCCGATGCACAGGTTGTACTGGAAAAAGATCAGAAAGTGGCCGCTGAATTCAGAAAATAAGCGCAAGAAAACGGAGGATAAATTCTTTATGGGTGGTTTCTTCGGGGCTGTCAGCAAACACGATACCATTTCAGACGTATTTTTCGGAACGGACTATCATTCCCATCTTGGCACCAAATCCGGCGGCATTGCGGCCTATGATCAGGAAATCGGCCTGCAACGCAATATTCATAATATTGCTTCCACGCCTTTCCGCACGAAGTTTGAGCATATTTTCGGCGAAATGAAGGGCAATGCAGCCATCGGCTGTATCAACGATACCAATCCACAGCCGCTGCTCATTCGCTCCAAGCTTGGCGTTTACGCCATCTGCACCATCGGCGTTATCAACAATTATGTTGAGTTGATTAAGCAGTGTATGGACTTTGGCGGTGTGCATTTCGATGCCATGACCGGTGGAAAAGTGAACACAACAGAGCTTGTGGCTGCCCTCATCGGTATGAAGAGCAATTTCACGGAAGGCATTATTTTTGCTCAGGAAAAGATTGAAGGCACAGCCTCCATCCTGATTCTCACGGAAAAAGGCACCATCATTGCCGCCCGTGATAAGAAAGGCCGTTTACCCATCCTTGTTGGCAAGAATGAAGAAGGTCACTGCGTTTCCTTTGAGTCCTTCGCCTATCAGAAAATGGGCTATCTGGATGAAAAGGAATTGGGGCCCGGCGAAATCGTGGAAATCAGCGCAGAGGAAATTAAGGTATTGCGCAAGCCTTTGAAGGAAATGCGCATCTGCTCTTTCCTGTGGAGCTACTATGGCTATCCTACGTCCAATTATGAAGGCGTGAACGTGGAAGTGATGCGCTATCGTAACGGCCAGATTATGGCCAAGAATGAAGCGGAAAACAACAGCATGCCAAAGCTGGACTTTGTCGGCGGTGTGCCGGATTCCGGAACCCCCCATGCCATCGGCTATGCCAACGGCAGCGGCGTGCCTTTTACCCGTCCTTTCATTAAATATACCCCCACTTGGCTGCGCTCCTTTATGCCGGATAATGCACTGGATCGCAATAAAGTGGCCAAGATGAAGCTGATTCCCGTCAATGAACTGATTAAGGATAAAGAGCTGCTCTTTGTGGATGATTCCATTGTCCGGGGAACGCAGCTTCGTGAAACGGTGGAATTCCTGTATGAAAACGGTGCAAAATCCGTTCATATGCGCTCCGCCTGTCCGCCCATTATGTATGGCTGCAAATACCTGAACTTCTCCCGTGCCACCAGCGATATGGAGCTGATTACCCGTTCCACCATCGTGGAGCTGGAAGGGGAAGAAGGCTTAAATCATCTGGACGAATACGCCAATCCCTCAACGGAGAGAGGCAAGAAAATGCGTGAAGCCATCTGCAATAAGCTGCACTTTGCTTCCTTGGAATTCCAGACGCTGGAAGGCCTTGAAGAGTCTATCGGCATTGAGCCCTGCAAATTGTGTACCTATTGCTGGAACGGCAAAGAATAATTGAGGAGGAAGAAACCCATGCATGAAAATTCCCGTTCTGAAAGTTATGCAGCAGCCGGTGTGGATATTACGGCCGGTTACAAGGCTGTGGAACTGATGAAAAAGCACATTGCACGCACCCGGAACGAAGGATGTTTGGACGATGTAGGCGGTTTTGGCGGCTGCTTCGGCCTGCCCATTGCCGGGATGGAAGAGCCCGTGCTGGTTTCCGGCACAGACGGCTGCGGCACGAAGGTAAAGCTGGCCATCCTGATGGACAAGCACGACACCATCGGCATTGACGCCGTTGCTATGTGCGTCAATGACATTATCTGCTGCGGTGCAAAGCCCCTTTTCTTCCTCGATTATATCGCTTGCGGCAAGAACGTGCCCGAAAAGATTGCTGAAATCGTGTCCGGCGTAGCGGAAGGCTGCGTCCAGAGCGGAGCTGCCCTGATTGGCGGCGAAACGGCTGAACATCCAGGCCTCATGCCCGTGGAAGATTACGACCTTGCCGGCTTTGCTGTAGGGATTGTGGACAAGAAAAAGATCATTGATAACACACGCATGGAAGAAGGCGACGTGGTGATCGCCATGGCTTCCACCGGCATCCATTCCAATGGTTTCAGCCTGTGCCGGAAGGTGTTTGATATTGATAACAATAACCCGGCTCTGTATGAAAAGCGGGAAGACCTGAACGGCAAGACCGTGGCGGAAGCTCTGCTGGTGCCCACCCGGATTTATGTGAAGAGCATTCTGGCTTTGATCAGCCAAGTGGATGTGAAGGGCATTTCCCACATCACCGGCGGTGGTTTCTATGAGAATATTCCGCGCTCTATTCCGGACGGCCTTTGCGCAAAGATTGAAAAGAGTGCCGTAAAGGTGCTGCCCATCTTCAACGTGATTGCCAAGGAGGGCAATATCCCCGAACGTGACATGTTCAACACCTATAATATGGGTGTTGGCATGAGCGTGGTGGTCAAGAAGGAAGAAGCCGAAAAAGCCATCGAAATTCTGAAAGCCCATGGGGAAGAGGCCTATGTGATCGGCGAAATCATCAAGGCTGACCATAAGATCGAAATCATTTAACGGAGGGAAAAGCATGAGCCAGATGCAAAAGCGCATTGCCGTGCTGGTTTCCGGCGGCGGCACCAACCTCCAGGCTCTTATCGAAGCCCAGCAGATGGGTGTCATTCATTCCGGCAGCATTGAAATCGTCATTTCCAATAAGGCCGATGCCTATGCGCTGGAGAGAGCAAAGAGAGCAGATATCGAAACGGCTGTGATTGAGAAAAAGCCCGGCTGTCAGGCAGAGTTTGAAGAAAAGCTGGTGGCAAAACTCAAAGAAAAGCAGATTGACCTGATCGTGTTGGCCGGATTCATGAGCATCCTCAGCGAAAGCTTTGTGAAGCAGTTTGACGAGCGGATTATCAACGTTCACCCCTCTTTGATTCCTTCCTTCTGCGGTAAAGGCTATTACGGCCTGAAAGTGCATGAAGAAGCATTGAAAAAGGGCGTGAAGGTAACCGGTGCCACGGTGCACTTTGTAAACGAAATTCCCGACGGCGGAAAAATCATTTTTCAGAAGGCTGTGCAGGTGTTGGATAAAGACACCCCTGAAACGCTGCAAAAGCGAGTTATGAAGCAGGCCGAATGGAAGATTTTGCCCCGTGCGGTGGAAAAAGTATGTAAAGATATGATGATTGCAGGAGGGAAAGTGTAATGGACATCTACAAGCAGGAAAACATTGGCACGCTCATCGAAGGCAATTCCTATGTGGGCCGGGGCATCGTGATTGGCAAGACGGAAGATGGCAAGAACGCCGTATCCGCTTACTTTATCATGGGCCGCAGTGCCAACAGCCGTAACCGCATCTTTGCCCAAAAAGATGGCGTTCTCTACACCGAACCCTTTGACGCTTCTTTGGTGCAGGATCCCAGCCTCATCATCTACGCTGCCCTGCGGAATTATGAAAACAAGCTCATCGTCACCAACGGCGATCAGACCGATACCATCTGGGAAGGGCTGAAGAAGGGCGAAAGCTTCTCCACCGCTCTCACCACCCGTGAATTTGAGCCCGATGGCCCCAACTTCACCCCCCGTATCAGCGGTATGATTACCTTCGGCGATAAGGACTTCACCTATGAAATGAGCATCTTAAAGAGCGCAGACAGGGAAGGTACCGCCTGCAATCGCTACACCTTCTCTTATCCCGCCCTCAATGGCCTTGGTCACTTCATCCACACCTATGTGTGCGACGGCAATCCCATCCCCACCTTCCAGGGCGAGCCGGAACGGGTGAATATCCCCAACGATATCGACGCTTTCACCACCGAACTTTGGAATACGCTGGATAAGGATAACAAGATTTCCCTCTATGTGCGCTACACCAATCTGGAGAACGGCACTGAAGTTGATCGCCTGATTAACAAGAACGTGTGAAAAAGAGGGGTTTTTCATGCCTAACATGAAGGAAAAATATTCTTCGCCTCTTTCCACCCGATACGCCAGCCGGGAAATGCAAAACCTGTTTTCTGAGGATTTCAAGTTCCGCACCTGGCGCAGGCTGTGGGTATCCCTTGCCCGTGCCGAAAGAATGCTGGGGCTGAATATCACCAAGGAACAGATTGCCGAACTGGAAGCACATGTGGATGACGTGAATTACGATGTGGCAGAGGCCAGAGAGCGCATCGTGCGCCATGACGTAATGAGCCATGTGTACGCCTATGGCATTCAGTGCCCCAAGGCAGCATCCATCATTCATCTGGGTGCTTCGGGCAGTTTTGTGGGGGATAACGCCGATATCGTAATCCTGCGTGAAGCCAGCAAGCTGGTTTTGAAAAAAGCAGCGGAAGTGATTAAAAACCTTGCCGCCTTTGCCTATCAGTATCGCTCCACGCCCTGCCTTGGCTATACCCATTTGCAGCCCACGAAGCTCACCACCATCGGCAAGCGTGCAACCCTCTGGATGTACGAGCTTTGCATGGATATGGAGAATCTGGAATTCCAATTGAGCAAGCTGAAGCTGCTGGGCAGCAAAGGCGATATCGGCACCCAGAGCAGCTTCATGCGGCTGTTTGACGGGGACGAAGATAAAGTAAGGCGGTTGGAACAGGAAATTGCGCTGGATATGGGCTTCCTCTCCTGCGTACCCGTCGCCGGGCAAACGTATTCCAGAAAAGTGGACGCCTATATCCTGTCCGTTCTTTCCGGGTTTGCCCAGAGTGCCTGCAAGTTTGCCAATGACCTGCGTCTTTTACAGGCCTTCGGCGAAATGGAAGAGCCCTATGAAGAAGAACAAATTGCCGCTTCTTCCATTCCTTACATGCACACCCCCATCCGGGCAGAACGCATTTGCGCTTTGAGCCGGTATGTGATGGTGGATGCGCTGAACCCGGCGTTTACCTCTTCCAGCCAGTGGCTGGAAAGAACACTGGACGACAGTGCCAACCGCCGTCTGGCTGTTTCGGAAGCATTCCTGGCGGTGGACGCCATCCTGAATGTGTATATTAACATCACCCAAGGCCTCATCGTGAACGAAGATGTGGTGCACAGCCGGGTGATGCAGAAGCTCCCTTTGATGGCGGCGGAACGCATTGTGGACAGCAAAGATTTGTCGGACGATGTGTTCAAGAAATACCGGCATGTATCCCAGAACATCCAATCCGGCGAAGGGCTGATTGAACGCCTGGCTGCGGATGAAAATATTCCCTGCAATAAGGAAACCCTGCTTGAAAACATGGTGCCCGAAAAGTTTATCGGCCGCTGTGTTTCCCAGGTGGAAGATTTCCTGCAGAACGTATCCCTGCCCATGATTAACAAGTATTCTTCCAACGATGTCAAAGCAGAATTAAAGATTTAAAGGAGAAAAGAACGATGAAAGAATTTGAACTCAAGTACGGCTGCAATCCCAATCAGAAACCTGCCAAGATTTTCATGCACGACGGCTCTGACCTGCCCATTCAGATTCTCTCCGGGCGTCCCGGCTTCATCAACTTTCTGGATGCTTTCAACAGCTGGCAGCTGGTGAAGGAACTGAAGGAAGCTCTGGGCCTGCCCGCCGTGACCTCCTTTAAGCACGTGAGCCCCACCTCTGCCGCCGTTGGCATCAAGCTGTCTGACAAGCTCAAGAAAGCCTGCTTTGTGGACGACGTAGAAGGCCTTGACGATTCTCCTCTGGCTTGCGCCTATGCCCGTGCCCGTGGCACGGACCGTATGTGCTCCTTTGGCGACTGGGTGGCTCTGTCCGACGTGTGCGACGTGACCACTGCCAAGATGATCCAGCGCGAAGTGTCCGACGGCGTGATCGCCCCCGGCTATGAACCCGAAGCTCTGGAAATCCTCAAGACCAAGCGCAAGGGCAATTACAACATCGTGCAGATTGACCCCAATTACGTTCCCACCGAAGTGGAACACAAGCAAGTTTACGGCATCACCTTTGAACAGGGACGCAATAACTTTGAAATCAATAAAGAACTGCTGCAGAACATCGTGACCGCCAATAAGGACATGCCTGAAACTGCCGTGCGTGACCTGATTGTGGCTCTGATCACCCTGAAATACACCCAGTCTAATTCCGTGTGCTATGCCGTTGACGGTCAGGCTATCGGCGTGGGCGCAGGCCAGCAGAGCCGTATCCACTGCACCCGTCTTGCCGGCACCAAGGCCGACACCTGGCTGCTGCGTCAGCATGACAAGGTTTTGAACCTGCCCTTCCTGCCCACGATCGGCCGTCCCGAACGGGATAACGTGATTGACGGCTACATCAACAAGAACGAAGAAGACGTTTGCGCTGACGGTAACTGGCAGAAGTATTTCACAAAGCAGCCCGAACCCTTCACCACCGAAGAAATGAAAGCTTATATCGCTACCATCCGTGGCGTAGCTCTGGGCAGCGATGCTTTCTTCCCCTTTGATGACAACATCGAACGTGCATGGCGTTCTGGTGTGGACTACATCGCCGAACCCGGCGGTTCCATCCGTGACGGCATCGTAATCGAAGCTGCCGATAAACACAATATGGTCATGGCCTTCACCGGTATGCGTCTGTTCCATCATTAATTGCAAAATAGGGGAGAAAAAAATGAACTTTTTTGAAGAACTGAAAAATTATGATGCGGCTGTTGCCGATGCCTGTCATTTGGAATTGGAACGCCAGCAGCATAACATCGAGCTGATTGCTTCCGAAAATATCGTGTCCAAGGCCGTGCTTCTGGCTGCCGGCGGTGTGCTAACCAATAAATACGCCGAAGGTTATCCCGGAAAGCGTTATTATGGCGGCTGCCAGTGCGTGGATATCGTGGAAGAAATCGGCCGGGAGAGGGCAAAGAAGCTCTTTGGCGCAGAATATGCCAATCTGCAGCCCCACAGCGGTGCCAATGCCAATCTGGCTGTGTTCTTTGCGCTGCTCAACCCCGGCGATACCGTCATGGGCATGAACCTGCAGCAGGGCGGCCATCTGAGCCACGGCTCTCCCGTGAATATTTCCGGCAAGTATTTCAACATCGTGCCTTATGGCGTGAATGCTGAAACAGAAATGATTGACTATGACGAAATGCGGCGCAATGCGCTGGAATGCAAGCCCAAGCTGATTGTGGTGGGTGCCAGTGCCTATTCCCGTACCATTGATTTCCCCAAGTGCAGAGAAATCGCAGACGAAGTTGGTGCTTATCTGATGGTGGACATGGCGCACATTGCCGGCCTTATCGCCGCTGGTGTACATCCATCTCCCGTGCCCTATGCCGATGTTGTGACTACCACCACCCATAAGACCCTCCGCGGCCCCCGCGGCGGCATGATTCTGTGCAAGGAAAAGTACGGCAAGCAGATTGACAAGGCTGTTTTCCCCGGCACCCAGGGCGGCCCGCTGATGCACATCATCGCTGCCAAGGCTGTGGCTCTTGGCGAAGCCATGACGGACGAATTCAAGGCCTATCAGCAGCAGATTGTGAAGAACGCAGCCGTGCTTTGCGACGAACTGCAAAAGCTGGGCGTGAAAATTGTTTCCAACGGCACCGATAACCATCTGATGCTGCTGGATCTGACCAACTTCGATATCACCGGCAAGGAACTGGAACATCGCTTGGACGAAGTACATATCACCGTCAATAAGAACACCATCCCCAATGACCCCCAGAGCCCCTTTGTAACCAGCGGAGTGCGCATCGGTACCCCCGCCGTGACAAGCCGTGGCTTCAAGGAAGCGGAAATGGTGAAGATTGCCGGTTGGATCAAGGACACCATTGTGGACTTTGAAAACAGCAAAGACCGCATCGCCAAGGAAGTTCAGGAACTTTGCGAAAAATTCCCCATTTACAATCAGTAAGATGCTAAAGGAGATACGCTCATGAATATTCTGGTTGTGGGCGGCGGCGGCAGAGAGCATGCCATCATCTGCAAGCTGCGGGAAAATAAAAACGTGGAAACCATCTTTGCGCTACCCGGAAACGGCGGCATGGCAGATGTAGCCACCTGCGTTCCCATCGGTGCCAGCGAGATTGATAAAATCGTTGCTTTTGCCAAGGAAAACAAGGTGGATTATGCAGTGGTCGCCCCTGATGATCCGCTGGTGCTGGGCTGCGTGGATGCGCTGGAAGCGGAAGGCTTTCCTTGCTTCGGCCCTCGTGCCAATGCAGCTATCATTGAAGGCAGCAAGATTTTCTCCAAAAACCTGATGAAAAAATACGGCATTCCCACCGCTGCATACGAAGTATTCACCGACGCCGATGAAGCACTTTCTTATCTGGAAAAGAGCCCTTATCCCACAGTCATCAAGGCTGACGGCTTGGCTCTTGGCAAGGGTGCCGTGATTGTGAATACGCTGGAAGAAGCCAAAGAAACAGTGAAATCCATGATGCTGGATAAGCAGTTTGGCGAAAGCGGAAGCCGCATTGTGATTGAAGAATTCATGGAAGGGCCGGAAGTTTCCGTGCTGGCCTTTACCGATGGCAAAACCATCAAGCCCATGGTTTCCTCCATGGATCACAAGCGTGCCCATGATAACGACGAAGGCCTCAATACCGGCGGTATGGGCACCATCGCCCCCAACCCCTATTACACGGAAAAAGTGGCCAAGGAATGTATGGACAAGATTTTCCTGCCCACCATCCGTGCCATGGAAAAGGAAGGCCGACTGTTCCAGGGCTGCCTGTTCTTCGGTCTGATGATTACCAAAGACGGCCCGAAAGTGATTGAATACAATTGCCGCTTTGGCGACCCGGAAACACAGGTTGTATTACCGCTTTTGAAGGGTGATTTGCTCACCATCATGCAGGCTACCAAGACAGGCACTTTGGACAAAGTGGACGTAGAATTTGAAGATAAGAACGCCTGCTGCGTCATCATGGCTTCCGACGGTTATCCGCTGCATTATGAAAAGGGCTATGAAATCTCCATCGCAGACGATGTGAAGGAGCATGTTTTCGTGGCTGGTGCCGCCCTGAAAGACGGCAAGCTGGTAAATGCAGGCGGCCGTGTGCTTGGCGTAGTAGGGAAGGGCGATACCTTGCAGGACGCCATTCAAACCGCCTATCAGCGGACGCAGAAGGTTCATTTTGAAAACGCCTACTATCGCAAAGATATCGGTAAGCGTGCCTTGCAGGCAGGAGGAGAAAAGTAAGTATGGTTTACCGGATTTATGTGGAGAAGAAAAAGGAACTGGCTCTGGAAGCCAATGCCCTGCTTTCCGATATTCGCACCCTTCTGAATATCGAAAGCGTGCAGAATGTGCGCATCATCAACCGATATGACGCAGAAGATATCGAAAAAGATCTGTTCGATTACGCCTGCAAGACGGTGTTTTCCGAGCCCCAGCTGGACGATATTTCTGCCGAAATTGAAACGGGCGATGCCACTGTGTTTGCCGTGGAATATCTGCCCGGCCAGTTTGACCAGCGTGCCGATTCCGCTGCCCAGTGCATTCAGCTGATTTCTCAAGGTAATCGACCTGTGATCCGCACGGCGAAGGTGTATGTGATTGAAGGCGATGTTTCCGAAAGCGAACTGACGGAAATCAAAAAGTACGTCATTAACCCTGTGGAAGCAAGGGAAGCAGCTTTGGAACTTCCTGAAACACTGAAAATCCAATACGAAATTCCCGAAACCGTGGAAACCCTGAACGGCTTTACCAAGCTGGATCGTGCCGGTCTTGAAGCATTCGTCAAGAACTATGGCCTTGCCATGGATGCGGATGATATCGCTTTCTGTCAGGACTATTTCAAGAGTGAAGACAGAGACCCCACCATCACCGAAATCCGCATGATCGACACCTACTGGTCTGACCATTGCCGTCATACAACGTTCCTGACGGAAATTGACAGTGCCACCTTCACCGATCCGCTATTGCAGAAGGCGTATGATGAATACATCGGCGTCCGCAAGGAACTGAACCGCACAAAGCCCATTTGCCTGATGGATTTGGCCACCGTTGCGGTAAAGTATCTGAAAAAGCACGGCAAACTGGAAAAGCTGGACGAATCCGAAGAAATCAACGCCTGCACAGTGAAGATTGAAATTGAAAAGGACGGCGTCAAGGAGCCTTGGCTGCTGCTTTTCAAAAACGAAACCCATAACCATCCCACCGAAATCGAACCCTTCGGCGGTGCTGCCACCTGTATCGGAGGTGCCATCCGTGACCCGCTTTCCGGCCGCAGCTATGTGTATGGTGCCATGCGTGTGACGGGTGCGGCGAACCCCCTGAAGCCCGTTTCCGAAACCATGAAGGGCAAGCTGCCCCAGCGGAAACTGGTCACAACAGCCGCTGCCGGTTATTCTTCCTACGGAAACCAGATTGGCCTTGCTACCGGCATCGTGGATGAAATCTATCATCCCGGTTACGCTGCCAAGCGCATGGAAATCGGTGCTGTCATCGCCGCGGCTCCCGAAAAGAACGTGCGTCGCGAACGGCCTGAACCCGGCGATATCGTTATTCTCCTTGGCGGCAGCACGGGCCGTGACGGCTGCGGCGGTGCAACGGGCTCTTCCAAGTCCCACACCCTGACCAGCCTTGAAACCTGCGGCGCAGAAGTGCAAAAGGGCAATGCGCCTGAAGAACGCAAATTGCAGCGTCTTTTCCGCAATGCGGAAGCCAGCCTGATGATTAAGCGTTGCAACGACTTTGGTGCCGGCGGCGTTTCCGTTGCTATCGGCGAACTGGCTGATGGCCTGGAAATCGACCTGAACGCCGTTCCCAAGAAGTATGACGGTTTGGACGGCACAGAGCTTGCCATTTCCGAAAGCCAGGAACGCATGGCTGTAGTCATCGCTCCCGAAGACAAGGAACGCTTCCTTGCTCTTGCCGAAAGCGAAAACCTGCAGGCTGTGCAGGTGGCCAAGGTGCAGGAAAATCCCCGTCTGCAAATGTATTGGAACGGCAATTGCATCGTGAATCTTAGCCGTGAATTCCTCAATTCCAACGGTGCTTCCAAGCATATTGATATTACCCCTGAAGACTGCAAGCCTTATGCCAAGAAGGTAGAAGGCAGCTTCAAGGAAAATTATGAAGCCTTGGTTCAGGACTTGAACCTGTGCTCCAAGCGTGGCCTTTCCGAACGGTTTGACTCTACCATCGGCGCAGGCACGGTGCTGATGCCCTTTGGCGGCAAAAACCAGCAGACGCCCATTCAGGCCATGGTGCAGAAAATTTCTGTGGAGCAGGGACACACCGACGATTGCTCTTTGATGAGCTTTGGCTATAACCCCTTCATTGCCGAAAAGAGCCCCTATCATGGTGCGTATCTGGCGGTGGTGGAATCCGTTTGCAAGTTGATTGCAACAGGGGCCAAGTTTGAAGATGTGTATCTCACTTTCCAGGAATACTTTGAACGTCCCGGCAAGGACAGCAAGCGGTGGGGTAAACCCCTGTCTGCGTTGCTGGGTGCTTTCATGGCACAGAAAGAGCTGGGCATTGGCTCCATCGGCGGTAAGGACTCTATGAGCGGCTCCTTTGAAGATCTAGACGTACCGCCCACGCTGGTTTCTTTCGCTGTCACATGCCAGAAAACGCAGGACATCGTATCTCCCGAATTCAAGCATGCCGGTAACAAGCTGATTTACATTTCTCCCGAAATGGACGAAAACGACCTGCCCGTTACGGCTTCTTTGCTGAAGGTGTTTGATAAGGTGTTCGGCCTGCTCAATTCCGGCAAAGCCGTTGCCTGCTATACCCCCGGCATGGGCGGCATTGCGGAAGCCGTGATGAAGATGGCCATCGGTAACGGCCTCGGCTTTACGTTTGCCGACGACATGACCATGGACGACATCTTCGGTTATAACTACGCTTCCTTCCTGCTGGAAGTGAGCGATGCCGAAGGCGAAAAGGTCATCGGTGAAATCACAGAAAACGCCGCCATCAGCTATAAGGGCGAAGACCTTTGCCTGTGCTGCCTGCAAAAGAAATACGAAGACAAACTGGAAAGCGTATACTCCTGCAACATCAAAACCGAAGGCAAGAAAATCGAAAACTTCGCCTATACTGCCACTGAATGGGCCAAGCCTGCCATTCGTACAGCCAAGCCGCAGGTGCTCATTCCCGTTTTCCCTGGCACGAACTGCGAATTTGACAGTGCCAAGGCTGCCATGGATGCAGGCTGCGCCGCCAAGATTGTTGTGCTCAATAACCTGACCAGCGACGGCATTTCTCGCAGCATTGACGCTTTTGCCAATGCCATGAAGGAAAGCCAGATCATCTTCCTGCCCGGCGGTTTCTCCGGCGGCGACGAACCGGACGGCAGTGCCAAGTTCATTACGGCTTTCTTCCGCAATGCCGCCATCAAGGAAGGCGTTGAGGATCTGCTGGACAATCGGGACGGCCTGATGCTGGGCGTTTGTAACGGCTTCCAAGCCTTGATCAAGCTGGGTCTTGTGCCCTTTGGCAAGATTGTGGACACGGACGAAACTTGCCCCACGCTGACCTTCAACACCATCGGCCGTCACCAGAGCCGCATTGTGCATACAAGGGTTGCTTCCAACAAGTCTCCCTGGCTGCAGCTGACCAATGTGGGCGATGTGTACACTGTGCCGATTTCCCACGGCGAAGGCCGTTTCCTTGCCAACGAGGAAACACTGAAGCGGCTAGCTGAAAACGGCCAGATAGCCACCCAGTATGTGGATCTTTCCGGGAATGCCACCGACGATATCCACTTCAACCCCAACAATTCTCTCTGCGCCATCGAAGGCATCACGTCTCCCGACGGCCGTGTGCTGGGCAAGATGGGGCATAGCGAACGCATCGGAGCAGGTCTTTATAAAAACGTGCCCGGTGAATACGATATCAAGCTGTTTGCTTCTGCAGTCAAATACTTCAAATAAGAAAAGATAATGGAGGAGATCACAATGGCCGCTTACAAGACCGATATCCAGATCGCCCAGGAATGCGAAATGGAACACATCCGCGTTATCGCCGAACGTGCTCACGTGGACGAAAAGTATGTGGAACAGTATGGCAATTACAAGGCAAAGATTGATCTGTCCCTGCTGAATGAAACCGACAAAAAAGACGGCAAGCTGATTCTGGTAACAGCCATCACGCCTACCAGTGCCGGTGAAGGCAAAACCACCACCACCATCGGTCTGGCCGACGGCCTGCGCCGCATTGGCAAGGACGTTACCGTTGCCCTTCGAGAGCCCTCCCTTGGCCCGGTGTTTGGCATCAAGGGCGGTGCTGCCGGCGGCGGCTATGCCCAGGTTGTTCCCATGGAAGATATCAACCTCCATTTCACCGGCGACTTCCACGCCATCGGTGCTGCCAATAACCTCTTGGCCGCCATGCTGGACAATCACATCCAGCAGGGGAATGCCCTGAACATTGACGTGAAAAAGATCACCTGGAAACGCTGCGTGGACATGAACGACCGTCAGCTGCGCTACATCGTGGACGGCCTTGGTGGACGCATCAACGGCGTGCCCCGTGAAGACGGCTTCGATATCACCGTTGCCAGCGAAATCATGGCAGTTCTGTGCCTGTCCAACAGCCTGACCGACCTCAAAGAACGCCTCAGCCGCATCATCGTTGGCTATACCTATGACGATAAGCCCGTCACCTGCGGCGAACTGAAGGCTGCCGGTGCCATGACCGCCCTGCTGAAAGACGCCCTGAAGCCCAACCTCGTGCAGACCCTGGAAGGCACCCCTGCTTTCGTGCATGGCGGCCCCTTCGCCAACATTGCCCACGGCTGCAACTCTGTAATGGCGACCAAGATGGCTCTGAAAATGGGCGACTATACCGTGACCGAAGCCGGTTTCGGTGCAGACCTTGGTGCTGAAAAGTTCCTGGACATTAAGTGCCGTATGGCCGGTTTGACCCCTGATGCTGTTGTGGTAGTGGCTACCGTTCGTGCCCTCAAGATGCATGGCGGCGTTGCCAAGACTGACCTTGCTAATGAAAACATTGTTGCACTGGAAAAGGGTGTGCCCAACCTCCTGCGCCACGTTGGCAACATCAAGAACGTCTATCAGCTGCCCTGCGTGGTGGCAGTGAACCGTTTCCCCACGGATACGGATGCTGAAATCGAATTCATCATCAACAAGTGCCGTGAACTGGGCGTGAACACCGTGCTTTCCACCGTTTGGGCCGAAGGCGGCAAGGGCGGCGAAGAGCTGGCCAAGGAAGTGGTTCGTCTTTGTGAAGAAGAACAGGGCAACTTCACCTTCTCCTATGAAGACGACATGAGCATCGAAGAAAAGATCGCTTCCGTGGTCAAGAAGGTCTATGGTGGTGACGGCATCAACATCCTGCCTGCTGCCCAGAAGCAGATTGACACCCTGACGGCTCTTGGCTTCAACAAATGCCCCATCTGCATTGCCAAGACCCAGTATTCCTTCTCTGATGATCCCGGTAAACTGGGTGCGCCCACAGGCTTCACCGTGACCATCCGCAACGTCAAGATCTCTGCCGGCGCAGGCTTCATCGTGGTGCTGACCGGCGATATCATGACCATGCCCGGTCTGCCCAAGTCTCCTGCCGCCGAGCGCATCGACGTGGATGCCGACGGTAAAATTACTGGTCTTTTCTAATATTTCCATCAATAAGAAAACGGAAGTCAAGCTTCGGCTTGTCTTCCGTTTGTTATATAAAGGTTCAGCGTGAACTGAACCTTTTTTGTGTTTTCGGGTGCTTACGTTATTTACAGATGTCCTTCTTCCAAGAGTTTCCGGGCATCTCCGGGAAGGAGTTCATCATTTTCCCCGTGAATATGCACAGGCAAATCAATGGGCAGGCCTTTCTCCCAAGGCGGAAGAATAGCAGCAGACGGCGGCAGCATTTCCATGGGTTTTCTGTTCAGAATCACAGATACATAATCCTGAATGGTTGTGAGCGGCGTATCCAGCAAAACACCGCCGAGGTTCTCCTTGGTCATCCGGCTGGCATCATGGTTATCTGAACCGCTGGTATAGGGGAGAGAAAGCCGCTTGGCGTATTGCAGGGCGAGCGTGTTCCAAACCGGTACATTGCCATAGTTGACAGCTTCGATGCCATCAACAAAATCCGGCAGCAAATGAATGGCGTCGTTATAGAAACGGGAGCGGAAGGGATGTGCCTGCACCATGCAGCCGCCAGCCGCACGCACTTCCCGGTACATTCTTGATCTATTCCATTCCTTGATATCCGGATGCTGTAAAAGATAGGCCTTATCCAGCCCGTAAATCAAATATTCATCGCCGTTGAAATTTTCTTCCAAGGCAAAAAAGACAGGGAAATTCCGCTTGTCGCCTTCGTTCTTCGCATCTTCATAACCGCTGCAGAACTGGTTCACCCATTCGTTCCAGGGAAGGGAACGGTCAGGCCGGGTGTTGCCCTTGAAGAAATGATCGGTAATAATGATACCGGCATAACCAAGATCCTGATAAGGCTTGATATAATCAGCCCCTCGGCTATGGCCGCAGGCAGAGCCCTGGGATGTGTGCATATGGGTTTCATAAAGATACTTTGTCATAATTCTCCGTTCCTGTCTTTCTTTTTTCTCTATTTTACCATTCTAATTGTCACAAAGCAAGTACCTTTCGGCAAAGACAGAAAATGAAATATTTGCTATAATGCCAATAGATTAGGAAAGGAGAATCTTTCAACGTGTTCAAAATATATGTAAATCAGGCTGGATATTTTGCAGAAAGCGAAAAAATGGCGGTCATTACGGAACCATGCACAGATTTTGTCCTTCTGGATATGGAAGGTCTTGTTTGCTTTACGGGGGAATGGAAGAAATTCGGAGAGGATGCACTTTCCGGCGATATGGTATATCAAGGGGATTTTTCAAGTTTCAACACCCCCGGCAGATATATGATCAGCTGCGAAAAGGGACGCTCCGCTTCCTTTGAAATCAGCGAAAAGCCTTATGATAAGCTGATGTATGATGTGCTGCGAGCGTTTTATTTCCTGCGCTGCGGCTGTGCATTGGAAGAAAAACACGCCGGGGTTTACACCCATGCCGCCTGCCATACTGGCATAGCCATGGAATGGGATAACCATGACGTTAAAAAGAGAATCCTTGGCGGTTGGCATGATGCCGGGGATTATGGCCGGTATGTAACCCCCGGAGCCGTGGCCGCTGCACAGCTTTTGTATGCCTATCTCATGTATCCTACTGTTTTTGAGAAACTGCATCTGAACATCCCGGAAAGCGGCAATCGCCTGCCGGATATCCTCAATGAAATTAAATATGAGCTGGACTGGATTTTGCAAATGCAGCGTGAGGATGGAGCCGTTTATCATAAATTAACCACAGCACGCCATGCGCCGTTTGTGATGCCGGAAGAGGATAAAGAGCAGCTGTATCTGATGCCTGTCACGACCATCGCCGCTGCTGACTTTGCTGCCGTATGCGCACTTGGCAGCCGTGCTTTCCGGGCAAAGGACGAAGCATACTCAAATACACTGCTGCTGGCCGCCGAAAAAACTTATAAATGGTTGAAAGAAAACCCCTATTACATTCCGGCACAGAATCGTGTCGGCTCTTCAACCGGCGGCTATGGCGAAAGGGACGACCTTTCTAACCGCTATTGGGCAGCGGCGGAAATGTATGCCGTAACCGGTGAGCAGCGGTTCTATGATGACATGAAAAAGCTGCGCACAATGCCGTTCCCTCGCACTGCTCTTGGATGGGGTGAAGTGGGCGGCATGGGGCAGATGGCTCTTTTGACAACTGAATTTGCTGTGGAAGAGAGCGTTCTGCAAGTGATCAAAAATGAAATCGTTGCAGAGGCTGAAAGGCTGAAAGGCGTGGCAGACGGCTGCGGTTATCGTGCCGCCATGATGGAACATGATTATGTTTGGGGCAGCAATATGCCCCTGATGCACCACGGCATGACCATGGCTCTGGCCGATTGGATTGAAAGCGGAAGCCGTTTCCGGGAAACGGTGCTCGCCCAGCTTCATGTGCTGATGGGGATGAACGCCATGGGCATCAGTTATGTGACCGGCAACGGCGATTACGCCTATAATAATCCGCATCTGCGCCCAGCCTATGCGGACGGCATTGATGAATGTATGCCCGGCATGGTTTCCGGCGGTCCCAACCGCCATCCAGGCGATGCCGTTGCAAAGGAGCATATCAAGCCCGGCACGCCACCCATGAAATGTTATATTGACCATTACGGCAGCTATTCCATGAACGAAATTACAATCTATTGGAATTCCCCCGTTGTATTCGCACTGGCGGCTGTGATGAAAAAATAAAAAACGCAGCCATCGGTATGATTACCAATGGCTGCATTTTGATGCTTATTCTTTGAGCAGCTTTACAAGAATTTTGCTTATTTTTTGATGGGCTTTAAGGCCTGGATGCGCTCGGCTTCCCATATCCTGCTTTTTCATGCCGTCCAGTGTCAGCGGCACGGCGAATTTAATTGGAATGCCTTCTTCTTTTGCCTTTTCCACGGCAGCCTTTACGCCATTGTAAATGGGGCCCGCATCATAAAACACAATCCATACGAGCTTTGCGCCGGGATTTTTTTCATGCAGCATCCGAATAAAGGCAAGGCAGCCCTCTTCAAAGCGTTTGCAATCTTCCGGCGTGTCCGTCAATTTATAAACGGTGCCAGTTGCAGAATCCGTAAATGGGGGAGAGTTCATAGCCCCAGCATCGTTTGTGCCAAGAGCGATAACGATTTTATCCGGCTGGAAGGAAAAAGCATATTCCTTCTTCGCCCCTTGCGTTGAAACGGGGCCGCAAACCTGATGATAAACCTTGGGGATGCAGCCGTTCGGGTCGTTATCCCAGCCGCCCAATACGCCCCAGCCGCTTTGGCTGACCTGCTGATATTGCGCATGAAGCGCATCTGCTGTCATTTTAACGTAAGTATCCGATGCAGAAAACACCATGGGCACCCACTCCATGAAAGAAATGGGGCCTTTGCAGCCTTCGCCGCTGGTGATGGAATCGCCGATAAACTCGATCTTCATTTTGGGTTCCGGCAGGGGCAGCAGCGTCCCGTTCGTGCGAATGTTAAGGAGTGTCACATAGGCTTCGCTATCGCCGCCAAAGGGCTGGGTTTCCTTGACGATGCGCACCTGATGCGGTACATCGGAAAGGCCAAGGAAAACGGGATACCAGTGTTTTCCCTTGAGAGGGACGAAATTCTGGCTGCGAACACCGTCCACAGTGAAGGAAAGATAGGGAGCCATGGAGGTATAATGGCAGTCTATCTGCACTTCCAGATGGCTTCCATCCAGCAGCATTTCTGCGCCAGAACCGCTCCACATCAGGGGAAATGCAACTTCTTCCGTATCAAAACGGCCGTTTTTGCGGATCAAATCCGTCTTTCTAATATCCAATGTTTTCATGGTAAAAACGCCTTTCTTTGAATGATTGAATATAAAATGTTTATAGCATTTCATGAGGAAAAAGTCAAGGGCAGAATGCTTGTCAAGGCGCAAAAACAATGATATGATGGAAACAGCAAAACACCGGAGGAAAATATCATGCGTACTTATCTTCCAGTTTCGGAAAATATTCAAATTATCGGCAGAGCAATGCCAACAGAAAATGGCCTTTGGATGTGTTATTCGGCTACAGGAGCAGCCTTTCATTTTACAGGAAAACAGCTGATCATACATGTTCAGGGTGACGATCGCTGTGAATTGGAAAATATGGACGGAAATCGGACACGGCTGCAAATTAAGATAAATGGCGATTGCGTGATCGATATCATGATCATGGCAAAACACAATTCTTTTGCTCTGCTTTGTTCGAAAAAAGAAGTTTCTGTTCACGTGGAAATTCTGAAAGCATCGGAGACGGCTATGTCCACCTGCTGCCTGACCGGGATAACGACGGATGATGGTGCACGTATTTCTCCCGTTTTGCACAAAGAAAGGCTGATCGAATTTGCAGGCGATTCCATCACCTGCGGTTATGGCGTGGATGACGAAGTAGCAGAGCATAATTTCAAAACCGATACAGAAGATGCCACTAAAGCATATGCGTACTTGACCGCACAGACATTGAATGCGGATCATAGCCTGGTTTCCATCAGTGGCTATGGCATCATTTCCGGCTATTCCGGGGACGGCGTTCGCCGGGCGGATCAGCTTTTGCCGGATTATTATGAAAAGATTGGCTTTTCCTACGGCAGTATGAATGGTGTTTATCCGCAAGATGTGGCATGGGATTTTTCAAAGATGCAGCCGGATATGGTGGTTATCAATCTTGGCACCAATGACCAGAGCTTTACAGGCACAAAGCAGGAACTGCAGGAGGAATATTGCCGGGAATATCAGAGATTCCTTGGCATTGTCCGCAAGAATAACCCGAAAGCCGTAATTCTCTGTATCCTTGGCCTCATGGGGGAAACATTATGCCCGATGGTAGAGAAAGCTGTGGAAGAATATAAAAAGACTTCCGGGGACGGGCATATCCACTATGCTCATTTTTCAGAGCAATTGAAAGAAGACGGCTATGCGGCGGACTGGCATCCATCCCAACTGACCCATCGGAAAGCGGCAGAGAAATTAACCGGTGTCATTCGAGAAATCATGCACTGGTAAAATAAAATTCAGGAGGACGTATTTATGGACAAGTTTCAGGCAAGAAAAGCACAGGCTCCTATCCTTGTAACCGGAAAAGACGGCACCCCCATTAAAAACACAGAAATCAAAATGACGCTGAAAAACCATCAATTTCTCTTTGGCTGCGGTGCCTTTGAAAGCATTGCCATGGTAACGGCACAAACGGAAGAAAAGAAAGCATTCTTTGCTGACCGTATGGAAAAATGGCTGGGTCTCTTTAATTATGGCACGCTGCCCTTCTATTGGGGACGATATGAACCCCAGCAGGGAAGAACGGTCTATCAGGAAACCATGGAAGCCGCCAAATGGCTGAAAGAAAGAAATGTAACGCTGAAAGGCCATCCGCTTTGCTGGCATACCGCCTGCGCCAATTGGCTGATGCAATATGACAACAAAGAAATCATGCGCCTGCAGCTTGAACGCATTCATCGTGACGTTGGAGCTTTCAAGGGCATCATTGATATGTGGGACGTGATTAATGAAGTGGTGATTATGCCTGTCTTTGATAAGTATGACAACGCTATCACTCGTCTTTGCAAGGAAAAGGGCCGCATTCAGCTGGTGAAGGAAGTTTTTGACGCCGCTTATGCCGAAAACCCCGGTGCCGCCCTTTTGATTAACGATTTTAATACCTCCCAATCCTATGAAATCCTCATTGAAGGCCTGCTTGCTGCCGGCGTGCCCATTACCACCATCGGCATCCAGTCCCATCAGCATCAGGGCTATTGGGGGCTGGAAAAGCTGCACAAGGTGCTGGAACGCTTCTCTCACTTCGGCCTGCCCATCCATTTCACGGAGAACACCCTCATTTCCGGCGATCTGATGCCCGCCCATATCGAAGATTTGAACGACTGGCAAGTGCCTGAATGGCCCTCCACACCCGAAGGGGAAGAACGTCAGGCCAACGAAGCTGTCGAAATGTATACCGAGCTTTTCGCTCATCCGCTGGTGGAAGGCATTACCACATGGGATCCTGCGGACGGCGCATGGCTGGGTGCTCCTAGCGGCCTGATGCGCAAAGACAGCAGCCTGAAACCCATCTATCATAAGCTGCATTCCCTGATCCACGGCGAATGGAAAACGGATGTAACGCTGAAAACGGATGATAACGGCTATGTGACGCTGAACGGCTACAAGGGCGAATATGAAGCAGTCATCGGCGATAAGAAAGCTGCTTTCAAGCTCAGCGATGCCAATGAACAGAAAATTGTTCTGGAGTAAGCAAACGATATGAAAACGGGCTGCAATGCCCGTTTTTTTCGCAAAAACGGAAATGTTTTAGGTTTTTTTGCGTGTTAAGATATGCTTGTAGCTACGAAGGAAAGAAGAAAGGAGGGGAAAAGAATGAATCATGCTGATTATCTGCAAAAGGTGCTGGATTACATTGAAGAAAACCTGAAGGCAGAATTGACAGCCGATGAACTGGCAAAAATATGCGGCTATTCACTGTTCCATTTCTATCGCTTGTTTCATCAGGCAACGGGCATGCCCGTGATGCAATACATTCAAAGGCGAAAATTATTGCACGCTGCCTATGAAATGCAGACGGGCAAGCGCAGAATGGATGTAATTTTATCCTTTGGCTTTGAAACATACGCCGGTTTCTATCGCTCATTTCAGCGGATGTTCAGCTGCACTCCCTCCGAATATCTGAAAAAAGGACGGGCAAGAAAGCCTGTGCCTGTCAAGTTAAACGAGGAGGACGCTATGCTTATCTCACACAAAAAAGCCATGGAAATGCTGAAAAACTGGAACATGGAAACGGAAATGATTACGGATATTTATTACAACGTAACCGGTAATCGAAACGAAAACGCCTATTATGTGGGCGAAAAGTATGTGCTGAAATTCACCAATAATTTGGGGAAAGTTCTGAATAATCAGGCTCTGGCAAGAAAGCTCCACGAGGCCGGTCTGCAAGCTGCGCTGCCTATTCCGACGAAAGAAAATGCTGCATATCTGCAGGACGGCGATATTTATTTCTATCTCACAAACAGAATCACCGGCACGCCTATGGATTCCTTGAAAATGTATCAGGATCAAAACGCCTCCTTTGTTGGGGAAATCATTGGCCAGATGCACTTGGCTCTCCATGATGCAGGGGATGTCCTCAATGAAGCCAATCTCCTTTCTTCCATCGAGGAATGGGCATTGGACGGAACGAAAAAGGCGTTGCAGCTTTCTATCGATTTCTGCGAAAACTTTCTGACAAATTTCAAACGCCTATATTCTTCTCTTCCTCGCCAGTGCATCCATCGGGATCCCAATCCCGGTAATATCATCGTGAACGGCGAAGCCTTTGGTTTCATTGACTTTGAGCTTTCCGAAAAGAACATTCGCCTGTTTGACCCCTGCTATGCCGCCACAGCAGTTCTTTCCGAAACTTTCGGAAAACCAGAAGCGGAAAACTGGCTGTGTGTACTCAAGGAGATTTTAGCAGGCTATGACCGGGTGAATCCTTTGACGAAGGAAGAAAAGGAAGCTGTTCCGTATGTGATTCTGGCCAATCAGATGATCTGCGTTGCGTGGTTTGCTTCCCAGGAAAAATATCAGCACATCTATCAAGTAAACAAAGAAATGACCCTCTGGCTCCTTGACCATTTTGACGAAATGACAATACAATGAGCAAATAGGCACAGGCAGGTAAAAAGCTTGCCTGTGCTTTATTTATGCAATATTTTTCAAAATAGGCTCGACTATTGCTCTTCTTTCATGTATAATATGTTTTGGTAATTTTATCATAATGAATTGGAGGCAATTTTCCATGGACTGGCTGAAGAAGATTTTAAGGGGCATGGTGATTGGCATTGCCAATATTATTCCCGGCGTTTCCGGCGGCACAATGATGGTGAGCATGGGTATTTACGATACCATCATTTATAGTGTGAATCATCTGTTCAAGGAATTCAAAAAGTGCGTGAAGCTGCTGTTGCCTTATGCCATTGGCATGGTGCTTGCCATACTGCTTGGCGCATTTGGGCTGGAAGCTGCTTTTGAAAAAATTCCGCTGATTACCAATGCGCTGTTTATCGGCCTGATTCTGGGCAGCGTACCGCTGATTTTCAAGAACGTGAAAGAAGATGGCTTGGGACAGAAGAAAACGCCTATTTCCTTGATTATTTTCGTGATTTTCTTTGCCATTGTGGTACTTTTAAAAGTATTTGAAGCGGAAAACCGTACGGAAATCACCATCACCTTCGGCAATATCATTCTTTGCCTTTTGCTTGGCATGATTGCCTCTGCCACGATGGTGATCCCCGGCGTAAGCGGCTCTATGATGCTGAAAACCCTTGGCTATTACGAAACCATTGTGACGGACGGCATCACCGGCCTGACTTCCACGCTTTTCAAGGGCGATTTTAGCGGTGCAGTGCCTTATATTGCCACACTGCTTCCCTTTGCCATCGGCATTGTGCTGGGCATTTTCGCCATTGCAAAGCTGATTGACATCCTGCTGAAAAAATGGAAGGGCTACACCTACAGTGCCATCCTGGGCATGGTAATTGCGTCTCCCGTCGTGATTCTGATGGACAAAAATCTGTATAACGATTTGAGCGTCTCCACGATTCTGCTCAGCGTTGCGGCACTCATTTTCGGCTGCCTGATTGCCCTGAAGCTGGGCGGTGACGAAACCCCTGCCAAGGAATAAAGGAGGGTAATTTCTATGTACAGAGAAAACGCTTGGAAGGCTTACGACGAAAAGGCTCTCTTTGCCTTAGAAGAAATCAGCAAGAAATACCGTGCATTTCTGGATAACGGCAAGACGGAAAGAGAATGCACCACTATTACCATCGAAGCGGCAAAGAAGCAGGGCTATGTTGATTTGAACGAAAAAATCAAAAAAGGTGAAAAGCTGCTGCCCGGTGATAAGGTGTATGTTAATTGCATGGGCAAGGCTGTAATGCTCTTTTATATCGGCAAAACCAGCCTTGAAATGGGCATGAACATCGTGGGCTCTCATATTGATTCCCCCCGCATTGACGTGAAACAGAATCCCCTTTATGAAGACAGCGGTTTTGCTTATGCCGACACCCATTATTACGGCGGTATCAAGAAGTATCAGTGGGTGGCTCGTGCGCTTGCGCTGCATGGCGTTGTTGCAAAGAAGGACGGAAGCCTGCTCAACATCGTTATTGGCGAAAAAGAAGATGACCCCGTCGTTGGCATTTCCGATTTGCTGATTCATCTTTCCCGTGACCAGATGGGCAAGAAGGCCAGCGAAGTAATCACCGGCGAAGATTTGGATATTATGCTGTGCGGCAAGCCCCTGATTGGCGAAGAAAAAGAGCCCGTGAAGGCTGCGCTTGTGAAGATTCTGAAAGAGCAGTATAACATTGAAGAAGAAGACCTGGTTTCCGCTGAAATCGAAGCTGTTCCTGCCGGCCCCGCACGGGATTATGGCCTGGACCGCAGTATGATTTTAGGCTACGGTCATGACGACCGTGTGTGCGCCTATGCTTCTTTGGAAGCCATTTTCAGCCTCTCCGAAACCCCGGATTACACCTGCTGCTGCCTGATGGCGGATAAAGAAGAAATCGGCAGTGTGGGCGCAACGGGCATGCGTGCCATGTATTTTGAAAACGCAGTGGCTGAAATGCTGAACCTTTCGGAAGATGGCTTTAGCGATCTGAAACTGCGTCATGCTTTGGCCAACAGCCGCATGCTTTCCTGCGATGTGAGCGCAGGTTTTGATCCCCTGTTTGCCGGAGCGTTTGAAAAGAAGAATGCCGCTATGTTGGGCAACGGCGTATGCTATAACAAGTTCACCGGCTCCGGCGGCAAAAGCGGCTCCAATGACGCCAATGCTGAATTTATCGGCAAACTGCGCAAGATCATGGATGATAACAATATCGCATGGCAGACGGCAGAGCTTGGCCGGGTAGATGTTGGCGGCGGTGGCACCATTGCCTATATCTGCGCCCTATACGGCATGGAAGTAATCGACAGCGGCGTGGCTGTGCTTTCCATGCACGCTCCCCTTGAGATCATCAATAAGGCTGACCTTTATGAAGCTGTGAAAGCCTATGCCGCCTTCATGAAAGACGCAAAATAAAAATATCTTCAATCAGGATGGGGGAAACCTCATCCTTTTTTGTTTGATTCTCTGTTTTTTGTGTATACTATATTCGAGTAAATTCCAAGGGAGGGAAACCAATGAAAATTGCCTTTTTCGATACAAAACCTTATGATAAACCGGGCTTTGAAACATACGGAAAGAAAAACAAAATTGAGTTTAAGTTTTTTGATTCTATGCTGAATGAAGATACTGTCTCTCTGGCACAGGGCATGGACGGCGTATGCGTTTTTGTCAATGATACGGTGAATGCCGCCGTGATTGACAGGCTGCATGAAATGGGCGTCAAAATCATCGCGCTGCGCTGCGCCGGATATAACAATGTAGATTTGCAGCACGCCTTTGGCAAAGTGCATGTGGTGCATGTGCCTGTTTATTCTGCATATGCCGTTGCCGAGCATGCCATTGCTTTGCTGCTCACCTCCATTCGCCGCATTCATAAAGCCTATAACCGCACCAAGGATTTCAATTTCAGCCTCAATGGGCTCACAGGCTTTGATTTGCACGGAAAAACCATCGGCATTGTGGGGGCCGGAAAAATCGGACGGGTGATGATTGATATTTGCCGGGGCTTTGGCATGCGTGTGATTGCCTATGATAAATATCCATCGGGCAGCGATATAGAATTTGTAACATTAGATGAACTGTTTGAAAAGAGCGATATTATTTCCCTGCACTGCCCATTGACCAAGGAAAGCCATCATATGATCAACGCTGAAACCATTGAAAAAATGAAGAAAGGCGTCATCATCCTCAACACATCCCGTGGTGCGCTGATTGATGCGGAAGCACTTTTGGACGGCATCAAGGCAAGGAAAATCGGGGCTGCCTGCCTGGACGTTTATGAAGAAGAATCGGATGTGTTTTTCAATGATTTTTCCGGGCATATTCTTGATGACGACACTTTGGCAAGGCTCATTTCCATGCCCAACGTTATCGTCACATCCCACCAGGCATTCCTGACCAATGAAGCTTTGGAGAACATAGCTGAAATCACGGTGGAAAATATCAAAGCATTCTTTCGGGATGGTTTTTGCAAGAACGAGCTGTGTTATCATTGCGGAAATGATGAAAATTGCAAAAAAGAGAGAAACAGAAAATGCTTCTAAACCATCGTCGCAAATGAAAAAGGCCGGAGAATTTCTTCTCCGGCTTTGCTTATTTTCGTTTACATTTTTACAGTAATTTTCTTTTCATTAACCGTCAGGATTAAGCCCTTTTCGTTCTTTTCAATGTCTGCGCCTTCCACAAAAGCGGCGTCCGCAATACCCATCAATTGCAGCTTCAGGCCTATGGCTTCGCCGTCCACGGTAAACACCATTTCGCCGTTTTCCATGGAAGCGTTCACAGCAAATGCCTTTTCGCCATTGCGATTATAAACCGTACGGCTGGCCTGGCCCTTCAGGGCATACACTTGCATCAGCACATTTTCTTCATAAGCATAATCTGCCGTATCGTTGCACTGGCCGATGGGCAAAAGCGTATTTTCACGCACATAGAGGGGGAGAGAGAAGAAGTCATATGCGCCGCTATGCCAGCCATACTCCTGCGTTTTAGTGCCGGTGAAATATTCCGTCCAACAGCCACGGGGCAGATAATATTCGCCGATGTTATCTTCACGCAGCACAGGAGCCACCATCACGGCATCGCCCAACATATACTGTCTGTCGCAGTCTTCTGCGCCCAAGTCGCCGGGGAATTCCAGAACCATGGCACGCATCGCCGGAACGCCTGTTGCATTGGCTTCTACAGCAAGGCCATAGAGATAAGGCATCAGGGACAACTTTAATTTAGTAAACGCACGGCACACATCAACGGCCTCATCCCCAAACAGCCACGGCACACGATAAGAATCGCTTCCATGGAGACGGGAATGGGTGGAGAGCAGGCCAAAGGCCAGCCAGCGTTTATACACATGAGCGGGAGCTGTTCCTTCAAAGCCGCCCATATCATGGCTCCAATAGCCAAAGCCGGACAGGCAAAGGCTCAAGCCGCCACGGATGGATTCAGCCATGGAAGGATAGGTGCTGTTACAGTCGCCGCCCCAGTGCACCGGGAACTTCTGGCCGCCGACGGTGGCACTGCGGGCAAAGAGGCAGGCTTCCTTCTCGCCGCGCTCTTCACAGATGGCTTCATACACCACTTTGTTATACAGATAGGTGTAATAGTTATGCATCCGGACGGGATCGCTGCCGTCAAAGTATTTCACGTCCGTGGGGATTCTTTCGCCAAAGTCCGTCTTGAAATAATCCACACCCTGACGCATTAGTTTTTTCAGCTTGCCTTTATACCACTCGACTGCAGCAGGATTGGTGAAATCAATCACGCCAAGGCCATACTGCCAGCGATCCCATTGCCAAACATCGCCGTCGGGGGTATTGATGAAATAGCCACCTTCCATGGCTTCGTCGAAAATTTTGCTCTTTTGTCCCAGATAAGGGTTGATCCACACGCAAACTTTGAGCCCCCTATCATGCAGCCGCTTCAGCAGCCCTTCCACGTCTGGGAACATATCTTCGTCCCATTCAAAGCTACACCATTCGTTTTCCTTCATCCAGAAGCAGTCAAAATGGAAAACAGACAGGGGAATCCCCCTTTCAAACATGCCATCCACAAAGGACATGACTGTTTTTTCGTCATAGCTGGTGGTGAAGGAGGAGGAAAGCCAGAGGCCGAAGGTGCTGGGGGGCGGCAGGGCAGGACGGCCGGAAAGCAGCGTATAATTGGAGAGGACACTCTTCATATCGCCGCCGCCAATCACCATGAAGTCCAGCTTCTCGCCGGCCACGCTAAACTGAACCTTGGTCACGGCTTCGGTGCAAACTTCAAAGCTCACCGGGCCGGGATCATTCACCAATACGCCATAGCCGCGATTGGTGATATAGAAGGGGATATTCTTATAAGCGATTTCAGAGGACGTGCCGCCGTCTTCGTTCCAGATATCCACAACCTGACCGTTCTTCACAAACGCCGTGAAGCGTTCACCCATGCCGTACACCTTTTCGCCCACGCCCACTTCCAACTGCCCACGCATGAAGGCGCCGTCGTTCGTGGAGAGATAGCTGAGCATGGGAGAGCCGAAACGATCACCCACGGCAGTAATCTGCTTGCCCTGCCAGAAATAACGGAAGGCACAGGGGCGTTTATTGATTTTCAAGGTCAAATCGCCGGAAGAAACGACGATTTCTTTTTCTGTTTCCTGCACATCCAAAGGGCATGCAGCATCATTCAATTCAAAAGCAGGCATTTTTTTGCGGCTGCCACGGAAATGCGTCACTTTGGTGCGCAAAATGCCCTTTTGCGGTGCGGAAATATCCACTTCCAGAGAAGGACCGTCCAAACCACGGTAATCCGCCTGATAGGTGACGGCGTAGAGATGCAGAAGGGTTTTATCTTCGCTCAAAGTAACCTGACGAATCTGCTCGCAATTATGATTGGATACACCGGGTTTCAATACCCATTCGCCAACATTGAATTTCATGACTCGTTCTCCTTTATTCTCTTATTTTGAGAAGAATGATATATCCAAATTTGTCCTTAGACAAATAAGGCGCATAATAAGAAGGGAAAGGAATTACAGCGTTCCGCCGGGCTGGAGCTCACCCGGCACAATCCGATGAATAATTTCATCCTTGCCGCCGTTTTCAATTGTCTTTGTGAGAAGCTCAACGGCTGCTTCGCCCATTTTTTGAACATCTTGCCGATAGGTGGTAAGCTTTGGCCGCAGAACTGTGGAAAGCATAATACCATCATAGCCCGCTATGCTCAAATCACCCGGCACCGAAAAACCGCATTTCTCAAGCCGGGATAAGGCACCAAGGCAGGAATAATCATCAGGATAGAGAACGCAAGTTGGCCTATCCGCCAAGGCAAGCAGCTTCTTTGTAGCTTCCGATACGGAGATAGGATCATGATAAGCTGCTTCAATCACATATTCCGGCGGCACCGTCAGCCCAAGGGCAGCACAAGCCCGATAAAAGCCGTTCAGCCGCTGCACCGTCACAAAGCCGTCAGATTGGCCATGCACGAAAGCAATCTTCTGATGGCCTTTATTATAGGCATACTGAACCAGCTGCTGCATGCTGTTTTGATTGTCAGACAAAACACAGGAGCAGCAATCATAGTTATAATCAATGGCAACGCAGGGCAAATCACTGCTGGCCAGCTGCATCACGCCGGGGGAGTGGAACGCCGCCTGCAAGATGATCACGCCGTCCAATCCACGATATTTGGCATGCTCATAGTAATCCGCTGCATTGGATTTGCGAAGGAAAGTGATGTCATAGCCCTTCCATTCTGCCGCTGTGCGGATTTTATCAATCAGCAGGGAAAAGTATTCATGATGAATCTCGTCTTCATATAGGATGCCGATATTATAGGAACGATTTGTTTTCAACATTCTTGCCGCAGCGTTCGGCAAATAGCCCATTTTCTGAGCCGTCCGGCGAATACGCTTTGCCGTTTCATTATTGATTGCATTGGGATTATTGAGGGCACGAGAAACCGTTGCAATCGAAACATTGCATAAACCGGCAATGTCCTTCAATGTTACCATTTACATCACCACCCAACATCTGATCGTGTCGCATTGTAAACGTTTGCAATTACATCATAAATCTGTATTTGATAATTGTCAATACATTTTTTGCAATATTTAAGAAATTTCTGTCTGCCAATTAAATTTTAACGATATATTCATAATTATGTAACATATTTATTCCTATCGCCGTGCAAACGTTCTCATATTTTCATTATTTGAGATATTTGTTGCGAGAAATTCATCGATGGATATTGACAGGAAAGATAAAATTCGATATAATATCTTTTGGTTGAGCCGGTGTGTTGGAATTGGCAGACGAGGCGGACTCAAAATCCGTTGTCAGCGATGACGTGTGGGTTCGAGTCCCACCACCGGCACCAGAATAAAGCAAGTCGAAAGACTTGCTTTTTCAATTTGATCCTTTTTTAGCGAATGAAAATATTTTAAATGTTCACATAGTCGTTCATTGAATATTGAATGATAATTTGCTATAATATAGAAAACTGGCAAAGGAAATGAAAACAATGAAGAAAGCACATTGGAAGGTGTTCATCACCTATGCTGAAATTGCTGCTCTGGCAGTCTTGCTTGCGTTCAATTACCAGCTGTTTGTGGTCAGGAACGGATTTGCGCCGGCCGGGCTCAACGGTATTGCCACCATGGTGCAATATAAAACAGGGTTCAGCATCGGCTATATGTCGCTGCTGATTAATATTCCCTTATGTATTTTTGCCTTTATCTGTATTGAGAAAAAATTCGCTTTGGGTTCGTTGTGCTTCTGCGTTACTTATTCGCTGGTGTTCTTGTATCTGCAAAAGCTGGGGCTGGAAAAATTCCAGTATGTGACCGACGGCCACGATACCATCTATCCCGTTATTTTGAGCGGCGTAATTGGCGGTGTGGTATATGGGCTTTGCTTCCGTCTGCAATGCTCCACCGGCGGTACAGATATCGTATCCAAATATATCAGCAAGAAAAAGCCGGAGCTCAATTTCTTTTGGGTCACATTTGCGCTGAATGCCGTTGTTGCTGTTGTTTCCTTCTTCGTTTATGCCGAAACAGACGCAGCCGGTGAATTGGTTTTCAATTACAAGCCTGTATGCCTTTGCGTTCTGTACTGCTTCCTTTCCAGTTTTATGGGTAGCTACATCATCCGCGGTTCCAAAACAGCCAGCGAGTTTACCATCATCACCTCGCACGCCGAAGAACTGAAAGAAGAAATCTATCGTGTGCTGAAACACGGCTGCACGAAAATTAATGCCGTCGGCGGCTTTTCCAGCGGCGAAAAGAGCGTGCTGCTTTGCGTTGTAAACAGGCATCAGATCATTGATTTTCAGAATATCCTGAAAAAATACGATGACACCTTTGCCTATTCCAGTACCATCGCCGAAACCTACGGCAACTTTAAGAAAGTAAAAAGATGAACATGATTTTGCTACCGGAAAATCTCTTTTTTTCAAAATAATATAGTTCGCATCATAGCAACCACAAAAAAAGCTGCCCCGAAATTGGAGCAGCTTTTTGATTGTAAGATTTACATGATAACGGTGATTTCGTTGACATCCAGAAGTTCTTCCGCCTTGATAAGCCCGGCAGCACGTTCAACGCCGTTGAAGATGTACTTTTCGGGATTGCCTTCCTTATGGGCACTGTTATCCACAGTGATATTCAGCTTCTTGCCACGGAATACCTTTTCCATTGTGAAGCCATCCCATTCGGCAGGGAAGGAGGGAGAAATGACGATGCCTTCAGTGGTGGGACGCAGACCCAAGATGCCTTCCACACAGCCAACCATCACCGTAGTGGCAGTGCCCGTCAGCCAATGCACATGGCCACGGCCGGCATAGGGGCTGTCCTTGCCTTCGATAAACTGGCCATGGACGTAGGGTTCGATCACACGCAGGTCAGCATTATCATTGAAGGAGGCAGGGCTGGATTCGGCAAAGTACTGGAATGCACGGCCGCCCTTGCCGCGCAGAGCTTCAGCCAGAATGGCCCAGCCCTGAATCTGGCAGAAGATACCGCCGTTTTCTTTGGTACCGGGGTTGAACAGCAGCATCAAAGCACCGTCAAAGGCTTCCTTGCGGTAGGGGGGATACATCACCTGCACGCCGTAGGGGGTGTTGAGCAGTTCATTGGCGGTATCCATAATCACATCAGCCTGTTCCTTGGTGGCGGCACCGCTGATGATGGCCCAGGACTGGGGATTGAGCCACATGGAGGCTTCCTTATCCTTCTTGCTGCCAATGATGGCACCCTTTTCTGTGAAGCCGCGGATGAAACGGTCATCTTCAAAACATTCATCATTCAGCGTCTTGATAAGCTTGGCAGCGATATCCTTGAGGTAAGCCACATATTCAGGCTCGTCCTTGCAGAATTCCTGCATGATTTGCAGCGCATAATAGAACTGGAAGGCGACGAAGGTGCTTTCGCCGGTGGCACCAAGGCGGAGGCAGTCGTTCCAATCGGCATGGAGGCCGGCAGGCATGCCATGGGGGCCCAGATGGTTCATGGTGAAGTCGATAGCACGCTTGAGATGCTCACGCACCGTGCCTTCGTCCTTGTTGGCGAAGGGGATCACTTCGTCCAAGTAAGCCAGATTGCCGGTTTCGGCGATGTACTTATACACCGTGGGGAAAAGCCACATGGCGTCATCGGCACGATAGTGGGGATGGCCCGTTTCACGGACATAGGATTCATCTTCGGGGGTGTTTTCGTGGCCGGCGTTGTGGTTGAATTTCACAAGGGGCAGGCCGCCGCCGTGATGCACCTGCGCAGAAAGCATGAAATTAATCTGCTTGCGAGCCATTTCAGGATCCAGATGAATGATGCCCTGAATGTCCTGCACGGTATCACGATAGCCATAGCCGTTGCGCTCGCCGCAGTAAATCAGGGAAGCGGCACGGCTCCACACGAAGGTGGTGAAGCACTGGAAAGCATTCCAGGTATTCACCATGGAATTGAACCGAGGATCGGGGGTGTTGATCTTCAGGTTATCCAGTTCGCCATGCCAGTAAGCAATCAGCTCTTTCAATTCGGCATTAACGGTTTCTTCCACATTCTTATAGCTGTCCAGAATTTCACGAGCCTGGAACTGGTTCTTCTGGCCCAGCATGAAGGCAAAGCTCTTCTTTTCGCCAGGCTTCAAGGTCACTTTCACCTGCAGAGCACCGCAGGGATTGCTGTTATAGTTCATCGTGCCGTTGCACTTGCCGTCCACCACAGCCTGGGGATTGGTGAAGCGATTGCGGCCAAGGAAGTTTTCACGGCTGCCCGTAGCACTCACAACAGGTGCACCGGCCACGCCGAAGAAGCGTTCGGAACCATTGGTGCCGTCGGGATTGACATGGCAGTTTTCGTTGATGTGCTGCAAAATGAAATCATTGCAAAGCTCGGTGCGTGTGATGAACTGGGTGTACTGTAAATTGACCTGATCCTGGGTATAGAAGGATTCGCAGGTGAATTCGCAATAGCCGAAAGCACTGATGGTGCGTTCTTTATCGGATTTGTTTTCCAGTGTGACACGCCATACTTCGTGAGTGGCATCCATGGGAACATAGTAAAGAGCCTTGCTTTCGATGCCGGCATAGGTGCTCACAAATTCGGTATAGGAAGTGCCATGATGGCATTCCGTCTGATACTGATCCAGAGGCTTGGCCACAGGACGCCAGGAAGCAGACCAGAAATCGCCGTTATCTTCATCCCGAAGATAGATATAACGGCCGGGTTCGTCAAATTGGTTAAATACGTAACGCAGAATGCGGCCGGCTGCACCGGATTTCACGAAGCTGTAGCCACCGGCATTCACGGTAATGATGGCACCGTAATCGGGGGAACCAAGATAGTTGGCCCAAGCGGAGGGCGTATTGGGATTGGTGATGACATATTCCCGTTTTGCGTCATCAAAATAGCCGTATTGCATTGCTAATCCTCCTCATTTTTGTTGAAAAGATACGCAAAAAACGCTCTCTTCCGATCTTTTACATGATACCATAGTTTTCCTTTTCTTTCAAGTGCTCCTTTTTCTTTGGCACAGAAAAGCGAATTTCTGTCAAAAAATACGTTATATAGCATTCATTTTGGGTTTATTTCCATAATTCACGGGGATATTTGCCATTTTTCTTCATTTCTTCAATGGCGTTCTGCACATCGGGCAAATCCGCAGAATAGGTGATGCCATACCATTTCTCGTTCGTTTTCAAGAGACGAACTTTAGCCTTACCTTCTTTGGACAGTTGATCGGGAATGAGCGGCAGGAAATATTCGCATTTCATGGGATTCTTGGGCAAATTTTCCGAAAGGAAGGGGGCAAAGCGGTTCATAAATTCCTGCATGACGGAGGCAGGGAAGCCCCAGCAGTTCATGGAAACAGCCGTATCGCCGGGGAGGAATGTGTAGCTTTCACCGCCATCTTCCGTATAGGCTGCGCCGTCGCCCTGCATAATGATGGTGGTGCGTTCCGTGATGGCGGTCATATATTCACCCTTTTCATCCGTTTCGCATACGCCACGGGAAACAGAGCCGTTTTCTGTCAGCGTATTGCGGATGAGATAGCCAACCATGGCAAGCTGGGAATCATCATGAATATTGGCAAGGAAATCGTGCATTTTTTCAAAAGCTTCTGCACCGTAGAAATCATCTGCATTGATGACGCAGAAAGGTGCATCCACTTTATCCTTGGCACACAAAACGGCGTGCGCCGTACCCCAGGGCTTCACACGGCCTTCGGGAATGGAAAAGCCTTCCGGCAGCACATCGGGCGTCTGATGCACAAAGATGATCTTCGCTTTATCGCCGATACGGTCTGCAATGGTTTCCCTAAACAATTGCTCGTTTTCCGGCTTCACAATGATGATGATTTCATCAAACCCTGCCCTTACCGCATCAAAGATGGAATAGTCAATGATAATATGGCCTTCCTTGTCCACGGGAGCCATCTGCTTCAATCCACCGAAACGGCTGCCCAGACCTGCCGCCATGATAATAAGCTGTGTTTTATTCATCAAAGCATCCTCCATTTTTTGTTCTTCTTCATACCCGGCTATTATAGCGCAATTTGCTTTTTTCGTAAACATAAATTTACATGGAAATAATCCGTGTGGCCACCTTTTCAATGAACGCAGCATCATGCTCCACCAGAATCATCGTGGGATGATATTCCGTCAATAGGTTTTCCAATTGAATTCTGGACAGCACGTCAATATAATTCATGGGTTCATCCCATAAATACAGATGTGCGGACTGGCAAAGGCTCATGGCCAGCATGATTTTCTTTTGCTGACCGACGCTCAATTCTTCCAGATTGTGCTCAAAGTGTGCTCTGTCAAAATTCAGCTTTCGCAGAATGGTTTTGAACAGCGTTTCATCAATGCTGGCCATCTGCACAAAAGCATCCATTCTGCCGGAAAGATGAACCTTCTGGGGCACATACGAGATTTTACATCCGCTCTGCAAATGAACCATGCCGCTTTCCGGCTGTATTTCGCCGTTCAAAAGGCGAATGACCGTGGACTTTCCGCATCCATTGGCTCCGTTCAGGGCAACGATTTCACCCGGCATCACCTGCAGATTAAAGTCCCGAAGCACCTGTTTTTCATCAAAGGCCACGCATACATCTTTCAGCGTTGCCACTGCGCCCTTATTCTGAAACAGGGGATGCAGCTTCAAATCTTCGCTGTAATCAATGTTTCTTAAAAGCCCTTGCTTTTCATCAATGGCCTTATCCATGCGAAACTCCATATTTTTTCGCTGCTGCTGCATCCGGCGTGATTTATCGCCAAAATAGGCACGAGCGTTTTTCATGCGTTCATGGCTGTCCGGCGATGAACCGAATTTCTTGCTTTCGGCATTGTCTGCCCATTTGCTGGCTCTCCTTGCAGCATCTTTCAAATGGCCGATTTCTTTTTTCAGTTTCTCGTTTTTATCCCGTTCAAATTGATCCTGCCGCTCTTTGTTTTTCGCCCAAGACGAATAATTGCCTTTTTGCAGCTCCAAGCCGCATTTATTGATGGACAGCACATGGTCAATGCACTGATCCAGAAAATGACGATCATGAGATACCAGAATAAAACCTTTTTTCTTGTTCAGATAAGATGCTACAATCTGTCTGCTTTCTTTGTCCAGATGGTCGGTGGGTTCATCAATCAAGAGGAACAAATCATCATTGGAGAAAAGAAGGGCTAACAACACTTTAATCTGCTCGCCGCCAGACAGCAGCCGATAAGGCGTAAACAGCGTTTCATCGGATAATTTCAGCAAATTGGCTTCCCGAAGAAACTGCCATGTTTCGCCGTCAGAACGGAAATCTTCAGCAATTTCCATAGGGGAGAGGGCAGAATCTTTAACTTGAAAAGGAAAATAACGAAATTTTACTGTCGTATGGATGGCTCCGTATGATGGCAACTGGCCGGACAGAATTTTCATAAGCGTTGTTTTGCCGCGTCCGTTTCTGCCGATCAAGCCCAGTTTCCAATCGGAATCCAACACCACGGATGCCTGATCGAAAACAATATCAGGAGAACCTTCATAAGAGAAGGTTAAATTTTGAATGGATATCTGTGCCATATATTACCTCCGATCTTTGTGCGCAGGCAAAATACGCTTTTTTTCACAACAAAAAAAGATGCCGCTTTTCCTGCACACAAAAATAACCAAGCAAATAAATGCTCTTATTTTTGTTTCTTCATGCAGGTTACTTGCGCATCTTTCCACCCCTTCAGATTTCGTTGTAATCAGTATATCAAATGCACCTTTATTTGTCAATCCTTCCTTTGTTTTTATGTCTTTGGCGATTTACAAAAGAAAGCCGGTATGATAAAATACAGTTGTTCTCAAATCCATTCAAAAGAAAGGAAAACCGATGAAAAGGGCATTTTTCTTTTTAATTCTTATTACGTTATTATGTAATGTCCCTTTCTCCTTTGCAGAAGAAAAGCAATGGATTGTGTTGGAGGAAGAAACCGCGCCTTCTGCGCCCAATCCCCGGCATCAGGCCAGAGTGCTGATGCGCCATATGACAGAAGATGAAAAAATTGGTCAGCTGTTGATTGTCTCTCCCGAAGATTTGACGGGGGGAGACATCGCTTTCCGCATTGAAAAGGATGATGCTTTTTCCGCCTTGCCCGTTGGCGGCGTGATCCTCTACGGCCAGAATATCGCATCAGAAAAGCAACTTCATGCCCTGATCGGCGATATTCAGGAAAAAAGCCAAAAAGCAGGCCTTTATCTGCCCTTTATTGCCGTGGATGAGGAAGGGGGCTATGTGGCCCGCATTGCAAGAAAGCTGAATTTTGACACCGCTCCTGCCGCAGATGTGATCGGCGCAACAGGCGATGCGAAAAACGCCTATGAAGCCGGAAAAATGATCGGCGCATATTTAAAAGCATACGGTATCAATTTAGATCTGGCTCCGGTTGCGGACGTGATGATTACCGAATCGCCGGAGATTATGGAGCGTTCTTTCGGCAGCGATGCAAGCCTCGTTTCCGATATGGCATGGCAGATGGCTGAAGGCCTCCGTGAGCAGGGTATCATCCCTTGCTATAAGCATTTTCCCGGCCACGGCACGGTCCAGAATAACGCTCACAACACGCCTGTTTCCCATAGCCGAACGCTGTCAGAAATGAAAGCAGCAGAGTTGATTCCCTTTCAATACGCCATTGACCATGATATTGAAATGATTATGCTTTCCCATCTTCGGGCACGGGAAATTGATGATGAATGGCCTGTTTCCATGTCGAATAAGGTAGTAACAGGTTTGCTTCGGGACGAAATGGGCTATGACGGCGTTGTGATTACGGATGCCATCCGTATGGACGCCATCCGGGAAAAATACGCCATTTCCACCACCGTCACCCGTTCTCTCCAATCCGGTGCAGATATGATTTTAGCACCCGGCAACGGGCAGGAAGCCTTCCATGCTATCAAGCGTGCCATCCAAAATGGAGCTTTGACATGGGATAGAATCAACGAGAGCGTAGAAAGAATTATCGCCTTGAAAATCGAAAGCGGTTTGATCCAATGAATCAAACCGCTTTTTCTTTATTCGGTTATCACAGGTTCCACAAATTCTTTCATCACATAGCCAACCGTCTGATCCAGCCTTACCTTATACCATTCGCCAAGATCTTCCATTACATACAATTGCTGGCCGTAATAGAGCTGCTGCAGCACATCGGATGCCGTGGAATCCTTGGCACGCAGATTAAGATAAGAGGTAATGCCGATGTTGGTTACGCTGACCAGCTGTTCATTGGGGGCCGGGGTAGACAGAAGCATCATGGGCGTTGGGCGAGGGGTAGGCGTGGCCGCAGGGCCGGGGGTGGCTAAAAAGATGCTGTTAACAGGAGCCGGCAGTTGATTCGTATAGGTGTAGGTTTTCAGACTCATGCCGGGATAATAGAAGTTCAGGATTTGCTGATAGTTCCATCCGTATTGGGCAGCCATCCATTGCGCACCACGCTGGCTCATGCCAACGCCGTGTCCATAGCGGCGGCTTTCCAGTGTATACGCATTTTCCGTTTCGGAAATCGTGATGATTTCATTATCCGTCTGATTGATGGAGAGCTTCAGCGCATCCTCCACCACGCCAAAGATGGGCAAGGTGATGGTAACAGACGTCTGATCGGGATAGAAGGTATCCACCTTCTCCTTTTCCTGCTGCTGATAGATGGAGGGGTTTTCCAGAGCAAAGATGGAGATTTCTTCTTCCTCTTCTCCATATTTCATGCCACCGACCGTCAGCTTCATGGAAAGCTGGGTCATCATTTTGGAGGGAGAATCGGCATAACGAGGCGAAACAAGAGTCATTTCATCAATGGATTTTACTTGGAAAGGATGAACACTGTCAAAGCCTCTGGCTTCCATAGGCTCTGCCAATTCGTCCAGGATATATGCTTCCAATGCGCCCAGCTGCTGATTGTTATTGAGCTGCTTGGGAAGCTTCGCACGCATGACCACACTTTCCGGGTTTTCCACGTCATAAGGGTCGTCATACATCTGCAAATAATCAAAGTTTTCTCTTCCCCAAACGTGCTTGGCCAGTTCCGTCTGGCCACCGTTGCTGGCCGAATAATAACATTCTGCCATCTTTCCTTTATACACACCGCAGATGCCTTTCGTTTCAAGGACAGCCTGCGCTGCCTGTTCGTTTTCCGCTTTGATGCCCATATAGGCCTGATCGTTCGTGTTGTCTACCACGTCATAATCACCGCTGCTTCCTGCTTTTCGCAGGGCATAGGTTCTTGCGGCAACAGCCTGCGCCTTCAACGCTTCCACAGGAAAAGAATTGCTCATTTCATAGGGCACAACCCCCAGCAAATATTCTTCCACTGGCGCATGGAGAATAGCCTGAAGCATGCCGTTTTGCATGCTCACATGCAAGTCTCCCGGATGCAGCTCATAAAACCCGGCAAATCGAATGCCGTTTTCCTTTTCTTCCGTCAAGGCATGCCGCTGAAAAACCAGCTTTTTTCCTGCGTCCAAGGCCATACCTTCATAATAGACCATCAGTGTGCCTGTTTTGCAGGAAATGGTCAAATCGCTGCCACGCTGAAAAGAAATGCCGTTAAGGGTATAGCTGCCGTCCAATGAAAGCTGCATGGTATCTGTCAGATTGAGCTTTGTCAGCAGTACACGCACAATCCCCTCCGTCTTTTCTGCGGCACAGGCAAAAGCAAAGGGGAAAAGGGACAATATCAGCAGCAGTGCCACGAAACTTTTCCATTTATTCAAAAGTAAAAACTCCTTTCCATTCATCATAGGAAACAATAACATTTTCATCTTGCCCTATATTCTTATTTCTCATACTAAAGGCAAGTATGAATGTAAATTGATTATAGCACAAAAGTTCATAAACTCCAATCCATAATTTCAGGATGAAATGTAAACAATAAGCATGGAAAATAAATCTTTCCCCATCAATTTACAATAGGCCAAAGTCGTGCTAGAATATAAACGACATAACGTAAACGGATAGAAGGGAATTATTCATCCATGTCAGCCAATATTTTATATCGTTTTTTTCATCCCAATTCTTTAGTAAAGCCGCAATATCGTTTAGGGGATATTCCCCGCGGGCCGGAAGCCTATCGTAATGTGCTGCACATTGCCCTTCCTTCTGTGGCGGAAATGGTGCTGGTAAGTCTCATTGGCTCCATTGATATGATGATGGTAGGGAATGTATTGGGGGCAGAGGCTCTTTCCTCCATCGGCCTGCCTACCCAGCCCAGAATGCTGCTTCTTTGCCTGTTCTTTGCCATGAATGTGGGCGTTACCTCCATCGTGGCCAGAAGAAAGGGCGAGCAGCGTCAGGAAGAAGCCAACAGTACCCTGCGCAATGCCATGATGCTGGTGATGCTGATGAGCGTTGTGATGGTCTCCCTGGCGTTGGTTTTCACTGTGCCGCTTATGAAATTAGCAGGCGGCGATACCGCAGAAAGCCAGAAGGTTTTCGATGACGCCGTGGTGTATTTCAGAATCATGACCTATTCGCTGCCCATTGATGCGCTGTCCATGTGCATTTGTGCGGCACAAAGAGGCGTCGGCAATACCAAGATCACCATGCGTGTCCGGGTCTTGAGCAATCTGTGCAACGTGTTTTTCAATTACTGCCTAATCGGCGGCAATTTGGGCTTTCCCCGGCTGGAAGTGGCCGGTGCCGCATGGGCTTCCTTTATCGGTATCAGTATCGGCCTTATGATGGCTCTTGGCACGGTGCTTCTTGGCGGCAAACGCAAAGGCTATCTGCATATTTCCAGGCATGACCGCTGGCGTTTTGAAAAGGACACCATGAAAGCCATCACCAAGGTCAGCGGCAACGCCGCCGTGGAGCAATTGGGCGTGCGGTTCGGCTTCTTTGTTTATGCCCGTATTCTCTTTTCTCTCGGCACGGAAATGTATGCCGCCAACCAGATTTGCATGCAGCTACTAAACCTTACCTTCACCTTCGGCGATGGCCTTGGCGTGGCCGGCACGGCATTGGTGGGGCAGAATCTCGGCGCAAAAAGATGGGATCTTTCCATGCTGTACGGCAAGATATGCCAGCGGTATGCGGTCATCGTATCCATCCTCATCGGCACGATTATCGTCATTTTCCGTTTTCCGCTGGCCGGGCTCTATATCGGGGCCAATACGCCAAACGCCGATATCGTTATCCAATACGCCGCCCAGACTATGCTGGTTTTAGCAGCCGTTCAGCCCTTCCAGATTAGCTCTGTGGTGCTTTCCGGCAGCCTGCGTGGGGCAGGGGATAACCTGTATGTGGCCGCTGTTGCTACAGTCTGCGTCAGCATTGTGCGCCCGCTGATGGCCTATATTGCCGTGCATATCCTGCATTTAGGCCTTGCAGGCACATGGATCTTTGGCCTTTCCGAAATTGTTTTGCGGTTCCTGTTCTTTTATCCCCGGTTTGCCAGCGGCAAATGGAAGGATAAAAAGGTATAATTTTCATCCATTGATCCCATCCTGTTATTGGAAAGGATGGGATTTTTTATGCTTCTGTTTGACCGCGATTATCGCATACAAAGGCGTAAGGCAAGAATAGCGTTCCGTGCGTATAAAAGAAACGGTTGGCAATCTCCATGGATTCAGAAAAACAGTTTATGGGAAGCCCTGAAACGCTAAAAGCCGGGAAGGCCACGAAGCCCTTTCCCGGCGCACCAAGAAAATTTTTCAGTTTTCCGGCCACAATTCAATTCCAAACAGATCAAATAGACACTGATTGGTCAGTCCACCGATTTCAGGGTCATACAAATGTCGGGCATATTTGTAATCATGCCCGTCGATACGGTATATGCAGCAGCTGTCCGTTGCAAGGAGCATTTCTATTTGCGTGCCGTCGTTCTTTTTCAGTGTCAGCTGTGCCGTGAAGGGGCATCCGGCCATTATGGCATATGTATCTTCTGCGTTTACTAAAAGGGTTTCCAGTTCTGCCAATTTCGCAGGGTCTGTGAGCGTCTTTACTTCGCCGTTCAGCGTCAATTCAGCCGCCGCAAGGCCTTTCACCAGTGCAGGCTGAAAGGATGTTTTTGTTGCTCTTTCCTTCGCCGTTTTTCTGATCCAGCCTGCGGCGTTACGGATGCTGACCAGCACCCACTCTTCCTTTTCCAGAATGACAGGCAGCTTTTCGCCCATTTCCAATAAGCCCACCTTTGGAGCCATATAATCATCATAAGCATAGACAGCGGTGGATTCTTCTGTCACATAAACTGCCGGATTCATCAGCAGATAATCGGAGCGAACCCAGCCTTTTTCACTGCCGTCATGAAAATATATCTGCGCCCAGCCGTCCCACGCCTCAATCACAGGCACAATTTGCTTTCCTCCGCCACCAAGGAGCGTCGCCACCTTTTCGCCTCTGCCATCTCTGTCATTACAGATAGAAAGGCTTTCACAAAGCACAACAGCAGGCGTCGTTTTTATGCCGGTCCATTCATAAAAATCCTGATAGATTTCCTCTCCCGGAATAATTTCCGCCATGCTGCCGACACATATCGTCATCAGAACACAAACGATAATTAAAAAGCGTTTCATTTAATTTTCCCCCTTTTGCTTTCGTATCATATTTATGGTTCCACCAAATTAACGCAACTTCTGCCATTTTTATTCCAATCTTTAGAAAAAAATATCAGGAATAGAAGACCTTGACACGTTTTCCTTCCTGTGGTATATTATATTAGCTGTCTGAAAGACGCATGGACCCGTAGCTCAGTTGGATAGAGTGTCAGACTCCGACTCTGAAGGTCGCGCGTTCGAGTCGCGCCGGGTTCGCCAGAAAAAAGTCTTGTTCCAAGCGGAACAAGGCTTTTCTTTTTATGCTTGATATATTTGCAGAGTTATGAAGGAATTTTATGGGCGAATGGAGTATATTACCAAGGAAAAAGGAGGGCTTCTTGATGACAGTACGGGAGCAATTAGAACAAAGAGAAAGAAGCTATCTTTCGCCTTTTGCCGTATGCAGTGCGGACACGAAAGGGCGAAAAATGCCGCTTAGGCTGGATGATCTGCGGACGGAGTTTCAGCGGGATCGGGATCGTATTTTGCATTGCAAGAGCTTTCGGCGGCTGAAATTCAAAACGCAGGTGTTTATTTCTCCCGAAGGTGATCATTTCAGAACCCGTTTGACCCACACGCTGGAAGTAGCACAAGTAGCCAGAACCATCGCTCGTTCGCTAAACCTCAATGAAGATTTGACAGAAGCCATTGCTTTGGGGCACGATCTGGGCCATACACCCTTTGGCCATTGCGGCGAAAGGATGCTGGACAAGCTCACTGCGGACGGCTTTGCCCATAACGAGCAGAGCCTGCGTGTGGTGGAAGTATTGGAAGGCGGCGAAGGGCTGAACCTGACATGGGAAGTGCGGGACGGCATTTTGCATCACTCCGGCAAAACGCTGCCTGCAACGCTGGAAGGCGTTTGCGTTGCCAAGGCGGACAGAATCGCCTATATCAACCACGATATTGACGATGCCATCCGGGCAGGCGTGCTGAAAGAGTTTGAATTGCCTGGAGAAATCCTGCGCATTTTGGGGGAAACCCATGGGCAAAGGATCAATACGCTGATATGCGATTTGGTGAAGGAAAGCCAGGGGAAAGACACCCTTTCCATGAGCAGCCAGGTTCAGAATGCTTTTGATGCCTTGCGTGAATTTATGTTTGAGAAAGTGTATATGGATGGCTGGCGCAAAAAGGAAGAGGAAAAATGCGATTATGTGATTGGCCTCTTGTTTGATTATTTCATGGAACATCCTGGGGAAATGCCGCTGGAATATGTGCAGATTGCCTATCGGGACGGGACGGAGAGAGCTGTGACGGATTTTCTGGCCTGCATGACGGATCGATACGCCCTGCGGATTTTCCAGCAGTTGTTTGCGCCGTCAGCCTTCTCCGTGTTCTAATTTGACAAAAATTCGGATAACAGGCAGGAAAAACGCCGTTTATAGCGAAAATAGCAAAGCATGATTTTATTCAGGAGGGAAGGAAATGGCAGGACGTTTTCCCACGGCTTGGCTGGATGAGCTGTATGCTCGTGCTGATATCGTTTCTGTTGTTTCCGGATATCTTTCCCTGAAAAAGGACGGGCGCAGATATTGGGGGCTTTGCCCTTTTCACAACGAAAAAACGCCCTCCTTTTCCGTCAATGCGGATTTGAACCTCTACTATTGCTTCGGCTGCAAGGCCGGAGGCAACGTGGTGCAGTTCATTATGGAAATGGAAAGGGTCTCCTTTCAGGAAGCGGTTAAGATATTGGCCGAAAAGGTGCATATGGCCGTTCCTGAAATGCAGGAAGACCCGGACTATGAAAGAAGACGCAGCGAAAGAGAGCGGCTGCTGGCAGCCAATCGAGAAGCAGCATTTTTTTACCATGATAAGCTGTGGAAGCCGGAAGGGAAGCAGGTGCTGGATTACCTGCATTCCAGAGGACTTGACGACGGCACGATCAAAAAATTCGGCCTTGGTGCTTCCACCGATCAGTGGGACGACCTTTTGCAGCACCTGACGGAAAAAGGCTATTCCAAGCGAGAAATTGTGCTGGCCGGCCTTGCTGTGGAAAAAGGGGATCATCAATACGATATGTTCCGCCACCGTGCCATGTTTCCTATCATTGACCAGCAGGGGCATGTGCTGGGTTTTGGCGGGCGTGCCATGGGCGATGCCAAGCCCAAATACCTGAACACCTCCGATACCCCCGTATTTAACAAGCGCAAGGGCGTTTACGCCATCAATCTTGTGAAAAAAATCCGGGATTTGAAGCGTATTCTGCTGGTTGAAGGGTATATGGATGTGGTAGCGGTGACGCAGGCAGGTATTCAAGGGGCTGTGGCTACGCTGGGCACATCACTGACCAATGAACAGGCAAGGCTGCTGAAACGCTATGCACCGCAGGTGTGGATCGCCTATGACGGCGATGAAGCCGGGCAGCATGCCATTGAACGTGCCATTTCCATTTTTGAAACGGAAGGCGTGCCGGTGAAGGTGCTTTCCTTCCCGGACAAGCTGGACCCGGATGAAATGATAAGGCAGCGCGGCGTGGACGCATTTTTAGCCGTGAAGCCCATCGGGGCGGTCACCTTCAAAATGCAAAGACTGCGGCAGCAGTTTGACCTGGAAAGTCAAGACGGGCGTACGGAATATGCCAAGCAATGCGCCCAGATCCTCAAGACAGTGAAAGAGCCGGTGGAGCTGGAAAACCATCTGGAAGCGTTAAGCGTGCAGACGGGATTTTCAAGAGAAGTGTTGCTGGCCCAAATCGGTATAACGCCGGAACAAGTGGGGCAGCATAAACCGCCGGAACAGAGGAAAGACTATTCCAGGAAGCAAAAACGTTTGCCGGAAAGCTATAAAACAGAGCAGACTTTATTGGCTCTCTTGACTCTTGGTACGTTGCCGGAAGGAACGGTAAAGGCAGAAGATTTTTCATTCGATGCTTTTTCCACCATTGCCGGGATGCTGCTGAAAGGGCTTACCCCTGCCAAGATTATGGCAGAAGCGGAAAACGATGCAGTGCGGCAGGCGGCAGGGGAAGTATTCACGGTGCTTTCCGATGAAGAAAAGAAAAACCCCGTACAAGTGGCCAATGACTGCCTGCGGAATTTGCAGATACAGCGTTTGCAGCAGCAAGTGAACCAAATGACAGAATTGATGAAAACTGCTGATGACCCGACTGCCAAACAAACGGCACTGAAAGAGGTTATGCAGCTTACCAAAGCATTGAATGCGCTGAAGCAACAGGGACGCGGAAGACAGGAAGGAGTTTGATGGCCATGAGCGCGCAATTGGACGCAAAACAGGCGAAGCTGAACGAACTGTATGAACTTGGAAAAAGCAAGGGCGTTTTAACCTATGACGAAGTTATAACCAAGCTTTCTGCATATGAAATTGACCCGGAGCAGTTTGACAGCATTTTGGAAACCTTTGAAGGCATGGGCATCGTGGTCACCAGAGACGGCGAACTGCCGCCCCAGCAGGCAGAGCCCGAACCCGAAGATTTAGACCTTTCTGTGCCGGAAGGGGTCAGCATTGACGACCCTGTGCGGATGTACCTGAAAGAAATCGGCCGAGTGCCGCTGCTGAGCGCAGAGGAAGAAATTGAAATTGCCATGCGCATGGAGCAGGGCGACGAAGAAGCCAAGAAAAAGCTGGCCGAAGCCAATTTGCGCTTGGTTGTCTCCATTGCCAAGCGGTATGTTGGCCGTGGAATGCTGTTCCTGGACTTGATTCAGGAAGGCAATCTGGGTCTGATTAAGGCCGTGGAAAAATTCGATTATCGCAAGGGCTATAAATTTTCCACTTATGCCACATGGTGGATTCGGCAGGCCATCACCCGTGCCATTGCCGATCAAGCTCGCACCATCCGCATTCCCGTTCACATGGTGGAAACCATCAATAAGCTGATTCGTGTTTCCCGCCAGCTTTTGCAGGAATATGGCCGTGAACCCAGCCCTGATGAAATTGCAAAGGCCATGGGCATCAGCGAAAATAAGGTGCGTGAAATCATCAAAATTGCGCAGGAACCCGTTTCCTTGGAAACCCCCATCGGTGAAGAAGAAGACAGCCATCTGGGCGATTTCATCGAAGACGATAATGCGCCTGCCCCTGCGGAAGCGGCTTCCCATGCCCTGATGAAGGAACAGCTGTGGGACGTGCTTGAAACCCTGACGCCCCGTGAAGAAAAGGTGCTGCGGCTGCGGTTTGGCTTGGATGACGGCCATCAGCGCACGCTGGAAGAAGTGGGCAAAGAATTTAAAGTGACCCGTGAGCGCATTCGCCAGATTGAGGCAAAGGCACTGCGCAAGCTGCGCCATCCCAGCCGCAGCAAGAAACTGAAGGATTATTTGGATTGATATGCGATTACCCCAATTAGACGACCGGCTTTCAAAGGCCGCAAGGCTTTTCCCCGCCTGTGCATACGGTGCTGATATCGGTGCCGATCACGGGCGGTTATCTTGTTTTTTGCTGGCAAATAATCGCTGTGAACGGATGTGTATCAGCGATTTGAGCGAGCCTTCTTTAGAAAAGGCAAAACACTTGATTGGTATGCACGGTTTTGCGCAGCGGGCAGATTTTTGCGTGGGGGATGGGCTGAAGGTATTGGAGAGAAAAGCCGATGCCATTGCAGTGCTCGGCATGGGCGGCAAAACCATCGCCCATATCCTGAAAGACGGTTTTGATAAATTGCAGGGGGCGACCCTTATCCTTTCCGCCCATACGGAAATCATGAACCTGCGAAAAACCATGGAAGAGATTGGCTATCACATCGAAGCGGAAGATATCGCACGGGCAGGGCGCAGGTTTTATGTGATGATGCGTGCCGTACCAGGCGCAGCAAAATACACCGAAAAGGAACTGCTGATCGGCCCGAAACTGATGGAAAACGGAGCGGAATATTATCTTCCGTATCTGCAATGGCGCAGAGATGTATTGAACTGCGAAAAGAGCGAAGAAAGCAAGCGTCATCTTGCCATGATAGAGGAGGAAATCAGCTGTGCAAGCGAAAATCCGTGATATCGAAGCGATCATTAAGGAAATTGCGCCTTTTGAAACCGCTGAAATATATGACAATGTAGGGCTGATTTTGGGGGACAGAGAAAAGACTGTCGATAAGATTTTGATTGCGCTGGATGCCACCATGGATGTGGTGGAAGAAGCAGAAAAAATTGGGGCGCAGCTCATCATCACCCATCATCCTTTATTGTTCCACGCAAGGAAGCAACTGGTGGAAGAAGACCCGGAAGCAAAGGTTATCTGCCGCATCATCAGAAACGGCATGAGCCTGATCAGTGCCCACACCAATCTGGACAAAACGTTCCATAGCGGCAGTGCTGCCTGTGCGGCGTTGCTCGGCCTTAAAAACCTGCGGCAGGAGGGGCTTTTGTTCCTCGGCGAATTGGAAAAGCCCATGACCGCCGCTGCGTTGCAGAATGAAATGAACAAAAAAATCATGCCGCAGGTGCGCATCTTTGGCAGAGGTGATAAAGAGATTTCCACCCTTGCTATCTGCGGTGGCGCATATGACGAAGGCTGGGCAGAAGCCAAAGCCCTTGGCGCACAGGCCTTTTTGACAGGAGAAGTGCGGCATCACAATATTCTCAGCTGCGTGATGGAGGATTTTATAATGTTTGATGCCGGCCATTTCGGTACGGAAGCATCGCTTGTAAAGCCGCTGTGTGCATATTTACAAAATCGCTTAAATGATGTACAATATGATGTGACGGTTTTTTCATCCGGCGTAACGCCGTATGGACGGACTTGATAAAGGAGGCCATTGATATGGAGCAGATTCGTCTTTTGTGGGAATATCAGCAGGCTGATGTGGAAGTGGGCAAGATGGAAAATTCCATCAAGCGGTCGCCCAATCGCCAGAAGCTGGTAAAATATCGTGATTATCTGGTCAGTCAGCAAGATGTGATGAAGCGCATCGAAGGCGAAGTTAGCGCCATGGCGGATCGGCTGGAAGCATTGAAAGATGCCGTTTCCATGACGGAAGATCAATATAAGGCATTGAAGCAGAAAGTAGAAACAGAGCCTGCCAGCGATGCCGAAACCATCCAGCGGTATATCAGCGAAGCCAAGCGGTTCATCAATAATCTCAACACCTATGAGCAGGAAATCAAGCGCATTCGCAAGGATGCGGCTGATCGTGAACGGCTGCAGCATGATGTGAAGGTTCGGGCTGCCAAAGCCAAGGCGGAATTTGATAAACTGAAGCTGGCTTATGATGCCGAATTCAAGGAAAAATCTGTGGAACTGGAAGCGTTGAAGGCCAAGGCCAAGGAGCTTGCAAAGCCCATTGAGGCGGACTTTATGAAGCGTTATGAAAGCATCAAACGCCATAGCGTGCCGCCGCTGGCTCTTCTTTCCGGGGATCAATGCACCGGCTGCAATATGAGCCTGCCTTCCGCTGTAACGAGAAAGATCAAATCCGGCGAATTGATCGAGTGCGAAACCTGCGGCCGTCTTCTGATTATTCTGTAAACAGAAGTGCGCCTTCACGGTTCATAAATCATTGATTGTTGAAAGGGGATATGTGTTTATGAAAAATAGAATGGAATCGGTGTTGGCTTCGGCCTGAAACTGCATATCCGGGCGCAGGAAAGCGTGAAAAAGCTTTTTTGCAATGCCCAAATCCCAACAACCTGAAATGATCATGCCGCAAATGAAACAGCTGTGCGCATGCCTTTTAAGGCTGCTGCGGCTGTTTTTTTCGTAGCAAAATGAACAAACTGAAGGAGCGAAAACAACAATGTCTACACAGGAAATGTTCGCACGCATTATTGCCGTGCATAAGGAAAGGTATCACCTCTACAGCGAAGAGCACGGCGAGTTTTTCGGAAAATTGAAAGCATCCAATTACTATCATTTGTCCTTGTTTCCCTATCCCGTGACCGGGGATATGGTGAAATATCAATACAACGAAAACGGGGACAGCATCATTCTGGAAACCTTGGAAAGAAGAACTTTCATCCAACGGTTTGACGCATGGACAGCCTCCAATGCACAAGCCATCGCTGCCAATATTGATGAAATCTTCATCCTGACTTCTGCCAATCATGATTTCAATATCAAGCGTCTGCATCGGTATCTGGCCGTCTGCAAGCAGGGCGGAGCCAATTGCACCATCGTGATTACCAAGGCGGACCTTACAGAAAATGCGATGGATTTGCAGCGGCAGATTGAAGAAGATATGCCGGATATGGAGGTTATCGTTATCAGTGCCACAACGGGGCTTAACATTGATAAAATCCGGGAAAAGATGAAAAATGACACAGTCAGTGTGTTCCTTGGTTCCTCCGGTGTCGGGAAATCCACGCTTGTTAACTGTCTGGCCGGTAGAAAGGTGATGGACATCAACGGCATCCGGGAAGACGACAGTAAGGGGAGACACACAACCACCCATCGGCAAATGATTTTCCTGGATAACGGTGCCATGGTGATTGACGTGCCCGGCATGCGTGAATTGGCACTGCTGGATGCGGAAGAAGGATTGAAAGAAACGTTCAAGACAGTGGCAGATTTTGAAGGCATGTGCAAATTTTCCGATTGCACCCATCAGAATGAACCAGGCTGCGCTGTAAAGGCCGCCATTGAACGAGGAGAACTGACCGAGGCTGCTTTGCAGGAATATAAAAATTTGCAAAAAGAAGCCAGACGGTTGCGCAGAGAGCGGGACGTGATGGTGTCCAAATACAGAAAGGTTTTGAAAAACACGCCCAAGGGAAGACGGTAATTGACGAAAAGGGGAATTTGTGATACAATCCTTTTCGTTCTTCAAAGGCAGCTGAATGGCCGCGTGCCGCAAGGCATGAGGAAAGTCCGGGCACCGTAGGGCAGGATGCCAGCTAACGGCTGGTGGAGGCGACTCCAAGGCAAGTGCAACAGAGATATACCGCCGCAAGTAATTGCGGTAAGGGTGGAAAGGTGCGGTAAGAGCGCACCGGCGGCCTGGCGACTGTGCCGTCATGTAAACCCCATCCGGTGCAAGATTCGGGGACGCATAGGGCTGCCCGCCCTGTTCCCACAGTATCGCTTGAGCGCATTGGCGACTTTGCGCCTGGATAGATGGCCATTCTCGACAGAACCCGGCTTACAGGCTGCGCTTTGAGGAATATAAAAAGTCAGAGCTTTTCAACTCTGACTTTTTTCTATGTTTATTTTTCATATTGCCATGGCACATAGGGGAGAATGGCCCATGTAACATCATCGGCGGAAATGGAACGAGGTTCCAGCGATTTATACCCAACAGTTGATTTGTCGCAAGGATACTTTTCACATTCATGGCAGCAGGAAAGGCACTTTTCCTGCATGCACTTCATGGCATCACATTGCCAATCCTTGTTGAAGCCACAGCCGTCGCAGCGCATGCTCCAATCGGAATCATCGCCATAAACGGCATGAAGGTGGGGGATTAGCATTTGTCTGAATTCCTCCGTGATGCTGTTGGAATGGACGCACAGGTCGCAGCGATGACCGCACTTGCTATACACGGCGTTTTCTTTAGGAAGGGGCTTTCTGTTGGGTTTCTTTTTGAGGAGAATCAGTTTTTTGATCTCTTCCAGTTCGTTCAATCCATGAACACGAATAAAAAGCCATTTACCGTCATGATAGTTTTTGGAATTATCATAACATTCTTGAATAAAGGGGAGAAAATTCTGCCGCACGGCTTCAAATTTCTCCCGTTCCGCCTTGCCAAGAACAATCTGGAATTCATAGCAGTCCTTACGGAAATTGACAGAAACAATGGTCTTTTGCCCTTGCCTGAATTTGAGGCATTTCACATCATAAAACGTGCCCGGCACTTCATCCAGCCGATAATTACCACGCATAAAGTGCACAAAACTCTCTGCAATCTTTTGCATTTCAGCCATAACAATTTCCTCGGCGATTATTTCTGATAAGAGCGATAAACAGCCGTTACTTTGCCAAGAATTGTCACATCATCCACAATAATGGGAGCCATGGTGGGGTTTTCCGGCTGCAGACGGAAATGCTTATCTTCCTTAAAAAAACGCTTGCAGGTGGCATCGCCGTCCATCATGGCAATCACGATTTCGCCGTTATTGGCGGTTTCCTGCTTTTTGACAACCACAAAATCCCCGTTCATGATGCCGGCGGTTATCATGCTGTCCCCACGGATTTCAAGGATAAAATGATCGCCCCGGCCGATGATTTCTTCCGGCAGGGTCATAAACTCCCCGGCGGTTTCTTCGGCCAGAATAGGGGAGCCGGCAGCCACTTTCCCAAGCACAGGCAGCTTTTTCATCAGAGGCTTTTCTTCTCTGTGAACGTCAATGGTTCTGGGCTTCATGGCCTCACGGCGCAAAAGCCCTTTCTTTTCAAGGCGACTCAAATGGCCGTGCACGGTGGACGTGGAGCGCAAATCCACAGCCTGACCAATTTCACGAACAGAGGGGGCATACCCATTGACTTCTACATATTTTTCGATATAATCAAGTATGCGCTGCTGCGTATCGCCATGGGGGCGTCTGGGCATAAAAACACATCCTTACCATCTCAAATTTATACACATAGGTATTATAACATGCAAACAAATGTTTGTAAAGTGCAAATTACAAACATTTGTTCTAAAAAAGAAAGAGGGAAATGAGCGATGAAGAAAGAATGTCTGCTCTATGATCGGGAGTGCATTGATTGTGGCGAATGTGACCGCTGCGATTTGGATCCCGATAAAATCTGCGACAACTGCATGAAATGTGTCTATGGCGAAAATGAGCAATACAGAACCATCAAAATTGACGCCATCCAAATGGAAGAAGAGGAATGAACAAATCATTCCTCTTCGTTTTTTGTGGGTAAAAGGATGCGCCTTGCGGCTTCCCGTTTATGCTGATCGGTCATGGCGGCGTAATGCTTTCTGGTGGTGTTTACATCCGAATGGCCCAGCACATCAGCCACCAGATAAATATCGCCGGTTTCTTCGTAGAGATTGGTGCCAAAGGTACTGCGCAGCTTATGGGGGCTGATGCGTTTTTTTAAGGGGGCGGCAATCAGAGCGTATTTTTTCACCAGATTCTGCACAGCTCGCTGTGTAATGCGCTTGCGCTGCAAGGAGAGGAAAAAAGCGTTCTCATGGCCTTCTATGGGGGTGATTTTCTGCCTTTCAAGCCAGTAATTTTCCATCACTTCAGCCACCTGATCCGGCAGATACAGCATGGATTGATCGCCGCCTTTTCTGGTCACAACAAAGGCTTTGTTTTCAAAATCAATATCTTCAATATTGAGGCCGACGCACTCACTGACACGAATACCCGTACCTAAAAAGGTTAAAATAATGGCGAGATCCCGTTTTTTTGTCTGGGCAGACACCTTTTTCTGATGCTCCGATAAGCCATCGCCGGAATAAACCGCTTCCAGCATTTTCTGCATTTCTTCCGGTTCCAAGCGCAAAATGGGCTTTTCGTGCACCTTGGGGAGAGAAACGAGGGTCGCAATATTGGCTTCAATCAGGCCGTTTTTGAACATGTATTCAAACAAAGAACGCAACGAACAGAGTTTCCGCATAATGCCCAGTTCATGATTCTGAACGATGTGGGATTCGCCGGTTTCTTCATTGGATACGTAATACTGGGTCAGATAATCCTGGAAGGTATCAATATCACGCACCTTTACTTTTGCGAAGTCTTCCGCCTCCATGAGCCTTGGCTCCTTATCAGCAAACAAAGGATTCTCCTGACACAGAAACTGAAAAAACAGCCGGAAGTCATAGGCATAAGCCAGCCTTGTCAACGTGCTGGTGGTTTGAGCAATGGAACGGAAAAAGTCCGTACAGACGATGGGCAATTCTTTTTCCAATTGACGCAGCTTTTCCAGACGCTTGATGTCCGTCTGGGTGCGATACGAAACCGGTTGAGCCATTAGGGGAAACCTCCTTACAAGAGTGCATCGATTCTAAGCCATTTTTATTTTCTGAAGCAGGAATTTCCCTGCATGAAAAAAGAAAAACAGCTGTGAGCGAAAGTACAAATCATGAACATAAATACGATCGTTCATCAAAAAACATCCAAGAAGCCGAGTAATAATATAGAACAAGAGAATAAAGCTGTGCTGCGCAGCAAGAATCTTACGCATATCGCACAAAACAGAAATTGGTCTGTAAAACAAGAAAAACCCTCTATAGGATATCATCCCCTCTCGAAAATGTCAATAGTATTCGTAAAAGATTTCTTTTGCGAATACATTTAACGTGTGAAAGGGTAAGAGAACCGGTCTTCCCCTTTTGCTGTGATGGACATAGAAAAACGGAAATTCCGGGATTGATAAGCGTTTGAATCGCTTTTTTGCAATAAACATAGATTATTTCATCACTAAACAGAAAAATTTTTGAACGAAAATCAAAATGTAAAAAGTAATTGTTGTCAAAAGAAGGTTTGAAAACCAATATGCCCCTTCCCTATTCAAAAACGGCAATTTATGCTTTTTCGCCCCGAACCACCATCGTGATGGACACATTGGTATTCCATTGCTTTTCTTTGTTTTTATATTGCAAAATGCGCCGGTCATACTTTTCCTGAATCAACCGGCACATTTCAGCCACCTCTTCCTTGCTGATTTTTTCCATCAGGTTCTGATAAGCCGCATGAACCGCTTCCAAGGCACACATTCTCCCCGATTCAATCATTTCCAAGGCCATTTCTTCTGGATATGTGGGGTCATCCGGCGTTAAGGGAATGACGGCATAGCCGCAACGGACGTTCTTGAAGCCATACTTTTCCATGACGGCAGGCAGCTCTTTTTCGCTCATGGGATATTGGCACACCTGATATTCTTCCATAGAACGGTCATATCTGTGTACTTTTTCCCAGAACGCCTTTTCGTATGCGCTGTCCGAAAGGCAATCGGCAGGAATGTTGATGCCTTTTCTTGCGGAAAGCACAAGGCAAACACCGCCTTTTTTCAGCACCCGGTATTGTTCACCGAAAAAGGCATCCGGGCGGACGTGCTCGCTGACGGTATTGGAAATGGTCACGTCCAGAAAGTCATTTTCAAAGGGCAAATGCTCTGCACTGCCTTCCATGAATGTCACGCCGGGCACGTTATTCTTGGCGAATTGCAGGAAATTCTCATCCAGATCAAGGCCATAGATTTCTGCATTCTTGTACCATCTGCGATATGCCGCCGTGGGAGCAGCAGGGCCGCAACCGATATCCAGCATCTTGAAGGCAGCATCTTCCGGCAAATCGAATAAAGATAGATACTGCGCCCGGAAGCAATCATTGAAACGCAGTTTGCGGCTCAAATAGAGCGTATAGATGCCCTGAACATGCTTTGACCACTTGTCACTCATTGATTGCTTCCCCCTCTCAAAACGGCTTATTTTCGCTGATACACGATGGGCACGGAAATAGCCGGGGTTTCTTCCCCCTGCTTGATAAAATGCAGGTTCTTTTCATCCAGAACCAAGGTTCCGCTGGAGCCACGGACGGTTTTTTCGGTTAAAATCAGCTTCATCAGCTTTTCGCTGATATTCGGACCGCCGCTTCGCATCAGGCAGTTTTTCCAGATGGTAAAATGGCAGCCTGCTTTCCAATCGGAGCAGCCGAAAGCCTTTTCATTTTCCTGAACTGGCTTACCGCACAAAGGACAAACAATGCCTTCGATTGGTTTGATAGCGGATTTACGTGCTTTCCCCTTCCCTGTTTTGCGCATTTCTTCGGGGAAGGTAGTTTCTGTTTTGGTTTCTCTGGCGTATTGAATTAAAAATTCCGAAAGCCTGCGGATACCCTGCATAAACCGCTGGGTATCCTGCTCGTTTTTCGCAATCTTGTCCAGTGCCAGTTCCCATTTACCGGTGGTTTCCGGGGAAGCAATTTCCGGAGGCGCAATATCAATCAGGGCAACACCTTTTTCCGTGGCCCTGATGGCACGGCCTTTTCTGGAAGCATAGCCGACCTGAATCAGCCGTTCGATGATGGCGGCACGGGTTGCCGGCGTACCAAGGCCGCTACCCTTCATTTGCTCACGAAGCTGCTCGTCTTCCAATTCTTTTCCAGCATGCTCCATGGCAGAGAGCAAAGAAGCATCGGTGTGAGGAGCCGGCGGCTTTGTGGATTCTTTCTTTACGGTGGTTTTCTGAACCGTGTTTTCATCACCTGTCTGCAACGGCGGCAACTTGTCCTCTTCCTTTTCTTCCATGGGATACACATCTTTCCAGCCGTTTATCCGAACGGTGTTGCCATTGGAGCGGAAGAAATGTTCTTGAACCTTGGTGATAACCTTCGTCTGGTCGTATTCATGCGACGGATAAAAGGCAGCAATGGTGCGCCTTGCAATCATGTCAAAAAGCTTCCGGGCATCCGGTGGCAGCTTATCCAGCGGAGCCGTTTGCGGCGTTGGGATAATGGCGTGGTGATCCGACACCTTGGCATTATCAAAAATCCGCTTGGAAAAAGGCAGCTTTCCGTCTTCTTTCCACGGAATATTACGAACAAACGGCTGGAAAGAAGGCGGCAATTTTTGCAGCGTCAGCTTCGCCCTGCCAATCATATCCATAGGCAGATAGCGGCTGTCGGTTCTTGGGTAAGTGATGGCTTTCCATTTTTCGTACAGCTCTTGGGCGATTTTCAGGGTTTTATCGGCAGTAAAGCCAAGCTTTTTATTCGCTTCCCGTTGAAGGGAGGTCAAATCATACAGCTGGGGCGGCAAGTCTTTTTTGTTTTCTACCTGAACATCCGTCACAACGCCCGTTTTCCCTTTGATTTCCTTGGCAATCTGCTGGGCTTCCTCGGCTGTTGCAATGTGATGATTCTTTTTTTCGCCTTCAATCTTCGGATTAAACCACAAGCCAGTATATTCGCCGAAATTAGCCGTCAGGATGTGGTATTCTTCAGGCTTGAATTCTGTAATCTCTTTATGACGCTTGACTAAAATAGCAAGGGTCGGCGTTTGTACACGGCCAATGGACAAAAGCACCTGAAAACGCAGGGTAAAAGCACGGCTTGCGTTCATCCCCACCAGCCAATCCGCTTCGGAGCGGCATTTTGCGCTGGCATACAGGTTATCATACGCTGTGCCGGATTTGATATTGGCAAAACCTTCTTTGATGGCTTCATCGGTCATGGATGAAATCCATAACCGGTCAAAAGGCTTTTTGCATTTGGCCTGTTCGTAAATCAAGCGGAAGATCAATTCCCCTTCCCGGCCGGCGTCCGTAGCACAAATCAGCTTTTCCGTATCGGCAGCGTTTATCAGCTTTTTTATCACGGAAAATTGGGACTTTGTTTTGTTGATCACTTTGGTGGGGATATGTTCCGGCAGGATGGGCAAATCCTCCATGCGCCATTTTTTATATTGATCGTTGATTTCATCCGGCTCGCAAAGGGTTACCAAATGGCCGACGGCCCATGTGACGATATAGTGATCCCCTTTGAGGAACCCTTCCCCTCTTTCCTTGCAATGGAGCACCCTTGCAATATCCCTTGCAACACTGGGCTTTTCCGCAACAACAACGATCATGTGCTATCCCCTTTCATGTATGACATGATTATAACATATCTTTACCTTTTTTTGAAGCTGTTACTATGAATTTACAGGGGAAAAACATAGACAAACCGGCTCTTTTGTGGTACACTGTGAATGATTACGAAATTGTTAAGAAGCAGTTGGAGGATATACCAATGTTTTGCAAAAATACAGCATGGAAAAGAATCTTTTCAGCCTGTGTTATTTTCATATTATTATTTGGTATGGCTTTGCCTGTTTCAGCGGAAGTGAGCCTTGCTTCCGCCCCCCTTTCTGTGGGCAATACGCAAAACGGCATGGTTCGTGTGCGGCTGAGTTCTCTTGGCAATCCTTCCAGCCTGAAATTGACCGTCAACGGCAGCTATACCGTCAACGGCAAAACGGAAAAGGCCATCCCCTCCGGCTCTGTTTTGCAGGTAAGTTTTTCCTCATCCACCGGCCAATTGAAATTAACCCAGAACGGCACCACCACCAATATGGGCACGTCCTTCAAGCTGCGCCGCCATGCAACGGACGGCTCCAACGGCATCAAGATTGCCCAAGGCCGTGTGCCTGCCAACCTCTACCCCGGTGATTTTGAGTTTATTTCCCAGAAATCCAGCAGCGGCTATACGCTTTATGTGATTGTGCATGTATATATCGAGGATTATCTTTACGGCGTGGTTCCCTATGAAATGGGCAATTCTTCTGGTCTGGAAGCCCTGAAAGCGCAGGCCGTTGCTGCCAGAACCTATACCATTCGTGCCATGAACGGCGCATCTTCAAAGCTCTATGACGTGGTGGATACGCCGTCCGATCAGGTCTATTCCGGCACGCCCTCCGGCAATGCCAACTGCAAGGCAGCAGTGGACGCCACCAAAGGTATCGTTTCCAAGAACGGCTCTGCTTTCACCGCTACCTATTATTCTGCTTCCAACGGCGGCCAGACTGAATCCATCAAAAACATCTGGGGTTCCACATCCCATACCTATCTGAAAGTGAAAGACGACCCCTACGATTTGGCGAACCCTGCTGCCAAGAAAAATTCCTTTACCGTCAATAAAACAGGCACGCAAAGCAGCAGTGCGCTACAATCCCTGCTTAATAATAAAGCATCGGCTAAATTCGGCACCGGGGCAAAAGTCACAGGCGTTACCGCCATCCGGCTACATACGCCCAAATACGCATCCCCCAGCAAGCTTTACACTAAAGCGGATTTCTCCGTGAAATACACCCAGAACGGCTCTTCTTCCAACGGAACCGTGACCTTTGATATCTTTAGCGAGCTGGAATCTCCCCTCGGCATGAGTATCAATAGCGGCAGTAACGAATTATGGTCTGTCGATGAAACCACCACAGGCTTTACCGTCTATGCCAGAAGATATGGCCACGGCCTTGGCATGAGCCAGCGAGGAGCCATGTATATGGCACAGATTGGCTATACCTACGACCAGATTTTAGCGTTCTATTTTGAAGGCTGTAAACGGGTGCAGTATAATTTCACAAGGTCTATTTTGAGCCCCGTTGTTGGCGGCCAGGACAGCAGCGAAGAAATCATCGTGGAAACCCCTGCTGATATTGAGCAGGATAATGCCCATGAAGCACAGATTTCTGCCTCCGGCGGCACGCCCCTTTTGAGTGGCGCAAGCGGCAACGCTTCATCCTTAACCCAACTGCCAAAGGGCGCAAAGGTGCAGGTCTGCGAAGCATCCGGCAGCTATTATCTGGTAACATACGGCAGCCTTTGCGGCTATGTGGCAAAGGATGCTTTAGATCATGATGGCACGGTTTCTGGAAGCCAGATTGCCCCGACCGTTTTGTATGGCTATGGCAAGGTGGTTAATTCCAATGCGCTCAATCTGCGCACCGCTCCCAGCATGAAAAACAGCACCGTTTTGACCACCGTTCCCGGCAAATATGTGCTGCCTGTGTTTTCAGTAAGCGGCAATTGGGCATATGTTCAGTATGGGCTGCGTGTGGGTTATGTATCCATGGACTATATTGATTTTACACCGGCGGATGATTATCAGCCTTCTATCCCCACCCCCGTTCCCGTACCGGAAGAGGAGGTTTCTTTGCAGGCCCGTGTAACCACGGTCAAAGGATCCTTGAACCTGCGTGAAAAGGCGGTGGATGGAGCTCGTATCTTAACCCAGATTCCCCAATACACCGTGATTCAAGTGAAAGAAAGAACAGCCGACTGGTGCGAAGTGAATTATAAGGGTTATCACGGCTATGTGATGACAAAATATCTAACCTTCATCGAAAATACCCAAAACGCAGTCACGCCCTCCCCCAAGCCCACGCAGGCTCCTTCCGCCAACCTTCGTTTCGCCATGGTCACAACGGAAAAGGGCTCCCTGAACCTGCGGAGTGGGAAATCTTCCACTGCCCGGGTGCTGGATACTATTCCTCAATATGAAATCATTCAAGTGCATGCCATTTTTACCGATTGGTATCAGGTGACCTATAACGGTATAACAGGCTATGTCATGAGCAAATACATGACCCTTTTGGAAGCACAGCCTGCTTTCACGCCCTTGCCCACGCAAAAGCCTGCGATTGAGGTCACGCCCAAGCCTACCAGCACGCCGCAGCCCGTTACGCCGCCCGCAACCCAAGCACAGCAATATGCACGGGTCACTACGGCACAGGGGTCTTTGAACCTGCGTGAAGTGGTGGACGGCCGTGTTCTACGCACCATTCCCCAATATGAAACAGTCACGGTGCTTCAGCGTGGTTCCAGCTGGTGCAAGGTCTGGTATATGGGCACCACGGGCTATGTGATGACGAAGTTCTTAACCTTCCTGAATGCACAGCCTGTGCAAACCCCTGCCCCTGCGACGGCAAAGCCCACACTGGCTCCTGTATCAACGCCTGTTGTAACCGGGCAAACCGCCATCGTCACAACCCAGCAAGGCAGCCTGAACCTGCGGAAAACTGCCAATGGCATGGTGCTTTGCACGATTCCTCAATATGAAACGGTAACAGTGTTGAGCAAAGGCAGCACCTGGTCGAAAGTATCTTATATGGGCATCACGGGCTATGTGATGACCAAATACCTGACTTTCACGGGCACAGCCCAGCAAGCAACGCCAAAGCCTGCGCCCACCAAAGCCCCTGTAAGCGGAAATGGTAATATCGTCTGCTATGCCACGGTAAAGACGGCTTCCGGCTCTTTGAACTTGCGCATGAGTGCCGATGTGGATGCCACTGTGATCAGCCAGATTCCGCAATATGAAAAGATTCCCGTCTATCAGAAGGGAACGGTATGGTGCAAGGTAGCATATAACGGCGTAACAGGCTATGTATTAACCTCTTACCTTTCTTTCGATTCATCTAATACAGATAGCAACAAGCCATCGGGCAATCAGCAAAGTGCCCAGCAGCCTTCTTCCCCTTCCAATTACCATTATATCGACCCCACCATGGAAACCTTGGATGAACCTATCCTCGGTAAAGTGATTTCCCAGAGTTCTTCTTTGAACATGCGTGCCTATTGCTCAACGGATGCGGAAATCCTGACGGAAATTCCAAAGAACGTATATGTTCTGATTACCAAGGTGGGCGACGATTGGTGCGAAGTGATTCATGAGAATTACACCGGCTATTGCATGGAAAAATATTTGGAGTATGCGAAATGACGGATGATGTGATGCTTTACAGCGATGAACGGGTAGATGATTTGCAATTTGCCGGGCTGAAAATCATTCAATCGGAGAATGATTTTCGGTTCAGCATGGATTCCGTTCTTCTGTCTGATTTTGCCACGCTGCAAAACAGAATCAAAGTGTGCGATTTGGGTACGGGTACGGGCATCATCCCCCTTCTTTTGTTCGGCAGGAATAAGACCATCTTCTGCGATGCGGTGGAAATATTGCCTTCAGCAGCTGAAAGAGCCAAGAGAAGCGTGCTTTTGAATCAAGCAGAAGCGCACATTACCGTATATCAAGGGGATTTGCGAGAAATCAAGGCTGTTCTGCCTCATGCTCAATATACCCTTGTCACTTGTAATCCCCCCTATGCGGCAACGGGAGCCGCCATTCCAAGCCCCTACCCTTCCATTCAGGGCGCGCGCCAGGAAGAAACATGCACCTTGGAGGATATTGCAAAGGCAGCGCATTGGCTGCTGAAATATCACGGCAGATTTTGCTTTATGCTGCCTGCTCACAGGCTAACGGAAGCCATTGAGACGCTGAAAAAATATCAGATGGAAGTGAAACGCATTCGTATGGTACACAGCACCATCGAAAAAGAAGCAAGGCTTGTGCTGATTGAGGCTATGAAAGGCGTTTCTGCCGGAGTTCATGTGCTGTCCCCACTCTTGATTAAATATCCAGATGGCAGGGACACCGAAGAATTAAAGCGCATCTATCATCAGGAATAAGGAGAATAAGCATGGAATGCTTTGCAACGGCAGCCTTTGGTCTTGAAGGGCTTGTGAAAAACGAATTGGCCAGAATGGGCATTCAGGGAAAATGCGAAATGGGCGGCGTACGCTTTGAGGCCGATACCAATCATTGCTTTGAAGCCAATTTATGGCTACGGACGGCGGATCGTGTTCTCTGGATTTTAGGCGAAGAAAAGGTCAATTCCTTTGAGGATTTGTTTCAATTCGTTTCTTCCCTGCCGTGGGAGAAATACTTGCCCAAGGATGCCCGTTTTCCCGTTACGGGAAAATGCGTGCGCAGCCAGCTGATGAGCGTTCGCGATTGTCAGGCCATTGCTAAAAAGGCCATTGTGGAGCGGCTGAAGAAAAAATATCAAATCAGCTGGTTTGAAGAGAAAGGTGCAGAATATAAGATTGACGTGGCAATCTACGGCGATTTGGCCAGAATTACGCTGGACACCAGCGGCAATGCGCTGAACAAGCGTGGCTATCGCACATGGAACGGCGAAGCCCCTATCCGTGAAACGCTGGCAGCGGCCTTGGTGCTGCTTTCTCCAGGACACGGCTTTCAGCCTATCTGGGATCCCTGCTGCGGCACAGGCACCATTCTCATTGAAGCGGCTTTCATTCAAAGCAACCGGGCTCCTGGCCTCACCCGTTCCTTTGCCTGCGAAGAATGGCAGCAGTTTGATAAAAAAGCCCTGCAGCGCATTCGGGAGGAAGCAAAGGAAAAGTTCGATTTATCCAAAATTCAGGAAATTGGCGGCAGCGATCTGGATCCGGAAGCTTTGACCCTTTGCAAGCGGCATTTGAAGCAAGCAGGCCTTGGCGGAAAGGTGACAGTATTTGAAAAAGACTTGCGGGATTTGGAAGCCCCTTATGCCACCCCCTGCTTCATCGCTAATCCCCCTTACGGCGAACGGCTCAGCGATAGAAAGCAGTGCGAAAAGCTGTATACCGGCCTTCGTAAACTGCGTGATCGCCACGAAGGCAGCCACATGTGCGTCATTACGGCACATCATGGCTTTGAACGTTGTTTCGGCCAGCGTGCGCAGCAAAAGCGCAGGCTCTATAACGGACGACTGGAATGTGAATATTGCATTTATTGAAGTGAAAACACAAAACCCACGGCAAAATAAATGCCGTGGGTCTTTTCATGTGATGATATTGTCAGTTCAAAGGACGGTTCTTCGTTCCTTTCAGGAAAAGGGCGGCACGGGCCTTGCAGGTGTCACGGCTGATCAGCTCTTCTGAAATCAGCACGCCGTTTTCCCAGTATTGCAGATAGGTTTCGTTGATATAGCCGTCTCTGGCTTCACGGAGCAGATAGGGCTCCTCGTCCTTATAGGTCACATATTGCTGTTGGGTATCGTCCTGATATTCGGGCATCAGCGGCGCAGGCAGCGTTTCCACCGTTTGCGTCCGCAAGGTATATTTCACATTATCGCCCAAGGACTGGCCGTAAATGCGCACCACGCATTGATAATTGTTCCGGCTCTTTTGCTCTACCCGTGCCATGATATAGATTTTACTATTCGTATCGTTCTTGAAGGAAAAGTCAATTTTCCGGCCGGAGGAATAATACACCGTTGCATCCTGCCCGAACTCCGTATAGGTTACTTCATCGGAATGGGAGGTGCGGTTAACAATCTGCAAATTGGCATGGAGTGCGGCAAGATATACCGTTGTGCTGGCCTGACAAACGCCGCCGCCCCATCCCCAGGCATTAAGGCCGTTGGCGTATTCGATAGCCAGCTGGAAGCCGTTTTCCATGCTTCGTTCCCCCACCAGCTTATTGAAGCTTATCGTTTCGCCGGGGTTCACTTCCAGCCCGTGATAACGGGATAACGCTACCCGGATATTATCCGTGCGCTGGGTGGTGGAAGAGGTGGCAACGGGGGTAATGGCTTCGCCAATCAGCGTAACCGTCTTTCGCACATCATTGGCTGTCACCTTGGGGGCAATGATGGTGGGCTCCATCTCAATATTGCCGGATTCGCCGCTCATGGCCATCTGCAATATCTTTTCCCTGACGGGCGCAACATCCAGCGTATAGCCGTAAGATTCCGGTTGAATGCCGAAGGGGTTATCCCAATCCGCCGGATAGAAATAGACGAGATACGCATCCACGGGCTCACGGGAGAAATAAGCGGCAATTTCGGAAAGCATCTGATCCAAAAGGGTGGTGTCAAGGTCAGTCTGTGTGGTGTACACCTGATAGACGGAATTGGAGAAGGTTTCATAATCCTGCTTATTCTGCTCCAAGGCATCCGGGCGATGACCGTATGTATAGGCTTCTTGCAAAAGGCTGTAAACCTCCGCAATATCCGTTTGGATGCCAAGGGTTTGATAGTTCAGCGTGGCAAAGGTATGCCCCTGATAAACAAGATTGGTGCTCCAGCTGTTTTGCCGCTGATTAACCGCTTCCACAACGGTATCAATAGCTTCCTGGGGCGTCATGCCGCTGACACAAATGCCGTCCACATAGATATTGGGAAGAAATACCCCTTGGAAGGATTCCACTTCTTCCACCAGTTTTTTATGGTTGGAGGCCTCAATACCAAGCAGCACGCCGACCACAATGGCGATTATCAAAGCAAGCGCAGCAAGCAAAGGCAAAAGACGCAGCGGGCGTTTTTTTGCCTTTTGGCTGTTATACATTGGGCTTTGATAACCATTGGTATTCATGAGTTAACCTTTACTCCTTAACCGGTATTGTATGAAAAGGAATTATTCCTTTTCTTCTTTCACTGCCTCTTCGGCGGGCGTTTCATCGGCATTTTCCTGCACAATTTCTTCGAAAGGACCTTCCGTTTCTTTTGCTGCTTCCTCTTCCACGCTTTCGCCGTTTACGAAGCGCAGGAATTCCGCATGATTGATAGTTTCTTTTTCAATCAAAAGTTCCGCCAGGCCTTCCAGAAGGCTTCTCTTTTCCGTCAGCACGTCCAGAGCCTTTTGATAGGCGTTATCCAAAATGGTGCGTACTTCTTCGTCGATCAGGGCGGCGGTAGCTTCGCTGTATTCACGGCTCTGACCAAATTCCATGCCCACAAAGATTTCCTGATCGCTGCCAAGGTATACCGTGCCCAGCTTTTCGCTCATGCCAAGCTTTGTCACCATGCTGCGGGCGATTTCCGTGGAACGCTGCAAATCAGAAATGGCTCCGGCGGTAATATCGTCCTGCGTCAGCTGTTCTGCGGCACGGCCGCCAAGGGACATGGCAATCCGCTGCAGCAGCTGGTTCTTGGTGGTATGGTCATATTCCTTTTCAGGCAGCAGCAGCGTCATGCCGGCAGCCTGCCCACGGGGAACCACGGTAATCATATGCACATCATCGCAAAGGGGCAGGAAATGACCCACGATGGCGTGGCCGGCTTCGTGATAAGCGGTGATCTGCCGATCACGTTCCAGCACCTTATGGCTCTTCTTTTCGGGACCCATCTGAATGCGTTCCACGGCCTCGATCAGGTTTTCCTGGGTGATATCCTTGCACTTTTCACGGGCAGCCTGAATGGCACCTTCGTTCATGATGTTTTCAAGGTCAGCACCGGTGGCATAGGGCGTGCGTTTTGCAATGTTATCCAAGTCCACATCTTCAGCCAGCGGCTTGTTCCGGGCATGCACTTTCAAAATGGCGACACGGCCATCCACGTCCGGGTAATTCACCGTCACCTGACGATCAAACCGGCCAGGACGCAGCAGCGCAGGATCCAGAATATCACGGCGGTTGGTGGCGGCCATCACAATGACGCCTTCATTGGCGGCAAAGCCGTCCATTTCCACCAGCAGCTGGTTCAGCGTCTGTTCTCTTTCGTCGTGACCGCCGCCAAGGCCGGCACCGCGATGACGGCCAACGGCGTCAATTTCGTCAATAAATACAATGCTGGGCGCATTTCGCTTGGCCTGCTCAAACAAATCACGCACACGGCTGGCACCAACGCCCACGAACATTTCCACAAAATCAGAACCGCTGATAGAGAAGAAAGGCACATTGGCTTCCCCTGCCACAGCCTTTGCCAGCAAGGTTTTACCCGTGCCGGGAGGGCCTACCAGCAGCACGCCCTTGGGAATCCGGGCACCCAAGTCCACATAATGCTTGGGATTTTTCAGGAAATCGACGATTTCATGCAGTTCTTCTTTCTCTTCGTCTGCCCCTGCCACATCGGCAAAGGTAACCTTATTCTTGCTGGGGTCTACCATGTTGGCACGGCTCTTGCCAAAATTCATCACCTTGCCGTTGCCGCCCGTCTGCTGACGCATAATAAGCCACCACATCACGCCAAGCAGGATCATCGGCAGAAGATAAGGAATGATTTCCAGATACCAAGGCGTTGTGATGGGAGCCAGATACTGAATTTCAAAAGAAAGGTCATTAACACTAACGTCTTCCACATCAACGCCCATTTTCTGCGCCTGCATTTTCAGCACAGTATCATAAAAATCACCGCCGATGGTGGTTTCAAAATCATAAGCACGCTTGGGATAATCGGCAAGGGAAATACGGCTGTTTTTCAGATGACCGATCAGGTTATTATTTCGTATGGAAACAATATCCACTTCTTCCTTTTCGATCATTTGAAGCAGCTCCGGATATTCGATGCGCTTGCTTTGGGGTGTGAGACCGTTGGATAAAAGAACGACCATAAAGATAAACAGGGCGATCATTACCAGATAACCCATAATGCCCTTTGATGCTTTTCTCAACTTCCATTTCCTCCATCAATAACAATGCAATTTGACCTATACCACAAAATAGTTCAAATCTTTATAATTATACCACACATTGCCATCTCTTGACAATGATTTCATTCCTCATTTGTGTAAATTCTGGGGTGCAAAACGCCGATATCCGGCAGATTGCGGTATTTTTCTGCGTAATCCAGCCCATAGCCTACCACAAAAGCATCGGGAATATTAAAGCAATAATATTCCACGTCCAAATCCACCCTGCGCCGGGCAGGCTTGTTAAGAAGGGTTGCAATGGAAACGGAGGCAGCATTTCTGGTATCAAAAACCTTCTTTAAGAAAGAAAGGGTCATGCCGCTATCCACGATATCTTCCACCAAGATAATATCCTTCCCCGTCACGTCCACGTCAAGATCCTTACGGATATTGACAACGCCGGATGTTTTGGTGCTGTTGCCATAACTGGAAATGGACATGAATTCCATGGTCAGCGGCAGGTCAATTTCACGGATCAGGTCGTTATAAAACATCACGGCACCTTTCAAGATGCACACCATCAGCGGCTCTTTTCCGGCATAATCACGGGTGATCCTCTCCCCAAGGCTTTTCACAGCCGCCTTGATTTCTTCCCTTGTGATGAGCACCTTTTCCAAGTCCTGATAAAGCTTTGCGTTGGTATCCATGAAAGAAATCTCCCTTCTTTATGCTTTCGTTATATCGGAGTATTGCAGCAAAACTGCTTTTTCATTCTCTTTGTATCTTGCCTTTTCGGAAGCCCCGATGCCAATGACCCAGATCACTTCATTTTCAAGACAAAGAAGCGGCGTGATGTTCCTTATAGGCTCTTCTATTTTTCGATCCGTGAAATAATCCTGCATGGATTTTGTGCCCTGCATGCCAAAGGGCTGAATGAAATCCCCCGGCTGCCAATAGCGAAGAATACACTTTTGATACAGCGATTCCGGCAGAATCTGGCTGTGTTTTCCATCCCCTGTATTTCCGTTAGCCGGGAGGCAAAGTAAAGTGCCAAGGGCAGGCTTTTCCAAAGGGTTAGGGATCAGGTAAATGGATTGCGCATACGCCTTCAAGAACCATCCTTTGGGCAAATTTACTGTTTGCTGTTTCTCAATCCGTGCTGCCTTTTCGATGGTTTTGTAATCAGCTTCAAAAGGCAGGATGCGGCGAAGGATGCGCCGCCTGAGGGCTTCATGAGCAGCTTGGAAAGCGGCTGTATCAAGAAGCAATAAAGGCGGCCTTTTCTTCATGTGAAGCAAAAGAAAATGATCCACTTCTCTTTCCATCCAATCGCTTTCGCATTGGAGGATATCAGCTGCTCTGCATAAGGCTTCTTCCCCTTCCGGCAGCCGCTTTTTGATAAGGGGCAGCACTTGCAATCGGAAATAATTCCGCAGATAATGGCAGGAAGCGTTTGTTTCATCCTCGCACCATGCGCCGCTAAACTCCTGTGCGATGTGCCGGAGTGTTTCTTTTTCTTCATGCAGTAAGGGCCTCAAAAGCCGCATGGAAACGCCGTTCATTGAAAGATAGGAACATTCCTTCATGCCGCCGAGGCCTTGGCTTCCGCTGCCACGGAAGAGGTGTAAAAGCAGCGTTTCAGCCTGATCGGAGCGGTGGTGCGCCAATAGCAGTGCTTCCGCCTGCCACTTTTGATAAACCTCCGCAAATGCCTGATATCTGGCAATACGCGCATCGTTTTCGGAAGCCGATGCCGGGCACACATATTGCAGAAAAAAAGGCACACCGTTCTTTTCACAAAGAGCTTCACAAAAGGAAGCGTCACGATCGGCCGTCTCTCTCAATCCATGATGCACATGGACAGCGGCAAGGGAAAATCCTTCCTTTTCTGCCAGCATTCTGGATATGCAAAATAACGCTACCGAATCCATACCGCCGGATAGCGCAACCAGCACTCTTTGCGGCGAACCATGCTGCTTTAAGAGGCTGGACATTCTCTCCATACACTGCTTCATGCTCTCCATACAAATTTATTCTACCCTGTTTATCATAAAAAATCAAGCGTCAATATCGTGTTAGAAAAAGAATAAAAATAAGGCATTGGGGCATAGGCGCAAAGGGGTATACATATGTTCAAAAAGGAGGTGGTTTTTTGCAATGCAAGAAGGATGATGTATACGAAAAATCCTATCCGGATAACAGCGGCTTTCTTTCCAAAATACTGGGCGGCATCCTCATTGCAGCGGGGGTTTTGATTTTGATTTTCTGCATTCCCGGATGGGCATGGTTTTCACTGATTGGTATTGCATTGATCGTGATTGGTGTACTGCTATTGTAAGAGAAAGGAGAAGCCTATGGCATCCATTAGAGTGGTTTGTGTTCGGGCTCCGCGGATTTTCCGGGGCATTTTGCGCATGTTTTCAGAAAAGAGATAAGAGAATATACATCCCAAGCACACAATAAAAAAGCACCGGTTTTTCCGGTGCTCTTTGCTTATTCAACCACTTTGATGCGGAGCAGTGCTCGCTTTAATTTCGCTTCCAGCACGGCATAATCGGCATCGTCGGGGCTGAGATGATGCAGCTTTTCTTCGGCTTTTTCTTGGGAACGCTTCGCCCTTTCCACATCAATTTCGTCTGCCCATTCAAAGGTTGTAGCCATTACACGCACTTCCCCATCGGAAACGCTGATAAGGCCGCCGTTGCAGGCAGCGATGCGTGTGTTGCCCTGTTCATCCGTCACCCTTGCTTCTCCAATGCCAAGGGGCGCAGCATAATCAATATGACGGGCTAAAATACACACATCACCGGAAATAGTGCGTACGATGATTTTTTCAGCCTGACCGTCAAACACGGGTTTATCCGGCGTTACAATCTGAAGATGAAAGGTTACAGCCATGATTATTCACCCTTCTTTGCCTTGGCGACAGCTTCTTCAATGGTGCCAACAAACAGGAAAGCACTTTCAGGCAGGTCGTCATGCTTGCCTTCGATAATTTCACGGAAGCCACGGATGGTTTCTTTCAGCGGCACATATTTGCCTTCCATGCCGGTAAACTGCTCGGCAACGGAGAAGGGCTGGCTGAGGAAACGCTGCACCTTACGAGCACGAGCCACGATGACTTTGTCTTCGTCGCTCAATTCGTCCATGCCCATGATGGCAATGATATCCTGCAATTCCTTATACCGCTGCAAAATGCCCTGCACCTGACGAGCCACTTCGTAATGCTCATTGCCCACGATTTCAGGAGAAAGGATGCGGCTGGTGGAGTCCAATGGATCCACGGCCGGATAAATGCCAAGGGAAGCAATGCTGCGGCTGAGCACGGTGGTAGCATCCAAATGGGCAAAGGTGGTAGCGGGAGCAGGGTCCGTCAAGTCGTCCGCAGGCACATAAACGGCCTG